>CAWAJS010000016.1:0-140860 GCA_963782315.1 uncultured Chloroflexia bacterium
CAACTGAGGCAGAGCGGGAGAGCCTTTCATACGACTTACGGCCGGTGTCCGCACCGTGACCGACTGTCAAAGACTGCCTCCCCGCCTGCCACGGCTGTCAGTGTCAATTCGGCTTGTTGTTGCTGCCCCGATCCGTCTGAGCCTGGGCAGACTCCCGATCCAGCATGAGTTAACACGCGCCGTGGTCACGCGGGTCTCTCGGAGCTGCCCGAGTAAGGGGAGTGAAACGAATGTCTCAAGCAACCCTGTCTTCGTCTGCCGGTGCTGCGCCTGCACTTCGCTTTGTGGTTGGCCTCAATGTTGGGAACGAAACCTGTCTGGTTGCGGTGCTCACACCGGATAAACACGTGGTGCGAAAACCGTTCGCAATTGCAAATGCCAGTGACGGCTTCGCCCACCTTGACCAGCAACTCGCCCACCTCGGCTGCGCGCCGCACGAGATTCTTGTCGGCTTAGAGGCCACCGGACGCTACTGGGAAACCATCTACTATTTTCTTTAACAGCGCGGCTACCGCCTGGTGCTTTTGCATCCGGCGCAAACCCATCACTTCGCCCAACGACGAGGGTTGCAGCCAAAACCGACAAACTCGATGCAGTGACGATTGCGCGCGCCCTCCTCAGCGATGACGTCCGGCCCGCGTATGTGCCCAACGAGCTCACGGCCACCTACAGCGAGCTTGTCCGCCTCCATTCCAACCTCAGCGATGAGGCCGCCCGCTACAAGAACGAAATCCAGGACCTTCTGGTCGTGCTCTTTCCCGAGTTCACCCAGGTCTTCAAGAATCCCGAACACGCAAGACAGCCTTGGCGGTGCTGCGTGTCTAACCCCAGTGCCCAGGCCATCGCAGCGGTGGGGGTTTCGCCCATTACGACCATCTTTGAGGCTACGGCACCACGCAATTATGGTCCACAGACAGCCGACCGGTTGAGCGACTCGCCAAGCGCTTCAGCGCCAGTCCCGTAGCGGTCACTGCACGCGGACGCAGTTTAGCGATCCTGTCCGACCAATTGCTCCACACGCAGTCAAATATCACCGAGCTTGAGCGTGAAATCGAGCAGTTGTTGCGGCACGACGATGGGGCGACGAGCTTGCAAAGCGTGCCGGACTTTGGGCCAAAGACGGTTGCTGTGCTGCGTGCCGAATTGGGCGAGGCGGAGCGCTTTCAGCGCAGTGCCCAAGTGGTGTCGTATGCCGGGCTGGATATCACGGTGAAGGAGAGTGGGAAGTGGAGGGGGCAGCGAAAGCTGTCGAAGCGGGGGAGTGGAGAGTTGCGCCGTATGCTCTATTTGACGGCGATGCGCCGTGTTCGGCGGAAGGGCTCAGCCTTCGGAGCCTATTACCAGGCGCTTGAAGCACGCGGGCTCACAGGCAAGGCGGCGTTGGTGGCGGCGATGCGAAAGATGCTGGTGGTGGCGTACCATCTGCTCAAGAGCGGGGAAAGATATGACCCAAGCAAGGTATGGACGGGCGTGACAGGGACCGGGAGAGCGAGCTAACGAGCAAGGCCGAGAGAGGAGGAGAAAAGGAGCGTGGAGCCGCCTGAGGGGTCGGCCCCGCGCCCCGTCCCGTGTGCCCTCATTGTACCGCGCTGTAGTACCGTTCTCAAGTAGTGCCGAGCGGCAACGCCAGCCCTCAAGGAGATGGAGAGTTCAGGAAAGGCCCCGCGCCCCGTCCCGTGTCGTCTTCGAGTTTGAGCACAGACTGAGGCAGAATTGGTCGTCGCAGGGCTTGACAATTTCTATGGCTTCTTTGACGGAGCCCTGCATCCAGGATTGCACATCTGCTGGATTAGTCCGTCATGATATGCTGTCATGCGTCGGCTCGCTCGTTTGCAGTTCGCCATCGACGTATTCAAGCACTGTCAAGCCAGCCCTTTTGGTGAACGAAAGCGAACCGCTGCTGTTACCGCTGTACACGCCGGATGTTGGCGCGACATCGCGGTAATCGCGACCCGACGCGATGATCGTATAACTCAGGTTGGGACGGCGGCGATTGGTGGGATCGAAGGCAACCACCTGTACCATGCCGTCTTCGTAGGGTAGCAGTACGTCGACCCAGGCATGTGAGCCACCGTCAGCAAGCATATGACCCGACACATAGCGAGCGGGCAATCCGGCTGAGCGGCAGATTCCGATCATGATATGCGCGTAGTCCTGGCACAAGCCCTTACTGCCGCGCAATGCTTGCGCGGCAGGTGTGTTGACGCCCGTCGCCCCCGAACCGTAACTCATGGCGCTGGAAACCCAGTCGCTGATATTTTCCGCTAGTGTGGCAGCATCCTGCGCGTCTGCTTGAAGGTCACGCGCGACCTGGCGCATGCGTTCGTCAGGCATGGTCAGGTCAGTGTGTTCCAGGTATGGCTCTGCCTGCCGCCGCGTGAGCGTTTGCGGCGCGACATTGGCGTTTGAGCGCTCAACCAAAAATCGAATCTCGAATGAGATCGACTTGCGAATCCAGCCTACGTCGAGATGAAAGACCTGATTGCCGAAGCGGTCGATACCATTCTTATATGTAGCAGGATGCGGCGATACGGCAAAATCGTAATCGCACAATGCCTGATCACCGTAGAGGTTGGCCGGAACTACAAGAAGCTTTTGCCGCAGGTTCCGAATCGGTCCGGTGTAAGTGTACATAAATCGTTGGTAGCAAAAGAAGCGTAAACGCTTTACTCGCGACCACGTAACGGAACGGTAGTCAATGAACTCGGCGGGATCAACAAGCGACATAGATATGGTCAAAATGGTGAACGCTACGGATGATGGTCGAGCTTGAAGGTAGGATCTACTTCGTGCGCCCAGACTACCATACGTGTAAGCCGTGTGTTGCCAAACATCGTTGCGAACGCTACGTCAACGGCGTCGCGTCCGATGCCGATCAAGACGCGTCCGATGCGGCGTTGATTATGCCGTGCGTCGAATGTGCGCCACGCGCCATCGATAAACACCTCGAACCAGGCATGGAAATCCATTGGCGTGGGATCGGGTTTTACATCGATCTCCGGCAAGAAGCCGCAGACGTAGCGTGCCGGGTAATTGAGCGCCCGACATAATGAAACGCCTATATGCGCGAAGTCGCGGCACACGCCCTGGCGTACCTGATAGACGTCATGCGCGGTCGTGGTGGAGTCGCTACCTTTGGCGTAGGTAATGTTGGCGTGAATCCAGTCGCAGACAGCCTGTACTTGCTCCCATCCCGGTTTGTAGTTGCCGAACAGCGACCAGGCATCGCCGATGAGCAGATCCGATTGACTGTAGCGACTAGGCAGGATGTATACCAGCGCATCGCTCGGAGTGGCCTCAATCGGCGTGCGTGGCAGATCGGGGAAATAGGGATCGAGGTCTGACGGTACGTGCGTGAGGGCATCATAGCAAATACGCAGTTGCCCCTGAGGAGCAACCATGCGCCAGACATGGTTGCCAAAGCCATCGACATATTCCTCAACCGGGATATTCGGCTCGATCACGCGATGCTCGTCAATGACGGTGTGCCAGTATGATGCTCTGGGACGCACGATCAGCATCATCGGCGTTTCGAACGCTGATTCGTAGACAAAATCGCAGCCAACACGGACGGGAATTGAATCCGCTGCGCGGGGTGGGTAGGTTACGGAAGGCAATGCCACGGGTAACTCCTCATCTCTCGTATGAACACCTGTGTATGCAACCCTTTACTGTTGCTGTTGCTGTGGCTGCTCGCCTTCAAGCGTCATCATATCTGACGGCTGTGTGGTGGTAAAGACGAACTGGTCATCCTCCATCGATTCGTCCGCGGGTATAACCTGAACGGCAACGCCGAGTTGTGTCGCGGCATTTCCTTTAAAGACGCCCCGCGTCGGTGGCACGTCGGCATAGTCGCGGCCCACGGCAATCCGAATATGTCGGTCGCTCGCCAGGACGTTGTTGGTGGGATCGAACCCGACCCAGCCTAATCCCGGCAGCAAGGCTTCCAGCCACGCATGTGTGGCGCTATGGTGAAATGCCTGATCTTCGCGTGGTGGACGATACAGATAGCCAGAAACGTAACGACATGGTATCCCAAGTTCGCGCACCATCGCGATCATGATATGCGTGAAGTCCTGACATACGCCCCGCCGCATTTCGAGCGCTTCGTCAATCGGTGAATCTGCACGAGTCGACTTCAGGCATGTAGATCAATGCCCGATGGACACCACTGTTGATCGCCCGCAGGATCACGAGCGGATCATCGCGGCGGTCGATGTGCAATTCGTCCATGAACTCGCGGAGCATCATCGTAGGGCGTGCGAAGTGGCTTGGCACCACCATTTCGATCACGTCGCTATCGGCAGTCAGAGCCGCGAGTTCCTGCCATGCGTTCGAGGCGAGCGCGGGTGGCAGGGGTGGCGGCGGATTGACGCTGACCATCGCCGTCGCCGTGATCGTGAGCTCGGTGTGATGCGCCGGAATGCTAAACGAATGGACGATGTTGCCCAGGTAATCGTTGAACGACAACATGCGCGCCGTGGGATTAGTCGATAGCTCAAACGACAAGCACTGCTGACGTCCTTCACGAAGCGGCTGCATTCGCACTTCCATAGCGCTCTCTGTGATTGGAGCGCTGTAGTGGAAGCGGGTTACATGCCGTATGGAGTAGTACATCCTTGAATTCTCTCCTTATCATTCGCCATGGGACAGGCTGCTCGCAATCCGGAGTACAAGTGAATGTTACGATGCGAGGACCGACTCTATCGGCGGCGAAATATACAGATCCTGGATCAAGGTATGCAGACGGCCGCATTGGTTCTCGATGTTGGTCAGGAAGCCGTGCATGTCACCGCTCATAATCTCATCGATCTGGGCGTATTGTAATTGCGAACTGAGGCGTGAAGCGATGCGCTCAACTTCACCTCCCCGGCGCGTCCCAATGGCTTTATTTATCGCTTCCAGTGCCGACGAAATACGCCGCATAGAGTAATGCACCGTTTGCGGGAAATCGGGATTAAGGAGCATAAACTCGGCGATGCGATTGGGTTGCAGGTCTGCTGTATAGACCTGGCAATACGCTTCGAAGGACGTGCGTGATTTGAGCAATCCCACCCAGTCCAGATATTGCGAGGTGCTGCCGGTGGCGCGGTTCGCCAGATAATCCGAAAAGTGAATATCCAGCAGACCTGCCGTGCGTACCGCCCGTTCGATGAAACGTCCAAGTTCGATGAAATGCCAGCCCTCGCCGCGTGTCATCGTGCTGTCGGCAATGCCCTGGAACAAGATGGATGTGTTCGCGAATGTGTGTGAAGTATTGGTGCAAGTGCCCACCCCAGATGTCGTTGGGCTTGGTTTGGGCAATACTCAGATACAGACGGTTGATCTGCTCCCACATTTCAGAACTGATCTGTTCGCGTACCTCGCGGGCATTGTCGCGTGCTGCTGTGATCGATGCAATCACCGACGAGCGGTTAGAGCGATCGAGCGTGAGTGATGTGGTGATCGAAGGCGCGTCGAGTTTGCCTTCTGGAATCGGGATGTGCAACGCGGCGAGCAGTCGCTGCCAGCGCAACCCTTCGAAGTCCGGCGAATCGTCGAGCATCAGCACCGAGTTGACATCCAGCACACGCACCGTATGTTCGGCGCGTTCGAGGTACCGGCTCATCCAATAGAGGCTATCGGCATCGCTTGAAAGCATGGTTTTCCTCATCGATCTGATGTACGCTCGTCGACGACCCAGGTGTCCTTGGAGCCGCCGCCTTGCGAAGAATTGACGACCAGGGACCCACGACGCAAGGCAACGCGGGTCAAGGCTCCCGGCACCAGGGTTGCCTCGCCGCTATACAGAATATATGGACGTAAATCGACGTGACGTGACTTCGACTTGACCGTCGATGAAGCATGGAGCGCGCGACAGTTTGAGCGTCGGTTGCGCGATGTAGTTGCGTGGTTCGGCGATGATGCGCTGCCGAAACTCTTCGCGTTGCTCTGCGGTGCTTTGTGGCCCAATGAGCATGCCGTAGCCGCCTGATTCGCCCACAGCCTTGACGACCAGTTCTTCCAGGTGTTCCAAAACATAGCTGCGTTGTTTGGGGTCGCTGAGCAAGTAGGTATCGACGTTTGGCAGAATCGCCTCTTCGCCCAGATAGTAGCGGATGATGGCGGGGACATAGGCATACACGGCTTTATCGTCCGCGATGCCGGTGCCGATGGCGTTGGCGAGCGCGACTTTGCCAGCGCGGTAGGCGTTGAACAGTCCGGCAACCCCCAGAATCGAGTCGGAACGGAAGGTCAGCGGGTCGAGGAAATCGTCGTCCAGCCGTCGATAGATCACGTCAACACGTTGTAAACCAGCAGTCGTCCGCATGTACACGATGTTCTCATTGACCAAAAGGTCGCGACCTTCCACCAGTGGAATCCCCATCTGGCGTGCCAGGAAGGTATGTTCATAATAGGCTGAGTTGAATACCCCTGGTGTCAGGACCACAATCGTGGGGTCGGGGCGTCCCTCGGGTGCCAGCGCTCGCAGCGTCGCCAGCAACGACTGCCCATAATGGTCGATCGGGCGCACGCCAGAGTTGCGGAACATGCTCGGAAAGATATGGCGCATGACACTGCGATTTGCGAGCATATACGACACACCGCTTGGAACCCGTAGGTTGTCCTCCAATACGGCGAAGCGTCCATCCGGCAGCCGTACCAGGTCGGTGCCGACTACCGATACATAAATGTCATGCGGAACATGCACCCCGCGCATTTCGCGCCGATAGTTCTTGCACGTGTAGATCAGGTCGCGTGGGACGATGCCTGCCGCCAGGATGCGCCCTTCGTGATAGATGTCTCTTAGAAAGTGGTTGAGCGCTTTGACACGCTGCGCCAGTCCTTGTTCGATCACCGACCATTCCGTGCTCGTCAGGATACGTGGCAGCACATCCTGGGGAATAATACGCTCGGTGCCTTCTTCACGACCATACACAGTGAATGTGATGCCCTGTTCAAGGAAGCTGAGTTGCGCTGATTGTTCGCGGCGACGCATCTCGTCGATGGGTAACTCGCGCAATCTTTCGTACAATGCCCGGTAATGGTGGCGCGGCGTTCCGGTTGCATCGAACATGTCGTCGTATGCGGCATCGAGCTGGTAATCGTTGAAAGGTGGCTCGGGTGGGTTCGGCTTGCCTTGTTCATGCGAGTGTTCTATCATCTGGTGTCTCCGCCCCACAATCAATACAAAAAGGCCCCACAACATTGTGCGGGGCGGCAACGCCTCAGTTCATTAGGGATACTATTGATGCACAATAGTACAATCTATCGCCAATATCGGCAAGAGTGGGTTTTGCGGCGCACAGCCGATCAGCGACGACTGACTTCCGGCGGCGGACGAGCCGGACGACCAAGCGGCGAACGCTCGCATACCTTCTCGCCGCAATTATGACCCAGCAATCAGCGCGTCCGTATAGGCTGGGCTGTGTGCTTCGTCAACGTTTCCGTCTGACATTAGCGCGAACGCTTGGTCGCTGCAGTTGATCTATGGGTTCAATCGTCGATGCTGCCAGCCGCCAGCATTTCGCGCATGGCCGCACCGACGGCTGCAATCGTTGGCTCGTGGTCCTGGAGCAGCGCGTTCGCTACTTCCGTCTGGTCCGTAACGCTGCGGTTTTGGCTGAGCTTGTATTTGCCTTCCAGACGCGTGACGCGCATCTCGAATCCGACAATGCCGCGTAGCATCCCTTCGCGATACTTTGGTGTCATCGTCTGCCCATTGCTGGGCGTAGGATGCCTCATTTTCGGCGATCAGCGCCGCCACGATGGCGTCCAGGCGTTCGGGATGATCGGCGAAGGTAGCGATTTCCGGCACGCCATAGGCATGCACCGCGATATAGTTCCAGGTCGGGACGTTTTCGACCTTCTCGTACAGCGTCGGCGATATATAGGCGTGCGGTCCGGTAAAGATCGCCAGCGAATCGCCATGCCCGAAGGCTTGCCAGTGTGGATTCGCTTTCGCCAGATGTCCGGTGATCACGATCGTGTCGCCGCTTTCCTGGATCACGACAGGAATGTGCGATGCGAAGGGGACACCATCGACGGTCGATACAAGTGCGATAAAACTATGGGCGCGCATAAACGCGACGAGCGTTGGCTGGTCCTCGACGCGAAACGCATTTGGAACGTACATCTCTACTTTTCCTTTGTTGCCAGCGTGGTCGGAGCGAGGCCAGAGGAGTCTGATGTCCTCGTCATCTGCGACGACGAGATTATAACGAAAGTGCGTCGTGTATCGGGCTGTTAGCACAACCTCAATGGATACTCGTTCTGCATCCAGCGTGTGCTAACAGCCCCAAACGCGCAAGGGTCCGATGCGCTCGAAACCGACTGTTTCGGCACGTACCAGGTCGTCGCCGCCCTCGTAGCCGACGATGGCAAGACCTGGAAATGCTCGTGCAACAGCGGCGACCGCTCCCGCCCACCCGTCGGTGGCGGCCTCGAGGTGACGAACAGATTCGACAAGCCGACCACGTCGCCCGTGCGGTTGGCGATGACACCGCCCACGATGCGATGTTCGTGTCGCGCCGCAATCATCGCTACATCAGGGTTCGCCAGTAGCGCGGGTAGAAATGTGCGCTCATCCGGCGTTTCGTCGCCGTTCCATGCCTTTTCCCAGGCAGTTAGCTCCTCTGACATCCGCAATGCATAACCAATCATAGCCGTCGCTGGAAGGTGAGGGCGTGGCGGGATCGCGCCAGATCCATTCGGCCTTAAACAACTCCGCGAAACCCAACGCCGCCAGGTCGAGCCTGTCGAAACTATCCTTGACCGCCCACGGTCCGTTCAGGGACGCACGGAGCGTTCGGACGAGGCTCTGTTGGGGTGTGTCATCGTCGGGGGTGAGCGTCACGATATTGGGATAAAAGCGCGGCGTGGGCCGATTGCATATCCATGCAGCGGTTTGGAAGTCTCCAGGGATGCCATGGGACGTGCAAACGGCGTCGCACCACGCGGCGTTGTTAAGTGCAGCGAGTTGAGTGCGTGTAGGTGTAGTCATAGTCGGTATCCTGCGTACTACATCAGTATACATAAGAACAGGGCATAAATCGGATCGAGAACCGATACACCGCATTGTGAAAACCGTTCTATAATTCACACATGCTGACCCTAGGTGTAACTCTGATCGCGCTTGCGATCGCGTCGGCCCTCCTTTCGTCGTTGTCCTACGTCCTGGTTATTCGGGGACGGGCATCGATGTTACGAGTCGGCCGCATTTCGGCTGTCGCTGCCCTTGGTTGGGCTGTGGCTTCGGCGTTGTTGTTGTTGGCGTTGTTTGTAGCTCAACGCTACGATGTTCGATATGTCTATGATTATTCGTCGGCAGATCTCGAAATGCGTTATCGCGTCGCCTCGGTATGGGCTGGACAACCCGGATCGCTCGTCGTATGGGCGCTGGTTGGTTTATTGTGTGCGCCGTTGCTGATGCGTCGCACGCGAGAGTTCGAGCCGTATGTCCTTTCCACGCTGATGCTGTTGCAAGGCTGTATCCTGATCTTCATGCTGATGCGGAACCCATTTCAGCCGACGATCATCGACGGCGTGATCGCAAATCCGATTGATGGGCGTGGCCTCAACCCAATTCTACATAACGTCTGGATGGTGATTCATCCGCCGACGTTGTTCGTCGGGTATGGCGTGCTTGGTGTGCCGTTCTGTCTGGCGCTGGCTGGCCTGATCCGGCGTGACTACGATGGCTGGGCGACGTTGGCGATGCCGTGGACTATTGCTGGTTGGTCGATCCTGGGTCTGGCGCTGGCGATGGGTGGCTATTGGGCATATGAATCGCTGGGATGGGGCGGGTACTGGGGGTGGGACCCGGTTGAAAATGCCGCTCTGGTGCCGTGGCTTGCCGGGACCGCACTGATGCACGGTCTTGTGTTCAACGTGCCCACGGTGGATTGCGGCGCACGAACTTCGTGTTGGCGATTCTGACCTATGGCTTCGTATTCTACGCTTCGTTCCTGACTCGATCTGGCGTGCTTGGCAATTTTTCGGTCCATTCCTTCGTGGAAGAAGGACTGAAACCCGCCATGATCACCACACTGATCGTATTGTTAGTGTTGAGCATCGGTCTGATTGTGGACGCGCTGGAGCGACATTCCGCGTAAGTCGCTTATCCGACTCGCTTCTTTCGCGCGATACGATTTTGTGCTAATGATGCTGACATTCGTGATCGCCAGCGTCATCATCGCGATCGGCACATCACTGCCATGGATTTCCTCGATCAAGGGACTGAGCACCATTTCTGATGAACGTGTTCGGTAGCGCCTTCGCGATCGACGATGGTACGCGCTTTAACTCCACGCCGTTTGCTGACGGTCGTTTCGGCCTGATGCCGGACTTCTTCGAGCGAACGCCTCGCCGCTTGCGCTGGTGCTGGCGTCGCTGATGGCGGTCGGACCGTTGCTCGGCTGGCGTTCGACCAAAGGTAGCAACTTGTTGCGATCGTTGCGCTGGCCTTTCGTCTCCGCGGTCATCCTCACCGCGGTAGCTATCGCGCTCGGCGTGCATAATATCATGCCGATAGCCTTCGTGCTGGTCGCGACACTGGCGCTTGGCACCAAACTACTGATGATCATGCGGTCATTCCGTGGCGGCTGCGGGCGGATGGCTACGCATCGGCGGCTATCTGGCGCATGTCGGGTATGGCGGTCTTGCTCGTCGGTGTTGTAGGCTCCTATGCCTATGCGTCGCCCGACGAGCGGATGGTTATTCCGCAAGGTGAACGCAGACGCATGTTCGGGCATAACTTCACGTTCTGGGGCTACGAAACCCGGGACGACGGTAAACATGTGCTGCGGCTCGAAGTAGACAACAGCACCGAGAAGACGTTTGTAGCGCGTCCAGACGTATATTTCAACGAACGCATGGGCGCATGGGTACGCACGCCCGCGATCAAGCGTTATCTGTGGCAAGATCTGTACATTTCACCCGAAGAATATCTTCCGGTGGACGACAAGAATACGGCATTTATCACCCGGGGGCAGCAGGGCAACATCGGACCGTACTCGATTCGGTTCGATAGTTGGGATACCCACAACGGCATGAATACCGGGTGACATTACCCGTGTCGGCGCGACGCTTACGATCACGAACGGCGACACCGTCCAAACCTATACGCCGGAAATTCTGGTAACGACTGCCGGTGAGGTCGCGCCAATCCCAATCGATCTTGACAATGGGCGTGAGTTGATGCTGGAAAGCGTGAGTGTCAATTCCTCGATCGTCAAGATGCGTATTACTGGCATGAATCTCCCGATCGTCCCCGAACGTGCGGTGATCACAGTCAGCACCAAACCAGCGATTGCGTTCGTGTGGCTGGGAACGATCCTGATGGTCGTTGGAGGCGCGTTGGCGGTGGGTCGCCGTCGCCTGAACGTGCCGCTCACCGTCAAACCGCCTGTGCCAACATCACCGGACCGTGGCGAGCGCGTCCCGGGCTGGAGCGATGGGTATGCTATTCCTGCTACGGGCAGTGCATCGTTTTCCGCGAAGTGGCTGCGGTCACCCTTCAGGTCTGAACGCGGCAGTTAGCGGGCTGTCACTGTGGAACGTCAAGGGGTCGGAACCAATGGTTTCGACCCCTCATTGTGCCAGCGGCACGCGTATGTGTTCATGAGTAAAGGTTAACAATGCGAACGCGCGGCATTCACGGATTATCTGTTGACGATGTTGCTTGGCGTGGACGTATAGTCGCTTTCACGGTTCTCGAACAATGTTCGGATTTCCCATCATCACCGCTACTATTTGTTGCCCACCTTTGCAACTTCATCGATCAATGCGGCGTTGAATGCCGGCAGGTCCTCTGGGCTGCGACTGGTTATGATGCCTCCATCAACCACAACTTCTTGATCAATCCAGTTCGCGCCAGCGTTTTTTAGATCAGTTTTGATAGAGAAGAACGATGTTGCTGTGCGCCCTCGCAGTACATCGGCTTCAACGAGCATCCAGGGTCCGTGACAGATCGCTCCGATCGGTTTCCCTGCCTCAAAAAAAGTGCGTACGAACTGTACCGCCTGTGGCACACGCCGCAGACGGTCGGGGTTGATCGTGCCTCCCGGTAACAGGAGCGCGTCGTATTCATCAGGGTTGGCCGACTCCAGCGGTACATCGACGGCAAAATCGTCCGCCCAATTGCCCTTGATCCATCCTTTGACCGTGGTGTTGGCGGGCGAAACGATTTGTGTCACCGCGCCGGCTTCTTCGAGCGCCTCTCGTGGACTTATCAGTTCGGATTGGTCGAATCCATCCGTGACCAGGATTGCTACCTTCTTACCGCGTAGTTGCGCCATGTGTTTCTCCATAAAAGTACGACGAAGGCTCTAAGACGAGCGAACGAAGTACTGTACAATAGCTGCCTGTATTATCAATAGCAGATCCTGAACATCAAGAGCTTGTGCAAAGTCGAAGAACGGTCATGCTGAGTGGATGGACTTTGCACAAGCCTTGCCTTCACATCGAATCCTCGATGCTTGAAGAGTAGGCCATCGTTCATCTGCTTCTGCTTGATTTTTATCTATCCTTCATTGATTCCATACATCATCACCGTATTCTCATTTGCCGTGTAGGAATAATGAGACTGCAATATGTATGCCCAAATAGATGATGGTAGCGCTCGCGATGAGCCGAATGTTGCGCAAGTGGATTCATCTTCGTATCATGGCGCTCGATAGGACGACGGGAAAGGTGTTGATGGGATGCGTGACCAGTCGGTATATGCTTCGTTGACAGAGATATGGAAACGAATACAACAATTGCCAGTAGCAGTGGTGACTACTTTTGTGATAGGTGTAATTGCGTTGCTAACTCGCACAACACACGAACCACTGCTTGCGGCATGGCGGGCACGGCTGGGGGTGTCACCCGCCGATGTGTGGCGGCTGCGTTGGCGGCGATTGCTCACCGCACCACTGGTGACCGATGGTGGGCATATCTTTTGGAGTGGCATCACCATAACCACCATCGTCACGGCGCACGTCGAACGGCGTTGGGGGTCACGGCGGGCGTGGAGCCTATTCTGGACGTCCCATGTGTTTACAATGCTTGCCGAAGCCCTGATCGGTACCATGCTTGTGTCCTGGCAACCCGCACGCTGGCAAGGATTCTTCCATGCGCGAGATGTTGGCCCGTCGGCGGCGTATTTCGGCATGCTCGGCTATATCAGCGCACACTTGCGTGCGCCCTGGCATGCGCTCGTCGGTGCGGCGAGCGTCAGTATATTAACGGCGGTCTTCTGGCGACCGTATCGGGGCCTGACCGACCGTGACCTGCGCTGGTTGGCGGATGTCGCACACCTGATCGCGTATCCTGTTGGATGGATATTCGGACGTATAAAACAATAGGTAGAATATGCGACGCATCATCGTTCCACGACGCCCAACCGCGCGGCTATTCGCGCTTATCGCACGCAAGATACCCTTCACGCTCGTGATCGTTGCGGCGATCCTGATAGTGACGACGGTGACAGGGAGTATCTTGCGTCCCTTGACCGAGGAGCAATATCGCGTCTGGGGGTATGGTTTCGATACACTTGAACGTTGGCGCTGGCAGGCTTTGATCCTGACGATGTTTCAGGTCAGCCGTCCCTACGTCGTCCTAACTGTGTCAGCGACTTTGCTGCTCATGCTGGGAGCGTGCGAGTACATTCTGGGAACATGGCGCGCAATGCTTGTATTCACGGTCAGTCATGTCGTCGGCTATGTCGGCGCTGACCTGGTGCTGAGAGCACTGCTGGTAGCGGGCGCGAATAGCATCATACCCTTGACGCAACAATATGACGTGGGAGCGTCGGCTGCAGCATTCGGTGCTGCAGGCGCAGTGTTGCCATTTCTACCATCGCGAATGCGAAAAATCTTATTCGCGCTGATCGTGATGTACCTCGTCATTTTTCTCCTGACTAGCCGGGCGATATGGGATATCGAACACTTGCTGGCGTTTCCAATAGGCCTGCTAATGGGTTTGCTGTTCCTGCGCAAGCGCGGCGGCGCCCTTCCGGCGCTCATGCCAAGCCCCATGTTCCCAGAATGGCAGCGTCCCCTACTCATCGGTTGGCTGATCGCGATTATGGGCTTCGTGAACATCCTCTCGACCTTTGTATCGCCGCAACGCACCGCGATGACCTGGTTGGAGAATACACTGCCGCTATCCCTGACGCACGGTGGGCGCCATCTGACGCTTTTGATTGGTTTCGCGCTGCTGGTATTAGCCTTTGGCCTCGCACGTGGTAATCGTCAATCATGGTACCTGACGGTACTAGCGCTGGTCGTTTCAATAGTGTTGCATGTGTTCAAGGGTGGCGGGTTGTTGGAAGCAATCATCGCGCTTGGACTGCTCCTCCTGTTAATGGCATGGCGCATGTCGTTCGTGGCACGGTCCGACCCGCCCTCCCTACGTCAGGGATACCGTGCCATGCTCGTCCTGCTCGTGCTGTTGCCAGTCTATAGTATCGCCGGATTCTTTCTGCTACAAAGTGAGTTCGACGTTGCGTTTCGGCTTGAGTATGCGCTGTTAGAAATGTTCCAGCACTTGCTGTTCAACAATGCTGGCATCTATGAAATCACCAATCGGCGTACGGGATGGTTTCTTGGCTCGATCCCGATTTTGGGCTGGGGTGGCTTGCTGTACGTACTGGTGCTGCTCGGACGCCGCGTACTTGCGACGAGGCCAGTTGCCGCTGATCTCGAACGCGCGCAACAATTGTTGAGCGAATTCGGCGTGAATAATTCTTCGTATATGACACTGTGGGCAGACAATACCTACTACTTCGCGTGTGGTCGCCAGGTGTATATATGCTACCGTCTGGAGGTGGGTATTGCGGTAGGGTTGGGTGACCCGATAGGTCCTGATGCGTTGTTGGAGCAAGCTATTGACGAGTTCGCGTCGGTCTGTCAAGAGCGAGGATGGGTACTGACCTTCTTTGGCGCATCCGACCGTATCGTGTCGCGCTACCGTAACCAAGGATTCCACGATGTGAAAATCGGCGAGGAAGCGCTGATCCCGCTGCCACAGTTGAGCTTACGCGGCAAAAGTTGGCAGGATTTCCGCACCGCGCTTAACCGTGCCACACGTGAGGGCATCACGTTCCAGATGTACGAAGGCGGCAATGTGCCGGAGGAGGTACGTGAGCAGATCTTCGCCATCTCGGAGCAGTGGGTCGGCGGCAAGGGACTGCCAGAGATGAGCTTTACGCTCGGCACCGCCTCGGATATCGACGATCCGAACCTATATGTAACTGTTGCGCTGGATGCCGAGGGGCGTGTTCATGCCTTCAGCGACTGGTTGCCGATGTATGCCATCGACGGTTGGGTGATCGACCTCATGCGCCGTCGCGCCGATGCCTTTAACGGCGCAATGGAGTTTCTGATTGTTTCGTCGCTGCTGGCTTTCAAGGAGCGTGGACATCGCGTGGCGAGCCTGTCATTGGCACCGCTGGCGAACGTCAGTCCCGACGAAGATGAATCGCTGATCCAGCGTCTGCTTGGCGTTATCTATGAACGCTTCAACACCTACTACCATTTCCAATCGTTGTTCTCGTTCAAGAAAAAGTTTCAGCCGCAGTGGCAAGCCGCGTACCTGATCTACGAGGATCACGCCGATCTGCCGCGCATTGGCCTTGCACTGGTTCGGGTGCATCTGCCTGGTTTGAATCCGCTCAGTGTCGCGGAATTGTTAGGGTCGTCGCTCGCGCAACGTATTACAGCAGTACGGCAACGACAAGAGTCATAGGTGTCCGTTCTAGGTGATTCTGGAGCGCTGTAGCAGGGCTTGTGCAAAGTCCTCATGGATGTGGAATATTCCCGAGCCGCGCCAAAAATCGCTCGAACTGGTGAGCAAACGTGCGCTGTGCCGCCGCCAGGTTCGCCTCGCCTGTTTGCCCAAACAAGCTAATCACCGCGTTATTCAACGCCGCCATCACTTGTGGTCCAGTCCCTCGCCGCAACTGGCACGCATCTTCTCCCAACGTCACATCTCGCCGGTAATGTAACCCATTCTCTATCCCCCATTCTCCTCGCGCTATCCTCAGCACCTCACGCGCATCCGCTTCCGCTTTTGGCACACTTGTCACACCGTAGCGAATCTCGTGCAACGTCTCCTTTCCCTGCTTCCAGACTCTGCGTTCCAGTTTGAACACCTGCGCGAGAAAGGGCCACTCGCTGTACCCTGCCAGCATACTGCTCGTCGTCAGAAGACGTTCTTCCAATCGTCCATGTCCTTTGTCCAGCTGTCGCACAGTGTCGAAATCACGCGCCGGTACCGCATGTCCAGGCGTGAGCGGCGGTGGCGTAAACAGTTCCGTGATCTCCCCAAGCAACGTTGGCTGATTCGCTTTCACAAACCACAGATAATCTCCGCCTGCTTCCACCACCTGTGCGCTCAACGCCCGTTGTGCTTGCATGGCGTCACCCGTGACCACCACACCATGCAGGTCGAGCTGTGCCAGCAGTGTTGGCACCGCCACAATCTCGTTCTCTTTCTTGTCCACGGCGAGTTGGGTGAGGACAACGCCAGAGTCGGGAAGATAGGCGGCAACCAGATGCACGCCCTGCGTGTGACCGAGCGGAATCGTGCCGCGCAAGGTCTTGCCATCAACCGCAAGGACGATGCTGGCTCGTTCCGGGTCAGCAAGAGGCGTGTGAAAGAAGGTCTGGAGGGCGTATTCGACATCTTTGGGATCAACGGCGTCGCCGAGAACGCGGCTCCAGGTGGATTGATGGGGCATGCGTGGTCGTTCGAGGGCAAAGAGGGCAGCGAGGTCGGTGGCACGAAGCTGTGCCCAATGAGCAAGGGGTTCGAGACGAGTTTGACCTGCGAGTTTGGCAAGAACGGCGAGGGAAAGGAGGACCGGCAACGGATAGCGAATGCCACGAGGCTTGCGTCGATCTGGGACCGACTGAAGATGGAGCGCAAGGGCTTGAAGGCTGAAGGCGAAGGGCAGGTCGGGAGGCAAGGGCACCGCGAACGGCAATGTGGTAGAGTGCATCAAGACACCTCTTGGCGATGATTGGGTCGGAACAATCCAATCATAGACCAATCGAGGTGTCTTTTCTACTCTTTCGACTTTGCACAAGCCCTGAGCGCTGTAGCCTGTGTATAGCCAAAAAGGATAGCCCGCATATATCCTGTACGGTCGTATCTCCAGGGGGTCAGTCTCGGTGGTTCGCTACCGTCATCTCATCGTCGAACCCGAGTCCATCGACAAAAGCATTCCAGGCGTCGAAGGTGAGTGACCCACCGCTGGCTTGATCATGTCCATGACCGTAGCTGCCATCGGCTCCTGTGGGTGCGTGTTCGCGCAGGAAATCAAGGATGTTGCGCTCCCTGGATACGCGGGCGCTGAAGTTGACGCGACCGGGCAGGTAGCCACGATTGGCGGCGATCACGATGTACTTGGGCAAGCGTGTTCGCCATATTTGCGCGATGAGCGGATGAATCTGGCAGGGTGTGTCGATGGCGATGAGCGCCACGTCGCCGCTAAAGCGCGGGGATGCGCGTTTCGCTTCGGCGAAGGCTGCATTGACTTCCTGCTTCGCGGCCTTAAGCTGTCCCACTTCGGGCGCGTCGCCTCGCACCACGTCGCGTGGACCATCAGCTTTGAGCAGCAGGTCGAGGGCGGGACGGGCATCGCCTGTCGCCGAACGTCGTGGGGCGTTGATGAGAGTCGTCGCATCACGCAACGGTGTGGTTTTCCAGCGCGCCCTAGCCTGAGCGAGTTCGTCGAACGTTGCACGGTCCCCCACGTCGCTCACGATGCTGATGGCGGCGATCCAGAGCAGATGATCAACAGGACCAAGCGCTTCCGCACACCAATACGCCATTAAACCGCTCGTAGGTGTTGGCTCGACGCCGTAGCCTGTCGCGAGATCCGCATCGGGCGGCACACCTGCCGGTTGGTGATGATCGATCAGAAGGGTAGGCACGCCTTCGAGGATAGCTTCATCGCGGCTCCCCAGGTCCGTCACGATCAATGCCGTTGGGTTGTGACGAGCGAGTTGCATACGTGATGCATCGCTCCAGGCGTTGCCGCCTTTGCCCGTCACCTCGGTATGAACGCGGAAACCATGGGCGGTCAGCGCACGCGCCAGGATTGCCCCCGCCGCTAGGCCGTCCGCATCGCTATGGCATAGAATCGCTATGCGGTCGTCGGTGCTGCGCTGTTGCACGAACGCCTTGAAGCGTGCTTGTGTGTCTGCTTTCGAGGCAGCAAGATCGATGTTTTGGCTCATACTTTCTCACGCACTGTTGCCTGACTGTTCGGTTATTCCTGGTCGTCAGGCATCCGGGATTGTTGCTCGCGTAAGAATAGCAAGAACGAACGCGCCGTCTTCTGGTTCTCCGGCGAAAGTGCGTCGTAGATTTCGACGAAAGCATTGCGCTCACGGTTTGCGGACGAAAACGTGCGCGGATCAGGTCCAGCAGCCTGGGTGACGAGTTCAAAGGCAGTAGTGCGAAAGACCGCGGCGAGTGCTTCGAGTTCGCTGACGCGGACGCTGGTGGTGGCTGATTCGATGGCGCTGATGTACGAGCCACTTGTCCCGATGCGGCTACCAACATCACTTTGCGTCAGCCGGTCGCGTTGCCGTTTCCCTTTGAGGACTTCGCCGAGCCGTTCGTTGAGAGTTGCCATTGCTTGGTCTCCATGATCATAATGCGTGGGCGTATCGCTGCATTATAGGGCCCACCGCACAGTGCTGCGACCACGGTCTATGAAACGAGCATGTCAGGCAACGACTATATGGGCGACTCCCATAACGATTTAAGCGCGGGTGGGTGTTTTTTCGGGCGTGCCTAATCCATAGAGCATGAAGCGCACGATTTCGTCGGCGACATCCTCGGGTGTGCCACCCATCACGGTTTGTAGATTCTGGATAGTGCGCGAATTCAGCAGTTCCAGGCAAAGTGTCGCCAGGACGACGGGCGAACCCGGTCGGACGGTGCCTTGTTTCTGTCCGTCGATGATCATGTGTTGGAGCATATGGTGGAGCGCCTGGTAAAGCTGTTGTTGTTCGGAGTTAGCACGACGCTCGCGGGCTTCGGTATACACATCCATCAGTGGGGCCTGCTGCATGGTGCGGCGATAGTGGACCAGGACGAGTGTATAAAGCTTGCGAACGGGATCGCGCTCGGCGGCGGTGGCTTCGGCGATACACTGGTGAGCATCGGAACAGACGGCTTGACTGACAGCGGCGAACAAGTGCTCCTTGCTTGGAAAACGCCGATACACTGTACCTACGCCGACGCCCGCACGGCGGGCGACTTCTTCCATCGTTACATCGCTGCCGCGTTCCGCGAACAGACTATGAGCCGCTTGTAGCACCCGTTCCATGTTGCGCCGCACGTCCTTACGCTCGCGGCGCTCCACCAATCCATTGTCCATCGCCCGATCGCTCCTTTTTGTTGACTACTGACTACCGATGGCTAACTGCCGGAAATAAACGGTTCAGGTTTCCGTTCTCATCACAAGCCACTCGTAGCGTATATCGGCGTTGTACAAGGGCGGTGGCTCTGATCCGCGCTCCCTGGCTATTATCGTCATCGTCGCACGATAGTGTACCACGCGGACGAATGAATCGGAAGATTCATTCCGTTTTACCCTTGACAAAGCGGAACGGATATTCCATAATACACACCGGAATGAAAATTCCGTTTCGATAAAAGGAATGGACATGAGTGAGAACACTGCAAATGAAACGGGCCGCGCCCCATCGATATTGCCCTTAATTGTGACAGATGAAGTGATTGTCTTTCCCCAGGCGATCGCCCGTTTGCCGCTTGATGAGCAGTCTCGCCTTGCTGCCGAAGCAGCGATGGCTGATGGACGGTACGTTTTGCTGGCAACCCGCCGCACCGATGCAGATACCGATACGCCGCTTGCACTTCAGTTGCACCGCGTCGGCGTTGTCGCTCGGATTGAGCAGGCGGGCAAGCTGCCAGATGGCTCGGATGGTTTGTTGGTGCGGGGTCTAGTGCGTGCGCTCCTCGATGAACAAACCCAAAGCACTCCTTTTCCGTGTTTTGCCTACACCGAACGCCCAGATGTATTCGAGGCAACACCGGAACTGGACGAACTGATAACGGAAACGCGAGCGGCAATCGACGCAGTTCTCGATCTGCGCCAGGATGTGCCACAAGAGATTCGTAATTTCGTCCGCAGCATCGAGCATCCCGGACATCTTGCCGACACGACAGGCTATGCTCCTGAGATGACGTTTCAGGAACGCCAGGAATTGCTGGAAACCTTCGACGTGATCAGCCGACTGCGGAAGGTACACGAATTCTATCGCAAGCAATACACGCTGCTCGAAGTGCAGCAGCGGTTGCGCCGCGAAGTGCAGGATGGTGCTGAGAAGCAACAGCGCGAGTTCTTCCTGCGCCAGCAGATGCGAGCAATTCAGAAGGAACTTGGCGAGGACGATGCCGAAACAGCGGCGCTCGACGACCTGCGCGACAAGCTTGCGGCTGCCGCGCTGACTGAAACTGTACGCAAAGATGCCGATCGCGAGATGGGCAGACTCGAACGCATCAATTCAGCCTCGCCTGAATACCAGATGGTGCGTACCTATCTGGAATGGGTCGCCGAACTGCCGTGGAACAAGACCACTGGCAGCGCCATCGACGTGAAGTATGCCGCTGACGTGCTGGACGAGGACCACTACGGCTTGGACAAGATCAAGGAACGTATCCTGGAGCACCTCGCGGTCAAGCAGCGCTTGCAGTCGTTAGGCGACGACGGCAACCAGCGTTCGCGTGAACCGATCCTGTGTTTCGTGGGACCGCCAGGAGTTGGCAAGACCAGCCTGGGCCAAAGCATCGCCCGCGCTCTGGGACGTTCTTTCGTCCGTATGAGCCTCGGCGGTGTGCGCGACGAAGCCGAACTCCGCGGTTTCCGCCGCACGTACATCGGCTCGGCACCTGGGCGCATTATTCAGGAACTGCGTCGTGTGGGAACGTCCGATCCGGTTGTATTGCTGGACGAGATCGACAAGGTTGGCTCGGATTATCGTGGCGATCCGTCGGCGGCGTTGCTGGAAGTGCTCGATCCTGAGCAGAACAGCACCTTTACCGATCATTACCTGGAAATGCCGTTCGATCTGAGCAAGGTTCTGTTCATCGCGACCGCCAACACGCTCGAAACGATCCCCGGACCGTTGCGTGACCGCCTTGGAGATCATCGAACTCAGCGGCTACATCGAGGACGAGAAGGTTCGCATCGCACAGCAGCACCTGGTCACGAAGCAGACCCAGGGTAGCGGTCTGACGCTGGATGAGGTCGTGGTCGAGGAAGCCGCTCTGCGGTCGATCATCGGCTACTACACTCGTGAAGCGGGCGTGCGTAACCTGGAACGCCAGATCGGCATGGTGTTGCGGAAGGTCACGCGCAAGCTGGCCGAGGAGCCGGAAACGCCCAAGCCAGTCGTGATCACGCCCGACTTCGTGCGAGCAGCATTGGGTCGCCCGCGCTTATTCAACGAGGCGCAGGAACGCATCGACCAGCCCGGTATCAGCACGGGCATGGTCTGGACGCAGGTCGGCGGCGACATCATCTTTATCGAGGCGATGATCGTCGAGGGCAATAAGGAATTGAAGATCACCGGGCAGCTTGGCGAGGTGATGCGCGAAAGCGCGGAGGCTGCCCTGACGTATGTGCGCTCCCGGTCGCAGAAGTTGGGTATCGCGCCCGACTTCTTCGACAAGCACGCCGTGCATATCCATGTTCCGGCGGGCGGCGTGCCGAAGGATGGTCCATCGGCTGGCATCACGATGGCGACGGCGCTGGCGTCGGCGGCGACTGGACGGTTCGTACGTGACGACGTTGCGATGACCGGCGAAATCAGCCTGCGCGGACGTGTTCTGCCGATCGGTGGCATCAAGGAAAAGGCGCTCGGCGCGCATCGTGCCGGAATCCGCACGATCATCCTGCCACGACGCAACGAGGCCGAACTGGAAGACCTGCCCCGAGAGGTCTTTGAGGAAATGACCTTCGTGCCGGTCGATACGCTGGACGAGGTGTTGGCGGTCGCGCTGCGCGAACCTGTGGCGAACCCATGGGCGGCGATGCAGACGATCATCGACTACCGCACCGGCGACCTGATTACGGGATAATCGTCGGCGCAAGCGCCTGACACAACAAACGCCAGACCATCATGGTCTGGCGTTTGTTGTGTGCCGACGAACACTATCAATGGGTATGTTCTACGACGGATTCTGTCTTTGTAGGTCGTCCCTGCCCTATCAAGCAGCAATCGACAGGACATACATCATGGCTGGCTCCGTGCGTTCCCAGGTAGCGCCGCACTGGCGTGTCGGTGGTGCGTTCCAGGATTAATTCGCGAATCATGCTGATGAACGCGGGATGCGTGCCGACCGACGCGGCTCGAATCATGGTCATGCCCAGTTCTGCCGCGAGTTCCTGCGCTTCGGTGTCGAGGTCGTACATCACTTCCAGGTGGTCGGAGATGAAGCCAACCGGCGACACCACAACATCGGTCACGCCGCTGTCCCTTGAGATTTTGCAAATGGTCGCCGATGTCGGGTTCGAGCCACGGCTGCGATGGTGGACCGCTACGACTCTGGTAGACCAGTTGCCAGTGCGGATGGTTCAACGCCTCGGCAATCAGACGACAGGTTTCGTGCAGTTGTGCTTCATAGCGGCTGTTACGAGCCATCCCTGCCGGAATACTATGGGCGGTAAAGGCGATGTGCGCGTCAGCACGTCGCTCAGCGGGTATCCCGTTGAGTGCAGCGCCAACCAACTCGACGTTCGGCTCAATGAAACCAGGGTGGTTATAGAACTTCCGCAAGATGCCGAAGGTTGGTGCGTCGGGTCCGACTTCCTCCTGCGCCCGTGCGATGTCCTCACGATATTGGCGGCAACCGGAATACGAACTATAGGCCGACGTGAAGAAGGCAAGGGCATGCTTGACACCATCATCCGCCATCTGTCGCATCGTGTCGGCAAGCAGCGGATGCCAATTGCGATTGCCGAAATAGATCGGTAGGTTGGGACCGTGTTGCGCGAGTTCCGCTTCGAGTGCCGCGATCAGCGCACGATTCTGGGCATTGATCGGGCTGACGCCACCAAACAGTTCGTAGTGGTGGGCGACTTCCAGCATGCGCTCGCGTGGCACGTTGCGCCCACGCAGAACATTTTCAAGAAACGGCATGACATCGTCCATGCCCTCTGGACCGCCAAATGAAACAACCAGAATGGCGTCGACGGGCTGCAGTATTGTTGAATCTGACATATGTGCTTTCTACTTACTTTACGATGCTACACACAAGCGATGATGTGTACTCATAAGGATCATACCATCATGCCACCGACGCGGCATGGTGTTCGGAACCGATGGAAGCTACTGTGCTGGTGGTCAGGTTTGTCAGAAAATGCCAATGGTAACTACGAGGCCGCCGACACCGCCGGATATTGTCCTGAGCTCACCACTGTGTTGATCTGTAATATTGTTGCCAATAGTTTTCGATCTAACGCAGGAATCCGCTCCTGTATCAGATTATTACCCGGCAGTGGCAGCCTTTTTCGGGGCCGTTGGTAGCGTGGTGCTACGTTGCGCGAATTCGCTCACGCGTACCATAATCAACAAGCACTTAACCGCCATCACGAGGCCGACCGACTCCGCGACACCAGTAGTTTAACGGGCGGCTGCGCATGGCACATGGCAACCAAGCTCTATCCTGTTGTGGATCGATCTTAGTCGCCAACAGCATCGATATAAAGGGAATCAGCAGCTTGTCGAAGCCGACGAGCGCCTATATCGGTACCGTGGTGAACAGCGAAAGCGAGATCCTCTTGACCGAAGATTGAATCGTAATAGTGAGAGGCATAATCCCGACATCCTTATTTCGTCCCAAAGGCATCACGCTTGCTTCATACGCGGGCATGGCAGAAGGACACGCAGTTATTCGCTGGTCACGCGCACTCGCCGTGCTGCGTGACCAGCCTTTGGAGCAGGTTGTGCTTCCACGACGGTGGGGCGAACGCGGCGACACGTTGCGCGGCGAACGTATCACAGCCGTCCGAACGCACGGTAAACATTTGATGCTCGACTTATCCAATGGTGAAACGCTCCACACCCACGCGATGCAGTATGGCTCATGGCAAGTGGGAGAGCGACCGCTCGAACTGCGAAAGGCGGCGCACTACGTCCGGCTACGACTGGTGACAGCGACGCACGAAGCAGTGTTCTACCATGGTCCGGTGGTCGAACTCCTCAGCGCCGACGAACTGGCGAATCATGGCGCGCTCAACGCGTTGGGACCGGACATCATGGCTGAGGCATTCGACCGCGACGAAGTGGCGCGACGCGTCGCCGCTGCAAATGAGCGCCCGATCGGCGACGTGGTGATGGATCAGCGCGTCGTTGCGGGACTTGGCAATATCTTCAAGTCGGAGGGGTTGTATCTTGCTCGTGTTGATCCACGACGTCCGGCGGCGTCCGCGACCCGCGCAGAACTCGATCAGCTATGGGACGGACTGATCCCGATCATGTGGCGTGGCACCGAACGCTATGGCAGAACAGCGACGACGCCGAGCGAGATGCAAGCCGTAGGCGATTTGCATTGGGTCTACCGCCGCAAAGGCCGTCCCTGCTTCCGGTGCGGCACGAAGATCGAGATGGAGCGTCAGGGCGACCTCGACCGCTCGACCTATTTCTGCCCGCGTTGCCAGATGTAGAGCATGCTACTTGGTTGCTGAGTAGGCTTCTGACCCTTGAGGCCATACCCCAAGCTCAGGATTGGTATACCGGCCTGGATGCTCGCGCCATTCAGTGATATCCATCGCACTAATAGGGGAGGTCGCAGAATCCTAAGTTACGTTGCTCACCGGTGTTCTTGTGTCGATATGCTTCAACCATTCGTTCCCAAACTCATCGTCGCTGTCCTTCACATGGCTTAGCTGTCCAACGCTTCCCGCCAGTAGCGGTAGGTCGTCATGCCAATCCCGTCACGTCGCGACGTGTATAGTATATCGAGGGCGACGAAGAACGTCCGCGCCTGGCTTTTCCGTTCTAGCAGACGGAGGCTGGTTAGGATGTGAAAATGATTCTGTCGTGTTACGCAGTTGCCTTGCTGGCTCGCAACATTGGCTATCGCGAGGATCGTGTCGGCTTCGTCCACGTATTGTTCTTTGAACGAACGATAAAGTACCGAGGAGTGACAAGCGTTTTGATTTTGTCACTCCTCGGGCATGTCCTGACACCTGTGGCACTGGCAGATGCCACAGCGGCACATCCTATCCCTGCGCGGTGAACGCTTCCAGATCGGCGGCTTCAGCGTCACTGATCGTGCAACGTCGTCGCCTTGATGATGTCGTCCAGTTGGTCGGGGTGGCGCGCGCCTACGATCGCGGCTGTCACGGCGGGGTGGCGTAGCGTCCAGGCGATTGCGGCGGCACCTGCTGTCGCTCCGTGCGGCGCGGCGATAGCTCGTAGCTTGTCGGCGACCGCCAGGTTATGCGTCAGCTTGGGTTCCTGGAAGTTCGGATTGTTGGCGCGCCAGTCGTCCTGCATATTAGCAATACGCTCGCGGGTCATTTTGCCGCTGAGCAAGCCGGATTGCATCGGCGAGTACACCAGCACGGCGATGTTGTTTTCGAGACAGAACGGTAGGATATCGTCCTCGATATCGCGGCGCAAGAGTGAGTACGGCGGCTGAAGTGATGTAATCGGTGCGATAGCATGAGCGCGGCGCATCTGCTCGACGTTGAAGTTGGATACGCCGATATAGCGCACCTTCCCGGCCTGTTGCAGTTCGGCAAGCGCCGTCCAGCCTTCTTCGATATCTTCATCGGGTTCGGGCCAGTGAACCTGGTACAGGTCGATCACGTCGATGTCGAGTCGCCGCAGCGAGTCCTCGACTTCCTGACGGATCGACGCGGCTTTGAGGCTGCCGCTGACCGCGCCGCTATCGTCCCACACGCGCTCACACTTGGTAAATACGTATGGACGATCCGAGCGACCGCGCAGCGCACGACCGACAACCTCCTCGGAGTGTCCCAGGCCATACACGGCGGCAGTATCGATCCAGTTGATGCCAAGGTCGAGCGCCCGATGGATCGTCGCCACGGAATCGTTGTCGTCCTGCGGACCCCAGGCGGCGCGCCAGCCAGGGCCGCCGATTGCCCACGCGCCAAGACCGACTAGCGTGGTCTGCATATCTGTATGTGCCGAATTGTCGAGTTTGCATGTAGCTCCCTTGATTGCGAGCGCGATGAGCGCCGTGCGCGCGTCATCGCGCACTGCTGCGATTAGATGCGTAACACCAGGGCTGCGACCGCTCGCCATCCAAGCATGAAAACGCCTGTGACGACCAACGTCACCAACGCGAAGGTTGGGACGAAATCGTTGCCAAAAAGCGTAGCACGCAGGAGCAAGCCGATTGCGACAGCGGCGAGCCAGGTTAGGGCCGTGCGACCGAGAAAGCGGGCGCGACCCTCGTCGATGCGATAGGCTCCGGTGAAGGCGGCGACGCCGAACCAGCCGATCAGGAACGGCGCGGATACGCGCAGGACGTTGCCGAGCATGCCGCTGGTCATCTGGTGGCTTTCCAGGCCAACCACGACCCACAGCACCAACGCGAGTATATCGCCCACGATCAGGATCGACCGCGTATTTTGTCGGACGGATGGTGAGACTCGCATAGTATTCCTCTTTTGTTCGTACACTTCTATTCTACGTGAACCTGTAGCAGTTGTTGTATCCGTATCTGTACGACTTCGATCAGGGGGCAAGGCTGTGTGCAACGCCCAGCGTCAAGCAGCCGGACCTCCCAGATTATGATGCTGAGCCGCAGCGAAGCATCTAGCCCAGGTTTACCAGGTTGCTTTCCTGCAGTTCAGTATGACCGTTTTCTGACGTTGCATAAGCCCTTGCGTACTGGGATGATTAAATCTCCATCTTGTATGCTTGTGCTACTGTATGGTATAGGTTCGGGTCGCTATTTCGCTGGTCGTCTGTGGTCCGTGGTCAATAAAAAAGGATTCCCATGTCTGATAGTGTGTTAGCCGCAGCCCCAATCGGGGAGCGTTTGTCGCTTGGTGGCAGGGTCGCGCTTGTGACCGGAGCGGGACAAGGCATCGGGCGTGCCTACGCGCACGCACTCGGCGAGGCTGGCGCGAAGGTCGCCGTGGTCGATATCGAGATCGACCGTGCGCGGCACGTCGTCCTTGAACTAACCGTCAAAGGCATCGAAGCACAGGCGCTGGCGGTCGATGTGACCGAGCCGCAAGCCGTGCAGCAGATGGTGGCGGATGTGCTTGAGCAGTGGGGCGAACTCACGATCGGGGTCAACAACGCCGGAATCAGTGGCTGGATGGATTCCGAGACGATGGACATCGCAGAGTGGGACCGCGTGATGAACCTCAATCTGCGCGGCGTGATGCTGTGCGCCCAGGCACAGGCACGTACAATGCTGGCACGCGGTTACGGCAAGATCATCAATACGGCGTCGATGTCGGGGCATATCGCCAACCGCCCACAGCATCAGTCTGCATACAATACCTCGAAAGCTGGCGTGATTCATCTAACGCGCTCGCTGGCGGCTGAGTGGGGTGGGCGTGGCGTGCGCGTCAATAGCATCAGCCCTGGCTACATGCGAACGGCACTGCTGGATGCCCTGGTCGAAGCACCCGAAACGCAACATCTGGTGCCGATGTGGACTGATATGACGCCCATCGGACGCCTGGGCGATGTGACGGACTTGCAGGGCGCGGTGGTGTTCCTGGCGTCGGCGGCGTCGGATTTCATGACTGGAAACGACCTGGTGATCGATGGGGGCTATTGTTGCTGGTAAATAAGGCAATCGCTCGTCTGCGTGCGCGACTATCGGATGATTTCGCCCTCATCGAAGCCCCTATTCTGCTGCCGTTCATGCATACGACCTACCAGATCACGCTTCCGGCACTGGTCGAGCCATTGTTGGACGCGGCGGCGGGTGATCCTGAACAGAATCTGCCGTATTGGGCGACGATCTGGCCAAGCGGTGTGGCACTTGGGGACGTGATTCTGAGCGAACGTGAACGGTTCGCCGGACAACGCACACTAGAACTTGGATGTGGTATCGGTGTGACAGCGGCGGCGACGATGGCGGCGGGAGCCGACTTGGTCGTGACGGATTATTCCCCGGCATCACTGCTGCTGTGCCGTCTCAATTGCCTGGTGAATGCGGGACGTGAGCCGCGCACGCTGCAACTGCAACTGGCGCGATCCACGGCAAGAACTGTTCGATTGGGCACGTTCGCCTTTTCCGCACGTTCTCGCCGCCGATCTGCTCTATGAAACCCGCGATGTCGCACCGCTGCTCGACCTGATCGAGCCGCTGGTCGCACCCGACGGGACGCTATGGTTAGCAGAGCCGCGCCGCCCAACCGCGAAATTGTTTATGGAAGCCATAACTGCACGCGGTTGGGTTGATGAACTAACACAGCATGAAGGGTTGTGGCACGAGCCAGCGGATCGCGGTGTCGTGGTCAACGTCCATCGCCTACGCCGCAGCCGTTAATTCCCCCGTCGGTCGCGTTCTACGAGTTCAACAAGCGCGACTTGGCGGCGCTGAATTCCTCGCTCGTCAGAACGCCCTGCGTGTGCAGTCTGCCAAGCTGTTCAAGATTGGCGAGCAACGCTTCGTTCGTCGCTTCCGGCGCTTCCTTCGTGATCGGAATCGAGCCACCGGCGCTTGCCGTTGGTTGCTCCGATTGTGCTGCCTGCGACGGTTGCAGCGTACTTAGTACCTGGTTGAAGGTGTTGATCAGGGTCGGCGCGATGCGCTGGCCGATCTTGCCGCCCAGCGCGCCGCCAAGCACCGCGCCCGTCACTGTGCCGACGAATGGGATTGGGATCAACACCGTACCAAGCTGTGCGCCCGCCAGTGTACCGGCTCCAACGCCCGCGAGGCGGCCTGTCTCGGCATCGTCGTTTGGTTGTTGAGTCATCGTTCCTGCTCCTTATCCAGTCCATGCTGGCAATACTATCAAACAAGCGTGGGCAACAGACCGTGATGAAAAACAGTGTTGCCAGAAAGTCGCGCTCGTCGATGGTACGTTGGGTGCCGCTTCATTGTTGCCAGCGAAACGGGGTCAGGCGCATGTTCTCAGCATGTTCTCAGCTAGGCTCCATCATCACTTCGTCGATGTAGCACCACAGCCAATCCTCGCCCGGTTGGAAGGATTGTATGATCGGGTGGTTAGTCGCATGAAAGTGCTTGGTGGCGTGCTTGTTCTTGGAACTGTCGCAACAGCCGACGTGACCGCAGATCAGGCATTCGCGCAGGTGAACCCAGGAATCGCCGGTTGTGAGGCATTCCTCGCAGCCATTCGCGCTCGGCGTAACTTCACGAATCTGGTCAAGGTGAGTGCAGGGTATCGACATAGCCATGCTCCTAAATATGTGGAAGTCCTGGCAAAAGCTATTGACATAAGAGTTTGAATACGCTAGTATATGTCTATATGATCATATAGACATATACCTGAGGTTGCCGATGACTTCTGTGTTTCCTTCCAGTATCGCACACGCTGACACCGTGGATTCAGCGGTCGAGGACGTGCTAAATGAACCGTATCTCTCAGTGGAAACCAGCATGCTGGTGTCGCAGGTGTTTCAATCGCTCGCCGACCCGACCCGCGCACGCATGCTCTACGCGCTGACGAAACGAGAGCACACCGTCGGCGAACTGTCAGAAATCACCGCCACGTCACAGTCAGCCACCTCGCACCAGCTTAAACACCTGCGTGATGTTCGCATCGTCAAGACGCGGCGTGATGGAAACAAGGTGCATTATTCCGTTGACGACACACACGTAGCAACGCTGTTCCGCGAGGCGCTGCACCACGTCGCCCATGTTATGTACGGTCTGCCCGATCATCCGCTAGAAACACAGGGATAGAACACCATGGCGCACGATCACGTTCACGACCATGATGACCACGACGACCATGATCATGGCAACGGGCTTTGGGGCATCTTCAACAAGGTATTTCATGTTCACGGTCACAGCGATCAACGCCAGCAACTGGCGTCTGATCCGGCATTGGCGACGAACGAAGGCATTCGCACGATCTGGATCGCGCTGGCGGCACTCGGTTTCACAACGGCGATCCAGGTTGGGATCGTCGCCATCAGCGGCAGCGTGGCGTTGCTCGCCGACACGATCCATAATTTAGGCGACGCGCTCAACTCCATACCGCTGCTGATCGCCTTTTATCTGGCGCGACGTGTCGCCACGCGGCGCTACACCTACGGTTACGGCAAAGCCGAGGATATCGCCGGAATCTTTATCGTGCTGTCCATTGCCGTCAGCGCTGGGGTGATCTTCTGGGAGTCGCTCACGAAGCTGTTCGATCCGCAGCCGATCACGCAGATCGGGTGGGTGATGGCGGCGGCGGTTGTGGGTTTTCTGGGTAATGAGGCGGTCGCCTATTTCCAGATTCGCACCGGACGCAAGATCGGTTCGGCAGCGATGATCGCCGATGGGATGCATGCTCGCTCCGACGGCCTCACGTCGCTGGCTGTGCTGATCGCGGCGGGCGGGAGTGCGCTAGGGTTCCCGATGGTCGATCCGCTCGTGGGGTTGCTTATCGGGGTGGCGATCTTATTCATCACCCGTGATGCCGCCGTATCGATGTGGTACCGGCTGATGGACGCGGTGGACCCGTCGCTCGTCGAAACCGTCGAGCATGCCGCAGAGTCATGTCGAGGGGGTGCAGGATGTCCGCGATGTGCGAATGCGGTGGGTAGGTCATCGCCTGCAGGCTGACCTCAAGATCGTGGTGGACGAAAGTCTTACGACGCGTGATAGCCACGTAATTGCCGAGCAGGTCCGCCACGCGCTATTGCACGAGCAACCGCAACTCTTCACTGTGAACGTCCATGTCGATCCCTGTGGACACAATGGTGCCGATCCGCACGTGGCGCTGGCGGAACACGACCATAGCATTACGCCACAGGCTAATCCTTCCACAGTATGATTGCCTGTGAAACACCTGCGGACGAATACTCAACGAACGCCAGCCGTTCCGTTCGGTAGCTCTAGTGGGGTTAGGGTTGGTTCGCTGGGCTTGTGCTTGTCTGGTCGTCGTAGATGGCAGTGTGAGGCACGCCGTCTTGCTCGATCTCGTCGGGCGTTGCTTCTACCACCGGAATCGCGTTGCGCGGGATCGAGTGCACGAACTCCGGTTCCGATGCGGGCGGCGGTGCCGTTAGTTGGTTGAAGGTGCTGATCAGGGCTGGCGCGATATGTTGTCCGAGCTTGCTACCCAGCAGACCGCCGACCAATGCCCCTGTAAGCGTGCCGACGACAGGAATCGGGATCGCCGCAGTACCTATTTGAGCACCCGCGACCATGCCCGCACCCCAGCCCGCGATGCGTCCTTTTTCTTGCTCGTCAAGTGGTTGTGCCATCATTTGTTCCTAGCCGTGATCCATGATACGACTGCGGCTCGCGGATGGTTGCTCGATCTCCGGTGTCTTTCGGTAAGGTAGTTCCCGATGCGATTCCAGGTACAATAAAAGGGCGGCGAATGTTCGCCGCCCCGGTGCCGTCAACGCCACCTATTATGATCCTGATGTAAAGATCAACTGCCCGTCTGGATAGGTGACGACGAGATTGCCGTTCACGATCTCTAATCTGGTCGCGGCGTCGAGCGCGTTGATGAAGGTCGTTTCTTGTTCCATCACCGGACCCTCACATGCCATGCGCGTTGCGACGACTGCGCCGACTTCCAGCGTTTCGCCGCCAAGGGTATAGTTAGCGCTGTACTGGTTGCATCCGGCGTTGCCGTGCACCGAGCCGTTCGCCCATTCGGCGGTGATCATCGATCCCGCGACCACTGACGAGGCCGTGGCACTATCTCCCGTCCCGGTCACGAACGATTCGAGGTTCCAGATCGTGCCTTCGAGTGGCGAGGCTGCCACCGCTCCCTGTCGTGTGAAGCGCAGCATGCCGTCAGGATAGGTGATCGTCAGGGTGTCGCCATCGATAGTCAGCCCAGTCGCGGTGGTCAGCGCTCCGGTAAAGGCACCTTCCTGTGTCATCAGGTCATTGTCGATACACGCCATCATCGTGCTAGCGACGTTGGATACGCTAAAGGTTTCGCCGTCGAGCGTATACGTGCCGCTGTAGCTGTTACAGCCGCTGTTGCCGCCGACTGTGTCGCCTGGTCCGAACACCAGGGTGACTTCGCCGCTGGCGTTCGTCATCGAGCCTTCGGCACCGTACTCGGTCAGTTGCCACTTCGTGCCGTCTACTGCGCTCGACGTTCCTCCAGCGGTTGCAGTGGTATCGGGCGACATCGTTTCTGTCGTCGCGGTCGTATCGGGAGTGATGGATGTTTCTGGTGTCACCGCCGCGTCTGGCGTCACAACAACTTCGGTAGTCGGCGCGTTGCCAACGGTCGCCTCGGAGCCAGTCGTCGGAGCGGTGCTGGAGGTCGAGCCGGTCGGCGGCACGCCACAGGACACCAGGATACCGAACAGCGCGAGGCTCGTCGCGAGATAGAACCATTGTTTGAACATCTGCATGTGGATACTCCTTCAATATTGATTTGGCTTCGCCAATGCTTGTCTACTGCTATCATTGCACTGTCGTACATGTCCTAGACGTCAGACCCCGGTGTTGGGTTCCCGTGGGGATGCCGAAATCAATGTCTGGGTGTATGCTATGGGAATTGAATATAGTGATGGAGCATAGGATGCGCGTAGCGTTTTTGGGACAGGCTGGCTCGAATAGCGAAGAAGCTGCGATCGAATATTACGGGACGACTATCGAGGCGCTCCATTGTGATTCGTTTACGATGATCTGCGATGCGCTCGAACGGGGCGATGCCGACGAGGCGATGCTGCCGATCGAAAATTCGGTCGCCGGAAGTATTCATAGCAACTACGATATTCTGCTGCGCTATGACTTCCAGATCGTGGGCGAATTCGTGTTTCGTGTGCGTAACAACCTGCTGGCGCTTCCTGGCGTCGCCATTGGCGACATCAAGCGGGTGTTGAGCCACCCACAGCCGCTGGCACAATGCAATGAGTACCTGTCGCGGCTGGATGTGGCACGCGAAGTCACCAGCGACACAACGGTGGCGGCGCGGCGAGTGCGAGGTGAACTGCTGACTGACACGGCAGCTATCGCCAGCAAACGAGCCGCGGTCGTCTACGATCTGGTGGTGCTGGCATCCGATATTGAGGACGACGCCGAAAACTACACGCGCTTTCTGGTCCTCAGCCGCGAGCCACGAACGCTCGACGCCGACCAGACATTCAAGACTTCTATCGTCTTTGCGACCGCGCACGAGCCGGGAGCGCTCACGAAAGCGCTGTCGGCACTCAGCGACCGTGGCCTGAACCTGATGAAGATCGAGAGCCGACCGTTCCGAGGCCGACCTTGGGAATACCTGTTTTATCTGGATTACGTGGGGCAGGATGGCGGCGAGGAAGCGCTGAACGTATTACGCGCCCAGACGACGATGCTCAGGGTGCTTGGGCGTTACCCGTGCCACGAAGAAAGCCGCGTCGATGGGGCGCACCCTACGGTCTAAGTGCCGCGAATGCCCGGGCGACCTGACGGACGACGATCTCGGCTTCACCATCTTCAAGGGTGATCGGATTGAGCATGATGCCGTCGGGCACTATTCCGACGGCGACGGCTGGCGTGTCCCGACGCAGATGCGCGGCGATGGCGGCGGGATCGAAGCCGATTGTAGCGGCGTCCCAGGTGACGTAAACGCGCGGCACGTCGCGCGGCAGGATGCCGTCCACGCCCGGAAAGACGCGCCGGACGTGACAACCCGCGAGCGGGTGTAACGCAGCCAACCACATGGCGACGGTGGCTTCCCAACGCTCCATATCATGCGACCAATCGTGTGCGACGAACAACTCCACAGCGCGTATCAGTCCGGCGATCTCCTCTTTGCCGACCTTGGCAGGACGACCTACGGCGGCGTATGGGTTGGCGTTGGCGGCGCATGCAGCGATCAGATCGCGGCGCCCCAGCACCAGTCCAGTCGATTGGGGTCCGCGCAACATCTTGCCGCCGCTGAAGATCACCAGGTCCGCGCCCATGTCAGTGTAGAACTGAAGGTGATCGGTGGGCGGGAGTTCGGCGGCAGCGTCCACGATCATCGGCACGCCTCGGCGATGCGCCACGGCGATACCTTCGGCGAGGCCGAGCGGGGACGGTAAGTGTGTGAAATGTAACACCGCCGCTGTCGCCGGAGTGATGGCGCGCTCGAGCGCGTCCGGCGTTGCGCCTGTATCGACCTCGACGATGCGAGCGCCAGCCAGCAGCGCCATCCGCTCCCAGGAGTTGCGCTGCGTGCGCTCCACGATCACTTCATTTGGTATGCCCGCAGTGTCAGGCAATCGGGCGATTCGGACGGGATCGCTGCCTGTCATCGTCGCGGCGGTGCTGAGCACAATGCCACTCGCCGCGCCCGACGTGATAAAGGCCGCGTCCACGCCGATCAGGTCGGCGATGTATCGACCCGATCGTTCGAGGAGGTCGGGCAGATCGACAAAGGCGCGTGACGCCGCCTGCATCGCCTCGACGACGGGCGGCGGCATGAGTGAACCGCCCAGTATCGTCACCGTGCCCAGCGCATTGATGACCGGACGAACGCCTAGCCGCTCCCAGAGGTCCATGGCCTAATTCGTTTCGGTGGTGATGTTCTGCCACGGTCGTTGCAACTTGTGCAGTTGCTCCTCCTTTGCCGCAAGGTCCTTCGCGAGCATAAACGCTTGTTCGTCATCCGGATGGAGCGCCAACGCTTTGAGGTCGGCGATTACGTCGCTAAGCAGCAGATTGACCTGCTGACGCTGCACGCCGCCACTGGCCTTGGTTAGATACGCAATCTCGGTGTTGATGTAGTCACGGAATGCTTGTGCCAGCGTTTGCTTGGGGTGGGAGAGGGTACGAGGCGCAGGCTTCTGCGCGGTCGCCCGCAACGTATCGACTTGAGCGGAGATGTATGCGTTCAATCGGTCGATCTTCTCGGGCTGATCGACATGCTCGTTCAGTCGTTCAAGTTCGCTGATGACGCGGCGCAGGTCGCGGTTCGCAGCATCAAGGTGTTCGACCGAGTTCGTGTCCAGGTGAGCAATATATTGATCGACATATTCATGTACCGAGGCGAGCAGATTAGCCTTGTTCGATATCATTTGTTTGCCTCCATAATGCTTTCATGTCAGGTATATAGTGTCGCGCGGCATATGCCCGCGTGTTGTGATCAATCATACTCCAAGTCATGGGGTCATGCTGGTTGCATTTCCGTACATGGACGCTGGTACAATTTTACTATGACTGTCATATGTATGGTATGGTCGTGGCGCCTGTGAGCCGCCCGACGCGCTTTATACTGGTCGCCGGACTTGCCGTATTGCTCGCGCTCGGCAGCGCGCTGGTGTTGTACGCTCGTTCGAGCGATGGCGGCTCTGCGCCCGCTTTGTTCGTGGCGCTGGGCGCGTCAGATAGCGTCGGCGTCGGGGCGACGCTCCCAGAGAGCGAAGGATGGGTGCCACGGGTACATGCCGCGCTTCCTGCTGGAACGCGCTTACTGAATTTGGGCATTAGCGGCGCGACCATGGGCGATATTGCTAGGCAGCAGGTACCTCCAGCCATGGACGTGCGTCCGCAACTGGTGACTCTGTGGGGCGGAGTTAATGATCTGGTACGGCAGGTACCGCTCGCCACGTTCAGCACCCAACTCGATGATGTGCTGGGGCAAATACGCGCAGCGTCCGGACCACGTGCGACGATTATCGTGCTCAACCTACCGAATCTGCACCATGTTCCGGCGTTCGATGATATCGACCCTACGGTGTTGGATCAGACGATCCGGGTTTGGAACGCGACAATCGCAGAAGTCACCGCACGACATAACGTGACGCTCGTGGACCTATACGCCGAATGGCCTGAACTTGCCGACCATCCGGAATATATTAGCGCAGACGGTTTTCATCCCTCAGCGCTCGGGTATGAGCGCATCGCCGCGCTCGTCATTCGCACCATTGAGCAACATGCTACGTCGTCATAACGTCACGAGGCTCGACCCCGACGCGCCTGCCGTCGAAGCCCGCAAGCTCCGCAAAGCCTACCGTACGGGTGCGCTGACGGTCGAAGCGTTGCGCGGCGTCGACCTGCGAATCGAGCGTGGCGAGTTCGTGGCAGTGGTCGGTCCGTCGGGCTGTGGCAAGACGACGCTGCTCAACTGTCTGGCTAGCCTCGAACACGACTTCGAGGGCGAGATAGCACTGGCGGGCGTATCCTTACGTGGCGCGTCGGACGACGACCTGGCGCGGCTGCGTGCTTCGCGCACGGGCTTTATCTTCCAGTCGTTCAACCTGCTGCCGACGCTGAGTGCCGTCGAAAACGTCGAGATGCCGCTCTTGATCGCCGGAGGACGTGGAGGACGCACGCGCCAGCGTGCCATGGCGATGCTCGAAACCGTCGGTCTGGGCGACCGCGCTCACCATCGCCCAACGGCGTTATCGGGTGGTCAACAGCAGCGCGTCGCCATCGCTCGTGCGTTGGTCAACGAACCGGCGATTGTGTGGGCGGACGAGCCGACCGGCAACCTGGATAGCGAATCGGCTGCTAGCATCATCGAACTACTGCATACGCTCAACCGCGAACATAACCAGACCTTCGTCGTCGTCACGCACGCTGTCGATGTTGCCGCGCATGCTAGCAGGATCGTCCGTATGCGTGACGGCTCGATCGTGTCCGACGAACGCCAGCATTTGCATCGTGGGTAATTTCGTCCTTCCCGTCGCCACCCTTGCCTTCGTCGCGGCGTGTGTGCTTGGTTTGGTATTGGTATGGTTCGTCGTGGCTGGCGTGCGAAATCCGTTGCTACATCGCCTGGGCTTACGCACGATTGCACGCCAACGGCTGCGTGCCGCGCTGATCGTCGCCGGACTGACCCTTTCTTCCACGGTTGCCGGAAGCGCCCTCGGCGCGGGCGACACCATCACCAACACGCTTCAGTCGTTGGTCGCTGGAAGCCTGGGGACCGTGGACGAGGTGATCGTTTTCAATCCGCCGCGTGCGCGGTTTTTCCAACGGGCGCGTGCATTAGTCGATCCCGGTTTCGGTGGCCTTGCAGCAGCACGTTTACAATTCTTCGATCAGGCCGAGGTTGAGCGTGTCCAGCAGGCGGCACGCTCAACCGATGCCATCGCCGCCGTCGCACCATCGATCGTGGAGCAGGTTACTGTCATCGGCGAACGCCAGGTGCGTTCTGCGGTGCCGCTCCTGGCGCTGCCGGTACCATACGATGCAGCCTTCGGCGTGCTGCTTGACGCCGACGGTTCGCCCATAGCACAAACCTCACTGGCGTCCGATCAGGTCATTCTCAACCAGGCGGCAGCGGATGTGTTCGGCTCTAGGGCCGGCCAAATGATCCAGGTGCTGCGTGCCGACGAGATGTATACGTTGCGGGTCGATGCCATCGTCGCCAATGGCGGGCTTGGGGGCGTTAGTCCGCTGCTTATCGTGCCGCTCGACGCGTACCAGACCTTGACCAATCACCACAAGCAGATCAACCAGATCATCGTTGCCAACGTGGGCGGGAGCCGTAGTGTCGCCCGTTCCGACGATGCAGCGCGGGCGATGCGCCTCGTCCTGACCGATCTCGATGTAGCGCGCCAATTGCACAACTTAATCGGGCGCGCCGACGTACAACACGCGCTGCTTGAACTTGAAGCTGATACGGCGGGACGCACGCGGGAACAGGTGTCGGCGCTGCGGGTGGCAGCCGCCCGTAGCCCGATGAGCGATGAGTTTGTGCGTTTGATCGCCGCGCCGCAAATACGGGGGCGCTTGTTCGCTCTGGCGTCGCGTGCGGGAAGCAACGGGCGTGAAGCATCAGGACTGTTACGCCGACTCAACGACCTCAATGTGCTGGACATTAAACAGGAAGCATTGACCCGTGCGCAAACTTTCGGCTCGGCGATTACGACGATTTTTCTGGTATTGGGCATCGTATCACTGTTCGCCGCCATCCTGCTGGTCTTTCTGATCTTTCACCTGCTTGCAGCGGACCGTGGCGTCGAACTCGCGACGCTGCGGGCGTTGGGCATGCGCCGCAACCAGATTATGACGCTGTTTCTGGTAGAAGGGCTGGCGTATAACCTCCTGGGTGCGGCGGTTGGAACCGTTGCAAGCGTTGGCGCGGTCGTCGCGCTGACGGGCTCAATCGACGACGCACTGGCCACCTATGGCGTGCGGCTGCAACAGAATGTGCAACCCGTGAGCCTGTTGCTGGCCTTCACCGGAAGCGCGGTTGTTACCTTCGTGGCGATGTTGTTCGCCGCGTACCGCGTTTCGCACGGTGCGATCGTCGGTGGGACACGCGGTGAATCGGAGGCCGAGCGCCCGGTTGTGCTGCGGGTCGTGCTAGCCGTCGTGCTACTTCTAGTTGCTGGGGTGGTGTGGTGGCGCTGGCACGCGCCCGCCGCTTCCTACCTGGGACGGCACCCGCTGGTGGTTCCTGGCGTGTTATCGCTCGTCGTGTGGGGCGTGACATCGTGTACGATGGCGGCTCTACGGGTGTTCAGAGGACAGCGCTGGCGCGCTGCCGCCAGCGCTGTCACGACGCTGGCCTGTCTGATAACTGGTGTGATCTGGTTGCCGACACTTCAACAAACGCCTGCTGGTGCAACGCTCGAAACCAGGGTCGCCGCTGTGACGGTCGGTGCGGTTGTGTTGTTGCTCGTCGCGGTGGCGCTCGTGGCACAGGTGCTTGGTCCCGCGCTGGCGCTACTCGACCGTGCGCTCGCGTGGTTGCCACGGGCGCGGGCTGCGGCGCGTCCCGCCATCAGCTATTTGCAGGTGCGTCGTGGACGTGCCGGCATGACCGTGGCCATGTTTGCGATGGTTGTGTCGATCATGGTCGCCGCCTTGACGCTTATCGGTGCGCTCTTGTCGGCCTATGCCAGCGACGAGCCGCCGGTTGGCGGCTACGCCCTGCGTGCCGATGTCGCCGACGGCACGACCTTCGACCTTGATACGGCGCTCGCCGGCGCAACTGCTGTCACGCCAGACGCCTTCAGCGCCTATGGTGGCACCGCGACCCTCGACGCACAGGTTATCGATCTGAGCCTCACAACGGCACGCTGGGGCAATGCTACTGTCGTCGTCGCTGACGATGGCTTCCTGGCGGGGTTGCGCGCGGGGGTGCGCGGTGCGGTGAACGACATCGAGCGTTCGGGCGACACCTGGCGTACGCTTGCAGCGAAGCCTGGAACGACGGTAGTCGTCGGCGCGGTTCTTGACACGAGCGATGCTGCGAATGCCAGCGTGGGACGTACTCTCTGGGTGCGTGTTGGGGCGGGCGGCACACCCATAAAGCTGACGGTGGTTGGCACTGGCGACGCGCGTTCGAGCCTCGAACCCGGTATCTACATCGGACGCGGCACGGCTGAACGTCTCAGCCTGCCAATACCCCCACCCACAACCTATTATTTCGCGGTCAGTGCCGGCACCCGCAGCACCGATGCTGCGCAAGGTTTGCGTATCTCGTTCGGCGCGGGCGGGCTATCGGTGACGGAACTCGATGCCACCGCCGAGATCGCACGGTCAGTCCGGGTGGTGCTAACGGCGATCGTGCAGGGTTTCATGGGTATTGGCCTGGTGGCTGGTGTCGCCGCGCTGGGTCTGTTGGGTGTTCAATCCGTGCTGGAACGCCGCCAGCAACTTGGGACGTTACGCGCGTTGGGCTTTCGTCGTCGCGACGTGCGGGCAACGTTGGCGTGGGAAGGCACGACGGTTGGGACGCTCGGCGTCGTGCTGGGTACGACGCTGGGGTTGTTGCTGGCGAACAGCGTGATCGCCATCGTTGGCGTGTCTAACCCTGAGGTGCGTTTCGTCGTTCCGTGGCTCACAATTGTACAGGCAATGGCGCTTGCGCTGCTTGGTGCTACACTGGCGATTGCTATCGCTGCGTGGCGTGCCGGACGCATCGCGCCCGCTGAAGCATTGCGGCTGGATTCGACTCTGGTGGGCGTGGTCGCCGAATAGCAGCGAGGCTGCATCCCTTGGGCATCGTGGAGCAACGAGCGTGTCCAGCGTCGTTTCTGCCCGGACACCGTGCCGAACAGATGCAAACGGCACGGTACATGAGATAGCTTCTGACAGCTTCGATCAGCAAATGGCGGTGCTAAAGTTGCTCATAGCATCATATAATCTGTTGATACCCGCGATCGAACCCTTTGATTGCGATAGATGTACAGTTGACGGAGCGAAGGCTTCTGGAAGGAATGATATACCCCATGAGTGATGGGCGTAAGACAACACGGCAAGATGCGCCAAAAGGCGGGAACTCCCGTGTGTACGGCAATAGCGATACACGTCCGCGTCCCCCCGGACCCGAGGAGCGTGGTGGTGCTACGGCAACACGACGTAATGATCGCGAGGATAAAGTCCCACCAGGTATTCCCAACATCCCAAATACCATGCGTTCCTCGCGCTTCTGGTTAGTACTGATCGGCTTGCTGGCGCTGAACTGGTTCCTGGCACCTTTGCTTTTTCCCGACACTACAAACCGTATCGAAATACCATATACCACGTTCAAAACACAAGTCGAGGCGGGCAATGTCAACGAAATCACCGAACGGGCCGGGGATATTCAAGGCACGTTTAAATCAGCAGTGACCGACCCTGACCCGCCCGAAGGCGAGGAAGCACAATCGTCAACGAATTTTTCGACGCATGTGCCATCGTTTGCGGGTAATGAACTCGAACAACTGCTGGAACAACAAAATGTCCAGATTTCCGCTAATCCGCTCGAAGGCTCGCGTTCGAGTTGGCTGGTGTTTTTGCTGTCCTTTGGACCGACATTGCTGCTACTCGGCGGTTTCATTTGGCTGAGCACCCGTGCGGCCCGTGCTGCATCGTCTGGCGGCGGTATGTTCACGATGGGACGTAGCCGTGCTCGTCGCTATGATGCGGAAGCGAGCAGCCAGACAGCGATCAACTTTGAAGATGTCGCGGGTATCGACGAAGTTGAAGCCGAACTGGTCGAAATTGTCGATTTTCTCAAGATGCCGGAGAAGTATCAGCGTCTTGGCGGCACGATTCCCAAGGGTGTACTGCTGATCGGACCTCCCGGAACGGGAAAGACCTTGCTGGCACGAGCGGTTGCGGGTGAGGCTGGCGTACCATTCTTTAGCATGAGCGGCTCTGAATTCATCGAAATGATCGTCGGCGTCGGCGCATCGCGTGTACGCGACCTGTTCGCGGAGGCGAAGAAGGCTGCTCCCGCGATCATCTTCGTGGACGAACTCGACGCGATCGGTCGACGACGCGGAAGCGGCAGCATGATGGGTGGCAACGACGAACGCGAACAAACGCTGAATCAGTTGCTTATAGAGATGGATGGTTTCAACGCACGCGAGGCGGTGATCGTTCTGGCGGCGACAAATCGCTCGGATGTCCTCGACCCGGCGTTGCTGCGACCCGGACGCTTCGACCGACGTGTCAATGTGCTGCCTCCTGATCGGGCGGGTCGTGCCGAAATTCTGCGCGTGCATACCCGTGGTGTACCGCTGGCCCCTGAAACGAATCTTGAAGAGATAGCTGCAGAAACGCCTGGACTGGTTGGCGCTGATCTGCGAAACCTGGTCAATGAGGCGGCGCTGCTGGCGGCGCGCAAAGATCAGAATAACGTTACGAACAACGATTTTTCTGAAGCGCTGGAAAAGATCGCGCTGGGCGCGGAACGCAACCTGACGCTGGGCGTCGAAGAACGCCGACGTGTAGCCTATCATGAAAGCGGACATGCTTTACTGGGTTTATTGCAGCCAGAAGGCGACCCGGTGCGCCGTGTTACGGTCGTGCCACGTGGTCAGGCGCTTGGCGTTACTCTATCGGTGCCTGATGATGACCGATACAATTATTCGGAACCGTACCTGCGCGCCAGGATCGTGAACGCGCTTGGTGGTCGTGCCGCGGAGGAGATAGTATATGGAATGGTCACAACGGGTGCCGAAAACGACATCAAGCAAGTGACCGATCTGGCGCGGGGTATGGTGACACGCTGGGGTATGAGTCCTGAGGTCGGTCTTGTAGCTCTCGCCAGCACTGAGGAAGGCAACTACCTAGACGGCGGTATGGGCGCCGCATCACGTCCCTATAGTGAGGAAGTTGCCCGTGCCATCGATAAGGCTGTGCGCCGTATCATCGACGAGTGCCATGAAAAGGCGCTTGATTTGCTGCGCCGTGAACGACCACGTCTGGAAGCCCTCACCGAAGCGTTGCTGCGCGACGAAACGCTAAATGAGGAACAAATGCGAGAAGTTACACAGCTTCCTGCGCGTTTAAGCCAGCTTGATCCGATTGCAGCACAGCGATGATCCCTCGCTAGATAGTTGGTGCACGCAACAGTCATGCTGTCGCTGAGCGAAAGTCCTGCCCTGTGCAAGGCTTTCGCTCATTTAATGCACGCAGCGTGATTCGCCGACGAATAAAGTGCGTAGAAATGGACGACATCCCTGTTGAGGTTACTGACCTTCATGAGGGTTCAGATGACAGTCATGGTACCGCCGACTGACAAGGCGAGGTGCAGCAGGAACTTATAGGTAAGCCCCGAAAAACGGGGTCTATTTTTGTTGGTAGTGCCTGTCGTAAATTCTCCGTCCTTCGTTGGGCGCTGGTCTTACCGTGGTATTCTGAATCGTGTGGCGATGGTTCAAACGTGCCTGCCGCCGTTGTAACACTATAACCAGGAGGTCTGTGTGAAGGTTGCCTATGTTTTCAGTACATCTGGCCATACCGCGAGCTACAAATTGGGAAAGATGATTTTGCCGCAACTCGAAGAAGATCGCCACGGCGTTGAAGTCGTAGGGATGTTCTTCTTCGACGATAACACTTACGTGTTGCGTCAGGGCGATGTGTTGGGTGAACGTCTTGGAAAGGTTGCACGCGAGCAGGGCATGCTGTTGATGATGTGCGATCAATGTGCGCTTGAGCGAAATTTGGCGGTAGGTAGCGCAGGTGCGTGTGAGCCGTCTGGCACAGTTGAGGGGGTACGGGTTGGCTGCTTCCCCGATCTCTATGCTGCGCTGGCGGGTAACCCGCCGGACCATGTAATTACGCTCTAGTCAGTCATGTACTAGCAATATGTATGCAGATAAAAACATATATATCAATATTAATCAATATTTCGTAGAGATGGAATCAGGCGCGGATGAGTGCTCATCCGCGCCTGATTCCATCTCATGAAGAGATATGTTACAGGGGTAAACGTTGGCCTGTTTTTGCCGCCTCATAAAACGCGAAACACGCTGCGATGTTAGCGCGGCCGTCCTTGAGCGTTGCGATCGGCGTCGCTTCGCCACGAATACAGTCAGCAAGGTGATCCACAACTGGCTGTGATGGCAAGCGATTCGGTTCGAGTGTGACCCACCCTTCGTACCCAAAGTTCCCACGAACGGCCGTGCGGCCCCAGGCGTTGGTGTCCTCCGCAATCACTCCCGCGCTACCGATGATTTCCTGGCGACTAAACCCGCTGCCACGTTCGGCGGCCCACGTATCCTCGATTAATGCTACGCTGCCGTTAGCCAGCGTGAAGGTTGACGATCCGTAATCTTCGAGCGGCATGGTGGGATGACTCATCTTGGCTACGACGCCTTGAACTGACGTTAGCTCCGATTGGAACAGCCAACGCACGGTATCGATGGCATAAATAGAGTGATCGAGCCAGCCACCACCCGGCGATCGTGCAGGATCGACCCACCATCCGTGATCAGAATCTCCAGCATCTGGCCAAGCTTTAGGCAGGCTGCCGTTGAGAGTTTGCGTATAGCGCAGTGGCTTGCCGATACGGCCATCGGCGATCCATTGACGAAGTTGCTGTCGACCGGGGTTGAGGCGCATGAGACTGTCGTAGGGAAAGAAATGCACACCCGCCTGCTCTACCGCCGCTATGATACGATCCACGCCTGCAAGGTCGAGCGCCATGGGCTTCACGCTGGTCAAGTGTTTGCCGAGACCGGCGGCTTCTACACATACTTCCACGTTCCGGTCGGTACTATAAAACGACACAACGATGTCCACCCCCGGCTGAGCGATGGCTGCATGGTAATCTGTCGTCGCGATCGCCGAAGGATGGTCGTTCGCGACGCCCTGGGCTTTTGCCGCATCGTCATGGGCGACGGAGATCAGGTGTACTTTGTCGCTACGCCCAATCTGACGGGCTGTTTCAAGCGCTGAATACCAATGATCCAGTCCTACAAGCGCGATTCCGAGTTTACTCATGGCAATTCCTTTTCATATAACAGATACGTGAATACGGACCACCGGGTCCCGCATCACCTGCTTCTATTAGTGAACATAGTACACGAGGATGCGAGTGTGCCGGTTATGTTGTGGCTTGCCACGCGACGATAGACGAAGATCGTGATGCAACGACCTCTAAAATCCGTTATCATGACGGAGGCGATGAGTTAACGAAGGTTCGCCCGTACATACATGGGTATGCAGGTATCACGTGAACCAAGTACGCTCACGCCGGAAGTACACGGCGGAATGACTATTGTCCTCATTCAGTTGCTCGTCATCGTTCTCCTTACACTCGCCAACGGTTTTTTCTCTGCCTCCGAAATCGCTGTCGTTTCGTCCCGCCGGGGACGTTTAGAACAACGCGCCGAGAACGGCAGCAAGGGCGCGATAAGGGCGCTTAAGCTTGCCGAGGAGCCAAATCGTTTTTTGGCGACCGTGCAAATAGGTATCTCATTGATAGGAACATTTGCAGCGGCTTTTGGCGGCGACGCGTTATCTGAACCGTTATCCAAGGCAATCGCGCCATATGTGGGGCAGAACTCCGCCAATGTGGTTGGCCTTGTCCTCGTTGTGATATTTATTACCTACTTGTCGCTGATTCTGGGCGAGCTTGTCCCCAAGCGGCTGGCATTGCAAAACGCTGAAGCGGTTGCAACGTTTGTTGCGCCGATCATGCACAATATTTCGCGTATCGCGGCGCCGGTCGTGTGGTTGCTCACGATGTCTACACAAGGCATACTCTTTCTCTTAGGACGCTCAAAGGAGTCAGAGGAGCAAGTAACCGAAGAAGACGTGCTGTCGTTAGTGCGGGAAGGCGCGGCGGGCGGTTCGCTAGAATTGTCTGAACAGGAGTTGATCGAGCGTGTGTTCAGTTTCACTGACCGTACGGCTCGCGAGATTATGACGCCACGCCCGGAGATCGTTGCGGTCGAACTGAATTCCCCAATCGAGGATGTGATGGCACGTATAGCCGAACACGGTTTTTCGCGTATACCTGTCTATGAGGAAACGATTGACCATATCGCCGGGATCCTATACGCCAAGGACCTGTTGCTGGCGACGCAAAAGACGGCGAGCGGCGACGAATCGCTACTGCTCAAGGACCTTGTGCGACCGCCGGTATTCGTGCTAGAACACCAGCGCATCTCGTCGGTGCTGCGACAGTTCAAGCAAACACGTATGCATCTCGCATTGGTACTGGACGAATATGGGCAGACAGATGGACTGGTGACGCTTGAAGACGTACTGGAAGAGTTGGCAGGTGATATTTCAGACGAGTATGACGACGCACATACGGAAATTTTGGAGCGTCCCGATGGTTCGTTCATAGTAGATGGTCTGACAACATATGGGGATGCTCAGCGGCGAATTGGACTGCCTGCCAAAGATAGTCTTGAAGGACTGGCCGACTTCGACACAGTTGCCGGGCTCGTGTTGTCAGTACTCGGGCACATACCAACAGAGGGGCAACAACTCAACATTGCGGGCTGGGCGATTGAAGTGATCGATATGGACGGCGTACGTATCGACAAGATACTTCTTCAGAAGCATGGGTTCGATGGGCAGGCACAAAGCGAAGCTATACTGGCGATGGGGGCGATGCGTTCGCGAAACGATCGCCGCCCGGTCAAGCCCAAGGACGCCGAACAGCATAACGACGGTACGTCATAAGCGAGAAGGTTTAGTCATGCTATTGAAAGGTCGTACGGCGCTTATCACGGGCGCAGGCAGTGGGATCGGACGAGCGATCACCGAAACTTTCGCAAATGAGGGAGCGCGTGTGCTGGTCCATGATATGCACGAAAGCGCCCGCGAGGTCGCGCAGGCGTTCGACGGTGTGTTCCTGCATGCCGACCTCAGCGATCAGGCGGCGGTGCGTCGTTTAGCCAATGAGGTTCTAGAAAATGGGGGCGTTGATATTCTGGTCAACAACGCCGGATTTCAGCACATCGCGTCCATCGAGGATTTTCCAGAGGAGATGTGGACGCGGATGTTGCAGGTGTTGTTGACGGCACCCTTTCAATTGACCAAATACCTCTTGCCGCAGATGAAGAAACGGGGATGGGGGCGTATAGTGAATATTGCCAGTATCCACGCAACCGTCGCGAGCCCGTATAAATCGGCGTATGTAAGTGCCAAACATGGATTGCTCGGTCTGACCAAGACCATCGCGCTGGAAGCCGCTGCCGACGGTGTGACCGCCAACGCGCTTTGTCCGGCCTACGTGCGCACGCCGCTCGTCGAAAATCAGATCGTCGATCAGGCACGAACGCGCTCAATTTCCGAGGCCGATGTACTCGAACATGTGCTGCTTGAGCCCGCCGCTATCAAGCGCCTGGTTGAGCCGACAGAGGTCGCGCAACTTGCTGCGTTTCTTGCGTCCGACCGCGCGTCGGCGATTACAGGCTCCGCCTACTCGATCGACCTGGGTTGGACTGCGCGGTAGGGTGCGTTGTGAACTTGCGAGGATTGTTTCTCCCCGATGTGCGGTCTTGCACCCCTCGTTCGTCTGTCATTTCGTGGTGGTTCGCAGTACGTCATTGCTCCGTGCTCAGTCTGCTTTGTGCTATCACAGCGTGGTTTTGAACGTGTGGCATCAATGTTCTATCGGTTCGTGGTGAATGGTATTCGCTGGTGACTTTTCGCAACGTGTGAACTCGTCGGTCCGGTCCGTGCGTCGGTCATACAAGGGGTGTTCCCATGCGTGCAGACCGTTTGTTATCTATGCTACTGATGCTTCAAGTCGAAGGTCGCATGACGGCGAACGAACTTGCTCAGCGCCTTGAGGTATCCGAGCGTACGATATACCGCGATATGGATGCCCTCAGCGCGGCTGGCGTGCCCGTGTACGCAGAACGTGGGACAGGCGGCGGTTGTTTTCTCGCAGAGGAGTATCGAACAACCCTCACGGGACTAAGCGAGCCAGAAGTACGAACACTGTTCCTCGTCAATTCGCCGTCGCTCCTTGCCGATCTCGGGCTGAAAAAAGCGTCCGAGCACGCTCTCGTGAAGTTGGTCGCAGCCTTGCCGCCAGTGTTCCGCCGGGATGCGGAATATGCCCGCCAACGTATCTACATCGACGCGGGTGGTTGGAATCGCCGCGAAGAAGCCGTCCCGTTTCTATCAGTGTTACAAGAAGCCGTGTGGCAATCGCAAAAGCTTCGGCTCGCGTATCGGCGCAGCGATGGCACAAGCGTCGAGCGCACTGTCGATGCGTTGGGGTTGGTAGCCAAAGGGAGTGTGTGGTATCTCGTCGCTGCTGTTGAGGAGCAGGTTCGTACCTATCGCGTGGCGCGAGTCGAAGATGCTGAAGTCCTTGAGCGTACCTTGTCAGCGCCCCGCTGGGTTCGATCTGGCGACTTTCTGGCAGGAATCTACCACGACGTTTCGTTCCCGTTTACCGCAGTACCTGGTCACGCTAAGGGTGGCTCCGCATGCGCTGGAACGGGTGCGAATGGGCTTGCGATACGCGCATGTCACGGATGAAGGTGCCTGTGACGAGCATGGTCGGACATGTGTGTCGATGCTGTTCGAGCTTGAGCGCGATGCATGTGAATTTGCCCTGATGTTGGGCGCGGATGTCGAGGTAGTGCAACCATCCGCGTTACGTACGCAGGTGACTGAGCATGTGCGGCGATTAGCAATGCTCTATGGAAGTGTAACGGCTGATGCGCTGGTCGCCGACACGGATTCGTCATAGTGAATGGTGTGCTGGGGTTGCTGCGTCAGCCTATGGATCGCCTGTAACGGTTACACCTGATGATATGCTATGCGTGAAATAACGAGAGCCGCGCATCGTGCGCGGCTCTCGTTTGGCTGAAGAACGTGGTTTAGCTCTTGGGGGTCGTGGTGCTGGTTGCGCTGTCGCTGGCAACGCCCATGGCACCGCCTGCGGGCTGGAACGTCGCGCAGTGCGCCATACCATCGACGAAAGAAACCTGAATCGATCCGGCGGTACACTGCTGTGCTTTGTTGAAGCTACAGGCTGTTACATCGCATGAACCGACGGTGCTCATTCCCATTCCACCCATTGCTGAATTGCTCATTCTCTGCCTCTTCTTCAATTGACGTGTGGCCAGAACCATCTTCAGCTACACGATAATGATAATGGTTATCATTATATACATATTGCGTTCAAAGTCAATTCCCCAATTCTGAGAAGGTTTGGCGCGAGATCAAGAAACGTGACGAGTAAGGCTTAAGTCGACTGGAACATAGCTTCTGCGCGACGCACCGGGGAGCGCTCATGTGAAGCGATATATCCAGCAGGATGAACAGAACGTTACTATACCTCATAAGCCGACATCACTTCGAGCTTGCCATCATCGAACGACGCCCGGCAGTTCTCGTCGGCGGTGGAGTACTATTCCGGCGGCGGAATCCAATGCCATTGTGGGAGCTACCCAAACGAGGTGCACGTCGCTCCAAGGCCATCCAACAGCTTGTTAGCACATTGTTCATACCGTGACAACGCTTTCATGCAATCGTATCAGACCAGAACCTTCCGTAGCAATTTTTCTCTCCGGCGTAGCCAGCTGAACGTCAGCACTGCCATCTGAACGCAAAGGTCATACCCCCTGGCAACAATCGGCAACGTGTAAACGTCATAGCGGCATCGAGAAGGACGCCCGAAAGGAACGAGCATGTCGCTAAAGATGCGAATTTATTACAATGCCGTGTGCGGTGCATTGGGTGGGTTGATCGCCTGGGCGCTAAGCGGCATAGTGTTGGGTGGTACAGCCTCCAGTTTTGCTAGTCTGCTGGTCCGGGATGCCTTGCTGGGTGCTATCGTCGGCATATGTATCGGTGGGGCGCTGGGAGCGGTCGATGGTGTGCAGGCCCGTTCGCTAAGAGTAGCGGCGCGTGGCGCATGGTACGGTGGTCTCCTTGGCCTCGTCGGCGGTACGATCGGTCTGGTAACGGGCGAATTGATCTTCTCATATGCGGGAGGTGGGGTCTGGCCTCGCGCCGCCGGATGGGCGATCTTCGGTGGATTGGTCGGAGCCAGTGAAGGCATCGCGACACGTGCCCCGCTCAAACGTACATATGGTGCGATCGGCGGCATCCTCGGCGGCATGGTGGGCGGTAGCGCCTATGAGCGCGTCAGCGACCTGCTGCGTGTAACGACGCAAAACCGCGACCTGGCGATCACGGTGGGCGGTGCGGTTGGCCTGGTGATCCTGGGCGCATGTCTGGGAGCCTTGATCGCCCTGACCCTTGTCGTGGTGCGCGATGCCTGGTTTCGCTTCATGGGCGGCAGGTTGGAAGGCCGCGAAGTCCTCGTCGGCAAGCGTCTGCTGACGGTGGGGGCGAGCGACGCATGCGATGTATACCTGCCGGGAGATCGTACCGTCGCCAGCACGCACGCGCAGGTCGAACGCCGGAAGGATGGCTATGTTTTCACGGTCGATCCCGCCGCCAGTCCGATTACGGTCAATCAGCAACAACTCATGCCGGGAGCTAGCATCGTGCTGCACGGCGGCGAACACTTACGCATCGGCACGACCCCGTTGATCTTTAGGCTCGACGGCATGGAGGAAGCATAAATGAAACGACTTCTGCGACGCTACACCATGCTGATGATCCTGATCCTGGTCGCATTCGGCTGGGTCGCTCTTCTTAGTATTCCCTACGGTGAGGCGGGGACCATGCGTGCGGCGGATGGCGCGAATGGTCGCTTTACACTCGTAGACGAAGCCGCGTTCCCCACAATCACCGGCTACGCGCTACTGCAAGACGTGGGCGGTAAGGTGATCGAAGGATTGCAGCAGGACGATTTTGTGCTCACCGAGGACGGCATTCCTGTCGATTTCACCTTTACGGGCGCGGGCGAGCAGCCGCTGACGGCAATGCTGGTGATCGATCGTAGCGGCAGCATGGAGGACGAGCGCAAGATGGATGGTGCGATTGGCGCGGCACAAACGTTCATTGATCTGCTGCGCCCTGGACGCGACACGCTAGGTATCACCACCTTTAGCGGCGATATAGAGACGCTGCTGCCAATCCGCGCGCTCGCCACAGTCGCAGACCAACGTGCCGCCGGTCGGTTGGTCGATCAGATTGGACCGAGTGGCGCGACACGCCTCAACGATGCGATCATCGAGGCTGCCGACGACATGCAAGGCACCACTGGGCGACGGGTGATCGTCGCGCTGACCGACGGTGTCAGCGACGGCGACAGCGCTACTGCCTCGGATAGCATCAAGCGAGCGAGCGATGCCGGGATTCCCGTCTATACTATTGGGCTGGGCAGCGATGTTGACAACGAGCAATTACAACGTATCGCTCAACAAACTGGCGGTGCCTATTATTTCGCCCCCGATGCCGACGAACTCGCGGCGCTGTATGCAAACCTCGCACGCGCACTTCAGAACGAATACAGTTTCACCTACCAATCGCCGACGCCGAACCTGGATGGCACCCGCCGCACGCTCGAACTCAACGTCGCCCGTGCGACTGCCCCGTTCACAATCAGCGACGATTATGCGGTCAGCGGCGTGCTAGTGCTGCAACGTAGCCCATGGCTGCTGTTTGGGCTGGGTGGGACGCTCCTGGTGCTGGGTATCGCGCCGTCGGTATTGGGGCGACGACGTAAAATCTCCGACGCCCGCCGCCGTTCCTGCCACGATCGGCGTCTCAAACGTTGCGTCGGCGTCACCTGTCGCGCCGGACGCGGAGCCAATTGGCATAGGACGGCATCCATACCGTACACCGCTCGAAATGCCTGTGGCAACGGCAGCACAGCCCGAGTCGCGCGGTTCCTTCACCGTCATGTTGCGGAAGGAACGCACGACCATCGGCAGCGAAGCGGGCAACGATGTAGTATTACCGGGCCTCGCTCCACAGCACGCAGCGATCCTACGCCAGGAGGGGCGCTGGGTGGTTACTCCTGCTGGTGGTGAGATCATGGTAGCCTATAATGGCGATGCTGGCGCGGAACGCCGCATCCTTGGCTCCAATGCGCTCAAGCATGGCACGGTGATCCGGCTCGGCACGCTGCGGGCGATTTTCCAAGCCAAGGATCAACCTGAACTGTTGATCGAAGGAGCATAGGAAGGAGCGACCATGAGTTCGACCACGTTGGCGGTAACGTATCACGATCCGCCCGGTCGTATGTTCGCACAAATGCGTGCGGTTTTGCCAGTGGTCCAGGATATCTTTGGGGCGGTGGTCGTGGAGGCGACCGCCGCTTCGCGTGGTCCGGCAACCGATCTGTTGGTCGCCAGCGGCGCAGATGTAGTGGTGGGACGATGGGGTAGGTGGTCTACGCTCGCTCGGCAAGGTGCGCCGCACCGTCATGCGGCGGGCGCTTGACCATGATGCTGCGACGATCATGTATTGCGACGCGGATCGGGTGTTGCATTGGGCGATGTGCTACCCCGACGAACTGCGCGAGGTGGCAAACCAGATCGAACGCTACGACATGACCGTCCTGGGACGGACACCGCGAGCGTATGCCAGCCACCCGCGCATCCAGCGTGACACTGAGGCAATTATCAATCGGGTGTACGCGCTTTACAGCGGCACACCATGGGATATTACCGCCGCTGCGCGTGGCTTTCGCCATCACGCCGTCGAACGGTTGGTCGTGGGAGCGACCGACGATACCGTCGGCGTCGATGGGACCTGGCCTTTGTGGGCGCAGCACGAGGGCGATATTGTCGTGGGGTATCGCGAAACCGAAGGGCTAGAGTTCGAGACTGCCGACCGTTTCGAGGTCGAGGTCGCGGCTGCTGGTGGGCGCGACGGCTGGATCGCCGCGTTGGACGCTGACCCGCGTCTGTGGGCGGAGCGTCTGGAACTCGCCCACATGGAAGTCGGCGCAATGCAAGAGTTTGTTAAGCTTACGCGTTAACTTCCGGCATCCGCCTTGCTTGGTATCACTTGTAACGCCGACGAAGGTTTTCGCTCGGCTATGCGCATTTGGAGGCAAGTATGTGGGGGAAGAAGGATGAGCCAGCGAAAGACCTGGGATTGCTCGCGTTACGCTTAACCGCTGGTGGTCTGATGGCGGGACACGGCGCACAAAAGCTGTTCGGTTCCTTCGGCGGTCCGGGGTTTCAAGGAACCAGTGGGTGGATGGAATCGATGGGCTTGAAACCGGGAAACGTTTGGGCTGCCATGGCAGGCGGCGGCGAGTTCGGGAGCGGTTTGCTGATCGCGCTTGGCTTTCTCAATCCCATTGGCCCGATTTCGTTGTTTGGACCGATGGTGATGGCCTGGAACAAAGCGCATGCTGGAAAGCCGATCTGGGTGACGAGCGGCGGCGCGGAACTGCCGATGGTTTATATGGCGGTCGCGGCGGCGGTTGGGCTTATCGGTCCCGGCAAGTATTCACTGGATGAAGTGCTCGGCATCGAGATTCCGGCACCCGTGATCGCCCTAACGGTCGCCGGAGTGACGGCTGGCATCATCGCCGGTATTATGGCGCAACCAGACCCCCAGCCGGAAGAAGCGCCCGCCGAGCCGGAAGAACCAGCAGAAACCGTATAACATTGATGGGACGCGCAAGGGACCGTCGCTACTAGCGACGGTCCCTTTTCATTCTTCCTCTGGAATGATGCCAAAGGTTTGGATGTTGCCGCAGGTTTTGCACATCCGAGCTTCTACATCAAAGCTTGGAGGAAACATTCTATCCAGTAGAGAATCCCCGCGTTGCCGTTTCACGATAAAGTTCAAGGTTTGTGGATACTGGCCCTGAACTGCTCCCGACACAAAGGTTACTCCCCCACAGTAGAGACAAGGAGGCAACAACCGTTGGGTTTCACCCTCATAGCTCCGTCATGCTGCTCCTTTTGCACTGCAACAAACATCTGGATGTTCCGATGTGTCATTCATCTGTCTTTTCATAAGAATTGGCGGTACCTTCGATCATTACGCTGTCGGCGATGATACCGCCCTGGCAGGTCGTTGGGTTAAGACCCTAATAGATGTCCTGTACAATTGGTATGTGTTGGCGAAAATGGGCAACCATGAACGCAGAGGAATTTTAGCATGGTCCAAAAGGACACTATACCCACTCAGATGCAGCCTTGCTCGTGACCACTATGTACAGCGTGCGATTAGAAGGAGATTAATCATGGATCAAATGACAACCCCTGATGTAAGTGGAAGTTCCTGGGCAAAGTCGTTGTTTGCCATAACGATCTTCACCGAAGATTTGGAAGCGACGAAACACTTCTACAGCAAAGTCTTCGCCCTGCCAGTGGAGTTCGAAGGCAACACCTCAGTGGTTTTCAAGATTGGAGATACACTTATTAACGTGCTGAGTAGCACATCAGCTGGAGAATTGGTTGAACCTGCTACGGTAGCACCTCGCGAGGCTGGAGCGCGTATGGTCTTCACAATCCATGTAGAGGATGTCGATATGCTATGTGCTCAACTCACGGCACAAGGCGTAGAACTGATAAATGGACCGATGGATCGACCATGGGGAGTTCGCACGGCAAGCTTCAAAGATCCGGGTGGTCACATTTGGGAAATCGCGAAGTAGCTAATGATACTGATGACTTGAGCTGATGGCTTTGGACGAAATGAACAACCCGGCTCTGATATTTCTTTAGACAGCGATCATCAGAGCCGGGTAGTTCATAGCGGCAGGATCCGCATACGCACGCCGAAGGGGATTTTCGCTACCCAGAATCCGGCGTGGATCGGACGTTGGTCGGGCATCGGCTCGAACTGGCACGCACGCAGCGCAAACGCGATCAAGGTTTTCGTCTCGATTTGCGCCACGTTGATGCCGATGCAGGTGCGTGGTCCCGCGCCAAACGAGATCAGGCCGTAGGGCGTGCGTTTATCTTCCTCGCGTGGCGGCGCGAATCGGTCGGGGTCAAAGTGTTCAGGCTCCTCGAATACCGTTGGCAAGCGGTGTCCTGCCGCCAGGGCCAGGCGCAGCGTGGTTCCGGCGGGAACACCATACCCCTGAAAATCGAAACGCTCGACCACGCCACGCGGCAACGTCAGGACAGGCGAATACAGGCGTCCCACTTCGCGCACGAACAGATCGAGCGCTGGTAGTGATTGCAAGATGCGCGTCCAGTCGGGATCGTCGTCGGCGGGCAAGGTTGCGAGTTCGCGCTCGATCTTCTGGCGCTGTTCAGGCCAACAGGTGAGCAGGTACAGCGCCCACGTACCAAGGGTTGTGGTTGTTTCGTGTCCCGCTACCAGCAGAATATTGATATGTGCCACGATCTGTTCGTCAGTCAGAGCGCGTCCTTGCTCGTCGTGGGCGTTGACAATCATTCCAAGGACATCTCGTATTTGTCCTGCTTCCGATGCGGTTCGTCGCGCTGCGATGGTCGGCAGCATCAGGGCGTCGGATTCGGCGCGTGCCGCGAGTTTGCGGCGCTGGAACGCGCCCCGTGTTTCCTTGCGACGTTCGAAGCCATGGAACATCAGGTGAAACAGGTCGCGCAGACGGTCGAGTTCAGGACCAGGCGCGTATCCGGCGAGCGCACAGGCCGCTATGTCGAAGGTTATACGGCGGGCTTCGTCGTACACGTCCACCTCGCCGCGCTCCGCCCAGGTGCCCACGCGCTCGCGCACGATCCGTTGGATCACCGGCACATAGGTAGTGAGGCTCGCTCCGGCGAACGCTGGATTCCACAGTCGCCGATGGAAGCTGTACATTGGGTCGTCCATGTTGAGCAAGCCCTGCCCGACCGATGGACCGATCACAGGCGTCCATCCCTGATGGTGGCTGAAATGCGTGCGGTGCGTGTGCAGCACGAAGCGGTTGGCGGCGGGACCAAGCATGAACACAACATCGCGTCCGGCATCGCGTCCGACCGGCACGATGCTGCGGAAGATCGGACCGTGATCGAGCGCGGCGTGCGCCAGAAATGTGGACAGGGTTCCGGCTCCGGCGGCGCGTACCGGAAGTTCGACCAGTGGCAGGTGGCTCAGTGATTCTCGCATAGCGCCTACAGCATACCAACAAAAACAGCCTCCTGCTCATATGAGCAGGAGGCTGTCAGTTCCGGCGGTGTGCGTTCGTTTCTTAGCGGAAAACGAGCGGCAGCGTAGTCTTGAGCAACTCAGGAGAAACGACCTCCGAGGTGTTGCCGTTGACGTTGTGGTGATGCAGCAACAGAATGCCCTGTGAACCGTTGGCGTCGTAGGCATCCTTGTCATATGCCACCGTGATTCCGGCGTTGGTATCAGGGTAGGTCACGCCCGGTACCTGGGGCTCAAGCGTGGTCGCGCTTGTGTCGATGCCCGGTGCTAACGGATCGTAGGACATGCCGGTTACATAATCTACGACATTAGGGTACTCAGACGAGTACGTATAGATAGTATAGCTGAAGCGTGAGTTGGCTTCTGTCAATCCCAGATCAGCAGCGTACACCGGCATAACCATGACGCTATTGTTGTATGGGTTGGTGTCAATCACGGCAGGAACACCGTTGATGAAGTCCTCAAGAGCACTTGCCCCTGTTGAAAGGTCAATCAACTGTGTTATGAACACATCCTGGGCATCACCCGCCGACGTTGTGAGTGCGCTATTGAACATCACATAGTCATCGGTGCCATCGTTATTCGTGTCGAAGTAAATGTCGAACTCGGAATCGATCGCGTACGGTGTTGACCATTCACCATAGGTCGCGATGCCGATGTAGATCTCCGTGTCGGTGATCGTTCCGGCGGCTGTGTAATTGGAGGCGGCACCCACATACTTGAGGTCGGCTCCGTTCACGTTACCGGTCGTCGTTGGATCGTTCGGGGATGTGGCCTGCAGTTCCAACGCGCTAACCAGCGACACCGTATCGGTCGGATACGACGTGCCGGTCATGACGGACTTACCCGTCAGTCCAAGCGTATTGGTCATTCCGTCGGTGAAGTCAAAGGCTGCCTGAGTCGCACGCATGTTGGATGCGGGTCGGGCGGTCGCGTACAACGACAACCGAAGCGGTGTGCGTCCGGCGGGTTCGCCACGCGGTGTGATTCTCAGATAGCCCTGAATTTCTGCCAGCCAGTCACGTGGGAAACCCAACTGGGTATCGGCGACGGTCTGATCGCGGGTGTGTTTCATCTGACTGGCGTCAGCGTCCAACCGCACACTGACCTCAACTGTTGAGCCAGGGTCAATCGTGACCGTTGACGGGCCTTCGATGCTGAACGAAACGCCTGGGATCGTCGTAACTGGCGCGTAGAACAGGTCGAAGTTTTCCGCGATGGTTCCCTTGTTTTTCACTACTACGGTTTTGGTAAGGGACACGGTGTTGACGACTTCGACTTCGCCGAATGACACGCTGACTCGACCTGAATTGTCGTTGGCATAGGCAATGACATTCGAAGTGGCAGCGGCGGGCAGGGTAATACGTCCTGACCCCTGGCGCGACGGGCCATAGATGGCGCTGTCGGTCTCAAGGCCGGAACGAATATCCTGTCCGGCGGTATTCATGATGAGCGCCTTGAGTTCCTCAACGGTCCAGGTCGGGTGAATTTCCTTCAACAGTGCCATCGCTCCCGCTGTGTGTGGCGATGCCATCGACGTGCCGTTGAAGCTTACTCCCTCGTCGCCCGTTCCATATGCCACCGAGAAGATCGTCTGGCCCGGTGCCGAAACATCCGGCTTAACGTTGTTGTCGCGGGCGGGACCTCGTGAACTAAAGTCCGACAAGGTATCGGTCAATTCGGGCGTTACAAGTTTCCCTTTGCCTCGGAACCGATCGCTAAACGTGACGCTAATGTTCTCGTCGATGTGAGCAAGCAGGGTCTGGCCAACTTCCAGCGGCGTGCTGACGCCTGGAATCACGGCACTCCCGGTGATCAAAAGATCGAATACCTCGGAATTGTCGTATAGGATGAAGCCGATACCGCCGGCCCTCGCAACATTACCACCGCGCGTGACGGATCCGCACTCATTGTCGGTCCATTGGAGCAATACGACCTTCCCGGAGATCAACGCAGCGTTTTCGGTATTGAATGCCTGACATCCGGTCGGTTGGGATGCCGGATAGACAAGCGTGCCGGTGACATCTGGCTCATTCGCCCAGTCATATGCGACGGAGAAGAAGGCTGGATGGGTCGTAGCAATTGAGGCCGGGGAATTGACCTTGAAACCGTCGGTGATAGCGGTGCTGTCCGCCGATGACGCGCTCGAAATCACGCGATCCGCGCTACCGGGACTTCCGCCGATGTAGTACGTATCACCGGAGTTGCCCGCCGAAGCGGCGACAATGACACCTGCCAGCGAAGCATTGTTGCTGGCAGCCGCGGTTGTATCGAAATTGCCGCCAAAATCCGAGCCAAGCGACATGTTGATCACGTCGAGGTGATCCGAGAAGTCGCCGTCGCCGTTCGGGTCGACCGACCATTCAATCGCCTGATCCGTTACATCGGTCGAGCCATCACAGCCAAAGATGCGTAGGGCGTACAGGTCAGCCTTCGGAGCAACACCGGGGCCGATGCGCAGCGCATCAAACGGTGTACTCTGGCTATACGGTCCACTGAATGTCTGCCCGTTGAAGGTTACACCGTACCCAGTCGCCGTGCCCGAAACATGCGAGCCGTGACCGTTGCAGTCCATCGGATCGGGATCGGGGGTGGGAATCGATGTAGCAGGATCATTGGCGTTGTAATCATCCCCAACAAAGTCATAACCACCGACCACCTTTGCGCTGGGAAAACCACCACCCGCTTCGGCAATTGTTGTATCGTTGGTATCGTAGCCAGTGCCAGGACCGCCGAAGTCTGTGTGCAAATAATCCACGCCAGTGTCGATGACACCGATCGAGATGCCTTCACCCAGATAGCGACCTGCGGAGGATCGCCACACATCAGGTGCGCCAATCAGCGGCACGCTTGTCGCATTCTCAACGTACTTGGTGACGATCGGTGTGACTTTGCGGACGCCTGGAAGCCGTGACAACGATGCGATCTGATTGGCGTTCGCCCGGACGGCGATTCCATTCAAAACGCGCTGCGTGCGATAGAGTTCCGGTGTCTTGAGTGACCGCAGGAATGGTGTTAAGCGTTGTTGAGCTTGCAGGTTCTGGACAAGCACCGATTTAGCCTCGGTGTTCGCCTCGGAATCGGTTCCACCACGCCGCTTACGTGCCGCATAGGCCACCGTGGTGGGCTGCCCGGTCAACTCCACAAACACAGAGATCGGACCTTTATCCAGTCCACGGGGTTGCCTTACAGGAACCGCGTCAGGGTCTTGTGAAGCTTGAGGTCGTAATTTCTTGCGCTCTTGTGCTTCCGTCACGCCACTGAATGGGAGCACAGTCATGAGCAGTATCATCACGGTGCTCAAGCCTAACCAACATTTCCTCATCATCGTTCCTTCCTGGAATACTCGTTACTTCACCGCCACGTCGTACACTTGCAAAGCATATTCATGCTTCCGTCATGAAATTACCAGTCTTGTCGTCGTCCTCCCACGCACATGGTCAAACGGTCCGAGATGTTACCTTTCGTTGCATCTGCTGATGCCAGCTCGCCGACGAACTCACCCAAAGACAGCTACATCGAGCGCTCTTTGACCTCATCGTGGCGACGCCTACAGTCCAGCGGGACACGGACTTGATCAACGAATGCAACTCATCATTAATTTATGACAGTGCGAACGTCCAGCATCATACGCCAAGGACTGATACATCGTCAACAATTATTTACACTCATCAGGTAGTACATCATCGTTTATCGCAGGTACATGGTATGGAGATTCTATGCGTTTGAGGATGAGGGCGAAATTTTTGGAGGAACGAATTGACGACTGATCGATTATGCAATCAACTTCATGAACAAACGGATTGCACGCGCTCTCCTGCTCATGGTATTCATGGTCTGATTGCAACGATAACGCTTGCCTATCAATCCCGGTGGTTTGTGTTACGCCGCACGGTTTTCCTTCGATAAATACGATGAGGACCCTCACTCATGTGCCTTTCTACATCAAATGGCGTAGATTCCCTACACGATTCGTGTAGGGAATGCTTCATTTTTCGTACGCTTTTCTAGGTAGCATAATACTCACATTCCGCTGATGCACATTTGGTGATGGACTGTCATACTAGATGATGACATGCGTATATCCTGTACGCACCTCGAAACAAGGTACGACCATGGCGCAACGCATTCGGGTGCTGATCGTGGATGACAGCGCACACGCCCGCGTAGGTTTGCGTGCATTACTCGCAACCTTGCCCGAGGTCGAGGTTATTGGTGAGGCGACCAACGGTGAGCATGCGTTGAAATGTATCGTGGCGAGCCATCCAGAAGTCGTGCTGATGGATGTCCAGATGCCGGTTATGGATGGGTTGGAAGCAACCCGCCAGATCAAAAAACGGTGGCCTGATATTACGATCATAATGCTGACGATGTATGGTGCGCGCCAACGTGCGCCGCAGGAAGCCGGAGCAGATGTGTTTGTTGTTAAAGGAAGTGACCCGGAGCGATTAGTGGCAGCGCTGGATGCAGTCGAAAGTAATTTCGCACGGATAAGTTCGTCGTCGTGTCGTTATCTTACAGATTTCCCAGGCTTCTCCTTCTAAATGGGTATTCGGAGGGCAACCATGAAACCAAATCGAGAGCAACGTATGCTCAGTCGACGTGCATTTCTTACCGCCACTGCCGCCGGTATCGGCTCGTTGGCACTGGCTAGCTGCGGCTCGAGTCCAGCAACTACCACCACAGGCTCGACAACTGTCGCCGGTAGCGCAGAAACCGCCGCAGCAGGAGAGGCCGCCGCTCCTCCAACACCATCGCCAGCTCCTACCCTGACCCCCGCCGTGCTGGGTACTGGTTCGCAGAAAATTACCTTCTGGCATGGCCTGGGTGGCGCGGATGGCGCGACGATGGTGCAAATGCTCCAAACATACGCCGGGCGAACATCCGGATGTGACGATTAGCTCGGAAGTGTACAGCGACTGGGGCGTGTTCTACCAGAAGCTGCCCACTGCTACCGCCGCTGGTACACCACCCGACATGGGTCTGATGCACTCGTGGGCGATCCAGCAGTTCGCCTCGATCGGCGTGCATCCAGGATGCCGACGCGCTGTTCTTCCAGGACGGCCTGATTCCCAAAGACGATTTCAACCCGACACTGATCGAAGCGATCAGCGTCGGAAGGCAAGACGATGGCCATTCCCTTCGACAACCACGGCTGGCTCAACTGGGTCAATACCAAGGTGATCAAGGATGCTGGTCTCGACCCCAACGCGCTGCCCAAGAACGGCGACGAATTTATCCCGTGGGCGCAGAAGATCACGGTCGACGAAGCCGGCAAGCACCCCAACGAGGCGGGCTTCGATCCCGACCGCGTCAAGATCTGGGCGACCCATAGCGCCTGGCAGCGCTTCACGATGGTGTCGATCGATCTGGCAGTTTGGCGGCGAATTGTTTACCGACGACGGCAAGACCGCCAAAGTCAACGATCCAAAGACCGTCGCCGCCGTGCAGTACTGGACCGACCTGATCTACAAGCATCATGTCGTCCCGCCTGCCGTTCCTGGCATCCCCAGCCCTGGCGACCTGTTCAAGACCAATTCAATCGCCTTGATGTGGGACGGCACCTGGAACCTTAACTTCTTCAAGGACAATCCGGATGCGGCGAAGGTCATGAAGCCGATGTACATCAACTCGATGGCACCCGATGGCAAGCAGGCTGTGCGCTTCGATTCGCACATGATGGTCGTACCGGAAGGCGTCGCCGATCCAAACCTCAAGGCTGCTAAGGACCTGATCATATGGCTGGGCGACAACGGCGAAACCTGGGCAACGTCCGGTCAGGTGCCAGCACGCTTGTCGGTGCAGAAGAAGGAAAGCGTTCAGGCGATCGAGTCGGTCAAGGTCGCGGCAGAGCAGTTCAGCGAGATCGGACGCGCCGGACAGTCGCACAAGTCGATCAACGAGATCGTGACGGCATACGAGGCAGGCTTCAGCGCTGCGCTGGCTGGCACCACGCCACCCCAGCAGGCCATGGAAGAGGCCCAGAGCGCCGTCCAGGCGATTCTCGATCGCGGCTAGTGTGTAATTAGGAGGATGCCGGATCGCTCCGGCATCCTCTGGCGAAAGGAACATGTGGAATGGCATCCAGCATTCAGACGCGACCAGCGGCGATCCTTGCAGCCGAACGGGCGCGCCGTGGGCAGCGTTTGCGGAAACAGCTTCCGAACTATCTGTTCATCCTGCCACATCTGATTTTCTTCGGCGCTGTTCCTGCTCTGGCCGATCCTGTTTGGTCTCCGCATGAGCTTCTACGACTGGAAGATCATGGCGAAGACCCAGACGTGGATCGGCGTGGACAACTATGTAGCGTTATGGAACGATCCGTTGTGGTGGAAAACGCTGCGCAATACGGTGTACTTTGCTGCGCTCACGATGGCGATCAATATCGGTGTGTCGCTGGGAGCGGCGGCGGCGTTGAAGCAGAATATCATCGGACGTAACTTCTTCCGTACCTTGTTCTATACGCCGGTGATTCTGTCAGTGTCAGCGATGGCGTTGGTGATGCAGCGCGTGTTCGATCCAAACCGCGGTATGCTCAACTATTACATCACCGATTTGCTGCACGGCCCGCGCATCATCTGGCTTGGTAATGCAAACCTGGTGTTGCCGTCGATTTCGATCGCAACCGTGTGGTGGACCTTCGGCGCACCGATGCTGATCTTTCTGGCGGGACTGCAAGCGATTCCAGAATCGCTGTACGAGGCCGCTAAGATCGACGGCGCAAACAGTCGTCAGGCGTTCTTCCGCATCACGCTGCCTATGTTGCGTCCCACGATGCTGTTCGTTGGTGTAACGCAGTTCATCGCACAGATGCAGGTGTTCGGTCAACCGCTGATCATGACCCAGGGCGGTCCAGGCCACGAATCGCGCACGGTAATGGTGTATCTGTTCCAAACCGCGTGGTCGTTTTTCCGCATTGGCTATGCTTCGGCGATGGCGGTGGTATTGGCGTTGATCATGATTGCCGTGACCTTGCTTCAGTTCCGGCTGTTGCGTTATGAGGCAGATTAGGAGAACACCATGCTTGCTTCGACTCGTCGATTACGCGACGTGCGCCATTTCACCGCCGGCACGCTATTGCTATATATCGCGCTGATCATTGGCGCGATCTTGACGCTGATGCCGATCCTTTATATGTATTCGCAAGCGTTTACGCCCGAATCAAAGACGATGACCTGGCCGATCCGCTGGATTCCAGAAAATCCGACCATCGCGAATTTCCAGCGCATCTTCACCGATCCGACGTTGCCCGTGTTTCGCTGGCTGATCAACAGCGTATTCGTGGCGACCGCTGTTACGGCGCTCGTGTTGTTTGTTTGTTCGCTGACTGCGTATGCGTATGCACGCCTGGAATTTCCTGGGCGCGATGCGATCTTCTTCTTGCTGCTTACCAGCCTGATGATCCCAGGTGCAGTGACATTCATCCCGAACTTCATCCTTATGCGAAACCTGGGCTGGCTGAATAGCTACAACGGGCTGATCTGGTTGCATGGCGCGAATGTGTTTGGCGTCTTTTTGCTGCGACAGCACTTCATGTCGATCCCGCGTGAACTCGAAGAAGCGGCGGTGATGGATGGCGCGGGCCGGTTCCGTATTTACTGGCAGGTCGCATTGCCGTTGGTTTCATCGGCGATGGTGGCGCTTGGAATTTTTACGTTCCTTGGCAACTGGAATGATCTGTTCTGGCCCTTGATCATTTTGAGCGACCGTTCCACTCTGACGCTACCGGTCGGATTGCAGGTACTGGGCGGCGGCAACTACGTACAGCGCGGTGTGACGATGGCGGCAGCGGCTATGGCATCGACACCTCCGTTGATCCTGTACGCGATCTTTCAGCGTCGCATCGTAGCTGGCATCTCGTTGACCGGCATGGGCGGACGTTAGAGCACGTATCCACGACACGCAGACCACGTACATACTACACCAACCACTGATCCACAAGCATCTGCCATGGCAGCGCACGTCGAGTGCGCTGTCCTGATGGTATATGGTGGTTGGAGTTCAATCTTGAGGAATGATGCAAGAAACGAGACTGACGATTAATACGGACGCGCCGATTGGCACGATTTCACCACGGATCTATGGCCATTTCGCCGAACACCTGGGTCGTTGTTGCTACGACGGCATCTGGGTAGGTGCCGACGCTTCGGGCGTCGAACACCAGAATGGCTTTCGCACCGATGTGCTGGAAGCGCTCAAGGCGCTGCCAGTGCCGATGCTACGCTGGCCCGGCGGCTGTTACGCCGACCATTATCACTGGATGGATGGCATCGGACCAACCGCTGAACGACCAACGCGTATCGGAATCTCGTGTGGCTTGCAGGTCGAGGACGATAATAGCCTTGGCACCCACGAGTTCCTGGATTTCTGCGCCATGCTGGGTGCGGAGCCATATCTGGCGGGCAACGTCGGCAGCGGCACAGCCCAGGAATTATGCGATTGGCTAGAATACTGCAATTCGCAGCGTGCCGACGTCGCTCGCACGCAAACGTGCGGCCAACGGTTCGCCGGAACCATGCGGCGTGCGACTTGTGGGGCGTTGGCAACGAGAACTGGGGTTGCGGCGGCAACTATCGATGCCTGACGACTATGCCCAGGAATATCGACGCTATGCCACGATGTTGCGTCACGTCGACTCCGACGCAGAACTGGTCGTGTGCGGCCACGACGATGAGCTGGAACAAAACGCTGCTGTCGGCCCTCGGTCGGCACCTCAACCTCGCCGATCACCTGTCGATCCATATGTACTGGACGATGGCGGTCCTGAAACCGACTTCTCGCGACCAGGAATACTACGATCTGCTAGCGAAGCCGACTCGACCGAGGATTTTATCATCCGCACCCGTCGATTGATCAAGGAGGCGAACCCAGGACAGCATCGCGTCGGCATCGCGCTCGACGAATGGGGCGTCTGGCATCCCGAAGCGCGGCCATGGGGCGACCGTGGCACGGCAGAAGCGCGCGATCCGATCACCTATGAACAAGCCAACACGTTGCGCGATGCGCTCGCAGTGGCAGTGGCCTTCGAGGGTTTCCATCGCCAGTGCGATGTGCTGACGCTGGCGAACATCGCACAGATCGTCAACGTGCTGCAGTCGGTGATCATGACCGATGGACCCAAGATGTGGCTGACGCCGACCTATCATATCTTCCAGATGCACGCCTCACACATCGGTGCCGAAGCGTTGCCCGTCGAGGTGAGTGGCGGATTGACGCTGCCTTCGGGCGGCGCGGCGGTCAGCGCGACAGCGTCGCGGACGAGCGACGGTAGCAGCGTGACCGTCACCAATCGCCATCTGCACGAGCGTGCGACCGTGGTCATTGGCAGCATGGCAGGTGCCACGACCGCTACTGCCGAAGTCCTGACCGCCGACGACCCACGCGCTCAGAACAGCCTGGAGGATCCCGAACGGGTCGCGCCACGACCGCTGGATGTGACGCAGGACGGCGCAGGATTCCGTATCGAACTGCCGCCACACTCGGTGGCTACGATCCGGTTCAACTAGCCACATGCCGTAATTGCGTCGTTCCACCGTTCCACGACGAACGCCGGAACGTCTCACAAGTAGCGGTGTCACATAATCTCCATGTACGGGCGAATCGTTCCATGATGCACGATTCGCCCGTCCTGTGTTTAACGACCTACTGACGACTGACGATGTAGGAGTTCGGGTCTTCAAGACTGTGTTCTGCTGGTAATTGAAACGATATGCTTAGGGACGCGCGAGGGTAGCTCAATCGCGTGTCTGCTCCTGCTGGAACACCTCGTGAACGACGTTCGCGGCCGCCAGGTCCCAGGCAGCATCGCCCACGCTTTTGAAAATCACTGGGCAGTTGTGCTGGCGAGGCGCCTGCCCGACCGCTTGCGCTAGGGGTGTCACCTGCGTCCAGTCGACCCTGGCCTGAATCAGATCGCCCGCTTCGGCGCGTGCACCGTTAAGGGTGTCCACGTACAGGCTGCACGCACGCACGAGTTCAGGCGGTAGCTCCGCCATCGTCGGGCGATAGGCACCGACTGCCGCGATGAAAGCATCCTTCCGTACACCGTATGGGAGGACTGGATGTGCGCTGGTGGTTGCGGTAATGATCAACGGTACGTGTGATAGCGCCATAGTGGGTTCGGTGAGGGCGTGTGTAATGATACCCCACCGTGCGTGTGCTTCATCGGCGAGGCGTCGAGCGTGCGCAAGCGTGCGTGTAAGGATATACACTTCGCCGACATCGAAACCCTCCACGAACGCATGCAGATGGGCCCGCGCTTGCACGCCCGCACCAACGATCAGCAGCGGACCGCCCCGCACTGCGCCCAGCGTTTGCGCCGCTAGCAACGATAGGGCTGCGGTTCTACATGCCGTTATGGTATCGCCGTCGAGCAGATAGAGGCGGCGTCCGGTGCATGCATCGAGGACCAGTAGGTCGGCTTGAACTCGCGGCGTCTGCACTGGCTCGTTGTTGGGATGTACCGTTACAATCTTGACCAGTGATAGCGTTGGGGATGAAGCGGGCATTACCAGTAATGTGCCGTCAGCGGGCAGCGGCACAGCCATACGTTGTGGCACAGTCACGTCGCCGCGTTCCCTGGCGACCAGCATCGAACGTAGAGCTTCCACAAGGCGGGGTACGGCAGCAACGCTGCTGTCGCCGCTGCATCTAGAATTCGCATACGCTTTTGTCCTACGTATCCAACGAATGACGCGACCACCGACCAACGGTGCAAGGATCACCCATGATTATTGGACGGTGGTCGCTGTTCATTCGTCGTCTAATAAACGTGCATCCCGCCGTCCACACGGCGCACGATTGGCATAAATGCCCGCTTATAAGGATACTTTGCGGCCTCCTGCTCGTCGATGTCGATGCCGAGCCCGGGGCGGTCATGTGGATACGCCGAACCGTCGCGGAAGGTGCAAGCCCCCGGCATGACGGTATGCACTTCGTCGGGAAATGTCACCCATTCCTGCACACCAAAGTTAGGAACAGTCACATCGAGATGGACCGCTGCTGCTTGCCCGATGGGTCCGATGTCGCCAGCGCCATGGAACGCGGTGCGTACTTGGTAGGATTCGCCCAGGATGCAAATCTTGCGCGCCTCGGTGATTCCGCCAACATGGATCGGGGCGATCCTGATGAAATCGATCCAGTGATTTTGCATCAGCGTCAGACATTCGCGGCGCGACGTGATGATCTCGCCCATCGCGATCGAGGTCGTGGAAGCTTCGCGCACTAGCTGGAACCGTTCCAGGTACTCGGGTCGCAACGGGTCCTCAAGGTAGAACAGGCGGTAGGGTTCGAGTTGCTTCGCCAGCCACGCCGCTTCGACCGGAGTGAGTTGTTCGTGAACATCGTGCAGCAGGTTGATATCCGTACCGAGTGTTTCGCGCAGGTGCTCGAACAATCTTGGGGTGCTGTGCAGGTAGGGTGCCGGGTCGAAGTAGTCGGTGCCAGGGACGGGCGGGTTCGGCGATGGTTCGTGCCGCACCATACCTGGTCCGCCGTACCCACCATATCCACCGGTGAGCTGGCAGCGCACATGCCGATAGCCACGTCCGATGAATCCGCGGACGCTTTCTGCGACAGCTTCGGGCGTGTTGCCGTGCGCGTGACCGTAGCACGCCGCACCTTCGCGGGAACGTCCACCTAACAACTCGAACACGGGCAATCCCGCAACCTTGCCTTTGATGTCCCACAGTGCGAGGTCGAGCGCACCGAGCGCCGCCATGTAAATTGGACCGCCGCGCCAATAGCTCCAGTGGTACAACAACTGCCATGTATCCTCAATCGCCATCGGATCGCGACCGATCAGCAGATGTCCGGCATGTTCGATTGCTTGCGCGACCGTCAGTTCGCTGCCATTGAGCGTCCCATCTCCGACACCATAGATGCCCTCCTGGTCGGTAAGCACCTTGACCAACACGTAGTTCCGCGTCGGACATGTGACGATCACTCGCACTTCCGTAATCTTCATAACACATCCTCGTGCTAACGACGGCACATTTGCCGGAGTTCACGCATAGGCGCATGGCCTTGCGCTATGGCGGCTATTGTACAGGCAGTCGGAGCCAGGAAACGCTGTTGCAGGTGAGGGGATGTAGCGCTGTTTGCTCTAGGAGCTTGCGACGACGTTGGCGCGTGCTACGTATGTCGGGTGTGCGGGGAGTGTTCGACGGACCTGAAACGTGTGGCGGTTGCGACCATGGCGGCGTTCGTACGTAAGGTGATCCACGTTTGCTTGGGCGAGGAATAAACCCAAACCACCCAGCCCTTGCTCGATGCGCTGATGATCGAGTGACGCGAAGGGCTGGAAATCTGGTACGTACAGTGGACCGCTATCCTCGACCACGATGTTCAGCATATGACGATCATGCCAGGTCCATAGGTCGATACGCTCCATGATGCCCTGGTTGCCAAACCCATGCATTACGATATTGGACACGATTTCGTCGACTGCCAGACGCAGCCGATAGGCGCTACGGCGGTCGAGGGCAGCCTGGTCCGCGGCGGCGGCGATGTAGCGTCGGACCAGGCTCAACGATTGGGGAACAGCGGGAACGGTCAGCATGTGTTATTCGAGAGCGGCTAGGCCAGCATCAACATTGTCGTAGACGCGGAAGAAGCGCATCAGACCCGTCGTTTGCAGGGTATCGGCGAGCTCGGCAGAAAGCCCAACCAGCCCCAAATAGCCGCAGCTTGGAGTTGACTGACGATACACTGAGAGCAAGACACGCAATCCAGCACTCGACATATAATCGACCTGGCGCATATCTAACAAAATTTTGCCCCCCGATCGCACTATCTGACCAAGTTGCTCCTGGGCTTCTTCTGCGTTCGCACCATCTATATCTCCGCCCAGCGTGACTACTTTCACGTTATGGGCGTTCATAATCATCATTTCCACGATGTAGCCTCAAAGTGCATAGAAAACCTACGAAAATACATACTGAACGTATATGCAAATCTGCCCGTTTCGTTAACCGCCTACACGCAATGACTATCATTGACGAGCCATCGGCACTGTCGCAGATGAGACGAGCGATGTTCTCAAAATTGATAAAAACCATAAGCGTTTCGCTGGGCATGGTTTTCTGTCGCGCATTATCTCCCCAACCATGGAGAAAATAATGGCAAAGTGTGATGGGATCACACGTCTGGAACAGTGACGAAGGGTGTCTTCATAGACCTGGATTGTAATAGCGCGACATTCCTGCCACGCTCACCACTATACCATGAAGATACCAAATTTGGAACGAGTTTTTGAAGATTCAAGATGACACTATTCACGTCCTGAGATGATGAGAACTTCATACACATCAGTACCGATCGACAAGAAACATATGTGGGTGGCGTCGCGGAAATAGTGTCTCGATCAGTGCTCTGATCGCCGCAGAAGGTGGAACGTCGAGGCGCGCCAGAATGGTGTCGGGATGTAGCGACCCCATAGTGAATTGTGCCAGGGCCGATTGTGGCAAATCAAGGGTGTGTACATTGTGTACGTCCGAAACTACGGGCCGCACTTCCACGTTTGATCCATCGATAGCGATCGCGGCTCCGCCTATCTCGGTCATGAGTTGGAGTGTCCCCGTCCAGTTTCCTCGCGACGCCGCAAGGCGGGCGCGAAATTCAGGTTCCAGCGCCCGAAAGAGCCGCTCGACATTAAGAACGCGCACCATCGAACCTCCGGTGGCAATATAGGATTGCTTGAAGGTGGCTGTCCGGGTCATGGCGGTGCTAGCAACGATGCCTTCAGGTGGCATGTATAGTACGACCTGCTCGATGGCCTGTGCACGACGAGTGGCTTCATCCATGCCCCAGTTAAGGCATGCGTCCAACAATACGTCGGCTGCCGCTGAACTGTCAGCGAATGCCTCGGATAACATCAACTTGCTCGGCACATCTTCATCATAAGTCGGCATGAACCCGCATCCGGTCCCACGCCATGCGTACCCGCGTAGCAGTCCGTGCTGATCGACGACGACACGGCACTGGTTGGGGCGCTCGTCATCTGTGAGGGCGCGTAGGCGTGTCCAGGGATACGTATCAGGATTACGCACGGCGGCACCGCAGCTGCCCTGGATCGAATCGTCATAAAGCGACAGCACGGCGTCGAAGTCGGCAGGCTCGAACGCACGCACTGTCCATCCGGCACCATAGACAATTTGTTCCTTGGGTACGGGCAGTTCCAGAACGTAATCTGGTCCGGCTGTTGTATAGCCAAACTTGGGGTAGAAGTTGGTGATGCCATACAGCATCGTCAATGCGGCATCGCCCCTGGTCATATGGTCGACTGCTGCATTCAGTACATGCCGTGCAAGGCCACGATTTCGGAATGCTTCCTGCGTGTTAACGCCGCCGATGCCGTCCGTACGGACGACGGCAGCACCGATCTGCATCCGAAGCGCCAGGATGCCGCAGTTGCTGACCTTATCCTGTCCTGCTGTTTCGAGATTAACCTCAGTCCAACCCGGTCGTTCGTCTTTGGCTGCCTGTATCGTTATGGCGTGTGTCATTGATTTCCCGTTGTGTGGTATTCCGTGTCGGTATCGATTCGCCGATTTCGCCATCATACCAGGCAACAGTCAATTCGTTGTTGGATCAGAGCGGTTCCTGGTCGGAAACGGTGTCAGTATAGCCTTCCCACCTCGCCGCTTCATCGGACAGAAACGAGCGTCGTGCTGGAAAGCGGCGTTGTAATGCCACGTAGATGTCAACCATACTTCGGCGATGCCCGAACGGCTCGAAGTTGTCCCAGACCTCGTAGTCGTAGCCAAGCGACCACCGCCGCATCCCCCGCAACGCTTTGCCATAGATGCCGCTATACGTCGCCGGGATCTCGTGGTCGGCTCCTGTGTGGGTGAAGCGTGCGTACTCGCCTGGTGGTATCGTCGATCCGACCATGCCGACCGGGAGACTATCCATGCGCTCGACCATCCACCCTAATGTGAACGTATAAGGAACCAGGTCGTCAAATCGGCGATTGCTGGGGTAACGCTGGAATAATACAAGCGTGTCGCCGACGCGATGCTCCACCTCATGCCTTCGCAGGTGGAGTTCGGCTGAAATATTGCCTATGGCGTGGACTTCTCGCGCTGCGCGTAATGAGAGCGTGGTGGAGATACCGACGAGGGCGAAGGCGGGACGGAAAACGATCTCTGGTGTAGTATATGTGCGCTTTGATGCCATGCCGTCACTCACACATCGTTGAGTGGATCAGTTGCATACGAGGCCAGGAAGCTACATACTCATATAGGGGCGTCGCGACAGCATAGCGTCGCAGCCCTCTGAGATGGAAACCGCCGCCTGCCCAGACCGAGCGCCTGTGCGGCGTTCCTTCTGCCCATACCATCTGAAAATTCTTGCTATCACTATGGTCGATCATGGAGCCAATGCCCTTTCTCCCCCGCATAGCGGGCAAACTGGTTTGAGGAGCGTGGTCTTGCCTTCATAAGCTTGCATGGCATGATCCTTTCTTCGCAACACGGTTGGGATATGTGCTATGCCTTCTGCATTGATTGTTGCGACATGTAGCACTCTTTGTACTGGTTTTTGTACCACTTTGCAGCTTCAACTGTGAGCAGTGATAAGGCATCATATAACCATCGCAAACGAATGCCTTCTTCATGATTCGACGCAAAGCGATACACGACCGAGCAAGGGAGCTTAAGGATGGTTGTACTCGATCGCGACGGTTCGGTGATGCGGAACGCAACCGTGGCTTACGATCGCACTGGTGCGGTTCGACGGCTCAAACCTCGACAATCAGGGTGGTTTGGACGGTTCCTGGGTTCAATCCGCAGACCTGGCCCAGCGTCCGCAAAAGCCTGACCGCGAGACGGAGTAAAGGTAGCATCACAACATAGTATGCCAGAAACTTGATGCTGTGTATGTAAGCCGAACCATGTACAATAGCTGCATATACGACGAGACAGCGCTATTGTCGGGATTGATGTACACATGCAAAGGAGCAGAGTTCATGGCTGTTTGTGACCTCCACTTTTCCCAAGACAACGCCCTCGAAAAGATGACCCACGCGACGGTAATTTTGCCCGAAGGCAAGGCTCCTGGACCTTTTCCCGTTTTCTACCTGCTCCACGGCCTTTCCGATGACCATACTGCATGGCTGCGGCGTTCCAATGTCGAGCGCTACGTCGAACGTTGGCCTATGATCGTGGTCATGCCCAATGGCGAGCGGTCGTTCTATACAGATTCTTTGACGAATCCGCGTGCTGCCTTCGAAACCTTCATGATACGCGACCTGATCGGCACCGTTGATCGCATGTTTCGGACGATTCCCAGTCGTGAAGGGCGAGTCATTGGTGGTCTATCGATGGGTGGTTATGGTGCGCTCAAGCTTGCGCTTAAACACCCTGATACATTTCGTGCGGCTGTGAGCCATTCAGGGGCAGTTGCCTTCGCCTCCAAGCCCTTTGGTCAAGATGCTGCCTGGAAGGCCGAATGGGAAGCGATCTTCGGCGATGATGCTCCTGGCGGTCCCGAAGATATCTATGCCTTGCTAGAAGATGCCGATCGATCTACGTTGCCCGCGCTGCGTATCGACTGCGGAGTGAGCGATTTCTTAATCGAAGATAATCGCGAGCTACATGCCTTGCTCAAACGACTCGGTATACCACACGAATACGCCGAATACCCAGGCGCACACGAATGGTCGTACTGGGACACGCATGTACAGGACGCTATCGCGTTCTTTGGCCGTGAACTCGGCATCAAGCCCCAGGCTCCTGATGCTTGAGTAACGCATTGCAGTGTCATTGAGCACCGTTGTCTATGATTCGCGGAACGCATTGCACAGCGAGCCTTACACGAGCCCTCGGTGATGCACTTGTTGATGGATACATATGCAAGAACCTATATCCACGGGTGAGCGACCTATTCGCGTCGGGATCATTGGTGCTGGTGGTAATACAGTGTCGCGGCACATACCAGGGTTGCAGGCGATCCCTGGTGTGGAGGTCGCCAGCGTGTGCAATCGTAGTCGTGCGTCAGGCGAGCGCGTCGCACGCCAATTTGACATCCCGACGGTGTATGAGGATTGGCAGGAGTTGATCGCCGCCCCAGATACCGACGCCATCTTGATCGGTACCTGGCCGTCTTTTCATTGCCGCGCAACATTGGCGGCGTTGGTGGCACACAAGCACGTGTTGTGTGAGGCACGTATGGCGATGAACGCGGCGGAGGCACGTGCAATGCGCGACGCCGCGCAAGCCAAACCTCGGCTCGTCGCTCAAGTCGTACCCTCACCGATGACATTAGGCGTCGACCGTACGATACAACGCTTGATCGCCGATGGCTTTCTTGGAGAAATCGTTGCAGTGCGGATTCGGGACGGCAATGCCTTTGCTGACCATGATGCGCCATTGCACTGGAGGCAGGATATCGCGCTTAGTGGCGTGAACATCATGAGCATGGGCATCTGGTATGAAGCACTCCTACGTTGGGTCGGTCCTGCGCGGAAGGTGATGGCAATGGGTAGGACCTTCACGCCGATGCGGCGCGATGCCGAAGGTATCCTGCGTGCGGTCGCCGTCCCTGATCATGTCGACGTTGTCGCCGAACTGTGGTGCGGCGCACAAGCGCATATCCAGATCAGCGCTGTGACGGGAATGGCTGGAGCGTCCGAAGCGTGGATCTTCGGTACGGAAGGAACGGTCCGTTTCGTGGATGGTCGGTTGATGGGTGCGCGGCGTGCTGCCGCCGAGTGGCAAGAGGTCAGTCCCCGTCCGGAAGATGTCGGTGGGTGGCGTGTCGAAGCGGACTGGATCGATGCGATCCGCGGTGTGGCGCCCGTGCGCCTCACAACGTTTGACGACGGTGTGCGCTACATGGATTTCACCGAAGCGGTCAGTCAAAGCATCGCGAATGGCATGGCGGTGGCGTTACCGTTGCACTGACGGACGGTAAACGACCAGCGGATTCGTAAATAGCAGTTTACGCGATTGACGAAGACCAGTGTCATGATCGCGGCACGAGTTCAAGGACATGGAGCATACTCGTACAGCTTTGTGCACATAGGACGGTCGTTTTGTGTTGTCATCCTGAGGCCGCATCCGAAGGATGTGCCAGTAGTAAGAGATTCTTTGCTCCACTCACACTGACAAACGGCGGCGATACTTTGGCCCACGTGTGCTAGCACTGGCCGTCGATTTGCTTATGATACGTTGACATCGTAGATACGTTTTACATAGCATAAGGAAAACCATGTCCTTACCGATAACGATTACGGAACTTTGGTGCTATCCCGTTAAGTCATGCGCGGGTATACGGCTTACCCAAGCCACGCTAGGTCCGCGTGGCATTGTCAACGACCGTGCCTGGATGGTAATACAACGCGACGGTATGTTTTAACACAGCGCGAGTTCCCGCAGTTGGCGGTGATTCGTCCATCGTTTGATGAAACGCATCTGTGGCTTGCTGCGCCTGATCGCGTGCCAATCGCTGTGCCGTTACACGGTGATGGTGCACACATCGAGGTCACGGTCTGGCGCGACCAGTGCGATGGAATCGACCAGGGTGATGAGGTTGCTGCCTGGCTTTCTAGTGTTCTTGGAACGGAGTGCCGATTGGTGCGCATGGCTGATGATTGGGTGCGCACGGTCGATCAGACCTTCGCTCAGCCAGATGATCGCGTTGGCTTCGCCGATGGGTTCCCGCTGCTTATCGCGTCGGAAAGCTCGCTTGGCGAACTGAACGAGCGGATGGAGCACCCTGTGCCGATGAACAGGTTTCGACCAAATGTGGTTGTTGCAGGTGCCGCGCCGTTCGCCGAGGATACCTGGCGGCAGGTACGCGTCGGCGACGTTGCAATACGTGTGGTCAAGCCCTGCGCCCGCTGTGTCGCCACCACCGTCGAGCAGGAAACTGGTTGTGTACAAGGCCCCGAACCCCTGGCGACTCTGGCGACATTTCGACGGCAAAATGGCAAGGTGATGTTCGCACAGAATGCGATCCACGATCGCAACGGCACACTCAGGGTTGGTGATACCTTGGAAGTGCTGACCACGAACGGCTAATCTGCTGACCACTATAGAGCAGACATACGGCCACCTCATCAATGAACATGAGCACGTTTACTCTCGGCGATGCAGGTGCACTGTCAGCATCGAACGTAGGGACCTGTTCCCTGATGTGCTGGCAAACCATGTTCGCAGGTCTATCGCCGTGGTCGTTGGTTGCCGCTCGTTTGTCGTTCTCTCATATTTCGATGGCGACTGCCAGCGCGGTGCGCCCCCACCCGGTCAAGTCGTCGCTGGTGCGCGTGGAATATTTGTCGACGACCAGGCGTCGCACCAGTACGTCCTCATCTGAATCGGTGACGATGCGTCCTGTTGCGGTGATTTCGTGTGCGCCGATACGCAAGCCAACGGTGGCCGATCGCTGAATATTCCGCACCCAATCCGCTTTATAGCGGTTTCCCGCAAGCATGTATATTGAATGACCATGCAGAGCGAACCAGATTTCGATGGTGTGTAGGTTGCCGGTATTTCGTCCGGTCGTCGTGAGGTAGCAAAAGTCCTCGCCCGCGAGTCCTTCTAGCGTTGGTGTATCGATCACGTTTAGCTCCGGAATATGGTATGGCTACCCACGAACCCTACAGGCAGGCTTGCCCTTCTACCCTTAAAACGTCTGAATCCGGCTCGCCTTTACAAGTAGACCATCTTTCGGCATCTTCGTGGGAACGGCGACCGGGCTGAGGTTTTGCTCGGGGATCAGGTCGAAGCGGAAGTGACGCAACAGGTGCGACACGATGATCCGCATTTGCATCTGGGCGAAGGCGAGGCCAACGCAAACACGCGGTCCCGCACCGAAGCCAATCAAATGAAATGGACGTTTGCCTTCATCACGCGGAGGCGCGAACCGGTCGGGGTCGAAACGCTCCGGGGATTCCCATAGCAGCGGCGTCTGGTGGGTCCATGCAATCGAGTACATGACCGTCCAACCTGCGGGAATGTGGAAGCCCCCATAGTCGAAGCCTTCGACGACGCCACGAAACCCACCTGGCGCTGGAGGATGCAGCCGTTCGGCCTCGCGTAACACACGATCGAGGTAGGGTAATTGTTTGAGATGCGCAAGCTCAAGAGTCGTTCCCACGACCGATGCCTGCTCAGCGGCAGCACGCTCGTATGTGGCAGGGGAGCGCAAGAGTTCGAGCATCGTCCAGGTCAGGAGCGACGTCACGGTATCGTGTCCGGCCCAGAGCAGTACCAGGAGTTCGTCGATCAGTTCGATATCGCTAAACCCCTGACCTTCCTCATCGTGCGCCGCGATCAGTAGCCCAAGAATATCGTCGCCACCTTCGACGCGACGCTGGCGTACAATCGTGGCGAGCGACTGCCGCAACGATTGTCCTGCATCCCAGGCTTTGCCGTAGGGTGTGAACGGTAGACGCCATGCTGGCGGCGCGAAAAGACCATGGGTGAACTGATGAAAGACCTCATAGAGTTCGTGCATCTGACGCTTGTCGTCGATGCCGAGCATCAGTCGCGCTGCTATGGCAAAACTGAGTACCTTGAAGCCGTCGAACAACTTAAAGGTGCCATTACGAGACCAGTCTGCTGTTTGCTCGACAGTGAGGTCCTGCATGGCTGTGAAATAGTTGTGTAGCATTTTGCCGTGTAGCGCGGGCTGGATCATGCGGCGATGCCGACGATGGTACGCACCATCGACCAGCGATAAACCGTTGCCAATGAGGCTGGTGATCGGTTTTCCCCACCCTGCACGCGACGAAAAGAGGTCCATGTGGCTACTGAGTATAAAGCGATTGGCTTCGGGACCCAACAACACGGCACATGGACGACCCATGATGCTGGTGCGCCAGACCGGGCCAAATGCTTCGTAGCGTTCCTGCGCGAACGCATAGGGATCGCGCACCCACTGAATCGTTTCGCCGATCCATGGAGCGGAACGCCGTCCGGGGGGCAATAGTAGACGAGACGAGGCTACTTGCTCGTTCTGAGCCGATTGTTTTTGAAAAGGGTACTGCATTGATGCGTCAAGTATACAACAATGCGGCATCTGGTCGGTATAATAGCGGCACGTTCTCCATCAACGCATATGAGGGTGTCATGAGCCAGTTAGTGGTTGGAACGCACGTGCCTGCGCTTGGCGCAGCGTGGCGTCCACGGATCGCTTTCGGATTGTTGTTAAGCTATTTCACCTTGTACGGCGTTGTCATGGGTGGACAGGGAGTGTTGTGGGCTGACCTCGTGTTGCGGCTTGGATTGAGTAAGACTGCCTTTGGGAGCGCTCAATTCATCGCACCCCTGGTAAGCGTAACGTTGATGTTGCTTGGTAGCCAACTGGGTACGATTGTCGGTAAAAAGATGCTGGCGGTCGTCAGTATGGCATCTGTTGCTGTGTCAATGGTCGGACTAGGGTTCGCTCCAACCCTATGGGTGTTGGTCGGGGTGATGGTCCTACTTGGCGTTGGAAACGGTTTGACGGAGATCGCGATGAACGGGGGCGCGATCGATTGGGAGCAAGCGACCGGACGCCCGGTCATGAACATGTTTCATGCCTCGTTTAGCGCAGGTGCAGTGCTCGGATCATCCGGCGCTGGGTTGCTGCTCGGTGCCGGTTTGTCCTACACGATGGTGTTCGTGGCGATTGCGGTGTTATACACGTTGCTAATGCTCGCTACCTTGCCTGTCCGTTACCCACCCGCCGATGACCACACTGGGCAGAGCGGTGGTATCAGCATGACGTTGCGCGTGATGTCGAGCCGTTGGGCGTTGATCGGCCTCGCCTTGATCGCCGCGCTTGGCGTGATCGGCTTCATAACGGCGAACCTGTGGCAAGTGATCTACCTTCGCGAAATCGGCGCATCGTCGTTTGTCGGCGGTATGTCACTGGCGTTATTTAACGGTTCAATGTTTGCGGGTCGCTTGTTCAACACCCCGCTGGTTGCACGCTACGGACCGTGGACATCGCTGCTCGTTTCGGGCGTGGGAATGATCCTCGCTGCGTTGGTATTGCTCCTGCCCGGTGGCGTGCCTGTCGCTGTCCTGGCGTTTATGATCCTTGGCGTTGCATGTGCGGGGACGGTTCCGACAGCGCTTAGCGTCGGGGCGCGTCTGGTTCCTGGTAGGTCGAGCGCCATCACGGGTGGCATCATGTCGGTTCCATACATTGCCAACATGCTGGTGCCCGGTATGATCGGCTGGGTGGCGGATAACTTTTCGCTTCGTCTCGCGCTGATGGTCGTCGGGTTGAGTGGCGCGGCCATCGTGCTCCTTGTGTTGCGCCTTCAGGCGACCAGCACCGCGCGTTAGCGTCTCACAACTGGCATAAACACGCGCGGTCCGTCCACGGCATCGACGGTGATCGGCTGGCTTTTGATCGTGTTCGATGGGTTGCCCGCGCCATCAAGAAACTGGACGTAGACAACGTAGTCACGTCCCGACACGAATCGCCCGACTAGACCGATAGCCATGTTCCATTTTATGCGCCTGGTCTGGCCCTCCACAAGCACGCTTTCGTCGCGCCAATCAGTGGAAGTTGGCGAACCGTCGATGGTCTTTTTGACCACAACACGATAGCCCCAGTAATCCTGGTCGGCAGATCCCTGTACTTTGTATAGATTGTCGCTGACGATGAGGCTTCCGAGGTTCAATACAGCGACACCATCACGATTTTCCTGTGTTGGTGCTGTATCGTTCGCGCCAAGCTGTGCGGTCGGGCGCGTGTGGTCGATGATACGAACGTATCCGCCGTTGGCGCTATTATTTGCATTGTCGCGAGTAGTGATACTGAACTCGTAGCGACCTTCCTGGGCCGATGCCGGGAACGGTATGGAAACCGTGCCACTGGGTCCAGTAAGTGCAAGCGTGCGCGGTGCTGGTGTGTTGCCATTGGGCGTCGATTGGTAGGTGACCGTAAGGTCTTTTAGCCCGCTACACTCGTTCGAATCAGCTTGATACGTAACCTGGTAGTTCGAGTCTCGGGTATAAAGTGGGTCTGGCGTAGCAGGTGCGTCCGTACCGTTGACCTGCAAGCTCGCTTTGACACTCGGGTCGTAGATAATCGAGGCAGAAAAGGTCGGGGATGGACCGCGTGAGTCAAAGAGTTTGCCGTACACGGTATGGGTGCGGCAGAATCCGTCGCTCGTGTCCAAAGTAAACGGGATGCTTAAGGTCGGATTGGTAAATGTTCCGCTAGGTCCGGTTGGCTCTGTTCCGTCTCGTAGAGCATATCCTGTGGCTGACATGCTGGAGCGATTGGCGATCAGCGCGGTAACGTTGGCGTCCCGCGTGTAGACTGCTCCACCATTAAGCTCTAGCTGTCCGTCCAAAGGTTGCTGCTGAGGAACCTGAACTGTCCAACCCATATCTGTAAACATACCGCGTGTTATCGCCCCGGGATCATGAATGGCCTCGGCCTGTCCGATCTGTGGCGTCATGAGCGAGTTCGGGTCGCCTGCCCGGTAGGTGCTTTCGTCGAGGTGTGCATAGCTCGAACCGGGCTGCCAGGACGATGGTATATACAGCTTCGGCGGCGCTCCGCCTGCGGCGGAACGTGCGGCTGTTCCATCCCAGAATATATCGTTGCTGGTAAGTTGTTGTGCCAATGCTGTGGACGGGTTAGGATAGGCACTCGTATTGAGTAATGACGTTCCCTTACCGTTTTCGGCGAAGTTGTCATAGATGAACGGATAGGCCGAGCCGTATCCCCACGAACCCTGCGATCCTGATACGCGCATCGAACCAACAAAGCCCAGACCATGACCGAGCTCATGAAGCACGACACTCACGAAATCATACGTGCCCAAAGGCGTGTTGCCGTCTGTGCCGAAATACCAGTTGCCAAAGTTACTACTGAACGAGGCTTCGATGTCACCTGCGCCAGTGTTGAGGTCACGCCCGGCGAGCTTGTTCGCCAACCCAACCGGATACCACACATTCTGTTGCGCGTTAGCACCGATGCTACGTCCAAGCCAAACCTCGGTTGGTCCAGCGGAACCTAGGATTCCTGTGCCTAGTGGCTCCCAGGTCGCGACAACGTTGATCGGCACGGGGGATGTAATTTGGGACGCCCAGATATCGACGGCGTACTGAAACGCCGCCCGTGATTCTTGGGTAAAGCCGTTATACGTAACATTAAATGTGGCCGATGCTGGTCCAACACCGGGGCGTGATTGTGGCAGTGGTGGCACGAGTGACGGTTTGTTCGCTGGCCCTGCACGTAGTGCGACTCGCGCAGGGACGAAGGATGTTGTTTGTGCAAGCGACGAAGATGTCGGAGCATAAACAATAAGGCTGCCAAAAATAAAGAGAATCGACAACAGTGAACGTCGGACATGCATTTTCATAAAACATACCATCATTTAGTGGAAAAATGAGCATTTGGGCAATGGCTACAACGCCTGTGCGCTAGGATCCAATTCCGCGAAAGGTGCGTAGTTGCCATAGAGTAGATGGAACAAGCGCGAGTTTGCGGCGACGAGAAACAAAAGCACGCCGCGAAAAGTTATCATAATTGTTTTTTTCGAGCGAGTCGAGTATGCCCTCGTATCCAATTGCAGCGACGGCGATCCCTAGACGTGCGGGGCCGTGCAAACTGGCGATGCCCGGTCGTGCTTCGCGATACCAGCACCGGGCCAGCAGCACGAGTTCTTGAATCAACGCACGGTATTCGGTGGTCACTTTGCCGTGCTCTAGTACGCTAATGTCGCAGTTGAAGCGTTCGAGATAGTCATGTGGAAGATATATGCGGTCGATGAGTAAATCTTCACCGACATCACGCAGAATATTGGTGAGTTGCATTGCCTGCCCGAGCAGCAAGGCGCGGTTGAGCGTTTCTTCTCCCCCACGGTAGCCACAAATCGGGGCGACCATAAAGCCGACGACGCCGCCAACGCGACGGCAATAGAGTTCAAGGTCGTCAATGGTTGTGATGGCGTCGCCAGCAAGATCCATCAAAAACCCCTGATAGAGTTCCTCGAAAGCAGACAATGGGACCGGGTAGGTCGCGACCGCCCATGCCAACGCTGCCCAGGTAGAATCGTCGCGCCCCTCACCACGATACGCAGCCTGAACCTGCCACCACCACGCGTCCAGCAGTGTACGCCGTTCCACCATGCTCATGGTGTCGTTCTCGTCGACGATGTTATCCCCGCCCCGACACGCCGCATATACTGCCCACACAGCGGCCCGTCGTTGCTGATCCATTAACAACGAGCCGAAGTAAAAGGTATGTGCGTAATGTCGCGTAATATCGCGACACGCCTGAATCGCGGCGTAGGGAACACTCATCGATCGTTGCGGTTGTTTGCGTACCATCGCGCGTCTACTCTCCCTGATCAGTCCTCGTTATATGTCGTATTAGCCCGTTCGTGCTACAGAATTGCTGCCCGGCGGTCGTATGCGTATGCCGTCCAGGAGCGCGTCGATGACTTGGTGTGCCATCACGTCCAGGCTTGGGGCCATCGCATACTGTGGTACTGCATGCAATCCCTCGACCATACTAAAGATCGCGCCCGCCAGCAGTCGTGAGTTGAGTTCGCCGATCTCACCGTATCGCTGAGCGTCTTCAAGCACACGCGCCGTGGGTAAGATCATCGTTGTAAACACGAGCGTCGAAAGCCGCTGGGCATGATGGTGGGTGAGCGAAGGAATATCCGAATGGACCATGCGCAGGACGTCCATCGGTGGTTGCGATAAGAACCATCCGGCGATGGCGTACAGGCGTGCTCGAAGGTCTGGCTCGGCGGTTGCGATGGCATCCTCGATTCCCTGGTTGTGGCGTGCAAAACTGCGCTCGATGACTTCAACGAACAATTCTTCTTTGCCGCCGGGAACGTGGTGGTACAGGGATGCGTGGCGTATGCCCACCTCTGCAGCGATGTCGCGTAACGTGACCGCAGCGTATCCTCGCTGGCTAAACAGCCGCTCCGCAACGAGCAATACACGCTCCCGGGCCTCAGTATGTGGGGTTTCGCCGTCCATAAACTTGTTTACCAAACTATTGGTAGATACGATAGCAAGGTTTGGAGTTTGGGTCAAGTATGAATTACAGATTTCGGCTGTTTAAACGTGGATTTACTTTCTGCATCTATGTTCAGGCTATGTTTATAGACGCTAGGGTGGGGCTGTGTGATCCTGACCGACGAGCACTACGCGAGGTAGACGGAAGTGAATGCTACGACTGTCTCATGTGTTCTCCTGCTGTACCATCAGCACTGCAAGCGGAAGGCGAACATTCAAGAGCCTTTGGGCCGTTCCTCAGAGGCTGTTTAGGAAGATCGGCACGAGCGTCACATGTGTCATTCCGCGCAACCGAGGAATCTTTCCCGGTCCGTAAAGGGAGAAAAGATGCTTCGGCCGCGGCCTCAGCATGACAAACAAGGACGGAATACTGCTTACTAAACAGTCTCTCAGGCTCTCACCATAACAAGCACTATGGCTTCGCAGCTTGCCATAAGGAGTGATTTGATAACTCCTTCTGTCGAATACGGCTTCTCCTGCGATGGATGGACAGTATGTTGTGCTTTCCTGGTTTGCACCAATGTTATGAACGCGCCATAATTACTTCATGGATTACACAACGTTAGGCAAAACAGGATTGCGCGTCAGCGTGCTTGGTCTCGGCGGTGGCGGGCATAGTCGGCTGGGTCAGCGAAGCGCTGCGACAGCGAACGAATCTCAGCGGATCGTCCAGCGTGCTGTGGAACGTGGCGTGAATTTCATCGATACCGCTGAAGCCTATGGCACCGAAGCGGTAATCGGTGATGCGTTGCAACACCTACGACGCGAGGACATTGTGCTGTCGACAAAGAAGAGTATCACGGAGCAAGACCATTTTATCGATCGGGCGGGGCTTGTACGCGGCTTGGAAGCGAGTCTGCGACGGCTACGCACAGACTATGTTGATATCTATCATCTGCATGGTGTGCGTGCCGCGCAGTACGAGCGTGCGGTAGAGGAACTGGTTCCTGAACTAATCAAGCAGCAGGACGCCGGACGAATTCGTTATCTTGGCATCACCGAAGCGTTTGGCGGCGATACCAGCCATCGTATGCTCGCGCATGCAGTTGAGCAGGGGCCATGGGATGTGGTTATGGTTGGCTTCAACATCCTCAACCAGACGGCACGAGAACGCGTACTTGCCACGACGATGCGACGCAACATTGGGACGTTGTGCATGTTCGCGGTGCGCGATGCATTGAGCCAGCCGCCCAAGCTTGTCGGAACGTTGCAGAAACTCGTTGCCGATGGTGCGATCGATCCATCAGCCATCGATGCCAACGATCCATTGGGTTTCTTGCTGCGCGAACAGGTAGCTCGCTCGATCCCTGAAGCAGCCTATCGTTTCTGCCGCGCCGAGCCGGGAATGGATGTTGTATTGAGTGGCACCGGCAACATCGCACATCTGGACGAAAACATCGATGCAATCTTGCAGCCGCCGCTGCCAGCGGATGTACGCCAGCGTCTGGTGGACTTGTTCGCTGGTATCGATAGTGTGTCGGGTCAATAAAGAATGCGAGGACGTGTGGCTCCAGGCACACGACCTCACGCCGCTAAATAACGCCAGCCGCAACCAGCACGAGAATCACGCCACCTGCCACGATGCGGTACACCCCGAAGGCCACAAAGCTATGGTTGCTGACGTAGCGCAGTAACCAGGCGATACACCACCATGCAACGCCCATAGCGACGAGCGCACCGACAGCGAGGCGTGCGATATCGGCTCCAGTGATCAGGTCGAGGCTGCCGAGTAGATCGACGATTGTTGCTGCTCCAAGCGTAGGTATCGCGAGATAGAACGAGAACGCCGTCGCCGTTTTGCGATCAAGGCCGCCCAACATCCCTCCGACCATCGAAGCGCCCGAACGTGATACGCCGGGAAATAGTGCTAGCACCTGGGCACAACCAATCGCGATCGCCTGTGGCAACGTTACCTGCTGGAGGCTTTGGGTGTTCACGTTGCGTTTCGGTCCGCGTTCGACGGCGATCAACACAATACCGCCGACGATTAGCGACCAGGCGATCAGCGAAGGTGATTCGAACAGTACAGTCTTGATCCAATCACGCAATAACAATCCGACGATGGCAGCGGGCATGAAGGCCGCGACGATGCCGAGCCATAAGCGACGTACGTTCGGATCGGTGCGAACTGTTTTGACTTGACCGAATAAGTCGCGGGCGTAGAACGCAACCACCGCAAGGATCGCTCCAAGCTGAATAAAAATCTCGAATGTGCCGCCAATGCTTTCAGTGAAGCCTAACAGGTCAGCAGTAATCAGCAGGTGGGCGGTTGAACTGATCGGGAGGAACTCCGTGACGCCTTCGACGATGCCCAGGATCACGACGCTGACCCAGGTCGGGGGCGGTCCCATCAAGAGCATCACGAGAATGCCAAGCACGGCAGCAGCCGCGATGCTCCATAACAAGCGGCGTGGTCCCTCCAACGATGGACGCGCCTGCGGTGTATTCGTCATGAACTGGTCCTTTCATGGTTTGAGCGAAAATGACGATGTATTGTAGAACCTTTTTCGTTGCCCCACGACCAATGCGATGCATTGCTGCGGCTTTTATGCTTCTCAAATGAATATCTTTAGAAAAGCAACGATGCTCCACCATCCACGAAGATTTCGACACCGGAAACATGGCGGCTCATATCCGAGGCTAGAAATAGACACACATCGGCGACTTCGGCTGGCTCAGCCCGCCCACTGTTGATCGCCGGACTTCCGGCGGGCAACGTTACCTTGATGCCAATTTTATCGGTATTGCGTACCTCGGTGTTTTTCCCCAGGTTCGTCTGAATCGCCCCTGGACAGATCGCATTACAACGGATGTTGTCCCGCCCCAGTTCCAGAGCAATCATTTTCATGAATGCGACCTGCCCCGCCTTCGACGCACTATACGCGCTTGCGCCCGGGCCAGAAAACGTGCGTGTGCCATTGACGCTACTTGTGATGATAATGCTCCCACCGTTGGTACGCTTGAGATATGGCACGGCGTAATGGACCGTCAGGTAGGTGCCGCGCAGATTGATCGCGATGGTACGATCCCATTCCTCTGGTTGTAATTCTTCGATCGGAGTCCGAACTCCGTTGATGCCAGCGTTAGCGACCACTATGTCGAGCCTGCCCCAACGTTCGACGGCTTGCTCGATGGCTTGGCGCACTGATGCTGCATCGCTGACGTCACAATGAACGTACGATGCACGTCCCCCTGCGCGTTCGATCTCGCTCTGGATGTGCGCGCCGTCCTCGTCAGAAATATCCGCCAGGACAACGGCTGCCCCTTCTGTCGCAAAGCGTCGAGCAGTTCCGGCGCCAATGCCGCTTGCACCGCCCGTGATGAATGCTACACGTCCTTCCAACATACCCATGACTTCAGCTCCTCCCCTTAACAATCAATGAAGGTGCCGATTTGATGATACTAAATTCTCGTTCATTCGTTTGCCACCAACTGACGGTCTACGCGTCGTTTGCGCGGTATATCTTACGATGATTGTGGCACGTATGAAAGTGTGGCTGGCTTTCACTTCCCTTGGCGCGGTCATTCCCTTGACGATCAATACTCATCTACGCAAGGGATTCATTAACCATGTGGATACGAATAGCGTGCAGCATCATCGTTGTTATGCGGAGATGTGGCCGCTCCTGGCAGCGAAGCTGGAAAATGAACCGATTGAGACCGTGTCTGTCGCAGTCCCAATGTAAGATGGCCGCAACGAAAAATACACAATGGTACATCTATGGGCACCACAATGCCTGAAGGAGCTCACGCATGACCGAACGGCAATTCATCGAAGTGCGAGGCGCACGCGAAAACAACCTTAAAGATATATCGTTGAATATTCCCAAGCAAAAGATTACTGTTTTTACCGGTGTGTCCGGTTCGGGTAAGTCCTCGTTAGTATTCGACACCATTGCCGCAGAAGCCCAGCGCCAGTTGAACGAAACCTTTACCTACTTCGTGCAGGGCTTTTTGCCGTCGTATGGACAGCCTGATGTGGACGGCCTCGAACACCTGAACGCGCCGATAATCATTGATCAGAAACGTGTCGGCGGCGGATCTCGTTCCACGGCGGGCACCTATACCGATATCGCCGTACTCCTACGACTTTTATTTTCGCGCATTGGTACGCCAACCGCTGGACCTGCCTATGCATTTTCGTTTAACACGCCACAGGGTATGTGCCCAGAATGTGAGGGCATCGGCAAGACGGTACAGGTTGATATGGATAAGCTGTTGGACCGTTCGAAGTCACTGAACGGAGGTGCAATACTGCATCCCGAGTTCAAAGTCGGCAAATGGGCGTGGAAGTCGTATGCGATGTCTGGGCTGTATGACGTCGACAAGCCGATCACGGATTTTACCGAGCAAGAACTCAACGCCTTTTTGTATGGTGCTGATATACGGGTATCGTTCGGCGAATTCAGCATGAACTACGAAGGGCTGGTCGAGCGCTTCACGCGCACGTACATCAAAAAAGACTCCGGTGCGATGTCTGACCGCAACCGTGCGATCTTTGAGCAGTTCTCCACCTCGCAGACGTGTCCTTTGTGCAAAGGTGGTAGGCTCAATCAGGCGGCATTAGCATGTAAGATCGACGGACACAACATCGCCGAGCTATCCGACATGGATGTGACCGATTTAATCGACTTCCTGGGGAATTTTACCGACCCCGTTGCCTTGAAGGTGGCGTCCGTGTTGCGCGAGCGATTACAGCACCTGGTCGATATCGGGCTAGGGTATCTAAGTTTGAGCCGGGAAACGTCTACGCTGTCAGGCGGTGAATCGCAGCGTATTAAAGATGATCCGACATCTTGGTAACAGCCTTACGGAGATGCTTTATATACTGGACGAACCAAGCGTCGGATTGCATGCTCGCGATGTCGCACGTCTTAGTAGCCTGCTCAGACTACTGCGTGACAAAGGCAATACCGTACTGGTGGTGGAGCACGACCCAGATGTGATTGCTATGGCGGATCATGTAGTGGATATCGGGCCGAAAGCGGGAACGCACGGCGGTGAAGTGGTTTTTGAAGGAAGTTATGCCGACCTCAAACATGCTGACACGCTCACAGGGAAGTACCTCAAGCAGCATTTGCCGATCAAGCAGCACGCTCGCAAAGCGACCGGATATTTGGCTATCACAAACGCCAACCTGCATAATTTGAAAAACGTCTCGGTTAATATTCCCACCGGCGTTCTGACGGTCGTGACAGGCGTCGCAGGTTCAGGCAAATCGACTCTTATCAACGATGTGTTTCTGGAGCAACACCCGGATGCACTCGTAATCGACCAATCACGCGTGACAGCGAACAGTCGCTCGGCTCCCGCAACGTATACGGGCATCATGGACGATATACGGCAAGCGTTCGCCAAAGCTAACAAAGTCAGTGCTTCCTTGTTCAGCTTTAACTCGGACGGAAGCTGCCCTAACTGTAAAGGTCTGGGGGTGGTGTATATCGACCTGGCATTTATGGCGGGCATCGCGTCGCCATGCGAGATCTGTGAAGGCAAGCGTTTCAAGCCGGAGGTGCTGGCATATCGTCTGCGCGGTAAGACCATCAGCGATGTTCTGGACATGACCGTTGAGGATGCCCTGGACTTCTTTACCGAAAAGAAAAGCATGGCGGTGCTGCAAGCGATGAACGATGTGGGCCTGGGCTACCTGAAACTGGGACAGCCGCTCAGCACGATTTCCGGTGGGGAAGGCCAACGCCTGAAACTCGCTACTGAGTTGCACAAGAAAGGCAGCGTGTATGTGATGGACGAGCCGACGACAGGCCTCCATTTATCCGATATTACCTTGCTCATGCGAATCGTTGATCGACTTGTGGATGCCAAGAACACGGTCATCCTTATCGAGCATCATCTGGATGTGATTCGGCAGGCTGACTGGATCATCGATCTGGGGCCGGAAGGCGGTAGCGCTGGTGGTGAAATATTGTTCGAGGGACCACCCGCCGAACTCGTAGCATGTGAACGCAGCATTACAGCGCAGTTCATCTAGTTCAGTACATTTTGTGCAACCAACCGCCAGGGTGCGGGACAGGTATCGGACGAATGACCCCTTCGACCGCGACGAAGGGGTCACGACTACCACGTTTTACGTTGTCCGACACCTGTGTATAGAGGGAGAAAGCCCGTTCGTTCGTATAGCCCACGAGCCGTGCTGAGTGAATCGTTGACAGTGAGCGTAACTGTAGAAACTTTGCATATCTCGAACATCCATTTGAGTGCCGATAGGACGAGCTTTTGCCCAATGCCTCGACCGCGAGCATCCGCGCGCACCCCGACATAATGAATATAGCCGTTGCCTTCGACCTCGCTAGGCGTGGCGTAGAGATAGCCCAATAATTCGTCGCCATCATAGTACGCAAAAACGCGGTGAGCGGCGTCGCGGTCCGCCAGAATCGCCGCGCCATCCTTGTAGGTGCCGGGGAAGAACGCGTCGTGCATACCGCAAAACGTTTGCTCGTCCCCAGCGCGGAGATCGCCGAGTATCGCAATGTTCGTTAGCGGTTCGGTCGGAGTGTGTGCCTCATAGACGTGTGTCAGGCCACGCACGACGAATCCCTGGCGTTCAAGTGCGGTGATGCCACGTAGGTTGTGTTGATCCATAAAATTGTCGAGTTGCCGTACGGAGGGCGGGAGGGTTTGCACGAGTTCGCGATACATGTCGTCGACGACCTCGTCCCAGGATTCAACACTTGCAAACGGTCCCCACAGCCAACCGCGTGCTACGGCAACATCACACCCCAGTACCCCAACGAGCCTATCGTCTTGCTCTGCCACCACAAAGGACTTTTCCGGTGGCTGTGGTAGCTCCATCATGGAACGGTTGATGCTGGCTATATCTTCATCGCAGTGTAGGCAACGATGGTGAGGAATCACATTCATCGTGGCGATGAACTCCGCGATGGAATCGAGATCAGTATGAACTGCCGCACGAATTGTTATTTGGTTCATCCGGTCCTCCTGCCGCGTTTATACGTAGAGAGCGTACACATTCTGTATGTTCCTTCTTGACTGGTGGGGTGCTTTGCTTGGTTTCCAAACATAAAGTCCGCATGTTGGCTGAATGTGCTCGTTGTGGCTGCGCGGTGTTCTACCCATATAGCCTATGCACCAACCTCATGATGACATCTGGAATAGACATCTCCATGCATTGATTTTTAATGATAATTATTGATTATGATAGATCGCCGGAAAGTTACGTAGAGACATGCCCTACAAATAGAGCGTATCTAAACATTAGGAACCAATCTGATCGGCCAGGGGTTGCATCGCTACGAATGTAATTCTACAGTCCAAGGCGATTGAAATCAGGTATACAGGTGTTACAAAAATGAGTACAAAAACCGTTCGCTTGCTTGTGACAGTGCTACATCACCAGATGGTATAGAGAACTCTCCGGCATACAATACTGAGTAAATCTTGACAGGTGACGACGGTTACATGGGTTTGATAACATGTGGCGTCCATCTTGCTTAACAATTGTTGAAACGAGTGCCGGTTGATGTAGGTCGTCGAAATAGTCCAGCAGACGAGTTCATCACGGAGATTTACCACTATGACGTACCTTCTTCCTACGATTGTCGTGCCGTCCACACAGTCGTGGGCAAAAGCTACGAAGCGTCGCAAGGTGCGTCCACGAAGAGTGTACCAGCGGTCGTCCATGCTATCAGGCTCGTGGGGCGATATCCCTCACATTGTCATTGTCGATGATGACCAATCGATCGCCACACTGGTTTGCTCGATCCTTGAAGATGCCCGAATATCAGCATCGATATGCCTCGAAAGCTCTAAGGCGATGGCCTATATCAAGAAACTGAAACCGCACGCTGTATTGCTTGATGTGCAGATGCCGGGGGTCAATGGAATTGAAGTGTTCGAGCAGTTACAACGCGACAGAGAAACCAGCATGATCCCAGTTATCTTTCTGAGTGCCGACGCGCAACTGCTTGATCCATACCTTGCCGAGTACAATGCGCTTGGCGTTCGTTTGCTGCGAAAACCGTTCACAACCGACGAACTACTGGCAATCGTTGCCACGGTTTTGCGGATGGAAGGCTAAAAGCTTCAGGTGTAGCGTTGGGTGTGGCACAATGATACCGAGTGTGCATATCACCATCAATGCTGGTGCGATTGTCATACGGGAATGATGTTGTCTATTCCGCCTCGATGATGACCTTTTTGATCCCCTGCTCTTCCAGGATACGTCGAACCTCCCTTGCCGACATCAGCCTCAGCAATCCAAGTACGTCGACTGGCCGTAGCCCATACTCATGCGCGATGGCGTGTGCTGCCTGATCGCGAGCGTGGCGAAGGCGTTCTTGAGCTTCGGATTTGGTGGTACGCATGGAGCGCCTCCTTGCTATCTATACTATGCGGCCCCATAAGGACCGCCCGACTGGCTACTGACCTCGCTGTGTGCAGACGCAAGCTGCGCCAGGGCGAACGCATGACGGTAGACGGGCATATATGTCTGATCCATGTGCGACCAGACATCATTCACGGAAACCATGCGGCGGCGTGCGATCTCGAACTGCGGGTCCCACGCATCGACGCTGACCTGGGCTAGCCAGAACGACCGCACCAGCACAACCCCTGTTTGCGGTCCCTTGATGCAGCGACTGACGCAGAATCCGAGCAAACGCTCCACGATCACGGTTACACAGGCTTCCTCGTGCATCTCGCGCCGCAGGGTGTCGCGCCAATCTTCTTTGCTTTCGGGTCGTCCGGCGGGCAGGCCCCAGAGGGTACCATCGGTGCTGATGAGTACGACTTCACCCTGTGGCGTAACGCAGATTCCCGCCGCACCGTGGCACTTGCCGGCAGGAGCCACAGACGGCGGATACCACAGCACATTCCAGGTCTGACCGCTGGATTCGATGTCGCCGATTAGCTTTCTATCGTCCATGTTCGTGATTGTATGCTGTATGTGTGAAGAACGTGCTGTTACTGCTGATAGTTCTCTACCGTGCTTTCATCGCGCAATGTCGCCTGGTTGGGGTTCTTTCCGGCTTCACTGAGTGCGCGACGTTGGCGCAGTAAATCCCAGCAGCGGTCGAGTTCAACCTTGATCGTATGCAGACGTTCGCGGTCCTTAGGCGTGATCTGGTCGTGTGCGTAGAGGCGTTCTTCTTCCGCGACGAGTTCCTCGATGTGACCGAATACCTGCTGATTACTCATAGTTATGTTCTCCTTCGCCCTGTCACTGCTTCCATCGTTCAGTGCGTAGTGTACGCCGCGAACGGCGGCACCGCAACACGACAGGACCACAGCCGAAACGTCCTCATCGTTGATGACGTGGGCACGTTCGGCTGTGATCTTGTCGAAAATGACCTATGTTTTTCGCACATCCACCTGTTGGTGTGGTTGCGAGGAGCACGTGCTCGCAACTACCCGGATTATTGTTCATATTGCAGACTGTTCATCTCCGCGCTCGTGAGCATCAACTGGTCTAGTGTGCCTTCGGCTTCCACCTTGCCGTCCTTGAGGACGATGATATGGTCGGCGCGGCGCAGGACTGCGCGACGATGCGATACCACCAGCGTTGTGACGTTCTGCGCGTGCGAATACCCGCTCCCAGAGCGTGCGTTCGGTTTCCACATCTAGCGCGCTGGACAGATCATCACAGACGATCAGTTCGGCATCGCGGATGAACATACGTGCCGCTGCCGACACGCTGCGCCTGACCACCGGAAAGGCGCACGCCACGCGGACCGATCAAGGTATCGAGGCCATCCGGCATGGTGGCGAGGTCCGGCTCTAGCACCGCCGCCGTGAGCGCCGCTTGCAGGTCCACCTTGTCGACGGGAAGGCCGAGCAGAATGTTATCTTGAAGCGATTCACTGCACAAGCGTGGCACCTGCGGGGTGTAGGCGCAGTTCGTGGTGGCGTCATAAACGCGCCCACGTCCGCCACCAAACAGTCGTTCCAGCGTATCTCGCCGCTGTCGGCAGGCAGCAATCCAAGCACGCTGCGGATTAGCGTCGTCTTGCCTGATCCGATGCGGCCTGTAACGACGGTGAACGAGCCACGCGGTAGCCGCAAATCGACGCCGGAGATGCCGCGTCCGTGTCGGGATACTGATACGAAAGATTCATCGACGCTGAGCAGTTCAAGGCGGTCGTCGGGTTGCTTTTGAGGTAACCGGAATGTCGGGCGAAGGTTCCGCTACGATAGATCGGGCCATGCGCGACCAGCGCGGCGGCGGGCGCGCCATGCAGCAGCGTCACCATGCGCCCGTAGGAAACGCCCATCTGCTTGTAGCGTGCGAAGAACGCTCCAAGCAATCCGGTGAACACGGTGATCGGTTCGAGGTATGCGGCGAACAGCACGAAGTCCCCGACGGTGAAGCTGCCGTCGCGGATCGACTGTGCCGCCAGGATCAGGATCAAACCGATGCCGATGTTCGATGTATGCCGAAAGACCGACATCAGGATTTCCTCGAACAAGCGATCACGTACGCTGGCGATGCGCCGCTCGTCGTTGATCGTGCGAAAGTAGCGTGTTACGGCGTCTTCCGCGCCGTTGACCTGTACTGCCTGGACGCCGCCGATCACCTCACCGAGAAATCCTGTTACTTTTCCGGCGGCCTCGCGGCTGCGGATGCGGTTTTGCTCGATGCGTGTTCCCGCTTTGTTGGCGACCGTCAGCACGACGATCATCGGCAGCAGTACCGCCAGCGTCAAGAACGTGTTGATGCGGAGCATGATGATGATCGCCACGACCGTGCTGATACTGGTGGCGATCATGTCGTTCATCCACATGACCGTCCCAACATTCATCTCAATATCGTCGCCAAATCGGCTGATGGCTTCGCCCGCCGACGACGGCAACGCCCGTGCGCCTGGGGCGTTCATGATGTGCCGTAGCAAGTTCTTGCGTAGCAGTGCACTACAATCCCAGATAAATGGCGTGTTGGTACGCATGAGCGTGTTGACCGAAAGGATGCGCCCGACGCTGACGGCGACGAACAAGCCTACTAGCGTCCACACACTGACTGCAGCCGGAGATGTGCCGGTCAGCCAATCGAAGTAGCGTCTGAGCAACTGCCCTGGCACCAGGTCGATCAGCACCCACGCGATGATACCTGCCAGATTGACTGCCCACAGCAGCAGACGGTAGCGGATGATCTGAAGCGTGAATTGCCAGGTTTTCATGCCAGCGCCTCCTGGATGCCAGCTGCGAAGCAATTGGTTGAAGCGTGAATCCGGGTCGCCCAGCAGGTCGAGCCGTTTCCCGGCCTCAACGATGTTGCCGCTATCGAGGATCAGGATTTCGTCGGCACGATGGACGGTATGGAGTCGGTGCGCGATGATCAGTCCGGTGCGTCCTTGCATCAATGTGTCGATGGCGCGTTCGATCAATTCCTCGGTGGCGGGGTCGAGCCGCGACGATGCTTCGTCCAGGATCACCAGGCTGGGGTCGCGTAGGAAGATGCGCGTGAACGCCAACAATTGCGCTTCGCCCGCCGAAAGCCCACCGTTCCCTGGTGGCATAGTCGTGTCCAACCCATGCGACAACGCGTGGAGCCAGGGCGCGAGGCCGAGTTCCTCTAGCGCCGTGATGATGCGTTCGTCGTCGATGGACTGGTCAAAGAAGGTCAGGTTGTCACGCACCGAGGCATGAAAGAGTTGCACTTCCTGGGTAACGATGCCGACCCGGCGCCGTAGCTCGTCCAATGGGAGTTCGCGCAGGTCGATGTCGCCCAGGCGAATCGCGCCGTGTTGTGGATCGTATAAGCGGAACAGCAGGCGGGTCAGCGTGGTCTTGCCGCTGCCGGTGCGTCCGAGTATCCCGACGGTTTTCCCTGCTTCGAGGTGCCACGATACGTCGCGGATAACCCGCTCGTCGTCGTCGCCATAGCCGAACGTTACATTTTCGAACTCCACGTCGAGCATGGTATCGGGCAGGTGTCCGGTGGTTCCTGGGACCAGGATGCTACGAGCGGCGAGCAATTCACGCACTCGTGCGATGCCCGCTCCGGCTTTCTGGAAGTCCTCGGCCTGTTCCGACATCGTGTGCAGCGGCATCCACAGCAGCGCGATATAGGTGAAGATGCTGTAGATCGCGCCGACCGTCAGCGCGCCGGTGCGGTACAAGTTGGCACTCAGCAGCAAGGTGCTACCGGTGGCGATAGTGAACAGGATATCGGCGGCGCTGAACACCAGCGGACCCCTGATGCGGGCTTGCCAGGCCGCGCCAAAATGGATGCGGTGCCGCTCGTAGAAGCGTTCGAGTGTGTAATCCTGTGCGCCGTTGGAACGAATGTCCTCGGTCGCCGATAATCGTTCTTCGAGGAAACCGAATAGGTCGGCTTTGGTTGCCTGCACCTTTTTCCAGTACGGTTGGATATAGAATTGTAGACCGACCAGGCTCCCCAGCACGGCAAAGGCGCACACTGTGAGGAGCAGACCGATGCGCCAGTCCATCATCCACAGGATGGTCAAGATGCCGGTCAGCAGTAGGATGTTGCCGACGACCTGAATCACCATCTGGGAAAAGAAGTTGGCAAGCGTCGTCACGTCGCCGTCGATGCGCGAGATTAGCTCGCCAGGAGTGCGCGTTTTATGAAACGACTGATCGAGCTTTATGACATGCTGCAATAGGTCCGCACGTACGTTGTTGGTGGCGGTCCAGCCGACGTTTTCGCTCACGTAGGTCGTGCCAACCGACACGACCTGCTGGAACAAGGCGATGCTGATGAACAGGATCCCCGTGCTGATCAGGGCATTGGTGGCACCCTGCGTGGTCGCCTGATCGATAAAGCGACGCAGCACCTGAGGATTGGTCAATTGGAGGGCGATGCTGCTGAATAATAGGAATGTTAGCAGTACCACCCGTCCGCGCTGGTGCGAAAGGTATCGCACGAGAAATGCACGATTCTCGGAGAAGGCAGAAGACATAACGTGATCTCGTAGCACAACGCGCACGCGCACGTTCCTGCTACCATAAACCAGGGCAGGCTATGAAGTGTTCAGAAGATGAATGGAGAGATTCGTATGGCGGGGATGCTACAACAGGATTGCACTCATTCTACGGCCTACCTTGTACTAGGTTTGTTGACAGGCGCACCGATCAGCGGAGCAACGCTTGCAGGGCAGCCGCGATGCCCGCTCGATCAGATTCTACGATACGAATATCCGGCGTGTTGTGCCATACGGCACACGAACGCAGCGTGTTTGCAAGCGCTTGGAGCATCTCGTCGGTTACTTCTACTCCAGGTTCGAAGTGCAGCGCTCTAACCTCAAATACGCCCTTGCTGCGATGCGCTTTGGGATCGAGGCGACCGACGAGCGCACCACGATGCAGGATCGGCAGCGTATAGTAGCCGTATTGCCGCTTGGCAGCGGGCGTATAGACTTCGATACGATAATGAAAGTTCCATAGTTCCAGCGCCCTGGCTCGGTCCCAGACCAGCGGATCGAACGGTGAAAGTAGTGTCGTTAGACCTGGCACGAGTTCGCCACGGGACGCCGCATTCGCCAGAGCGAGGTTGATTGGATGCACATACGCTGGTACGGTCCAGCCTTCGACCCCCACTTCGACCAACGCGCCTTCGTGCGCCAGTTGCGCCATTTCTGTAGCGATATTGCGTTTGGGAATCCGAAAGTAGTCAGCTACCCAGCGCGCCGGAGTCACGCCCAACGCCCGCACCGTTTTCAGGATATGTGTTCGGCGCACGTCGTATGCTGAGAGCAGCGGCGCGACATCCCAGGTGGGTAATACGCGGTCGCGCACGTCGTAGACACGCTGGAAATTTTCGCGGCGTGCCACCATGAGGTCACCCGTGTCGAACAGGTATTCCAGCGCTATCTTTTCAGGCTTCCAATCCCACCACGTTCCGACGCGACCATCTGCGCGTGCGAACGTCGCCGAACGCACCGCGTCGCCTTCACGAATAGTTTTGAGCAATCGCTCGGCAAGTTCGTGGTGTTCGCCGAGCCACGATGCGGCACGCTCGGCGCGTTCGATCATACGACGGCGATAAAGTGGATATTCCTCGATCGGTAGAAAACTGGCAGCATGCGACCAATACTCAAAAAGTTGCCCCTCGCTCAACAGTTCGTCAAGCCAGCGCGGGTCATACGCGCCTAGCCTGCTCCATAGCACAAGGTACGGGCTACGAGCGATGATGTTGATGCTATCGATCTGTAACACGCCCATGCGTCGGATCGTCGCCAGCACGTCTTGTTTGGTCGCAGGCTGTTGGGGTGGTTCGAGTAAACCCTGCGCGGCAAGCATCAGCGCACGAGCGTTGTCGAGCGTCAGGTGTATGGCGTTCGCTGTGGCGTGGTTTGTTGCTTGTGCGTCGCGAACCATCCCGCTATCTCCAATGTACCTACACGTGTTCTAGTCGTTGCATGCTACACAGGCCATCAATAGCACCGTCGCCGATGCCAGAAAATCATAGACCACCTGATATAAAATGTCAATCCTACGCGACGAATTGCTGGTTTTTGTGTCGAAAACTACTATAAGTATCGAACATCTACATTTCTATGGGCCCCAGCTTGGACGGACCTCGTTGCTATCAGTTCGGTTATATGGACATAATGTTGTGCCATGGATGATACCGCTTTCTGGTTCCTGCTGGTCACTTCATGGCGGTTGGTTAGCACCATGCGAAGGGGCCGACGAATGTCATGCACCACGATACGTTATGCTACGCATTTGAGTGATAGCATATGACGGCATGACGGAACGCCATGCGGTGTTCGCTATGCTTGTAAACATGGAGCGGAAACATATGACTCAAAACGATGCGGCGATGCTGTTGTGGCCTGATGGACCGATCTCCCAACCTTTCCAGACTGGTGGGCCGTCCCCGACCATGGAGGTGTTTGTGCCAGCGCCGGATCTGGCGACGGGCGCTGCCATAGTCGTATGTCCCGGTGGCGGCTATGGAATGTTGGCACCCCACGAGGCGATGCCAGTTGTCGAGTGGTTGAATATCGCTGGGAATCACTGGCGTGTTACTGCGGTACCGCCTCGCGCCACATGCGCGCCATCCTGAGATGTTGGAGGATGCGCAACGGGCGATTCGCACCGTTCGCGCCCACGCCGACCGCTGGCACCTCGATCCCGAACGCATCGGTATCCTGGGGTTCTCGGCGGGTGGACATCTCGCCTCGACCGCCGCTACGCACTTCGACGCGGGCGACGCCTCTGCTGCCGACCCCGTGCAACAAGTCAGTTCCCGTCCCGACCTTGCGATCCTGATCTATCCGGTGATCGTCCTCGACGGTCCCTATGCCCATGTTGGATCGCGCACGAACCTGCTCGGCCCGACACCCGCCGCCGATCTGGTCCAGCGGTTGTCGAACGACCAACAGGTGAGCAGTGCCACGCCGCCGATGTTCCTGGTGCATGGATCAGGCGATACAGCGGTGCCACCGGAAAACAGTTTGTTGCTCGCTGCTGCGTTAGGTCGTGCGGGTGTGCCGTTCGAGCTACACATGTATGAGGGTGGCCAGCATGGCTTCGGCATGGGTGCGACTGCGCCCGGCGTGCGTCCCTGGACCGAGCCGTGTGCCGACTGGTTGCGGTTGCGGCGGTTTGGCACGTAATTCGCTATTGTGTGATCAGGCTTCACGTTCACACGAACGGTTGCCGTCGTGGATGATACGTCGTGTCGCCAAACGGTGCAATAAGGCATCGTAGAAGTTCTGAACGTAAGGATAGACATATGCGCCAGCGTCGCTTGCCTTCATGGTCGATCTTTGTCGCACTCGTAGCGCTTACACTCGCCGGGTGTGCCGTGGGCGGGCAAACTGCCACCGGACCAACGACGACAGCCGTCGCCGTCGCGCCCACGCTCGAATTGCCGACCGTCGCCCCGACGATCACGGCGGCACCGACCGCGACCGCCTTTCCCCTTGAGGCCGGTTGGTGGGACGACGCGGTGTGCTACGAAGTCTTTGTGCGGTCGTTCTACGATAGCAACGGCGATGGTATCGGCGATCTCAAAGGGTTGACTGAAAAGCTGGATTACCTCAACGACGGCGATGACACGACGACCAGCGACCTCGGCGTCAACTGCTTGTGGCTGATGCCAGTTGCCGATTCGCCATCGTACCATGGCTACGACGTGGTGGACTACCGCGCCATCGAGCCTGATTATGGCACCGTCGATGACTTCAAGGCCTTGATGGCAGCCGCTCACGACCGTGACATGAAGGTGATCGTCGATCTGGTGCTGAACCATACATCGATCGAACATCCCTGGTTCAAGGAAGCCGTCAGCGATCCAGCGTCGCCCAAGCGCGACTGGTACCTGTGGTCGAAGAACGACCCCGGCTATTTCGGTCCGTGGGGTCAGTCGGTGTGGCATCCGGTCCAGGGTGGCTACTTCTACGGCATCTTCGTGGATTCCATGCCCGATCTCAACTATCGCAACCCCGACGTGACCAAGGAAGCGTACGACATTTCGCGCTACTGGGTCGAGGAGTTGGGTGTGGATGGCTTCCGCCTGGACGCGATCCGACATCTGATCGAAGCGGGGCAAACGCAGCAGGACACGCTCGAAACGCACGCCTGGCTGCGCGATTATCGTAGCTTCCTCGACAGCCTCAACCGTCCTGTGTACACGGTCGGCGAGGTCCTCGATTCCTCGACCGACATCATCGGCACGTATTATCCCGACCAACTCGATATGTTCTTCGAGTTCGGCCTCGCGCAATCATTGGTGGGAGCGGCACAGGTTGAGGGTGCCGACTTCATGGTGAGCGCCGTGGCGAACACATCGCAGGTCATCCCCTATCAGCGATTCGCGCCGCTGCTGACGAACCACGACCAAAACCGTGTGATGGAACAACTCGGCAACGATATGGGAAAGGCCAAGATTGCCGCGACAGCATTATTGACGCTGCCAGGATTGCCTTTCCTGTACTACGGTGAGGAGATCGGCATGCTTGGATCGAAGCCCGACGAGCGTATCCGCACGCCGATGCAGTGGTCGGGTGATGGGACAGGTGGGTTTACCAGCGGCACGCCATGGGAGGCGTTGCAGGACGGTTTCCAGGAACGCAACGTCGCCGCTCAGGATGGTGACGATGCATCGTTGCTTAATCTCTACCGTCGTCTGGTCGCGCTGCACCGCACGAATTCGGCGGTCAGTCATGGCGATTTCATCCCGCTTGTGGCCAGCGATACGGCGGTCGGTGCGTTCTTACGTCGGGCCGACGATGAAACGGTGCTCGTTGTGCTCAATTTCTCGGCCAACGCCAAGCAGGAGATCAAGATCAACGGCACGGCGACTGGCGTTTCGGCGGGAACCTACCAGTTGACGCCGCTGCTCGGCGATACGCCCGGTGCAGCGTTGGTGCTGGACGAAACAGCGGCGATCAAGGATTTCGTGGCGCTACCCTCGTTAGAGCCTCAAACCGGCTACGTGCTGCGACTGGCTCGGTAGCGCCAAACGTTCTGATTGTATTGACAGCGGTACTCCTACCGTTTGATGCACGACACTCTTCGCCGTCAGCTACGAACGTGCGGCACGATCTCGGTCGCGAGGCGGTCGATGATGCCGTCGGGGAACTCCGGGCGCAGGTTGAGGATCAGATGGGTCGCGCCAGCATCAACGAAACTCTGGATGGTATCGACGGTTTCCTGCATGTTAGCGTAGTTGACGACAGTCTGAACCGAAAGCTCGATCTCGCCGGGGTCGCGTCCGATCTGGGCGCAATGGTCGTGCAAGACGCTGACCTTGTGCTTGAATGTTTCGACCGTGCCGCCAGCGAAGTTCCACACATCGGCGTAGCGTGCCACGATACGGAGGGTCAACTGCTCGCCCGACCCGCCGATCACAAAAGGTGGGTAGGGCTTTTGAATGGGCTTGGGTTCGCAGCGGGCGTCTTTGAGTTGATAATAGCGCCCATCGAAGTCGGTGGTGTCCTGGGTAAACAGGCGTTTGGCGATCTCACACGCTTCGCCCAGGCGTCGGATACGTTCGCCAGGGGTATAGAGCGGAATACCCATGCTCGCATGTTCGTATTCGTTCCAGCCAGCACCGATGCCGAAGTCCAGGCGTCCGTTCGAAATCACGTCAACTGTCGCAGCCGTGTTCGCCAGCACCGCTGGATGGCGGTAAGTATTGCCTGTGACCATCAGACCGACCCGAATGCGTTTGGTTTGCGCAGCATAGGCCGCAAGCAGCGTCCAGCCTTCAAAGCATGGACCGTCCACGTCGCTATGGATCGGCGCGAAATGGTCGAACAGCCAGGCATGCTCGAACACCGGATTGGCGTCGGCTGCTAACCAGACCTTCAACATCGCGTCATAGGTTGTGTGTTGCGGGGCAGTCTTGATGCCCCATCGCAGATGTGCCATTGTGTTTGCTCCTTGGTAACGGATCATGAGCCACGGACGTCCGATGGCCGGAACATGCTTATCGGCTAAAGCAAGCTGTGATATCTACGCTCGTCTCGCGTCACTCCCCAAAATGTTTAGCGATCACCTCATACAATCGCTGCCCGCTATCCCACACGTCGAAGTCGTCGGTGGCGAGGTATTCGATCGAGAAGTGACCGTCATACCCGCGCTCTTTCAGGGTGCCAAGCACCCAATCGAAATCGACCGCTCCGGTGCCGAATGGCGTTTGCATCCTATCACGTGCTGCATCGCGCAGATGCACATGCTGTGCGTGGTCCATCAACCAGGCCGTTTCGCGAATGTCGATGCCTTGCATCACGAAATGTGTCGGGTCGTAGACCAGCGGCATTTCCGGCATCTCCTCCAACAGTCGTCGCGCCTGTGCCATCGTTTCAAAGGGTGAACCGACGTGTAATTCGAGGGCGGAGCGCACGCCGCCAGCGTTGGCAACGCCGACCTGCTCGCGCAGGGTCGCAACGCAGTGGCGTAGAACGTCCTCGAACGGTCGGCTCGGATCGGCGTTGCGTGGCTGGATAGCGGCGATGCCGACGTTGAGATGTTGCATCAGCCGTACCAGACCCTCGAACTCAGCGATGCGTCGGGCATTTACGTCGGGCGACCGCTGGTGGAGTTGCGCCGCTACGCCCGTGTTCAACGCGATGGGCGTGAGACCATGACGTGCGATGGTGGCGTCGAGGTTCGCCACGGTGGTATCCCAGTCGTATGCCAGCGCGGCGGTGCTGATATGCACCCAGCCGTCGATGGCGAGCAAGTCGAAGGCACGTCCTCCCACTCGCTCGATTGCGGCGAGCGCGTCGTCGAGCGTCGAATTGCTTGCGATTGCGGTCGAATAGGCTATTGTCATCGGTTCTCCTCCGGCATACTCATGCCTGGTCGCCTAGCATGAGGTCGAGTGGATAGGCGGGCTGATCAAGCGGCAGGTCGATGCGGCTGTGGGTTCGTGCCGATTCGAAGATCGCCATGATGATCTCCTGATCTTTGAACGCCGACGCGCCGGCGAGCGGATGCGTGGCTCCCGTGCGTATCGCCTGGGCGAACTGCTGGTAGTTGCCCGCGCCGGGATGTTCCTCCGCTTCGGCGACTAGCGGCACGGCACGCCACCCCGGTTGGTCGTCGGTCCGGATCAGCACCTGGGGGTCGGCACCGTCGCCGGGGCGGCGAATACGTCCCTCGGTTCCCCATATTTCATAGTCCTGGTAGGCGCGTCCCGGCACTTGCAACCTGCCTGTGCGAATCTCCGCCTGTAGTCCAGTGGTGAACTCGAACAAAGCCATCGCGCCTGTTTCAACGGTGTGCCCGTAGCGACGCCCGCGATACGCCAGCGTGCCGTGTGGCTCGCCCGTTTCGAGGGCGGGGTCGTCGCGGTAGATTTGCCCGACAACCCAACGAATCTCGGCGTCGTTCGTCAGGAAGCGGATCGTGTCGATCAAATGCGTCGCGTCGCTTAGCAAGTCGCCCGCGCAACTCCCGCGAATGAGCTCAACCTTACCGATGGCGTTGGTGTCGAGCAGGTGCTTGATGGTCCTGAAGGTGGGAATCGTGCGGCGTTGGTGGTTGACTACCAGCGTGGCCCCGTGGGCGTGACAGGCGTCGAGCATCGCTTGCGCTTCGCCCAGACTTACCGACATAGGCTTTTCGCAATAGACGCCACGCACGCCTGCCTCGACCGCCTGGATCGTTAGCGGTGCGTGTGAGGCTGTCGTCGTGACGATCACCACGACGTCCGGCGATTGCTCCGCTAGCATCTGGCGTAATCGGTATAAGGTGTAACACCTGCAAAGCGTTCGGCGTAGGACTGGACGAGTTCGGCGTTCAGGTCACACGCCGCCACCAGTTCAAAATCAGGAATCGCTCGAAACGCGGCGGTATGGTACTCTGCCATGCCCCGGCAACCGACAATGGCGGTGCGTAGTGGTCGGGATACGTCGCTCATCGCTTAACCTCGGGCAGACTACGGACGAACGCCAGGCTGCGCTCGAATGCTTCCACAACGTCGAGGTCCGGCGGTGGTATCAGTTCGATCTCCATCACCAGCGCGGAGGGATCGGGAACAGTGTCGAGCAGTATCTGGTAGCACTCCCGCAGCGGCACATCGCCGTCGCCTGTCACCGATTCCGCGACCTCGAAGTGTAGCGGTCGGGCGTCGAGCCGTGGCTGTACATGGTGATCCTTGAAGTGCGTCCCGACGACGTAGGGAGCGGCGGCGCGAATGGCCGGGAGCGGTGCTTCGCCGATCAAATAGGTGTTGCCGGTGTCGAGGAAGATGCCCAGTCCCGGCACCATCTGGCACAACTCGACCAGGTCGGAACAGTAATAGTCGCCGTGATTCTCGATGCCAACGGGCAAACCTAATCCCTGACACCCCGCGACGACGGGCAGCAGTGCTTCCGCGAGTCGTTCGAGTTGTTGGGGTAGCGGCGGTTGTTTGTAGAAGCGGTGAATATCGCCCGCGCCTGTCGTCACGAGCATCGTGCGGAGTAGCGAGCGATACGTGCTGAGTTGTTCGAGCGCTTCGTCAACACGACGGGGAACGAGGTCGCGGTCGGCGTCGAAATACGGTAACCCAAGGTGAACGGATCAGACTGAGGTTGTGCTGGGCAAGAAAGGTGCCTACATCGTCGCGTTGGGCTTCCGACATCGCCACGACTTCGCGCAGTCCAATGCCAGTCGTTTCGAGGCCGTAATGGGCCAGAAACTTTAACTTCGCCATCAGCGGATCGGCATCGCGCGTCAAAAAAGCGCGCGGCCAGACTAAAGCGTACCCCCAATGCATCGGCTATCCCCTTTCGTTGAGAATGGCAGACCTGCGCTGCTGTCTATGATGCGTGTGTCCAGGCAGTCCACGTGTACGCTATTGCCGGCTTGGGTCCGATTATACGACGGTTGTCGAACCAGTGTTTGCGAACGGCGGCACTGCCGCCCGAAGGCCGATGTTGCTGCACATAGTATGATGCGATAGCATTGTGCTGCCACATGCATGGAGCGCGGCAGCACTGCGACTGACCTCAAACAAGGATTGATAGATATGGCTGCTCAGATACATGTCGGCGTGATTGGCCTGGGGCGCATGGGTCGTTTGTATGCTCGAACCGTAGCAAGTCTGGTCGATGGAGCGCGATTAGTGGCTGTCGCAGACGTTGACCCAACGGTGCGAGCACAGGTTGCGACCCAGTTTGCGGTGCCACACGCCTTCGCTGATGCCGCCTATGTGCTGGCGCTGGACGAGGTGGATGCCGTGATCATCGCCACGCCCACCAGCAGTCATCGCGACCTGGTGATCGCCGCTGCGCACGCGGGGAAGGCGATCTTCTGCGAAAAGCCGCTGGCGCTTACGCTGGATGGAACGCGTGAAGCCATCGCGGCGGCGCGACGGGCAGGTGTACCGTTGCAGGTCGGGTTCATGCGGCGATTCGACACTGCCTATCGCAAGGCGAAAGCATTGATCGATGCGGGGAGCATCGGACGCCCGGTGACGTTCAAGGCGGTCGGACGCGATCCGTTCTGCCCGCGTGCTGCCTTCGCCGATCCTCAGCACAGCGGCGGGCTGATCATCGACATGGGCATCCATGACTTCGATCTGGCACGCTGGCTGATGGGTGCGGAGGTTGAACGGGTCAGCGCCGAAGGCACGCTGATGGTGTGTCATGACCTGGCGGCGGTTGGCGATATTGATAATGCGGTCGTCAACCTGCGCTTTCGGTCGGGAGCGCTCGGCAATGTCGAGGTCAGTCGCAACGCCTTCTACGGCTACGATATTCGGACCGAGGTGCTTGGTTCGGAGGGTGCCGTAACGATCGGTAACTTACCAGCAAACGCCCGTGCTGCTGCTGACACGGGCGGGCGCGCAACACGATGTCACGCCGTATCTGATTGAGCGCTTCGGGGACGCCTACAGCGCCCAGATCGAGGCGTTCGTCCATTGTTTGCAAACCGACCGTGTGCCGATGGTCGGCGGCGAGGACGCCCTGGCGGCGCTGGCTGTCGGCGTTGCCGCAACGCAATCCGAGCAGAGCGGGCAGCCTGTGACGCTATGACAAATAGTGCGGCGACAGCGGGTGCGGAGCCTACGAGGTCACGCACGTTGGCCGTTGTTTCTGCCTCGCTGAACGGTCGCAGCGGCAGTTCCCAGCAGTGGCGTAGCTGATAGCTGCCGAGAACGCCCAGCGCCTCGCTCGGCATGGTTTGTAGGATCAGAAGGAGCGTCGTAAATTGTGCGGCTCCATCGCTGACCGACACTCCAGTTCCTTGCCGCCCAGTGGCGGTAGCTTTGCCGCCCTTCCATGATTGTCATTGTGTCGGCGAAAACGACAAAGAGCGTATCCAAACATACAGCAGCGATACTTCGGGCTTGAGGTGCTACAGTTTGCCTGTCGAATACGTACTCTGCTAAGGAGCACTCATGAACCATGCACAGATCGTTCAGCGGCGGCTCGTTCAACACCAACTTGCGACCGCATCGTTCACACAGCCCCATGAGCTCGTCGGGTGGATGGGAGCGATGCAAGCGCAGGACTTTCTGGGGTCGCTGTGGGCGGTCGGCGTGCGTGTGCCGGGGGCGACTGAACGCATGATCGAGGCGGCGGTTGGGAACGGCTCGATCGTGCGGACGTGGCCGATGCGCGGCACGATTCACCTGATGGCGGCGGCGGATGTGCGTTGGATGGTCGGATTGATGGCTCCGCGCATCCTCAAAAATTCCCAGGGACGTTTGCGTGAACTCGGTATCGACGCCACAACGCTCGCTACCAGCGCCGATGTGCTGGCTCGCGCCCTGGAAGGTGGCAGAAAGCTCACCCGCCCCGAACTCTATGACGCACTCAACGAGGCGGGCATCGCGGCCTCGGGGCAGCGCGGCATTCATATCCTGGGGCAGCTTTCAATGCAGCAGGTGCTGTGCATCGGTCCGCGTGCGGGCAAACAACCAACCTTTGTGCTGCTGGATGAGTGGGTTCCCGATGTGGTGCGCTTGTCCCGCGAGGAAGCGTTGACGGCGGTGGCGTTGCGCTACTTCACCAGCCACGGTCCCGCCACGCGCTACGACTTCGCGTTTTGGACGGGGCTGTCGATGACCGACGCGAAAGCAGCCATCGCATCCGCTGCGGCGAGTTTGCGGCGTGAGGAGATGGACGGACAGGAATACTACAGCAGTCGCGACGTGCCCGACGCACCCCTCGATTCAGGTGTTGCTTATCTGCTACCACCCTTCGACGAGTGGCTGGTGGGCTACCGCGACCGTACCGCGACCGTCATAGCCGAGGACATGGCGAAAGTCGTACCAGGGGCGAATGGCATTTTCTTCCCGATCGTGGTTATGGGCGGGCGAGTTGTGGGTATCTGGAAACGCGCCTTCAAGCGCGGCGCGGTCGTGATGACGTTCACGCGCTTTCGTCCCTGGACCGACGCCGAGGAAGAAGCGGTGCAACGTGCCGCCGAGGGTTACGCTGCTTTTCATGAGTTGCCGTTGCTGGTCGAAGCTACGGTATAACCGAGCTATGCCATACACTTACCCCGCGTAACGCGCTAGCACCGCATCGACGCGACCACCGTATGATTCGCCAAAGACATTCAGGTGGTTGAGCAGGTGATACAACTGGTAGAGCGGTAGGCGCTCGGCGCGTTCGGGCAGCGGTGACCAGGCCTCGTCGTAGGCATCGAAGAAGGTCTGGGGAAAGCCGCCGAATAGTCGACACATCGCTAGCTCTGCCTCACGGTGGCTGTAGGAGACCGCCGGATCGATCAGCACTGGTTCCCCATCTGCGGCGACGAGCCAGTTGCCGCCCCACAGATCGCCATGAATCAATGAAGGAGGTTCCGGTTGCGCCCCGATCCAGCGGTCGAGGTGATCGATCAGCCACGCGAGGCGCTGCTGACGACGTGCTGGCAACAATCCGCGTTCTGCCGCCCACCGCATCTGTGGCACAAGTCGTTGCTCGCGATAGAAGTCGAGCCAGGAGGTACTTTGGGCGTTGTATTGGACAGACGCCCCGCAATAGTTGGTACGGTCCAGGCCATAGTTGGGTGTGGTATGTCGATGGAGTGCCGCGAGCGATGACCCAAGCACCGCGCCCGCCTCCGTGCGAGTGGGTGCCGTTTCGATCCACTCGGTCAGGAGATATGGGCTGGCATCAGCCGTGCCTGACGCCACGACGACGGGAACGCGGATCGCGGCGGTCGCGGCGATCACGTTGAGACCATGCGCTTCCGCCGCGCAGGGGTCGAGGATGGCGGGATCAAACGCTCGCGGCTGTAACCATTTGAGCATGTAGCGCTCGCCCGCTGCGTCGATGCGTGCCATAGTGCCAGTCGACGCATGTGCCAGTATCTCCACAGCGTCGATAGGAGCGCCGAGGTGTTTGGTCAGCGCTGAGTGTATGGCGGCTGGCAGATTCATAGATCGTACGTGTGACGAATGTGGGCGAGCAGACCGTCACAGCCTGCTGATACGAGCTCGAACACATACTCGAAGTTGTCCTCGAAATACGGGTCGGGTACGTCCAGCGGCGAGCCTGATGGCGCGAACTCCAGGAGACGATGCAACCGGGGATGTTCGCGTGGTGCAAGCAAGCGGCGTAAGTCCCTTAGATTTTGCTGATCCATGGCGATCAGGTATTCGGCACGTTCGAGGTCGTCCTCGGTGATCTGGCGTGCCGTGCCGACGAATGGGATGCCGTGTTGCCGCAACACGGCCTGTGTACCGGGATGCGGCGGGTCGCCGATGTGCCAGTCGCCGATGCCGACTGAATCGACCACGATACGCTGCGATAACGTGGCTTCCTCGATGCGCTGACGTAAAACGGCCTCCGCCATCGGCGACCGACAGATGTTCCCCAGACAAACCAGCAGGACTTCAACGGTATTAGATGTTTGCATATCCTCTAGTGTACGTGGTTCTGCCAAGAATTGGAACGATGGTATACTGCTCCACGACTTTTTGGAATGTCTTATATCTACTAGCGGTGGCTAGATACCTGAGCCTCGTCTGTGCAGACGTGTAGAATAATACGGTCGCCATCTACTTATAACCGAGGCTCACTACACTGCCCCGCTGTAGTGCTGGAATATTGTGTTTAGCTTAGAATCAATCACGCGTCAGCGTCTTCGCCGCATCTCGTCACGCTTCGTTCCTGTCATCGTTAGTCTAGTCGCTCTTGTCGCCTGTGGTGGTGCACCTACGCTTCCAACGGAAGCCGTCAGCACCACTACAGTTGCAGCGACGATTGCGCCAACCAATACGGTCTCACCCACATCCACCCTTGTACCGACCTCGACGAGCGCGCCGACGGCGACATCAGAGCCAACGGCAACACCAGAGCCGACGGCGACGCTCGAACCCACGCCGGAACCAACGGCGACCGCCCCTGCCGCATCGCGTGCGATGCCACGTGGTAGCCTCACGGCGCGTCCATGGACGATCATGATCGACAATCACCCCGATGCTGTCCCGCAGAGCGGGCTTAACGCGGCGGCGATGGTGTTCGAAGGGCTGGCGGAATTCGGTATCACGCGCTTCATGGCGACGTATGTGGCGGGAACGCAGGTGGAACAGATCGGTCCGATCCGCTCCACCCGACTGTATTTCGCTCAACTTGCCATGGGAACACACTCGATCTATGGACACGCGGGTGGCAGTCCCGACGGCCAGGAGTTGGTGCGAACCACGACGGAACTGATCAACTTCGATGCCGACGGCTCGGCAGCGTCGTTCCGCGACCAGACACGCGCCGCGCCGCACAACCTCTACACCACCAGCGCATTATTGCAAACGCTCAGCGAGGGATTCCCTCTTGATATAGAGGGGATGGCAAATGTCGGGTATGTGTACGATGCGACCATTCCGGCGGGACAACCCATCGGAGCGATTGGCTATTTCTTCGCGGATAGTAGTTCGCGTGCGTCCTGGAGTTGGGATAGCGGGTGTGGCTGCTACCTTCGTTCGCAGCGCGACCAGGCCCACACCGACCGTCTGACTGGTGCGCAACTTAATACCAAAAATATCGTCCTGATGGAAGTCACGGGTGGTCTGCGGGACGGCGACGACAAGTCACGCATCGACCAGTACGTTGTGGGCGGTGGTCGAGCGCGCATCTTCCGCGATGGCGTCATGATTGAAGCGTCGTGGGCGAAGGAAAGCGAGGCTGGACCGCTGCGGTTCGTCAATGGTGATGGCGCGGAAATACCATTCGCCCCTGGCGCGCTCTGGATCGCAGGTGTGCCGTCGTTCGACAACGTAACGATGGAGTAGCGCTGACCACCGACCACGGACGACAGACCACCAGAGCATGATCGTAGGCTGTGCTAGTTTGTAAAGACGTGTGCGGATTGAGGCGTTTTTCCGCGGGCTGTTGGAATGGCCTATAACGTGCTTATACCTGCTGGGATATGGTCATTGACAAGTGAGCGTAGCAGCGGCAAGATGCAAGAGGATCGTTTGGGAGCGTTGGAGCATACAGCATGCGGGTAGCCGTGATCGGCGCGGGCGTAAGCGGCCTCGCGGCGTCGAAGTGTTTGCAGGATTTGGGAATCGAGCCGACGGTCTATGAACGAGCCACCGGACCGGGCGGGATATGGCGCTACGACGAATCGCTGAGCGGCGGCGGCGGTCCGGCGTATCGTGGACTGCACACGAACACGTCTAAGCAAACCACCGCGTACTCGGATTTTCCGTTTCCCGCGCACCTGCCGGATTTCCCTCCGCGTTCGGCGATGCTGCAATACCTCAATGATTACGCCGATCATTTCGACGTGTTCGACCGAATTCAGTTCGATACCGAAGTGGTGCGGATGGAGCCGTTGGCGGACGGGCGCTGGACGGTGCGGACTCGCACGCCAAACGGTGAGGCCACGGCGACATTTGACGCTGTGATGGTGTGCAGTGGCGTGTTTAGCCAGCCAGTCACTCCCAGGGTCCTAGGTATCGACACCTTTACAGGTACGATCCTGCACAGCCAGGAGTACACCGTCCCCGAACCCTTTGCGAATCAGACCGTCGTCGTGGTCGGTAACGGGTCGAGTGCCACCGATGTCGCGCAGGAAACGAGTGTTGTCGCCAAACAGGTGATCCTCAGCGTGCGAGCGTCGGAGCGAGCGCAACCCGCGCCCCCACGCGGCTTGGTGACGACTATACGGGGTTGGCGTGACCGTGTGATCCCTGAACGAGTGCGGTCGCGGCTTGTGCGGCACGTTCGATTGGTGCGTGGCGCGACGGCGGGGCCAACGATTACCAGGACCGGACGCGCCGTTCGTGCTGAGTCCTGATCCGATTCAAGCCGAACCCAAAGCTCCACGAACCGATCGCGTTGGAAAAGGTTGTGCTCAAGCCAGGGATTACGCGGTTAGATGGCGATCAGGTGCATTTTAGCGATGGTACGGCGGTGCGTGCCGACGCGATTGTCTTTGCCACTGGTTATGTGCTACGGCTCCCGTTCCTCGACCCGTCGATCTTCGAGGTGTCCATGGAAGGGTTGGACCTGTATCGCCTGGTATGCCTGCCCGATTGGCCGACCCTCGCCTTCATAGGCCTGTTCCGCGTCAGTGGACCCGCGCCGCCTGTCGCGGAGATGCAAGCACGTTGGGCGGCACACGTCTTCCACGGCGATGTGGCGTTGCCTTCTGCCGACGAGATGCGTCAGGCCGTCGCGGTACGCCGTGCATTGGTGAAGCAGCACGGTGGCAACCCCTTTCGGCTGTTTGCCGAAGCCTACGAGGACATCCTGGCGTCCGAGTTTGGAGCGCTGCCGCGTTTGCTACGTCGCCCACGCCTGTGGCGGGCGATCCTGGCGGGACCACCGATCGCGGCACGGTATCGCCTGGATGGTCCGAATAGTTGGGTCGGAGCGAAACAGACGGTACTTGACGCTCAGAACGCACCCTCAACCCCGCCCGTCGTTCGGCAGGCGGTCGCCGAAGGACGCTGAATTGTTGGGAGGCGTCAAACACCTCCCTGTCACTTGTATCGAACATGCTACCGTTCATCACGTTCGTTCGAGCCAGCGGTAGGCCTCGTCACGTGCTTCGAACACTCCGAAGTCACTGCCGCGGCGCTCGTCGACCAGTAACTCCTTGAAGCGGTCGCTCAACGTGACGCTGCCCGCAGGACACACGACCGCGAGACGAATCTGGTAGGTGCGCAATTTCTGTAAGATTTCACCAGCATCCCCAGAACGCAGGTCGAAGAACCCAGGTGTCAGGTTCGCGGCATACAGCAAGACCGCTTGCGCGTCCTCTGCGTAACAGGCTTCGACAATGCGCGACACGTCGTTCGCATGTTGGAGGAACGCTGCATCCGGCACGCCCTCCATGACGGAGATGCCGTTTATTTGAATCTGCGTTAGCTCCATACTGCACCCCTATACATGGCCACTGGCAACGGACGACCGATCACCGAAGAAGGATGTTCAAGGTGCGTGAACGCATGGATGGCTCCTTTGTATATAGCCGTCGCCCGCCGACGACCGGGCATAGAATTCACGTCCATCCTTCGCTCAAAGCGGTCGGCTCGTCATTCTTGCTCGCCTCGTTGGGTTGGCAGATCGTTGTTGGTCGGCGGTCTAATCGCGTACAGCAATACGCGCTCGCCGCGATGGTAATTATCCAACACGTCATACGATTGGAGCAGCACGAGGTCGTGATTGGCCTCAATGATGGCTCGCGTGCTGCGGTCCTGGCCGAGCACAACGTAGAAAGCCGGCTGGTACTGCTCTAGCTTCCAGGCTACGCTTTGTGTACCCCACGTCGCGTTAATCGATGGCTGTGCCGTGGCGAGGCTGATCGAGTTGGCAATATCGCCCATCAGGATGCCGTCGGGGCGGTCGCTGGTGGCGATGCGTTGTTGGATATCGCGCGCCATGTCGATCCACGTAAAACGCGGCGTGCGAATATAGTCGATAACCTGTATGGCGTTGAACCCAAGCACCAGCACAACGAACGCCGAGAGAGTAAGCCGCATGGAATAGCGTCGTGATGGTCGCCAATTGCTCAACGCCCACAACGAACTGATGCTGATGGCGAACAAAAGCATGAGAGGAACTGCCAGTGGCACATAGTAGCGTGCTGGATGGTACGGTGTCAGGCTAAGCAGCGCCAGGTAGCTCATGCTCCACACGATCAAGGCAGAAATCACTCGCGAACGGCGATGGAACGTAATCCATAGGAGTGGGGCGAATACCAGGGTCGGCACATAGGCGATGCGGTCGATAATCTGCCCTTCGCGCACGGCGTCTCTGATGTTGTGCACGATATCGGCAACGTCTATCGTGACGCGGTCGGCGATGTTACGTTGGTCGAACAAGGCGTAATCTGCTGGGAAAGTAGCGCGTGCGATCAGATGGTAGGCCAGTGCGACTCCAACCCCGGCAGCGACGATGCCGAGGTTAGCGAACTTGCGCGTGGTCGTCGTGTTATTGGTCCAGACAAGCAGCACGACCGCTGGTATGACGAAGATAGCACTGGTTTTCATTAGTAGGGCGAGACAGAGACAGCACGCGGCGATAACGACATTGCGCGTTCGCGGCTGGTTGGCGGACGCCGCAACGACCGCCGCAAGCGCCAGCAACGTCATCGGCAATTCGATGATCGCGAAGCGCGAGTAGGCGAACAGCAGCATATTTGTCGCCAGGAGTAGCAGTGCTAGGAGTGCAACCCAGACGCCAAACGACCCGACAATGAGGCGATACGCGAGGACGGCAATACCCACAAAGCTAAAGACGATGGTCATACGTGCGGATACGAGATTGAGGCCAAAGATGCCTGTGACGGCAGCCTGTATAATCTGAAACAGCGGCAGATTGACAATGGGGTTGAAGTCGCCAGGAGTATACCAGCGACCGAGCAGGTGCAGCGAGATCGCGGCGTTGTTGTACCAACCTTCGTCGGTATACAGGTCGCCTGAGATCGTGATTCCACGCGGAAAGTCTGCGGTGAGATAGACCGCTCGTAGCCCACTGAAGACAATGGCTACGACGGTGATCAGCGCTATCGCTACACGCCGATAGGTGCGACGAAATGGTTCGCTGAGCCGATCGTCGTCTGTCGCAGGTGTAGATGGGGTTGATTGCATAGCTATTCCGGCGTACCGGGATGAGAGGAACAGCTATGCGTTGCAACGATAGTTGACATGCCAGGTGATCATGAGCCGAAACGGTTGCGTTCAAGCAGCATCGCATCGATCGATTGGGCTGCACGGTCCACGATCTGCCGCTTGTTGCTGACCAGTATGGGAAACTCGCCGTCCTTGGTGCCGATGAGCAAAATGTATGTGTGGGTCGCACGCCACCACATGTAGCCAGCGAAGCCGAAGCATGCTATTGGAATAACATAGGCCAGCAGATTTTGCGACAACGAAGCCGCCATGATGCCTACGATGCCTGCCAGGACGATCAACCCAAGCAATACGCGTGATAACCGTCCGTTACCGATCTGCACGGATGTGACATCGCGCATGACATATTCTGTTCCATCGGCGATGATCCGGCGTCTGGTGACCTGCAACGAGCCTTCTTGAAACAGCGAAGGTTCTGCCATAATGTTCCTTTCGGTGCGATGTGAAGGGAGGAATGCCGCGACGCATCTTCGCGCTTGCTGCCGTCATTCCTCCCCTCTGTCAGGGACCTCGACGAACGAACGCGCACAGCCATTCCACGAGGTGCTCGATATCGTCCAGGTGAGCGGTTTCGAACGGGCTGTGGGTGTAGCGCGCGGGAAACGCGACCTGTCCGCATGGAATATCTGCACGCATGAGATAGGATGCGTCGGTGCCGAACGAGGCAAAAATCGCGTGCTGAATCGGGATGTTGTTTTCCTTCGCCACCGCTTCGAGCTTCTGGTTCATCTCCCAATCGCTATGCACCAGCGAGTCCTTGTGCAGCAGGATCGGACCGTCGCCCAGGCGCGTTGGCATCATCGTAGCGTCCACGCCAGGAATGTCGCCAGCAAGGCCGATCTCAAGCACGATAGCGGCGTCATAATCATGCTTGGATGCCAGTGCCGCCGCTCCGATCACGCCGATCTCCTCTTGCACGGTACAGCCAAGATGGACGTTCCAGCCGCGTTCGGCGGGCGGTACCCGTCGGGCGACTTCGGTGATGACGGCGAGCGGCACGCGGTCGTCGAAGGCTTTGCCAACGATATGCGATCCCATGCGTGTTGTCTGTGCGTCCCAAACGATGCGCGTACCGACGGTTACGCCGCGAGCGAGCAGTTCGGCGCGGCTCAGCCCAGTGTCAACCCAGAAGTCATTCCAGGTCAGGTCGTCTGGCTCCGGCAGCGCGAACGTCGCCAGATGTCCCGTTACGGCACCGATCACGCCAGGGAGCGTTCCCGACCGCGCCAGCACATGTACGCGCTGTCCGACGGTGTACCAGTTACGCTTGCTGGTGGTGCGGTCCCAGCCCTGCCCGTTGGCGAGCAACAAAAAGCCGTCGGGATGGATTGCTCGCACAAAATAGCAGAGCTCATCGGCGTGGGCGGCGAGGAGCAACTTCGGTTGCTTCCCTTCCCAGTGCGCCACGACGTTGCCGATGCGCGTGCGCGTGATCTCCGCGCCCATGTCGCGCCACATGTGTTGCATGTGGTCGCAAACCGGGCGCTCCTGCCCGACCGGACCGATCAGTTCGGTCAACTCTTTGATCAGATCGAACATATTAGAATTGGATCACTGAGCGCAACGTTTCGCCACGTTCCATCGCGTGGAATGCTTCCTCGGTTTCTTCGAGGGAAACCGTACGTGTCACCACTTCGTCGAGCAAAAGTTTGCCTTCCTTGTACCAGTCGGCGAGCATCGGGAAGTCGCGGGTCGGCAGACAGTCACCGTACCACGACACGCGGAAGCTACCACCGAGGTCGAAGAACTTTTGCAGCGGCAGGTCGAGCGTCGGACCTGTTCCTGGTACACCGATGATCACGCAGGTTCCGGCGAGGTCGCGGCACCATAGGGCCTGTTCAATGGTTTGGGCGCGTCCCACCGCTTCAAAGGAATAGTTCACCCCATTGCCACCGGTAAGCTCTTTGATCCTGGCGACCGGATCGGTTTCCCTGGCGTTGATGACGTGGGTCGCGCCGAACGTCTTAGCCCATTCGAGCTTCTGGGCATCGACATCGACGGCGATGATTGTGGTTGCTCCGGCGATGCGTGCGCCCTGAATGACGCTGTCGCCCACGCCACCACAGCCAAACACTGCTACGCTCGTTCCAGGCTTTACACCACCGGAATACAGTGCAGCGCCCACGCCGGTCATGACACCGCAGCCGATCAAGGACATCTGCGCCGATGGCAGGTCTTTGTCGATGGTGATCGCTTGCTTGGCGTGGACGACCGTATGTGTACAGAACGTGCCAATGCCCAACACTGGATTGAGCGTCAATCCGTCGTGTGTTTTCATGCGTTTTTCGGCGTTGAGGCTGGCAGCGCACAGATGCGGTTGTCCGACGCGGCAAAAACGGCATACGCCGCAGGGCGCACGCCACGCCAGGATAACATGGTCGCCAATCGCGGGCGATGTGACGCCGGGACCGACGGCCTCGACGATGCCAGCGCCCTCGTGACCGAGCAGGAACGGGTAGCCTTCCGTGCCATAGACGCCGTTCTTCACGCCGAGATCGGTATGGCAAACACCTGAACCTATGATACGAACGAGGACCTCGTTCGGACCGGGGTCTTCGATAGTAAATTCTTCTACCTGAGCGGGTTCGCCAGGAACTCGTGCAATTACTCCACGGGCAGTGATCGTCATGGTCAGTCGCTCCTTAGCTCGTTGCTGCATCGCAGTTAGTCGGTCCCCTATTGTCGCACTGCCCTGGCTTCGGCGTCAACTGGTGGAAAGGAGACAAGCAGGACTTGTGCAAACTCTATCCGAAAGCTGCCAAACCGCAAAGACTGTCATGCGTAGTGGAGCGAAGCATCTTTTTGAACCCGGGACGTTGTTTTGCTGCGGCTCGGCACGACAATTCTCTGACTTTGCGCAAGCCCTGCGAACTTGAGTTGCAAGGTTCCCGGAAATATTTCGACACCGACGAATATCTGAGCGGTCCAAGTACTGCTTGAATCAAGTCTTTGTCGTGATGAGCGGTGAGCATGTTAGCACGATGTTTGGCCATATTGATTCTACTGGCACTGGTTCTGCTGATACGCGTCATATGTGCCGCTTTCATTGACGACGCAATGGTACGCATGTGCCAGCGTTCAGAAGTGCGGCAAAGTGTGGAAGGATGGACCAAGTACATATGGAATATCGACGTTTAGGTAAAGCTGGTATCAAGGTCAGTGAATTGTCGTTTGGTAGTTGGGTGACGTTTGGCGATCAGATCGGCGAACAGGTAGCGCAGGATTGTATGGTCGCTGCCTATGAAGCGGGCGTAAACTTTTTCGACAACGCAGAAGGCTACGCTGGCGGTAAATCCGAAACCGTGATGGGCAATGTGTTCAAGAAAGTCGGCTGGCGGCGCGAGGACCTGGTTGTTTCCACCAAAATCTTCTGGGGCGGCAGCGGTCCGAACGATCTAGGATTGTCACATAAGCACATCATCGAGGGCGTGAATAACTCGCTCCGTCGCTTACAAATGGATTATGTGGATCTGCTGTTCTGCCACCGCCCCGATCCGAATACACCGATCGAGGAAACCGTGCGGGCGATGGATATCGTCATCAAGCAGGGCAAGGCGTTCTATTGGGGAACGTCGATGTGGAGCGCCGCCGAGATTTTGCGCGCCGATGGCATCGCCCGCCAGTACGGGTTGACACCACCGGTGATGGAACAGCCAGTCTATAGTCTGCTCGAACGCGACCAGGTTGAAAAGGAACTCGAACCTGTGTTCCGCGAGATCGGCTATGGCACGACGATCTGGAGCCCGCTGGCGTCGGGCGTACTGACTGGCAAGTACAACGACGGCATCCCCGAAGGAAGTCGCGCCGCAATGCAGGGCTACGAATGGCTGAAGAACTCGGTCATAAACGAGGCGAACATCGAGAAAGTTCGCAAGTTGCAGCCTATCGCCGACGGTATGGGCGTGCCGCTGGCACAACTGGCGCTAGCGTGGTGTCTGAAGAACCCCAACGTCAGCACCGTGATTACAGGTGCCAGCCGTGCCGAGCAGGTGACGGAAAACATGAAGGCGCTGGCTGTCGTTCCGCAACTCACGCCGGACGTGATGGAGCAGATCGAGGAAATCTTCTAGCACATGACAGCGTAATGTGAGGGACGGGGTTTCGGCGAAGCGCTACGTGACGAATGTCATCGTAGACGCGTCGAAGCCCCGTCCTTTATGTTGGATTGTTACAAACACAACGTACTTTGGACAGTAGTCAGGTTTATCGAGGATGGCTCATGAATCTCCTGGTTGCTGCCGTGACCAACCGCAGCACATCTCACGCGCGCTGAGTGTGCTGGGAACGTGCCAGGTATATCTTCGATCAGTCGGCGAGCGACTGACGGTACCAGTAAAGCTGGCTGGACATCGTCCTGTAGATATCATATCGTAAGCCCGATAGGGTTGCGTTTGTTGTCGTCTGTTCTGCCCGCTCAGAACGGGTTGACAGGAGAAGAATCTTATAAAGGATGACCAGCGGATCGACCGACGGCAATGTAGCTTGTCGCGCCTTTGAGGCATTATCAAGGCGCGACTTTCAGGGGGTTAATGATGATCACCCAGGAACAGATCGAGGATTTCCAGACGAATGGCTACCTGAATGCGGGACAGGTACTCGACGACCAGGAACTTGCTGACGCGCGTGCTGCTTATGATCGCATCTTCAACGCCACTGAAAAGCCGTCAAGTTACCGCAACCTCGGGCAGAAAGAAGGCGAGGAAATGAGCAAAGGCGCGGTACTCCAGATTATCGACATGCACAAACTCGATGATGCGTTTGCCCACATCCTCCACAAACGGGCCATCCTTGACATGGTCGCGGGCATTCTCGGTACGCCAAATATCCGACTCTACCACGACCAGGCACTATATAAACCCGCCCTCCACGGCGATGAGGTACCCTGGCACCAGGATAATGGCTATTGGAAGCTTGATCCCCCGCGAGCCGCCTCGCTTTGGATCGCGTTGGATGACGCGACGACGGAAAATGGCTGTATGTGGGTTGTACCCGGCAGCCATAAGGCAGGTGAGGTCGGGCATCAGCGGGCCGGGCAATACATCGCGCAGCTTAAAGCCGATGCCGACGAGCAACTCGCCGTTCCAGTTCCGTTACCGGCAGGATCGGGTATGTTCCATCACTGCCGCACGCTTCACCGTACCAAGCCTAACCATAGCCCCAATCAACGTCGGGCGTGGGTGATGCATTTCATGGCTGCCGACACCATGCAAAACGGCAAGCTACTTGACGAACGACCCCTTGTACGTAGCGAGTAAGTAACAGCGATCAGGGCATCCTGTTGCGCCTGACGCTGTCCTTGTGATACCAACCGAACGGTTGGTATCACAAGGACAGCGTCAATTGAGCCGCACCCCATAGCGGAACTCGTCAACTGATTGAAAACCGAGCGTTGTGTAGAGCGAAGCCGCAGCTTTGTTCACCGCGCCCGTGGAAATCCAGACGCTTCGTGCACCCAGCGCTTGCATCCGGCGCATCCCTTCACGGATGATGGCGCTACTCAATCCCTGGCGGCGAAATGCTGTAAGCGTGCCAACAGGCTCGAATAGGCCGATGCCGTTCTGACGGTCGAGCCAGCCGCCCGCATAGGCGGCGAACGTCCCAGCGGGAGCGACCGCCACGAGATCGAGGGCAGGAACAAACACGGGCGATGCTCGCAGCGCACGGTATTTGTCCAACGTCACGCTCGACGATTGCCACACGTCGCGATGAAGGTCCACGCGCTGCGCCCATTCATCGTCTGCGACCGCACGCACCTGCCACCCCGATTGAAGATGCGATGCTGGAATGGGGTTGTCCAGCGCTTGCGTCATGCGGTACGCCGACATATCGGCGCGCTCGAACCCGCTGCCTGTCAGATAATCAATGTAGGCGGTGTCGCTTGCAAGGGCGGTGGTCCAGAGGCGTGCACCGTCGGGTTGTGGGTGCAAGCGTGCCATTTCAACAGCCCACGCAAACATCATCGTTTCGAGTTCGCCTGAGCCACGCGATGAGGGATGAACCATACAGGTTACGTTGTTGGGTGCCTCGAACCAGGCAACTCCCCAAAGTGCGCCGTCACGCTCCCATAAGCGTATGGTGTGCTGGCGTTCCAGTTCTGTCGAAAAGCAGGTGTTCCACTGGATGTCGCCCACGTGCGGAAAGGTGTGCGGCATGGCGAGACCGTTGATGTCGCGCACGAACTGGTTGAGCAGCGTAAGCTCGTGGTCGCCCTGATATTGACGTGCAGTGTATTGTTCGGTCATCTTCTGTTCTCCGTTTTTGTACTGGTATGACGGACGGTGCGAACCCGAACGGCGCGGATCGTTTGCGGTGGTATCATCTGTTCGACGGCTCGAAGCAGTGCCGTGAATGGAGTTCTCGATGGTTATTACCTGGTACGGTCATGCCTGTTTTATGATCAGCGACGGTGTACGCATTGTCACTGACCCCTATACTCCGGAGGATGCCAACCTGCGTGGCGTGCCGCACGATGCCGATGTCGTGATCATGTCGTCGGACGACGATTCATTTCATAGTTGCGGCGCGAGTGTTCCAGGCAATCCGGTTGTCCTCAACGCTCTGGAACTTGCTCGTGCTGGCGGCTCGCAGGAGGCGCATGGCGTGCGTTTCGATTGCATTGAAACGCAGGAAAGCGTCATCCACAAGACCCATCCCGATATGAACGCGATCTATGCGTTTACCGTAGGTGGTATTCGGATCGGTCATCTGGGCGACGTTGGTAATCCACTGACGCCCGAACAGATGGATCTGCTGCGAGGCGTTCACATTCTGCTCGCCCTGACGGGAGGCCCGCCCACTATCGATCTTGATGACCTCGACACGGTGATGCGCACGATCAAGCCGCGTATCGTCATCCCCATGCACTATAACATCCCTAATCTCCGCTTCAACGGCTTCGCGCTCGAAGCGTTTACGTCGCGCTATCCCGCCGAGATGGTGACGATACGACCCGAAACGTCGCTTGAGGTGACGGTGGATCGGTTGCCCGACGAGTTGCAGATTATCGCGCTCCAACCGTTCGCCAACGCGCCGGAATATCCCACGCTCGACGCACCCTGGGCATTGTAGCGTCAGCCTCGCCCGCTGTACCAGGTTCGTCGGCGACGATTCAACGGACCTGGTGGTGCTTTGGTCAGAGTAAAACGGTTGTCATCTGTTTTACTCTGACTGCTTTGACATAAGCCGGACCCCAATCGTATACTGCATGCACCGCCCATCGGCAACTGTTCGGAGCTTTCCCATGGAAACCCCTGGCGATTCCAAGAGTATTGAGCCGTCCCGGCGCATCGTCGTCTGTGGAGCAGCAATACGATTTGCCGCTGGACGTGGAGCCACGCCGCCGAAGAACCAAAAAGGTAACATTACCTGATGAGAGGGCTGAAACCCCTCATGAATCATCAGCAAGCGAGGCATCCGAAAGCATCGCAGCAGCGGCTACCACGAGTGGTAGCGTTTCGCGACGTACCTGGTTCGCTACCAGTGGGCATAACGTCAACACCACAGGCATCGTGCGCGAACAAACATCAACGTTCGAGATAGCCATGCTGCTGGTGGCGGTCGGGGTCTACCTCGTGACACGTTTCTGGGAACTGGTTAAGTTCCCGATCTACTTCTTCTGCGACGAGGCGATCCAGACGAATCTTGCGGCGATGCTCGTCCGCAACGGCATGCGCGACGACCAGGGATGGTGGTTTCCGCCGTTCTTTCTGAATGCAGAGAAGTGGAATCTGGGTTGGAGCATCTACGTCCATACGATCCCCACTGCGGTGTTCGGCACGACTGAATATGTGACGCGGGGAACGAGCGTGCTGGTGAGTCTGCTGGGCGCGGTCGCCATCGCCCTTATGCTGAAATTGATCTACGGGCAGCGCATGTGGTGGCTGGGTGTGCTGGTATTGGGCGTGATGCCCACCTGGTTCTTGCACTCGCGCACGGCCTTTGAAACCGTCATGATGGTGTCGTTTTATGCCTGCTTTCTGCTGTGCTACCTGCTCTACCGCTATCGTGATCCGCGCTTTCTGTATCTCGCGGTCGTGTTTGGCGCGATGACGTTCTATAGCTACGCTAACGGGCAGGGCGTGATGGTCTTGAGCGTGGCACTACTGGCGGTGTCGGACGTGCGCTACCACTTTCGCAATCGATGGACTGTTGTGGCGGCATTACTGTTGGGCGGGTTTTTCATCCTGCCGTATGCACGATTCCAGGCACGGCTACCGTACGCTTTCGGCGAGCAATACCAAGCGTTGAACTCGTATTGGGTGCAGCGCATCCCGCTCAGCCGACAAGCTATGGACCTATGTACGAAATTATGTGCAGGGGCTGAGTTTGTGGTACTGGTTCGTCCCCAATATTACCGACCTGCCCCGCCACCGCTTCAAGGATATGGGGCATATCTGGCTGCCATTTCTGCCGTTGTACCTGCTCGGCCTCGCCATCACGATTCGGCGCTGCCGATCATCGGCGTATCGGGCGCTCGTGATCGCACTGCTTGCGGTGCCGTTCTCGGCTGCATCGGTTGCGATTTCAATTACGCGGGTGTTGTCGTTCGTCGTTCCGGCCACGATCCTGATCTGCCTGGGTCTGGAGCAACTCGCCATATGGGTCAAGCGATGGGTCGGGTTCAGGCCAGTTGCGCTCGGATCGACGCTGGCTTTGAGCGTGTTTGGCAGTTACCTGCTCTGGGATGCGCTGGTGATGGGCCCGACCTGGTTCCCCGACTACGGTATCGGCGGGATGCAATACGGTGCTCCACAACTGTTTAGGATAATCCCACAGATTCTCGATACGCAGCCCGACACGCGCATATTCCTTAGCTCGACCTGGGCGAACAACCCCAACGCCTTCGCCGACTACTACCTCGACGCCGACCAGCGCAAACGCTTCGAGTTCAGCACTATCGACGGCTGGATGTTGAACAAGCAGGAGCTTGACCGCTCCATGCTGTTCGTCATGCCAGCCAACGAATATGGACTGGCACAAGCCAGCGATAAATTCCTTATCGAACCACCCGAATATGTGCTGCGCTATCCCGACGACAGCCCTGGGTTCTATTTCGTGCGCCTCCAATATCGCCCGGACGCTGACACAATCTTTGCTGCCGAACGCGCCGCACGCGCTCAACCCGTCGAGGAGCAGATCACGCTGGATGGACGACCAGTCACGGTGCGCTATTCCCGCATAGATTCAGGCAGTCTGCCCGATCTGTTCGACGATAACCCGAACTCGTTGATGCGCGGCCTCGAAGCTAATCCGTTCGTGATCGAACTCTATTTTGCCCAGCCACGAACGGTCGCATCAGTGGAGTTGCATGTCGCGACAATGGCCCGGTTCGACGTGCGGGTGTCGGCAGCGCCAGCGGATGGCACGACGCCGCGCAACGCCCTCGCGTCGTTTTCAAACCTCGAAGCAGATCCGCGTGTCGAGGTTGCGATTCCAGGTGGCGCACAACTGTTATCGAAACTGCGGATCGAGATTCAGGATTACGAGCAAACCGAACAGGCGCACATCCATGTGCGAGGCCTCGCGTTCCGTGAGCGCTGAGAGTCAGTGCTCGACGCTTCGGATACTCAGCGCCCCGACAACTCTCGGTAAAGCTTGACCACGTTTTCCCAGGCGAGCAGTGGGTTATCACATTCCTCGTAGGTGCCAAGCCCACCCCGAAACGACCAGGTATACAGTGCATCGCAACCAGCAGCAGCCAGACGTTTGCCGCCGGAGTAAATGTCAGTCTCGGCACCTGCTGGAATCTTCCACGCATTGAGCCAAACCTGCGATGCTTTGTGGTTTGCCTCGCAAATCTGCCGGGTCAACACCGCGCACGCTTCGGCATCGCCGATGGTCATGTTGAAGCCTTTGAGTAGCCAGTAGGGGTCGGTGCCGAACACGTCAAGGTCGGGGATCGCGGCGACGGAATCGAAGCTATCCCGGTCAGAGGGCATCAGGCAGGTGATGGTCGTGAGGTCGGGCGATACGTGTTTGACGCGGGCGCAGACCGTGCGTGTATACTGTGCGACAGTTTCACGCTGAAAACCTGCGTACGCTTCGGCATCGGCGATTCTGAGCGGCGTATCGTGCTGTTCGCTCCAACGGCGTTCACAAAAGGTACAGAAGCAGTCCTGGATGGTTGGCTCGTCAACGAAGATCCCCTGGTAGCCATGGTCATGGCAGATGGCGGCGATTTCGATGAAGCGGTCCACAACCGCAGGATTATTGAGGCATGCCAGCGGCACCCGTTTGTCGTCGCGTCCGACCCGCCATAAAGTCGTGTCGGTAAGCATGCGATGGGACATACGTCCGCCGCCGAACGTGTTGGCGAACCCCCAGGCTACCACGAATGGTCGAATTCCAGCATCCCGGGCGATGCTGGCGCTCCAGCGAAGCGCTCCGGTGAGTGTATCGACGTGATTTTCCTGCAACGCGACCAGCACCTCGGTACAACCGATCGCGGTAAGTTCGCGCATATCGGTTTCGATATGCTGCGGGTGGTGCGGTGGGATATAACTGACGCCAAGTTCCATGGATACCCTCTGCTTGCGGACCAGTATAAACGGACCGTGGAGCATAGGTTCGCACAAGCATCGGTTGGCGTCAACACACCAGACCCGCAACTAGGCAAGCGCGACTTCCATCGGTAGTAGGGGTGCAACGACGGGCACTTCGAGCGGTTCATGCTGGGTGAATTGCCCGAATTTCGTGGCGTGGTACACGAGTGGTCGGCGGTTGTAGGTCTGGATGTCGATCACCTCGCCGACGAAGATCGTATGGTCGCCTCCCGGCAGCGCGTTGACCGTGCGACATTCAACTGTCGCCACCACGCCGTCGAGGAGCGGGACCTGGTTTGAGGATAGTCTATAGTTGACGGTGGCGAATTTATCCTCAGTACGCGACGCGAAAACTCGTGCTATCCGCTCCTGGTCCTCGGCAAGAATGTTCACCGCGAACATATTGGCCTGAGCCAGCGCACCATGGCTGCGACCCCGATTGTCGATGCATACGAGCACCAGGGTTGGGTCGAGCGACAATGAGGCGAACGAACTGACGGTACTGCCGATGAGCGTCTGATAATCATGCGTCGTGACGATGGTCACGCCCGACGCAAACTGCCCCATGGCATGGCGAAATGTACGTTGATCGATGGTCATAGTCATATCCTTTTCGTAGCAATCGAGCAGCGTTCGCGAGTGCTGGTGTTGAAGTTCGAAGATGGGAAAGAAACTATCTGGACGCCTGGTTCGCCTGCCGTGCGGAGCACGATACTCTACTGCCCAATCAACGGTTCAGCGGCCGTTAAGGCTGCCCCGGGTTGCGAATCGAACGCTCTCCGATCGTTTGCTTGCGCTACAGTGATTGTGGAATGAATGGTAGCGAGAATCCTGGGCGTTTACCATGCACGTCAGCACAGGTTGATACCTGGTCGTTTGGACAGTGGAGAGGTGTAGGGAAGTACTTGCGTACTGGCGAAGAGCCTGGCCGTATCCTAGGGAGCGTTAGGCGGCGACGGGCAATATGATATTGACGTGGGTTCCCTGACCAAGCGTACTGGTAATCAAGATCGTGCCGGCGTGTGCTACGACCAGTCCGTGCGCTATAGATAAGCCTAGTCCGGTGCCACCGTCGGCACGTGCGGGGTCTGGACGGTAGAAACGTTCCCACAATCGTGGAAGTTCGTGTGGGTCGATGCCCTCGCCGGTATCAGCGACCGTGAATTCGATCGCTTTGCCCTGCTGCCCTCCAGTGATGCTGATGGTTCCCATCGCCGGTGTATGGCGTAGGGCGTTGTCCAACAGAATCAGGAGTATTTGGCGAATACGGGTGCGATCGGCACGAAAAGTTGTAGGCGTAGCGTTCACGACCAGGTGGACTCGGCGCTCGTTTGCCATACGTCCTACCTGGCGTTCGATGTCGGACAACAATTCCGGCACGTCGATGCTCGTGTAGGTCAACGGTAGGCGTTGCGCGTCCAGCCGCGATAAGAGTAAGAGGTCGTCAACCAGGCGACTCATATGGTCACACTCGGCGACGATATCGCCTACCAATACATAATGCTCCATATGGGGTGGAAGGTCGCGGAGAACCACTTCCGCGGACGCACGCATGAGCGTAAGCGGAGTGCGTAGCTCGTGGCTGGCATTTGAAATAAAGGTTTGCTGCTGCTCCCAGGCTCGGTAGGCCGGACGGAGCGACTGACCGGCGACCCACCAGCTTGCAAAGCCCACCAACAGCGAACTCAACGCCCCAAGCCCAAGTATGATGGCAAGCAACTGTTCGGCGAGGCGGTATTGGTCGTTCAACGGGCGACCCAGTTGCACCGCGGTTATGCCGTTGGTTGCGGGAACACTGTACGTCAGCAGACGTACCGATGTTCCCGATGGTAACATCACTGTCCGGAAATCGTATTCCTGTGTCCTTGCGGCTTCAAGCGCTGATTGGTCTGGTGGAAACGGGACAACCGTTGTGTTGGAATGAACCACCTCGCCATTCGAGCCGATTGGTAGCACAAAGATGCTCGCCAGTAAACCGTCGTAGGCCTCCTCAACTTCGGGATTGTCATTGAAAGTAGATGCTTGTGGGTTGTTAGTACGGTCGGCGGCAGAAGGCACGCGCAGAAACAAACGCTCACGGTTAGCGTTCCATGAAGCGTCCGCGATGGCTAATTCTGCGGGTAATGGGAGTTGCCGTTCCTGGAACTCGTGTGCCATTTTGTGTTCCAGGGCGAGGTCGGTTGTCGCTTGCAGATATGTCGTGATCAGGTGATAGGTCCCGCCGCCAAGTAGCCCGATTAAGGCCAGTGCCGCTAGTATGTACAGGATCGTCAGGCGGATTTGGAGACGATTAAACATCGGGCGGCACCAGACGGTAGCCGACGCTACGCACCGTTTGGAGCGGGTCTGGCTGTCCTGGGATATTTAGTTTGCGCCGTATGTAAGAAACATACACATCGACTTGTGTCAGCAAAACGTCGTGTTCGTAAGACCAGACATAATCTAGGATTTGTTGGCGCGTCAACGCCTGTCCGGGATGGCGCATCAGAAACTCCAGCAGACGCCACTCGGTTGCGGTCAAGTCCAGTGGGGTTTCACCGCGCCGTGCCGTTCGTGCACGTATATCAAGCACGATCGGACCGCAGCGTAACTCTGACGGATCACCAGCGCTCACGATGAAGCGCCGCCCCAAGGCTCGTACTCGTGCCAGCAGTTCTTCGAACGCAAAGGGTTTGACCAGGTAATCGTCGGCACCGCTGTCAAGGCCGATCACGCGGTCTTCGACCTGTCCCCGTGCGGTAAGTAGCAGGATTGCGACGGGCAAGCGTGCGGCGCGTATGGCGCGGCAGACCGCAGGACCGTCACGTCCTGGCAGCATCCAGTCAACGATTGCGACATCGTAACTACCCGATAACGCCATCTCCAGGCCAATGTCGCCGTCGTGGGCGATGTCAACACTTCGCTGTTCATCGGCAAGTACCCGTGCGACGAGGCGCGTCAGGCGTTGGTCGTCTTCGATCAGCAAGATACGCACGTCATCTCCTACCCTTACTCGTTGACCAGTGTAGTGCAGAAAGATTGTAAATGGATTGGAAAAATCCCCTGCTGCACCAATGATATTCCAATGTTCGGCTCGTAGTATTACGGACGTTGCACGAGCAACCGGAGCAGAAAAGCAGGGGAGGCATCATGAAAACGTCACGCCTGGTCGTCGGAATCGCAATTGTATTGATCCTTATCACAGGCCTGGTACATCTTATCGATGCTCCTGATGCGTTCGAGGAGATGACATATAAAGGGATGCTGTTTATTGCGAATGCAGTTGGTTCGCTGGTCGCGGCCATAGGCATTGCGCGGGGTGTGCGAAGCTGGGGATGGAACCTCGGTCTGGTGGTTGCCGTTACCGCGATCGTGGGTTATATCCTCAGCCGCTCTGTTGGCCTACCGGGCATCCCTGCCGAACCGGATGCCTGGCTCGAGCCGCTTGGTGTCACCGCTATGCTCGCCGAAATCCTGTTCACCGCAATTGCTGTGTGGGTGTTAAGCCGTCATCCTGCATCGGCCTCACAATCAACGGTCAGTGTATAGCCAAAGCGTTTCTAGGCATTCCCAACAAGAGACATGAATCGTACAGCCAACCCCTAGCGGTTGGCTGTACGATTGCTGCTTGCAAGCCATGGTTAGCTTCCATGAATGTGTTTAGTGCCGGCAGAGCATAAGCTATGAAGACCGGGTCAATGGCAAGTGTCCTACACAGTACATAACGCTGCTATGGAAGAATGTGTAACCATTCCTCGGTGCCGAACTTAGTCTGCACGAGTTGGATTGCCGCTTCATATTCCTGCGGCGTGATATCGGAATCAGCTAGTCCGAAGTGATCGCGGAAGGTTGAGACCATCTGGTCAATGATGGCTTCGCGGGGAAGTCCGGTCTGACTGCGTAGCGGATCGACCCGCTTGGCGGCGCTGGTGGTGCCTTTGTCGCTGAGTTTTTCGCGCCCAATACGTAGCACTTCCTGCATCTTGGCGGTGTCGATGTCGTAGGCCATCGTGACATGATGCAGCACAGCGTTGCCACGCCGTGTTTGTGCCGCTCCCGCCACTTTGCCGCCCGGTGAGGTGATATCGTTGATCGGCTGATACCAGGCTTGTACGCCGACGTTCGCCAGGGCGTCGAGAACCCATTGATCGAGAAAAGCGTACGATTCGACGGTCGTCAATCCGGCGATCAGGCCGAGCGGCGCATATACCGAATAGGTGATGGTGTTGCCCGGTTCGACGAACATTGCGCCACCACCCGTGATACGCCGCACCACATGGACATTATGGCGGCGAGCACCTTCCAGATCGACCTCGTTGCGAACGCTCTGGAACCGACCGATAATGACCGCGTTGTTCGCCCAGTCCCAGATACGGAGCGATGGTGGACGCCGCCCCGCGCTTACTTCGTCGAGCAATACCTCGTCCAGCGCCATGTGCATCAGCGGAGCCAGCGGGGTGCCGCGTAGCAGTTGCCATGGGTAGGTGCGCCATTGCGCGTGGTTCGTTGTATTCGTCATGTTGCCGCTCCCACCGCCCGTAGCACTGCCACGGCGACGCCCTCAGGTGTAATGCCAAGCAGTTCAGCGTCCTTGGTGGCCCCTGCTACGCGCTGTGTTATATCCTCCTGGCTGGCATTGCTTGGCATCCCTTCGATTGCGGCAGTCATGCTTGCAAGCGCCGTTTCGGGTTCGAGAAAGAAGTCGCCGCTGATTTCGACGTTGCGAAACTGGTCGTCAATGACCTCAAGATCGGCGACGACGAGTTTGCCGCCTGGAACTTTATATTCTCCGTGCATTAGTATCCTCTCATACATATAGGGAATAGGATATCATCTTTAGCACGCCGGGTATGCGGATATGTGCGCAAGAGTAGGGCGAGACCACTCACGAATCGGAACGCTCGGCGGTGATACGTTATATTCGGTGTCGCATCGGGGGCAAGATTCGATGGTCGCGGTGGCGTGCAGATCGCCATCCTTCGACATGAATGTTCTGGTCGAGATGTAGGCGGCAGGAATGGGGTTTCCTGCCGCCTGGATAGGCGCTAAGTCGTCGCGGCGGTGGCGGGTGCGACAACTGTTCGGGAGCGAGTGCGCGGCAGGATAACGGCGATTACCGCGCCTAGCAGACACAGCCAGGGTGACCACAGCAGCGTTTCGTGAAGGCCGATGCGGTCGGCGAGCCAGCCGTTGATCCAGCCAGCCAGCGCAGTGACCGAGAAGAAGAAGCCCAGCACCATGCCGGACCCGAAGCCCATGGCACGCGGAAAAAGGTTCTGTCCCATCACGATCATCACACTTTGCGGCATGCCAATGGCGAAGCCCGCCAGCGCGGTGGCGGCGAGTGTGCCGAAGCCTGCCGATGGGACGGTGTACAACAGCCGGAACGGAATGATTGCCAGCGCGAGGGCAAGGACAATCACCCATTTACGCGACCAGCGATCGGCGAGCGTCCCGCCTGTGATGCCGCCGAAGGCCGCCGAAAGCGAGAACGTGCCGAGCAACACGCCGAATGAACTGGATGCGATTCCCGCATCGCTGAGCCATTTAGGAAAGAACGTTGTGGTCGCTGCCATTGGCCACGACATACAAAAAAACACCGCCAGGAAGGCGACCAGGCTCGTAATGCTCCATGACATCTGGGATGCTGCATCGGCGACCTTTTCAGCCGCGCGTTCTGCTGTCTTGCCGTGGGGTGCGAAACGTGCCAACAACAACGCGACCGGACCGACTAGCGCGGCGAGGGCTATGGTCGTCCAGGGCAGCGTTGTGTGCGCCAGCAGGTAGCCCGCCAGCACCGGACCAAGCGCGTGTCCGGTCAGTCCAAAGAAGAAGAACAGACTGGTTGCTGTCGCCGCTTCTGCGCCAGCCGCCCGACGGATATTGAGCGAGCCATGCGGGTGATAGGCACCCGATCCGAGTGCCGCTAGCACAAACACCACGAAGGCTGCGCGACCGGGAACGACACTCGCCAGGACGAATCCTCCGGCTTGCCAGATGATCGCGATAATACCCATCCAGCGCGAAGCCCAGCGGTCGGCGAGGACACCAAAAAAAGGTTGTGTCAGCGACGTTCCCAGTACATAGAACGTGACAATGGTCCCGAGTTCGATGTTGGACAAGCCATAGCGTATGCCAAGCACCACCAGCAGAACGGGCAGCGATGCGCTGAACATATCTACGAACATATGACCGAGCGAAACGGCGAGCAATGTTGGGTTGCGGAGAACGGAGAGCATAGTTGATCCTGTTAAATGAGCCTTATTGTACTGTGCTTTGACAAGCGTGATTACCGACTAACGACCACGTCGATTGATCCTGCAATACTCTTTAATTTCACCATATACGATGGCTGATCGGGTTGACAGAACCATGAGCATGGCAGACGATAGCGTTACGGATTATACCGTTGACATTGGAGTGCAACACGCGAGATGCGATACACAGAGATTCATAGCCACTGATCTGCGGCCTTCGGCGATATGTTTGGGTACAGGATCGTTCGGTATTAGCGTCGAGAACCAATGCTCGTGGGAGTTGATGGACCGTTTCGTCGCGGCGGGTGGCAACTTTCTGGATACGGCCCTGGTGTACGGTGAATGGTTGCCGGATGGTAAAGGCCGCAGCGAGCAGACTATCGGTGCCTGGATGACAGCGCGAGCGTAATCGCCAGGACATGATCATCGGCACCAAAGGCGCGCATCCGCGCCTCGATACGATGAACGTCCCACGCCTGTCCGGCAAGAGATCGTCGACGACCTGGATGAAAGCCTTCGGAACCTTGGCACTGACTACATCGACCTGTACTGGCTCCACCGTGACGACCGCGACCGCCCGGTGGCAGATATCCTTGAAACGGTCAACGAGCAGATCACGGCGGGCAAGATTCGGCTGTTTCGGATGCTCGAACTGGCGGCTTGACCGAATCAAGGAGGCGCAGGAATATGCGGTGGCGCACGGCTTACAAGGATTCGCCGGAAATCAATTATGGTGGAGCCTCGCGAAGCCCAATGCTGCTGCCGTCACCGACTCGACATTGGTGCAGATGGACGACGCGATCATGCGTTATCATCAGGAACAGGGGCTCGCCGCGATGGCCTATACATCGCAGGCGCGCGGCTTTTTCGCGAAGCTTGCCTCCCTGAAGGGGTTTCGGAAGGGACTACGCAAGACCTACGATAATCCTGCCAATCGCGAGCGAATGAAGCGCCTCGAAACGTTGTCGACGGCGGAGGCGAGTCGCTCAGTGCGCTGGCGCTGGCGTATATCGTGAATCAGTCGTTTCCATCGTTTCCGATCGCCGGTTGTTCATCACCGGAGCAGTTCGGCAGATAATTTGCGAGCAGGTGACTTCCAATTGGAACCGAGCAGGTGCGCTGGCTCGACGACGTGTAACACGATATGGTCATGTGAAAGGATCGAATGATGCTCCACGAAACGATCAAACGTGTGACCGAGTTCACCGCGAGCAAGTCGATAAAGCCGGACAACCATATATCTTACATGTGTTGCGTGTGATGCTGGCGGTGCAAAGCGAGCAGGAACGACTGGTGGCGCTGCTGCATGACGTGGTCGAGGACGGTCATGCTGGCCTGGACGAACTGCGTGCATGGGGCTACACGCCCGATGTTGTCGCCGCCGTGGACGCGATCTCGCGCCGCTCGGAGGCAGGAGAAACGTATCGTGCGTTCATCGGCACGTCAAGCTCAATCCCATCGCGGTACAGGTGAAACTGGCTGACCTGCGGGATAACCTGGGGCGGCTTGAACGTCTGGACGACGCCGAAAAGGTCGCGTCACTTCGCAAACGCTATGAAGATGCGCTGGCTGTGTTGACCAGCAGCATACAGGCGATATACAGGCGATAGACGACATACGAGCATCCATGCGTTTATAGCACAATGAAAACGCATGGATGCTCGTTTCGGTGGTCAGTAGTCATGTAGAGGAGCGCACCTACAATGGCGCTCCTCCGCTGTCGGTTCAGGCTTCGACCGTCTGGGATTCTTCCCACGGGCGATAGGTGAGCGACTGGTGGCGGAAGTAGGTTGTGTAGAGTTCGGCGTAGTGTCCGCCGCGTGCCAGCAGTTCCTCGTGGTCGCCTTCTTCGATGATGCTCCCCTGGCGCAACACGATAATGCGGTCTGCCGTGCGAACGGTGGACAGGCGGTGTGCCACGACGATGCTGGTGCGCCCGCGTAGCACAGCGTTCAGTCCTGCTTGTACCTGCGTTTCGGTCAGCGGATCGATGCTGGCGGTGGCCTCGTCCAGCAACAGAATCGCGGGGTTCTGCAACAGCACACGCGCCAGCGCGACGAGTTGGCGTTGCCCGAAGCTCAGGTGCGCGCCGCGTTCGCCAACATCGCTTTGCAGCCCCAACGGCAGCGCATCGACCCAGGAGCCGTCGCCGAGTTGGCGTGCAGCGACCTCGACCTCCTGATCCGTGGCATCGGGGCGTCCATAGCGGATGTTGTCCATGATGCTGCCCGAAAAGAGGAAGGGTGCCTGTGGCACCAACCCAAGCTGGCGTCGATATTGCGCCAGGTCGAACCGCCGAATGTCGCGCCCGTCGATCAGGAGTTGGCCACCCTGGAAGGCGTAGAAGCGCATGATCAGCTTGATCAGGCTCGATTTTCCAGCGCCGGTATGCCCGACGATTGCCAGTGTTTGACCCGCCGGAATCTCCAGGCTGAAATCTTGCAGCACCCACGGATTTTCCCTGGTGGCGGCGGCTGGCTCGCCGCCTCGTGCTTGCTCGACCTCCTGGGAGGTCGCGACGACCGGATCAATGTCCGCCGCACCAGCAACGACCTCGGCGTTGGGGTCCTCGACCAGATGACTATAGCGAAAGTAGACGTGGTCGAAGGTCACACGCCCCTCGATGTTTTCGACGGATTCGTGGGCGGTTTGGACGACATTCGGCGAGGCGTCGATCAGGGCGAATACGCGCTCACTGGCGGCAAGCCCCTGTTGAAACTGCCCCCAGAATGACGCGATGGTGACGATTGGACCGAGGAAGATGGTCAGGCTTTGTACGAACAGATACCAGTCGCCTACAGTCACCGAGTTGCGTAGCACGAGTGCGCCACCAGCAAAGATGATCAGCGCTGTCGCGCAACCGTTGACAGCGTGCATCAACGGATGGATGCTGCCGAACACGATCATGCGGCGCAACTGGACGCTGTAGGCCAGACGATTGATCGTCTGAAAGTCGTTGTACAACGAGGCTTCCTGGCGAAAGTTCTTGGCGACGGCGATGCCATTGATGGTTTCATGGATCGTGGCGTTGAGTGTGGCCTGGATACGTTGCGCCTGGAGCATCGCTCGTCGGGCGATCTTGCGGAACACCAGCGCGATGATGATCACGACCGGACCGACAGCGATAGTCACCAGGGCCAGTTGGACGTTGACCACCAGCATCACAGTGGCGATCACCAGGATCAACACCAGTTGGCTCATCACATCGACGGTGAGTGTGATAACTGTCGCGAAGTCCTGTGTGTCCGAGGTCACGCGGCTGACGATACGCCCGGCAGCATATTGGTCGTAGAACGACAGGTCATGACGCATCAGAGCGCGAAAGGCGTTCTGGCGCAATGCGAGCACGACATCGCCGACGGCCTTCGCGCCGAGTTCAACGCGCACGAGGTTGAAGGCCCAGTTGAGCATGCCCAAAACCGTTACGACGCCCGCCAGGGCTAGCACCAGTTGCAAGCCACGGTTGCCTTCCAGCGCGTCGATGCCGCGTGCGATCAGAATTGGCGTGAGCGTTGCCACAATCGAGATCAGCACCACCGTGACGATGACGGCGATGACGGTGCGGCGATGTGGCTTGAAGTATTCGGCGGAACGACGGATCAGTTGCCCGTCGGTATAGACGCGATCATATTCTTCGCCCGCTAGGCCAGAAGAAACATGCATGTGACCTCCTTATGCGCGACCAGCCGGAGCGTATTCCGCTTCCGTCGCCTGGTCGGGGACGAAGATTTGACGGTACAGCGGACTGGTGGCGAGCAGTGTTTCGTGGTCGCCCTGCGCGACAACAGAACCGTTTTGCAGCACCAGAATATAGTCAGCACGCATGATTTGAACCAGACGATGCGTGATCAGCAGCGTCGTGCGCCCTGCCAGGATGCGGCGCATAGCGCGTTGAATCTGGTCCTCGGTGTTGCTGTCGATGGCGCTGGTAGAATCGTCGATGATCAGGATGCGCGGGTTGGCGAGGAAGGCACGGGCGATGGCGATTCGCTGGCGTTGCCCGCCGGAAAGCGTGACGCCACGCTCGCCGACGACGGTTTCATAGCCTTCGGGAAAGCCCATAATAAATTCGTGCGCCTGCGCCATCGCTGCGGCTTCCTCGATCTGTTCGCGTGTCGCGGTGCCGCGTGTGCCAAAGGCGATGTTTTCGGCGATGGTGCGTGAGAACAGCACGATGTCCTGCTCGATCGTAGCGATCTGCGAACGCAGGCTATCGAGGCTCCACTGGCGCACGTCCTCGCCATCGATCAGCACGCGACCGTTTTCGGCGTCAAAGGTGCGGGTAACGAGCCGCGTGAGCGTCGTCTTGCCCGATCCGGTTTGACCGACGATGGCGACGGTCTGCCCCGGTCGCGCATGGAAGGAGATATCTTTCAGCACAAGGTTGGGTTGATGGGTGTCGTTCGGGGTAGCCTGTACCGCGCCAAGCGTTTCGCCTGTGTAACCGAACGATACATGTTCGAACACGATATCGCCCTCGATCGGACGTGCGACGCCGTTGGTGTTCTCGTCCAGGTCGGTTTCGGTCGTGATCAGGCTCAGCACGCGCCTTGCACTGGCGATGGCTTGCTGGATGATCGAAAAGACCATCAGCAAAAAGCGCATCGGCATGCGCAGGTTGTTGAGCAGCGCCATGAAGGTGATGACCTGCCCGACCGTCAGTTGGTTATTGAGGAACAGGAACATTGCGTGTCCAAAGGCAACGCCGATGGCGATACCGTAGACCAGCAGCGGCAACGAGCGTGCTTCGACGCGCCCCTGTTCCACGAACGAGTCGCGAAACAATCGCGACTGTACACTAAAGCGCCGCTCTTCCTCGGTTTCTTGTCCGAAGCCTTTGACGACCTCGATACCGGCGACGGCTTCGGTCAATCCGGCGTTCATGGTGCCGAAACGCTCGCGTAGTGTCGTCGATACCGGCCGCAAGCGGCGGTTATATTGCAGCAGCGTCAACGAAAGCGTCGCCAGGAAGATCACAGGGACCAGCAGCAACGAAGTGTTCATCGTGGCGATCACGATCAGCGGCACGACCAGCGATAAGCCTGATTCGATCACGAAGTTGAAGCCAGGACTGATCACCTGACAGGCTTGTTGCACATCGTTGGTGACACGCGCCATGATCTCGCCGACGCGCTGCCGTCCGTGAAAGGTCTGGCTCTTGCCGAGCAGGTTGAGGTATACCTCGTCGCGGGCATCGCGTTCGACACGCTGCGACAGGATCCGCACGATGATCGTGTTGAAGATGTCCGACGTGGCGTAGACGAGGTATGAGCCAGCGACGGCAGCGGCGGCAAGACCGATCGCACCCAACGTCGCCCCGTTAATGACGGTATCGAAGGCGCGACCCATGAACACGGCTGCCATGCTTTGCGAGCCAGCCATCGCTGCCGTCGTCAACACAAACAGCACCGGAAGGATCGGATAACGCCGAATGTGCGAGCCGATCCAGCGCCATGGCGAACGATGGTCGTAATGGTATTCGCCTTCGACGGTAAATTCACGCGAGCTAATGCTCAAAGTCGTTTTCCATACTGGAGGCTGTTGAGCCTGATTAAAACAATTGTTCCTATTGTAAACTATTCGATAGTGAAATCAATGTCATTATTGGCGCAAGTTGTTGTGTTTCTTGCATCGCTCGTACACGTGCATGTGGCCTGCCCCGGTGTCCTGAACATGTGCCAGCCTTGATAAATTGCATGTTGAGTGTAACGAACGCAACGATTTGCTGGTTGTCTGCAACGAACAAATGTGCGATAATGTTACATACAGCATAGAAACACGAGTGTAGCGGCGGTAGCCGGGAGGATGCGATGACGAGCAAATCGAAGGCACGAGGAGGCAATGTAACGCAAGCAACGTTCCTTTTCGATCGAGAACCCAACGAAAAAGCAGCAGTGGTGATGCTCCCTGCGGCAAAGACGCGCACGGCACGCGCCCCACGCACGGTCAGTGTCGAAGCTGTGCCACAAGTTGTGGCAGCACCTGAACCAGTGCAAGCCCGTGCTCGACGAACAACTGGCAAAGCCCGATGTCCAGCCAGAGCCAACTGCGCCAGTTACACCTGTACTCGAAGCCGCGCAACCCCACGCGCTCCCGACGTGCCAAGCCAGAAGCCTTGCCGCCCGCTGAACCTCCGCCATCGAATGAAGCAAGCGAAGTCGTGGTGCAGTCGATTGCGCAGGAGCAGCCACGCAAACGACGTGCGCCCAAGCAGCCTGTGGTGGATGCTCCCGCACCGCCTGCGCCCGTTGAGAACGTCGTGACGGTGAGCGAATCTGTCCAGGCCAGCGCCCAGCAGCCGCGCAAACGACGCGCCCCGCGTGCGGCGGTGGTCGAGGACGTGATGCCGAGCGCAGAAGTCCAGAACGCTACCAAGGATGTGATGCCTGATGTCGTCATTCAAGCCGCGGTCAAAATGTGCGGATGTACCATGTGCCTGTCGAGAAGCCACGACGGCGACGTGCCAGCACGAAGGCCGATGCCGCTGTCGCTCGTGTTGAGGCCGCGCCCACGTTAGAGCAGGCACCAGAAATCGCCGCCGAACAAGCAGTTGCCGACGTTGCTCAAGCAGCGCCTAAACCGCGACGAACGCGCCGCACCGCTGCGACGACGGACGGCAACATTGCTCCAACGGTCGAGCAGGCGGTGGTGGCTCGTGTAGGTGTTCAGGCAGCCGAAGCCGCCAAACAGGTAGCTGAAACCGGGAGTAATGTCGTCAAGGCCGAAAAGCGCAAACGAGTGAAGGCGACGGCAAGCGATGACACTGCTCCAACGGTTGAGCAGATCGCGGAATCTAGCGTGAACGAATCGGTAGCCGAAATCGTCGAACCCATCGCTGAACCCGCACCCGAAGTCGCCATCAAGCCTGAAAAGCGCAAGCGCGTGAAGGCGACACGAAGCGCGGTCGAAGCGCAGGCTGCCACTGTCGCGCCCGCCGAGCCTGAGGAGCAACCTAAGCCAGCGCAGAAACGTCCACGCAAGGCCCGTCCCGCCGCCGATGAGCCGAAACCCGATACCGCTATGCTCATGCCTGTTCGCAATGGACAACGCGAGATCCCCGCCGGGCCGATGTTTTTGATGAGCTACGACGATAGCCCGAAACGCACGTTCCATGAAAAGGTCGAAGCGGCGATGCAAGCGTACCAGACGCGCTTTGCCCGCCGGCCTAATCTGGTACTGGTCAACGCAAACGTCGCTCCTGAAATGGTCGTTGAAGACGTGTCTATCGAGCGCAGAGTCAACCGTGCCGCCCAACAACTTCTGGGCGGGTATGCAGCAAGTCGTCCAGGCTATTGTTTCGGAATAAACGACCAATTGTTATCCCGGCGTATTTTCAAAGCTCAGGTCAAGTGACCTGAGCTTTGTCGTATCGTGCATCGTACTGGTTCCCTACACCGACGATTGATCCTGCTATGTAGCCTGGTCTGCCATAGCTCGTGAGTTGACGCATGGCATACGATCATCACACAGAGTCTGGCCAGATATACACGCGAAGGCAAAACCCTTCAACGAGGAGCGGATGAACGAAAAACTTCGAGCGGTGCAGGTCGGTTGCGGCGCACGGGCTGGCGCACATCTAGCGGGCATGATCGAAAGCGGGGCAGTGGACGTGGTCGCCTTGTGCGATCGCAACGCAGATAAACTGCAAGCGTTAGGCGACCGCTTCGGCATCGAGCGGCGTTACGACGATATGGCGCAGATGATCCGTGAGGAACGACCGGAACTGGTGAACATCGTCACACGCCCGACGATTCGCTCCTCGATTGTCGGCCAAGCGATAGAGGCGGGCGCTCCCGCGCTGCTGATCGAAAAACCCGTTGCCTTGACCCCATCGGAGGGCGATCTGCTGGCAACGTGGGGACGCGAGCGTTTGATCGCCGTCGATACCCAGTATCAGTGGATGCCCCACTGGCAGTGGTTCTGGAAGCTACTCGAAGCCAGGGAACTCGGCACCGTTCGGTCGTTGCGGGCGAGTACGCGAGTAAACCTGCTGGATCAGGGTCCGCATATCCTTGACTTGTCACTCAAGGCTGCCGCGCTGAGCGGATTGCCCGAACCGGAATGGGTGCTTGCCGCCGCCGACGGTATGGAGCGCTACGGCGATGCATTGGTGCCAGCCGATATCAGTGCGACAATCGGCATGGGCGATGTGCGACTGTTCCTGAACGCCGGACCCTCGGCACCGCAAGTGTTGAGCGAAACCAACCGCTACTACCAGCAACAGGTGGAGGTGATCGGCGACCGTGGGCGATTGTGGGTGTCGCTCAATCAAGGCTGGCAACTGTGGCGCGATGGTTCGTTCGAGGAAGGCGCGACAGGCTGGCCCAGAACGACGGCGAATCGCAAAGCGCCATCTTCGTGGAGTTGCGCGACACGCTCAAGGCTGGCGGTGAGGCATGGCGGCACTTTCCCACGCGGGTAGAGGTGGCTGCCCGCAACGCTAACGTCATGTTTGGGTGCTTCGCGTCGGTGCTGAAAGGGGGGCGTGTCGCCTTGGGTGGCACCTGGCCTGATAGCGTTGTGGATGCCATCGGGCGTCGTACTCCCGGCGAGTTTTGAACGAGCAACGTTTTTGCGTGGCGGGATGCGCGACAGTTACGCCAACCCGTCCGGCAGTAGCATCGTCGGAAGATATGCGGTTCTGCCACAGGCGATCATCACCATATCGGCTGATGCCATCGCACGTCATGCACCAAGCCCAGGCTCGGTGGGGAGCGGGTAGCAGCCGTCCACCAACTGCACTGCCGAGTTGGGTGGCAGCAGACCGCTTTCCATGAACAGGGTGTTTGGCAACGCCGCCAGCACTTGCAAATGTGCCCCGCCGCCATGTGAGGCGTAGGGGACGTTGAAGGCATCGGCGAGGATACCGATCTCGAAACACTCGGTCAGTCCTCCGGCGCGCCGCATGTCGGGCTGGATGATATCGACCGCACGCCGTTCGAGCAATTCGCGGAACTGGCGTTTGCCATAGTTGTTTTCGCCGGATGCAATCGGTATCGTAAGCGCGTCGGCGAGTGTCGCAAGACCCGCCGTGTCGTCGGCTCGCAACGGTTCCTCGAACCAGTGACAGCCCATCTCCTCGTACACACGCCCACGCCGTAGCGCCTCGTTGAGTGAAAAGACCTGGTTGGCGTCGACCATCAGTAACGTGTCGGGACCGATGGCGGCGCGGACGGCTTCGATGCGCTCGACATCTTCGCGCAACGTCGGCGCACCCACTTTCATCTTGACGCCGCGAAAGCCCTGCTCGACCGCTGTCGTCGTGATGCGCTTGAGTTCGTCCAGATCATAGTTGAGCCAGCCGACCATCGCATAGGCTGGAACACGGTCGCGCTGCCCGCCCAGCAGCCGCCATACTGGTTGTTCCATGGCTTTGCCTACCGTGTCCCATAGTGCCACGTCGATGGCGGCGATGCCAAATAGGGCAAGTCCCTGCGTGCCATGGTAGTCGGTGACATGCCAGAGCATGTCGCGGATGCCGCGAATCATAAACGCATCCTCGCCCAGTGACCACGGGTGCAAGCGCATCATTTATCAGGTGTGCCAGGATGCTTGCGGAATGATCGCCGCGCCCAAAGAATGTCGAACTTTTTCCCCGCACACCCGCGTCGGTTTCGATGGTCACGATGCAGGTGCTGTCGGTGTCCAGCGTTTGTAGTGCGTCGCGGATCGGCTGTGCGCGTCGTCGTGACGTAGCGGTAGCGGTTATACTGGTGATCTTCAATGTCATATGTTGCCTCGTCGCATCATTCGTTGCCTGGTCCAATCCTATACTGTTCGCGCAAGCGACAAGGACGACCGAGCGCAGCAGAGCGGTGAGTGGTGCTATACAAAAGGATGTGTGGGATGGCAGGTTCGCTCGATACTCATGTGGTCGTGGTGACTGGCGGTGCGGGTGGTATCGGCTCAGCGGTGTGTCGTATCTTCGCCGAAGCGGGTGCGCGGCTGGTCATCACCTATAACACCAACGCCGACCGCGCTCACCAACTGGCGGCGCAGCTTGGCGGTGAACACATGGTCGCGCATGCGCCTGTGGATGACAGCGCGGCGCTCGAACAACTGGCGCAGGATGTGCGCGAGCGCTTCGGCAGGGTCGATGTATTGGTCAACAACGCCGGGACGACGCGAGCCGTGCCGCATGCCGACCTGGATGCCCTGGACGATGAACTGATCGACCAGATTTTTCGCGTGAACTGGCGTGGCGCATTCGCGGCGGTGCGTGCCTTCCGATCTTTGCTGGCGGAAGGAGATGGCGGGTTGATCGTCAATATGTCGTCGATTGCCGGAACGACGGGCTTTGGCTCCAATGTAGCCTATGCTGCATCCAAGGCGGCGCTCGATTCGATGACACGCTCGCTGGCGCGTGCGCTGGCTCCCACGATTCGGGTGTTGTCGATTGCGCCGGGCATGGTCGAGGGCGAGTATACACAGCGCTTCGATCCGGCGGTGCTACAAGAGCAACGCGACCGCGCTCCGCTCAAGCGTATTGCCACGAATGAGGATGTGGCACAAGCGGTGCTAGCGGCTGCCACGCTGCTACGGTTCAGCACCGGCGATATTATCCATGTTGATGGTGGGCGACCGTTGGGCAACTGAGGACGGCGAAGGCGGCACATGTACAGGCGTACAATCTGACAATTATCAGGCCGCTCTTAACACCCAAAACCCCCTGCAGTAGCGATGGTCGCAGGGGGTTTTGGGTGCGCCTCATCGTACAGCGTCGAGCGTCTGGCGGTAGCGGTCGAGTGACAACGCACCAATCAGGCGTTGCCCGTTGATGTCGAGTACCGGACGGCTGGTGATGCCTTCCTGCTGTGCCTGGGCGTAATCCTTATCGACTTGTGCCGCGAACTGGCCTCCGTCAAGGCATTGCTGAATTTCGCCTCGTCAAGTTTAAGCTCCTGCACCAGCGGCACGACATCGGCGTATGCGGCCGCACGTCCGAGGTCGCCCTGATGCGCATATACGAGATCGCGCATTTCCCAGAACGCGCCCTGCGCTCCAGCACATTCGGTCGCTTCGCCAAGATAGCGCGACGTGCTGCCAAGTTGTGCGAGATGGCGATAGATCAGCCGTGACTTGCCTGTGGCGACGTATTCCTGAATTAAGATCAGGTTCAGTTTCCAACACGTGGAAAGCACAGGCTGTTCAAAGCAGGTCGGAATACAGCGTCATCACAACTGGCGCATCAGGCTTTCCTAGCATGTAATAACCTTCGGCTGTCGTGCTTTGTGGCAGTCCGCTGTAGATGCTGGCTTGCGCGGCTACGGCGGTTGATGTGCTGCTCGTGACGGCGGGCGCTGTGCTGCTCGCCGTAGGGTAGTGGTGGTTATGGCAGCAGGAGCGGTACTACGCGCCGTTGGTAGCGTGGTGGTGGTCATGGCAGCAGGAGCGGTGCTGCTCGCCGTGGCTAGCGTTGTACTGCTGAAAGTCGCAGAAGGGGTGCTATTGCCACACGCGACGAGCGCGAGCATGAGTACCGCAATGAATGTAAGCGTCCTGTACATACTTCTTCCTTGTCGTTCGTTTGTATCATACGCTTAACTGCCATCGGGTGCATCAGCTATGGGCAAGCGAGATACCACGCACTTCACTATGCCTGATCTCGCCAAGGCACTCCGTTGGCGCGGGTGTGACGGCGCAATAGTAATGATATAGGGTGCCGTCGTGGGTGATGATGCCGGGTTTGTGCGCGTAGCGGTCGTCGATGCTACCGGGCGCTCCAACGTCGAGGATCGGCTCGGGCATCGCCTTCCACGCGAGCAGGTCGGGCGAGAACGCGACGCCTTCGCGGGCATGACCGTCGCTGCTGAGGCCGAAGAAGAACATAACCCATCCGCCGTCATGGTGTAGCACGCAGGGATCGGACGCGAAGCGGTCGCAGAACGATCCCTGCGGTCCGATCCGTAAGGATCGGGTTCAGCGGGTGGCGCTGCCAGCTACGCAGGTCGTGGGAGAGCGCGACGCCCGTTTGTTCGATCCAGTTGCCTTCGGTCTGGTTCTTGGCATTGTAGAACAGATAATAGGTTCCCTCGTGTTCCATCAACCACGATTTGTACAAGCCGCCGCGCTCCCACTCAGCGCCATCTGCGGCGTGCAGGAATGGCGGCTCGACGGTCCAATCGTGAAGATTGGTGCTACGACATAGCCCGATTGCCCCCGGTCCCGCTTCGTATCCCTGGTCGGGATAGGCGTGGTAGGTCCCGATGAAGTGTCCATCGATCTGTTTGAGCCGCCCGTACCCCATAGGGCGTTGTCGCGTATGATCGATGTCATTGCGACGTTATTCGCCGTGGGTGCTTCCCGCCCCACCCCGGTCGATGATCATGCCAAGCTTGGTCCAGTGAACGAGGTCGGACGAACGGGCTAAGCCAGTGCGGTAGCCGATGG
>CAWAJS010000017.1:0-100305 GCA_963782315.1 uncultured Chloroflexia bacterium
ACAGTCGTCACATCGTCAACGCCAAAGCGGCGCTGAAGCAGGTTTGCGGCAAGCGGATGCCTGTGGTTGGAGTTCGTCGTCGAGCGTGTACGACATCGAGGTTTGGCATGCATGTGCTCGATACGCATCAGACGTTCGACACGTTTACGCCCACAGCGCGTTCCCTGCGCTCGCAATTCAGCATAGATACGTGGGCTGCCATAGGTGCTTCGACTGCGGCGATGAATGGCACGAATCTCGAGGCGTAAGCGCTGCTCTGTGCGTTCACGTTGAATCGGTGCGCGCCGGTGAGCTGCGTAAAAGCCAGAGCGAGAGACCGAGGACATGGCACATGAGCGCGATCGAGAATTGGTGACGATGCTGCTGAATGAAGGCATACTTCACCGCACATCCTTGGCGAAGTATGCCGTCGTTTTTAACAGGTCACGCTCCTGGCGAAGACGCTCATTTTCGCGCCGGAGCCGGTGCAGTTCTTCCTCTTGACTTGGCAGGTGACCCGTGCCAGGGAAGCGTCGCGAGGAGCGAGGCCGGCACGTCCTTCTGCTTGACGTTTCCAGTTGCGCAACATATCAGGACGAATGCCAAGTTCGCGCGCAGCGTGTGCCACAGAGCGTCCGCTTTCGGTGACGAGACGAACCGCTTCAATCTTGAAGTCGCTGGTAAACTGTCGTCGTGTGGTTGCCATGGTTCACCTCCACCCAATACTATAGGGTTTCTTGAGGTGTCCATCAAGCCGGGGGAAGTCTAGTCAGCGATTTCTTGAGATCCCCCGCACGAAGGCATAGGCACATGGCGATGTACTGTATCCGATATTTTGACAACATTAAAAGTAATCGACAAGGCGTTGAGTGAGCTGCGAAAAAGTGGAGATACTGGTGCTGGATTAAGTCTCCTCCTGAGCTCTCCCTGGCGTAACTTGCGTCTCAAGCGTATTCAACAGACGTTAGACATGCTGCCTTCCTTCGGATCAACATTAATCGGTTTGGAGCACGCTCTTATCACTATAGCTCGTCCAGTTGTCGTCCGCTGAGGTCGTATTGTGACACCCTACAAGTACAGCGAAAACGTCATAAAGGCCCGCAGTAAGGGAAGATTTTGACGCCCAAGTTGACGCCCAAAGTGACGCCCAAGCCTCCAATACGCAATGGACGCTACAAAACAGGGTGGACGAGATTGGTGATTACAAAGGGCTAAAACGCACAGGGCAATACTGGGTGGACACCCCTCCAGACAGCTGAAAATTGCGGGGTCACTGGTTCAAACCCGATTCTTGGCACCAACCATATAGGCATGACAAAGGTATAAAGAGAATAGGATTAGCATCACCACGCGTTCGGCTTATCGTTTAACACCCGGTTCGCAATTGCCATTTTAGGAAGTGTGCTGAAAACACGGATTGGTGTGAGGGCGTACAGACGCACAACTAAGGTATACTACCTAATGACGGCTCGGGAGCGCGTCCCGCTCATTTCCGAGGCTATCTGCATGTCAGCCGCAGAAATGGAGGAATTGCTCGATGAAACGAACGCCGCTCTATGCTCGTCACCGTGATCTCGGTGCCAAGATGGTGGAGTTTGGCGGGTGGGAAATGCCGGTTCAGTATTCAGGTATCGTTGACGAACATGTCGCCACACGTACCGCCGCTGGACTGTTCGATATCTCTCACATGGGCCAGATCAATGTGCGCGGCACCGACGCCCTCCCATTTCTCGATAGCATTTCGACACAGGATATTTCCTCTATCCCCATTGGTTCTTCTAACTATTCGTTACTCTGCTACCCCGATGGTGGCATCGTCGACGATATTTTTGTCTACCGTCTTCCCGATAGGTATCTCGTAGTCGTGAACGCCTCCAATGCTGAGAAAGATGACGCCTGGATGCGTGAACACACGGGTTCCTTTGACGTCGAGATCGACAATATCTCAGACCATACCAGCATGCTCGCGTTGCAGGGTCCCGTCGCCGACCTGATCCTCGATCGGGTCGTCGATATAGATGCCCTCACGCTGCCGTTTCACGGTGTCGTGGAGGGGATAGTGCTGGGTCACGTTCCCGCGACTATCGCTCGTACCGGGTATACCGGTGAGGACGGCTTCGAATTGTTCTTCGCGAACGAGTATGCCGAGGAAGTGTGGGATGCGCTGCTCGAAACGGGCGCTCCCGACGGCCTCAAGCCGATCGGTCTGGGAGCGCGTGACAGTCTGCGTTTCGAGCCGAAACTTGCGCTCTACGGTCACGAGATCGACGCGACAATCAATCCGTATGAAGCGGGGCTCGGCTGGGTCGTAAAGCTCGAAAAAGGGCCATTCGTTGGGCGTGACGCGCTGCAACAGATCAAGACCGATGGTCCGCGTCGCAGATTGGTTGGCCTTGAAATGGTCGGACGTGGTATCGCGCGCGGTGGCTATCCGGTCGCGAACCTCGATGGCACCGTTATCGGTGAAGTGACGACGGGTATGCCCGCCCCAACGATCGGCAAGAACCTGGCGTTGGCGTTGGTTCAAACCGGCAACACGAAAGTTGGCACCGAACTCGATGTGATCATTCGCGGCAAGCCCGTACGCGCTCAGGTCGTCAAAACGCCGTTCTACCAATCGCGCTACAAAAATAAATAAAGTCACCCTTTATCATTCATAGGAGATGTATGTATGGCCTACATGACACCGGCTGACCTGCTGTATGCACCGACCCACGAGTGGGTTTTGTTCGAAGACAATGAAGTTACAATCGGCATTTCGGACTACGCTCAGCATGCGCTCGGCGATGTTGTGTTCGTGGACCTGCCGGAAGTTGGCCGAACGCTCGACAAGGGCGAAACATTCGGCGCGGTGGAATCGGTCAAGGCCGCTTCGGATGTGTATGCTCCCGTGAGCGGCGAAGTTATCGCCGTCAACGAGGCGTTGCTGGATGCTCCCGAAAGCGTCAACAGCGAGCCGTACGGTTCGGGTTGGATGATCAAGCTACGCCCTGCTGCCTTCGAGGACGACCGTAGCGATCTGCTGGAAGCGACCGCATACGAGCAGCACGCCGCCGAAGAAGAAAGCCAGCATTAGCGGCTCCACAATAAGGGTTGTATGTCACACTATATTTCAAATACTGAACAGGATCGTGCGGCAATGCTTAAGGCCATCGGCGTCGGTTCGGTCGCGGAACTGTTCGATGTGGTTCCCGCCGACCTGCGGTTCCCCGAATTGCGCCTGCCGCCGCCATTATCCGAGCCGGAATTGGTCCGTGCTTTGCGCCGTATGAGTGCCCGCAACGACGATGCCGCATCATCTTCTGTGTTCCTGGGAGCAGGTGCCTACAATCATTTCATCCCCAGCGCGGTCGATGCACTGCTGCGGCGCTCCGAATATTACACTGCCTACACGCCCTACCAGCCGGAACTGGCGCAAGGAACGCTCCAGGCGATCTTTGAATACCAGACGATGGTGTGTACCCTGACGGGTATGGATGCGGCGAACGCATCGCACTATGACGGCGCGACAGCGCTGTCGGAAGCCGCGATCATGGCGCTGACGTCCACCCGCAATAAGCGTACGCTGCTGGTCGCGCCAACGGTGCATCCACAGTATCGCGAAACGTTGCGAACCTACACGCAGGGATTGGGCGCGACGATCACAGGCGACGAGAACACCGCCGACACGATGGAAACGTTCCTCGACCGCATCGACGCATCGACGGCGGCGGTAATCGTCCAGACGCCTGACTTCCTGGGACAGATGCACGACCTCGCGCCGATCGCCGAAAAGGTTCACGCCGCGGGTGGCCTGTTGATCGTCGCTGTCGATCCGATCGCGCTGGGACTGTTCCAGAATCCTGGTGCGGCGGGAGCCGACATCGTGATCGCCGAAGGCCAGCCACTGGGATTCCGCTCAGCTACGGCGGTCCCTACCTCGGCATATTCGCCTGTAAAGAGCAATACGTGCGACGTATGGCGGGGCGTATGGTCGGTGCCACCACCGATATGAACGGCGATATCGGCTACGTGCTGACGCTGCAAACCCGCGAACAGCATATCCGGCGCGAAAAAGCCACCAGCAACATCTGCACAAACCAGGGGCTGATGATGCTGGCGGCGACGGTGTATCTGTCGTTGATGGGCAAGCACGGCTTGAAGCATGTCGCCAACGTCTGCTATCAGCGGGCGCACTACGCGGCGAATCAGATCGCAGCGCTGCCTGGCTTCGAGATCGCAACACCAGAGCCGTTCTTCAAAGAATTCGTGGTCCGCACACCGCGTCCGGTCGCCGAAATCAACGCGGCGCTGCGCGAGCAGGGCATCATCGGCGGCTACGACCTCGGTGCGACCTACCCGCACCTTGGTTCGGCGATGCTCGTATGTGTTACCGAGATGAATACCCGCGACGATATCGATGCGTTGGTCGCAGCGCTCGGTGCGTTGTCATGATGGGAATGTAAGCGATGCAAACCTTTGAGCCTCCAATTTTCGAGCTTAGCGGTGTGGGTAAATATGGTACAAACCTGCCTGACGCCGACGTTCCCACCACTGAACTGCCTGCGGCGTTGTTGCGGAGCGACGATCTGGCGGGTATGCCTGAATTAACCGAAACCGAAGTCACCCGGCATTACACCCGTATTTCGCAGCGCAACTTTTGTATCGACACCGGCATGTATCCGCTCGGCTCGTGTACCATGAAGTACAACCCCAAGGTCCATGAGGATGCCGCACGCTTACCCGGGTTCGCCCTCGCGCATCCGTTGCAGGACGAGGGTTCGAGCCAGGGTGCGTTGCAGATCATGTACGAACTGCAATCGACTGCTGGCTGAGATCGCCGGATTCGACGCTGTATCGTTGCAGCCCGCCGCCGGAGCGCAGGGCGAGTTCGCCGGCATCCTGGTGTTTCGCGCCTATCACCGCGACCGTGGCGACGACCAGCGCGTCGAAATCCTGTGTCCCGATTCGGCGCACGGCACCAATCCGGCGACGGCGGCGATGACAGGCATGAAGGTGGTCGAAATCAAGACAGGCGCACGCGGCAACGTCGATCTGGACGACCTCAAGCGTAAACTTGGGCCACGCACCGCTGGCCTGATGCTCACGAATCCCAATACGCTGGGATTGTTCGACGAGCATGTGCGCGAAGTCGCCGATCTGGTGCATGAGGCTGGCGGCCTGATGTATGGCGACGGCGCGAACTTCAACGCCATCCTGGGCATTGTCAAGCCCGGTGACATCGGCTTCGACTTCATGCATTACAACCTCCACAAGACCTTCACTACGCCACATGGCGGCGGCGGTCCTGGCTGTGGCGCGGTCGGCTGCAAGGACTTCCTCACGCCCTACCTGCCCGGTCCGATCGCGGCGAAGGATGATGTTGACTGGCAAGGCCGTGTATCGCAGCGAAGTTCCGAGCAAGACCATCGGGCGCGTCAAGAGCTTCTGGGGCAACTTCGGTATGTTCGTGCGAGCATATGCCTACATCCGCACGCTGGGTGCCGAGGGTCTGCGCGAAGTCAGCGAAAACGCTGTGTTGAACGCCAACTATCTGCGCGTGAAGTTGCAAGGTACGTATCCGGTGGCCTACGACCGCACCTGTATGCACGAAGTTGTCCTCAAGGGTCAGCTACGCGAGGCTCCCGGTGCCAGGACGCTGGATATCGCCAAGCGTTTGATCGACTATGGGTTCCACCCGCCGACGATCTATTTCCCGATCTCGGTGCCGGAATCGATCATGATCGAGCCGACCGAAACTGAAAGCAAGCGCAACATGGATGCGTTCGTAGCGGCGATGCTCAAGATCGCCGACGAGGCGCGCACCGACCTGCAGATCCTTAAGGAAGCCCCGACGACCACGCCTGTGCGGCGACTGGACGAGGTGGGCGCGGCACGACGCCCGATCCTGCGCTACGACGCAGCACGTTTCCGCGAGTTGCGACGCGAGGAAGAACACGCGACCTCCGACGAACAACTGGCGCAGCCATCCTACTAAGCATCAGGTCCCACTATTCCGGGCAGGGCAGTATTACGTTGCTCTGCCCGGATTCCTTTTACTTCTGCTCCATCGCGGCTAGCCGACGAGCAAGCGGCAATGCACATTCATCAGCGGGTCTTCGTCTGTCATGGCGGCAGCACGCCGCCCACTCCCTACAAATCAATGCCGTCAGCAAGGTACGTCTGTTTAGAGTAGCTCGTTAGCGACGTGTTCATCGCGTACCATTCGGCGATGTGAAGGTGAAACGCAGCCTTGTAGCGTGCGAACAGCAGGTCGGATGCAGCCAGAGTTTTGTTGAACGAGCCTGACGAGTGCTTCGGCAGACACTTCCATTACCGTCTGTGGTGGACGCAGAAGCCAGATACGGACGTCACCGATCTATTGCACGCACGGCACATTCGGTCCGGGCCATAAACGCCCAACTAGAGCCGACAATATTGCGTAGTATCTCAGGTCAAGTACTCAACAAATCTGCATATCCACAACCAATGTGCTACCATAGACGCACATGCAATGACGAGGTGGCATATGGCAATCGGCGAATCTTCCGTACGCGCGGAAACGCATATCCTTAATAACGTCCTGGAAGCGATTGGCGATACGCCGCTCATTCGTATCAATAAGCTAGCACAGGGTATCAGAGCAAACGTACTGGCGAAGGTCGAGTTCTTCAACCCCGGCGGCTCGGTCAAAGACCGCATCGGTCCGGCGATGATCGAGGACGCCGAGCGACGGGGACTATTGCGTCCCGGCGGTACGATCGTCGAAGCGACCAGCGGTAACACTGGTGCTGGTCTGGCGATCGCGGCAGCGATCAAGGGTTACAAGACCGTGTTCGTGATGCCCGACAAAATGAGTGACGAAAAGATTCGTCTGCTGCGTGCGTTCGGCGCTCGCGTCGTGATCACGCCGACTGCTGTCGAACCCGACGACCCACGCTCCTATTACTCGGTATCACGCCGCATCGCCGAAGAAACGCCTAACGCGATCCTGGCGGGACAATACTGGAATCCAGCCAATCCCGAAGCACATTACCGCACGACCGGACCCGAAATATGGCGACAAACCGGCGGACGTGTCGATATATTCATCGCCGGTATGGGTACGGGCGGCACGATCAGCGGTGTCTCAAAATATCTCAAGGAACAGAATCCCGACCTCATCACCGTCGGCGTCGATCCGATCGGTTCACTGTACGCAGAGTATTTCCGCACTGGCGTGCTTGGTCCGGCGCATTCCTATAAAGTCGAAGGTGTAGGCGAGGATTTCCTGCCGACGACCATGGATTTCAGCGTCGTCGATGATGTCGTGCAGGTGAGCGATAAAGAGTCGTTCGTGATGACGCGCCGCCTAACCCGCGAGGAAGGTCTGTTCGTTGGTGGTTCCTGTGGCATGGCGATGGCGGGCGCGTTACGCTGGCTCCGTACTAACGATGTGCGCGACGATGCTAATGTCGTAGTGCTGCTCCCTGACGGCGGCGGGCGCTACCTCAGCAAAATCTTTTCCGATGACTGGATGCGCGAAAATGGCTTCCTGGAAACTGGCATAGTCAGCAACATCATCGACAAGCGCGGGCGTAACCTGATCACGGCGACGACAAGTGACACGGTTGGCGAAGTGATCGGGCGCATGAAGGCCGACAATATTTCCCAAATGCCAGTTGTCGATAGTTCGGGCGTGCTGGAAGGCATGATCAGCGAAGTCGATCTGCTCAAGTATATGCTTGGCGGCGCTGGCGCGATGGATCATCCGGTGTCCGAGGTCGTGTCTACGGAAGTCCATACCGTCGGTGCCGATACATCGCTGGATGCCGTCGCCGAGATTGCGGGCGCGGGGATGGTAGCGGTAGTTGTGGACGAGGACCATCGTCCAAGCGGCATTATCACCAAGATCGACTTGATCGACTACCTGGCGAATAAGGTTCGCTAGCGCTGCTCGGCTATCGCGGGGAGGATGCCAGGCATCCTCCCTTTTGCTTTACCGTTGAATCTTGCCCATCACAAGTTCCTGGATGCGTGCGGCCTCAGCGTCCAGTCCCTCGGTCAGTCGTACGACTTCGGAACGCACCTGGCGAATATATATGCGGTCCTCCAAGAGTTGCAGGTTGATCTCGACGTTGAGCAAGGCCGACCGCACCGCCGCATGCGCGAACAGCGCCGCCACGCCAATGTCGGAAACTGCCGCCTGATTGCCGCGTTCGGCGACGGGCGGGCAGAGCGGCAGGATCGCGGCGGCGGCACGCGCCGTACGCAGCGGTACCTCGGTCGCACGGCGCAGAGATTCCTGGATCGCATCACGCCGAATCGCTGTATCCGATTCCGTGGTGCGGGGAAGTTTATAGGCTGCCGAAAGCCGGTTGAATGCTTCCACATCGGCTTCGGCGAGTTGTTGTAGTTCGTGGCGCAACGCTTCGGCGCGATCGAGCATGTCGCGCATTTCGGTTTCTACATCCGCAAAGCGCTTCTTGCCCACCGTCAGGTTGCACACCATGCTGACGAGTGCCGCGCCCATCGCCCCCCCCAGCGCCGCCGCCCCACCGCCACCTGGCGCAGGGGCGTTGCTGGCAAGCTGGTCCAGGAACGTCGTTACAGGCGCGTCGAAGCTTTGTTCCATCAGAGTATCCTTTCATGGCCGCACGCTGCCAGGTTTATATCAAGTTCCATCCTTCTACCTCGGCAAGCACCGTTGCCTTCTACCAGCATACCATGTATCATCGCATGCGCTAACCAAATGACCCTCTCCTTCACCGTATACTCTGCATGGTGAAATGATGGGTTTGGTGGTTGAACGAGATAGGAGCGGCGCACAGCCCGGAGATGTATTTTCGGCTGCGTCTCCGCTGGTCAATTTCAAGGGGACTCGAAATGAAGATAGAAGTGTTGGATCACGGCTACATAGAGTTGTTGGACCATATGGGTACAGACCTCACCACGGTCGAAGCTGCGCGTGTCAGTTTCCTCAAAGGAACGACGAAACTGGGAGAGCGCGAAGAAAAGCTGATTCGTTATATGGCGGAACACGACCATACCAGTCCGTTTCGTCACGCAACCATGATGTTTCGCTTCAAGGCTCCCTTATTCGTAGCCAGACAATTGTGGAAACACGTAGTAGGTATCAACACCGAGTTCGATCTCGAAGAACGCTGGTCAGGATTCAGTGGCGGGTTCAAAGACACAGGTTGGAATGAGGCCTCGGGTCGCTATGTAGAACTAAAAGATGAGTTTTACACGCCGGATGTGTGGCGGGCGCAGTCGGCATCCAACAAGCAAGCCAGCGACGGACAGATCGATGAGCAACAAGCAGCGAGCGAGGCGTATGCGGCCGGTCTTAGCGCGTCATACGAAGCATACCGGATGCTGCGCGAACTTGGCGTCGCCAAGGAACAGGCGCGGGGGATTCTGCCACAAAGCATCTATACCCAATGGGTCTGGACAGGTTCGCTGCAAGCATTTTTGCATGTGGTCGAACTGCGTGCCAAGCCCGACGCGCAGTACGAAACACAACTGTACGGCTACGCTGTGCGCGATATCGTCAACAGCGTGTTTCCGGTGTGTTTGGAGAAGTGGGAAGCGCGGAAGGGCGGTTCGCACTAACGGGCGATAGCGATGTAGAGGAGTGCGCCCAGGCAAAGGTAGGTGCCATACGCGATATAGGTTGGCACCGCTTTGCCTGTGGCGCGCACGACGATAATGCCGAGCGCCACCAGTCCTGCCAGGGCGACTCCATAAAAGAGCGCCTGCGGCAGTCCCAGGAACCCCGCGAACGCACCGATGAAGGCGGCGAGGTATACGTCGCCCAAGCCGAACGGTGCGGCGACGCCCGGAAACAATGAGTCTTCGCCAGCAAGAAGAAGAACAGAAACAGCGCTGCGGCGACCGCCACGCCAAGGCCGGAGTTGAGCCAGGTCATGGCATTGACCGGGGCGAGCGCAAACGTCGCGACGGTGGCGACGAGCAGTACCAGCGTATCGATCATCCTGATCTTGAAATCGACCGCGCCTGTATCGATCAACACCAACGATACCGCGAACAGCAGCAGGCTGCGTGCGCTCAGGCCATAGCGCTGCCACAGCACGAACGCCATCAGCGCCGATAGAAGTTCGACCGTCAGCGCGAGCCAGGAACGGCTATGAAGTGCGCCCGCCAATGGTGTGTAGCGCTGCCATCCACGCACCGAAGCGGTGACTTCCAGTTGGTGGGCGATGAGTTGATTGAGCGCCATTCCAGCAACGAGGCCGACGATGATAACAGCGAGTGCGATGATGTCGTTCATTTCTGTTGGGCGCGTGCCGCAAGGGCTGCCGCACGCATTGCATCGACCGGCGCGGCGAGGTCGGTCCACGCTTCGAAGGCCAATGCTCCCTGTCGGACCAGCATTTCCAGTCCGTCTTGGGTGCGTGCGCCGCACGTCTGGGCGTCTCGGAGCAACGGTGTCGTGCGGTAGATCAGGTCGCTAACAAACAGATCGGAGTGGAGTAACCGTGGGTCGATGGGCGACGAAATGCCATCCGAACCCACCGAGGTCGCGTTGACCAGCACCGTCGCACGCTTGAGGGCAGCATCGAGCGCACGGTCGCCATCGGCAAGTACCGCGATCGGGCGATGTCTAGTGTTGAGGTGTGCGAGGGCGTCCGCGAGGCGCTGCGCTCGTTCGGGCGTACGGTTCACGATCGTGAGTGAGGCGATATCGGCAGCGAGCAACCCCCATCCCACGCCACGTGCCGCTCCTCCCGCACCAAGCAGCACCACATGCATTCCATTTGGCTCGCAGCCGTCGGCACGAAGTGCTTGCATGAATCCCGCGACATCTGTATTAAGGCCGCGTAGTCGTCCGTCGGGCAGACGTACGATCGTGTTCAAGGCACCCAGCGCCGCCACATCGGGATCATGTCCCAGTTCGTCGACCAGCGCGAGCGCCGCGGATTTATAGGGGATGGTAACGTTGGCACCACGCATGGGTGGCACGCGCAGCGCCCTGACGCGAGCGGGAAGTTCGGCCTCCTCGATCGACCAGAGCGCATAGTGTTCGTCGATGCCGTGCGCGGCGAACGCCGCACCATGCATCGCCGGTGATAGGCTCCGCGCTATCGTGGAGCCGAATAAGCCAACGGTAGGTGGGCGCTCGACCATTGTTATTGGTTACAGGAGCTGTACTGAGCGTTCAGGCTGTTGAGTTCAGCCAGAGTCCCTGCGTAGTCGTGTGACTTTGGCTCTTCGCAGTTGGCGATGAAGTACAAATCCGACGCTCCATCACTTTCGTCTGGTCGTAAGGGACCAGGTCGTGCTGCGGCTCGTAGTGCGGCAAGACCCGGATTAGATATCGGCCCGACGGGAAGGCCCGCACGATTTCGGGTATTGTAGTCGCTTTCGATATTCAGTTCGTCCTGGGTCAACCCGCGCCGCCACCAGGTTTGCTGTTCCTCGCTCCATCCGAGCGCATATTGTACGGTCGGGTCCGCGCCGAGGAGCCCACCAGTTTCGCCCAGGTTTTCGTTCTTAAGGCGATTCCAGAAGATGTACGATAGATGCGCCATTTCTTCGTTGTTCGCCGCTTCTCGCTGAACGACCGACGCCATCGTTACAATCTCGTGGACCGAGGCCGGACGGTCGAGCGTCACGGATGTTTCAAAGGTTTCGTAGTTGGCATCAAAGCCATCGCTCAGCATCGTTTCGATCACTTCGGATATAGTGGCGGTGGCTCGTACACGATAGGTGTCGGGGAACAGATAGCCTTCCAGGCTTTGGTCTTCGGGGATGCTTTCGAGGCGAGTATGGTTGACCTTGAATGGTTCAGGGTCGCGTGCTACCGTCATGAAATCATCGACGCTTGGTGCCAGTCCGGCATCGACCAGCACCTGACCGACCTCCTCCAACCGCATGCCTTCACCGACGCGAAACTGTGTTTCTTCGAAGGCTGGTTGTTCTGCTTCAAGCGTAGCGATGATCTCGCCCATGGTCATGCTCGGACTCAGAAGATACGTGCCAGCATTAAGTTTATCGGCGGCATCCTGTTCGCGCAGCATCAACTGAAACAGCAACGGCTGCCGGATCAGGTCTTGCGTTTTAAGATTCTGAGTAACTTCGACAGCGGTTTGGCCTGATGTTATTTCAAACTCGACCGGCTCGATGGCATCTGCATCGACCGGACGACGTAGTTCAGCGAGCAATGCGTAGCTGATACCAGCGACGACCAAGCTGCCAAGGACGACCAATAACATCAAAGCACGTAGTAAACGATTCACCCGTGGTTCTCCTCCTTGCAGGTCGCTCATTATAGCATGGTGATACAGGGAAGGACCTGTCAGGCCACAGATATACACATGACAACCCTTTGTACCCCGGTCTTTTGGGACCCGAGATCGCCTGATCATGAGGCATGGACCAGCATAAACGTGTCGTATTTTCGCGCATGCGGGGTGAAGCATCCAGGCGATGGTTGTCGCAACGGCCAATGCAACGTACAATCATGAGGCGAAAAGGAGCAGTTATGGCCAGAGTCCTTATTCTACATGCTTCTGTTGGTTCGGGGCATAAACGGGCTGGCGAAGCGTTACAACAAGCCTTCATACGCCGCCAACCGGGGCAGGTGCAGCTTGCCGATGTCCTTGATTATGCGAATCCACTTTTTCGCGAAGCATATGCACGCTCATATATCCAGATGACCGACAAACTGCCTTCATTGTGGAGCTATGTTTACGGGCAGACAGATCGCGATATATTTCGCTATACCAACGAGATACGAGCGTTAGCTGATTCCATTAATGCCTGGGGTCTGCGACGGCTGATCCGTAATTATGCACCTAGCATCATCGTGTGTACGCACTTTCTGCCAGTCGAAGTGCTGGCAGCACGAAAAGCACGCTCTCGCCTCACCGAGCCGCTGTACTGCGTGCTAACCGATTACGCGGCGCATATGTTCTGGGCGTACAAGAATGTTGATGGCTATTTCGTCGCCGCTGAGCAGACACGCTCGCAACTTGTGGAGCGTGGCGTCGCCTCAAGCCTGGTGCGGGTCACGGGTATCCCGGTCGATCCGCAAGTTACCGTGCCCAAGGACCCTGCCGATATGCGAGCCGCCCACGATCTGCCAGCAACCAAGTCGGTCGTCACGCTGTTTGGCGGCGGTTTGGATGATACACATGTGCGTATCATCCTCGAAGGGTTAATGAAAACTGATTTCAACGGCACCGTGATCGTAGCCGCGGGTCGGAACCGCAATCTCCAAGCGGCGTTGAGCGACCTCGCGGGAACGGATACGTTGGAACTGCGCGTGCTTGGGTTCGTGGATTATGTGGACGATCTGGTGGTGGCGTCGGATCTGGTCATCACGAAGGCCGGAGGCTTGATCGTTTCAGAAGTGCTGGCGCGGGGAACACCCATGATCATCATCGATCCGATACCAGGCCAGGAAGAAAGCAACGCCGATTATTTAGCGGGTGTTGGGGCGGCGGTCGGCATACGGTTGCCTGAACATGTGGCCTTTGCGATCATGCAACTACTCGATGACCGTCCACGTCTGGTGCAGATGCGTCTGACTGCGGCGCGTGCCGCCCGCCCACGTGCTGCCCTCGATATCGTAGAAGAAATCCTGCGCGATGTGGGCGAAATCCCGAAATAACAGGTGTGCGAGCGCGAGGAAGCATATCGCGTCGATATTCGCCTTTTGCGCGTCGTCCATCGCATTACCGCTGCTAGGTTTTTCGCTCGTTGTCAGCATGAGGTGTTGATCGGTGGTCGGTGGCTGGCAGCGCAAACCTGAAGATAGAACCTTCGCCGTGGGTTGACTCGACCCAGATCAGACCGCTATGGGCGCGCACGAACTCTGAGGCAATGCTGAGACCAAGCCCCACGCCCGCAATCTCACCTCCACGGTTGTTGTTCGCCCGGAAGAACCGAGCAAACACATTAGGTAATTCACGCGCCGGAATACCAACACCTTGATCCTGGACCTCGACCACCATCCAGTATGGATGAGTGAGCGTCTGGTCGTGTGCGTGAGGCGGGAAGCGCTCATCGTCATGCGCCCATACCGCGACCCGCACGTCGATTGCACCACCTTCGGGCGAGTACTTTATGGCATTGCCGATCAGATTCTGGACAACCTGCCCGATCCGCATGGCGTCGATGGATATGAGGGGTATATTGGGTTCGATAGTGACCTGGAGGCGGTGGGTATTCGTCTGTACCTGGGCTTGCTCCACGGCGTCGGATACCAGTTTGCCGATATAACTGGGCTTGCGATGTAACGTCAGGTGTCCAGCATCGGCGCGTGAAAGTTGGAGCAAATCATCGACCAGATAATTGAGTTTCGCTGTTTGCTCGGCAATTACCTGCAGCGGTTGTTGTAACTGTTCGTCGTCGGGGTTTGCGCGACGTACCGCGATCTGGTGATAGCCTGAAATCGCTGTCAGGGGATTTTTAAGTTCATGTGCCACCAGCGAAACGAACTCCTCGCGCTCGCGCAGAATCACCTTTTCGCGCTCGAACAGTTGGGCGTTACGGATTGCCACCGCCGCCATGCCACCGATCGAGGTCAGTGATTTGATGTGGCGAGGCTCGTAGGCATCGACTGCATAGCTATGGATGCCGATAACGCCGATTGAGCGGTCGCCCGCGATCAGCGGTGTGAGCATGAGCGCACGTACACGCGGCGCCGGGCCGAATACTGATTCGACCGTCGTGGATGCGCCGAGATTATTGAGACACAGCGTTTGTCCTGTTTGAATCACACTGGCGACCATGCTTCCGCGATAGGGTAGGGTACGAGGCGCCATCTCCCCGTCTTTGTCGCGTAGGTATACGAAGCGCACGTCGCGGCGCTCATCGTCTATAAGTGCGACAAAGAACGCATCGACCGGCATGAGGCTTCGGATACCATCATAAATGGCAGGAAAGAGTGTCCCGTAATCGAGCGATGACGCCAGGTTGGAACTCACGGTGTTGATGACCGCTAGCTCGCCGCTGAGTTGTTCGTAGCGCAGCATAAAGCGCAGAATATACTGCAACGACATCAAGGCCGCGAAGGTCAGAATTACGAGGTAGCGTGTGCCACCTTGTGGGATCAGCACCTCAACCAGCAACGCAAGTGGTCCGCAGATCGCGAAGCAGAGGGCGGTCCATAGGCTACCGTGTGACCAGAAATGCGCTCCTATATCCAGCGGTTCGTCGCTCAAGGCAGTCGCAGCGTTGCTCAACACGAGGCTGACGACCAGGAACGTCACCACATAGACCAGCAGCGGCAATCCCCACTGTTGTGGAGGGGTGTTAAACGTGTCGTCGGTAAGTAGCCACACCATCAGTCCAGCACAGATTGTGCTGAGGGCGAGTTGTCCAGCGTTGAACGTCACGAACAGCATGCTGTACTGTGCTTTTTCGGAGCGTAAATAGGCGAGTGTTTGTGCCAGCAGAGTTGCCGCGAAGGTGACCACCATAGCGCTGAGTGCGCCGAATGACAAAAACGTAATGAAGGTAAATGTCACGCTGAGCATGATTACACGACGGCGAGGGAGTTGAATATCGAGCCATGTTTGCGATGCGACGATCAGCAGCAGCAACACCAGGAGTTCAACGGGAGCTTCAACGCGAAAAAAGGGGAACAGGAATGCGACAGCCACAAAACCGATGATGCTGATCAGTGAGCGAAAGATGAACGCCCGTTGCGGCATAGAGGACGTGGTTGTGTTCTCTAACAACCCTAGAGGTTGGTTAGGACTCATGATTATTATCGCGATGATTCCACCGCGTCGTACGGTCGGATACACGCGCTACTTCGTTCGCATACATATACGATCCCAGGCCGACGATCCGCATATATTGATGATACTATATTCCAACTGCATGTGCCGCCTGTAGAGCGTCACGGCAGGGTTCCGTCAACGTCGGATTTTTGAGGAAGATCGTTGTCCCACATTGTCATTCTGAGGCCGCAGCCGAAGAATCCGTTCCGGTTCTACGCTTGGACGGATTCCTCGCGGCGGCTCCTATGAAAAAGAGGCTCATTTTCATTCGTTGTGGTGAACCGTCAGGTTCATGGGTTACTCGGAATGACAGAACAGCGGACGTTGACGGAGCCCTGGCGTCATAGCTGGCGAAACACACAAATATAACGCTGACGTCCGAAGTGATGGGCGACATATAAGGATCTATGCGAGTATTATTACTTTCCAAGGCGATGGTCGTTGGAACATATCAGCGCAAAGCTGAAGAACTGGCGGCGCTGCCTGGAATGGAACTCACCGTCGCGGTGCCGCCACAATGGATCGAGCCAAAAGTGGGGCCGACCGTGCTCGAACGGCGGTACGTCGAGGGCTACCGCCTGCAAGTGCTGCCGATGTGGCTCAATGGACACTTCCACGTCCATTTCTATCCAGGGCTAGCCCGACTGGTGCAGATGGTACAGCCGGATATCTTGCATATCGACGAGGAATCCTTCAACCTGGCGACGTTCCAGGCGATGCGGATCGGAGTCGAAGGCTGGTGCACGCTGTTGTTTCTACAACTATGCCAACATCGAGCGAAGCTACCCCGCGCCGTTCAGTTGGTTCGAGCGCTATAACTTCACACATGCTACCGCCGCTATCGCCGCGAACCAGGAAGCCGCAGCGATTCTGCGGGCGCACGGCTACGCGGGATCGCTGCATGTGTTGCCGCAGTTCGGTGTTGACCACGAGTTCTTCCATCCGCGTTCCACGCCACTTCCAGCATCGCCGTTTCGCATCGGCTATTTTGGTCGGCTGGTCGAGGAAAAGGGCGTCCTCGATCTGATCGAAGCGCTGGCACGCTTGCCGGAACACGCCCACCTGCGCCTCATCGGGAGCGGCGAGTACGAAGCGCCGATCCGTGCCGCGATCGAGCGGCTGGGACTGGGCGACCGAGTCGAGATCGAGCCCAAGGTACCGTCTGCCGAGATCGCTGAAGCGATGCGCGGGCTGCATGCCTTCGTGCTGCCGTCGCATACCACGCCGCGCTGGAAAGAACAGTACGGTCGTGTGCTGCCCGAAGCGATGGCGAGCGGCGTGCCGCCTGTCGGCTCGGACAGCGGTGAGATTCCGCATGTGATCGGCGACGGTGGCCTGGTGTTCAGGGAAGGTGATATAGACGACCTGGTGGCGAAACTGCGCAGCCTGATGGACGATCCGCAATTGTACGGTGCATTGCGCGAGCGCGGACGCCAACGTGTGTTGGAACATTACACACAGCAATCCGTTGCTCGCGCGTATTACGCGGTGTACGAGGAGATGCTCGGGCGTTAGCTTAGCGGTGCAGCAGTCGCCGCAACGCCTGTTCGTGGCTTTGCCGCCGTTCGAGATTGATGGGAGCCTGGGTGCGAGCGACGATCGCGCTTTCGAGGTGATACAACAGGCGGTACAGGTACATGCGCGCCCGCAGGTCGGGCTGCAAGGTGTTGCGTTCGCGGTAGCCGTACAGGAAGGAATCACCTTGTGGCGAGTGTTCAGGTTCGCGGAACGAGAACACACCGAACTCCCAGGCGGCGTCGGCGGAAAACGCCGTGTCCCATCCGACAATGCCGCTGATGCGCCACGTTCCTTCATCTTGCCGCAGCAGGATATTGCCAAGATGGAGGTTGCCATGCACCAGCACGGGCGCTGAGGCTGTTTCCAGCACGGAATCGCCGTCGTTGATCTCGGTAATAATGGCGTCGATCATGGCATGCGGCAAGGCACGCTTGTCGCGGGCGCGATAAGCGGCGCGTTCGAGCCGCAATAACAGCAAGTCTGCCCAGCGCGGATATTGCCCTAACGACCGCGTTGAAACATTGTAGTCGCCGTAGGCCTGCCATTGCAGGTGGTGGATCGAGCCGCACATGCGCCCGACTTCTTCTGATAAGCGCCTCGCGCACGTCTTGCGTCAGATCTGGCCACACCTTGTCGGCCATCGTACCCTGCTGTGCCGCAAGCACCAGCACATCACTGGGCAGGATGTCATGCGCGGTGTCGAGTGCCAGCACCTCGGGAACCGGTACATCCGAAAACTGGCGCAGACGGCGCAGGATCATCGCCTTTTTACGAAAGACAGAATCCTCAGGCTCGTCGCGGTTGAACTGAACCCGCATCGAGCCGTTGGCAATGAAATCATCGCCGTCGCCTGATCGCTCCAATGATTGGAGCGCCGGTAAACGATGGCGCTCGAAGAGCGCTGTGATTGCTTCACGGTTCAGGTCGGTCGGCGCTGCCTGTTCTGGTGGTGTGGTCTGTGCGTTGTCGGTCATTTCCGTTTGTTCGTCCATGAGCATCGATTATACATCGTCAGTACGCCGGGGACGATGACACGTCCCCGGCGTCAGGTCACTATCCGATGTCGCGCACGGCCTGTTGCACCAGGTTACGTACTAGCGGCACCTTGTAGGCGTTCTGCCTCAACGGGTGGATACCTTCGAGCGCGGCACGTCCTACTTGGCGTAGCACGTCCTCGCTGGCGCTTTGCCCTTCGAGCAACGCTTCGGCGGCGGTGGCACGCACCGGCACGTTGGCAACACCGCCGACGACGATACGGACGTTCTGGAACTTCCCGCTCTGCACCTCGGCCGCGATGGCAACGCTCGCCAGTGCATACGCCCATACCGCCCGATCCATGGCCTTCTGGTATGCGCTCTTGCCCGCGAACGGCGGCAGCGTCACTTCCAGGATCAGCTCGTCGGGTTGGAGCGTGTTCATAGTGTGACGTTCGGCGGTCGGCGGCTGCAAGAATTCGGCGACCGGCAACGTGCGCTCGCCGTTCGGTCCGGCGATGCGGAGCGTGGCATCGAAGGCGATCAAGCGCCGAGGCGGGTCGGATGGATACACCGCGACGCAGGGCGACTGGTCCCAAACGGCATGGAACTGGTTTTCGCCGTTGCGTGCGTAGCAGGTGGAGCCGCCTTTGAGCCAGCAGTCGAAGTCGCTGCGATAATACCAGCAGCGCACCTGTTGGAGCAGATTGCCGCCCAATCGTCGCCATGTTGCGTAGTTGTGGCGACGCCGCAAGGCCAGCGGCTTCGGCGAGTGCACGTGTAGCGTTCGCGCACCAGCGGATGACGATCCAGTTCGTCAAGGGTCGTGAGCGCTCCGATATGCAGCCCGTCGGCGTCCTCGCGGATGTAGCGTAGTTCTTCAGCGTGTTTGATGTTAATCAGGCGTGGCGGGCGCAACAATGCCGTCTTTCATCAACGGGCAGCAGGTCGGTCCCACCTGCCAGTGGCCGGGTGTTGGGGCCGAGCAGCGCGATTGTTTCCGCGCCGCTCGTGGCTTCCCCATACGCAAACTTTTTCATGCCTGTTCCTTTGCGATCGCTACGATGTCTTCGTCGTCGCTGTAGAGCGCTTCCAGCACACGTGCCGGAGTGATCGGCAGATGGGTGATCGGCGTTCCCAGCGCATCGGCAACCGCGTTGGTGATCGCGGCAGCGGTCGGGATGATGCCGGGTTCGCCCGCGCCTTTCGCGCCCGTCGAGTTCGCTCGTACATCGGGAATGTCGATCAGGATGTTCACGATTTCGGGTAGGTCGGCGATCGTCGCAAGTTTGTACCATTCCAGGTTCGGATTCATGATCGATGCCAAGGCGGTCATCGATCACGCGATCCTCGAACAATGCGAAGCCCATACCCTGAATCACGCCGCCCTGAATCTGCGAGGTGAAGGTCTGTGGGTTGATGATGCGCCCGGAATCATGCGCGGCGACAACCTTGATCACTCGCACGCGCCGGTGACGGTATCGACTTCGACCTCGGCGAACTGTACGCCGCTGGTGATCACCGACACATCCTCGTCGTTCGGACCACGGCTGCCTTTGCCTGTCAACATCACGTCGCCCAACTCTTCCATCAGGTCCTTGAGCGTGATGATCGGTGTGTCTTTGCGATAGGCTGTGCCACCGCGAACTTCGATCTCTTCCTCAGGAACATCGTTCATCTGGGCGACCAGCTGAGCATACATCGCGGCGCAGCGTGTTGGCGGCCTGGCGCACGGCAGGTGTCATCGAGCCGGTGGTGATCGATCCGCCCGAACCGGGGCCGTATGGACCCGCCAGCGAATCGCCGATCGCGACGGTTACATCCTCGATCGAGATGCCAAGCTCTTCGGCGGCGACCTGCGCGAGGATCGTACGCGAGCCGGTGCCAAGGTCCTGGATACCAGTCATAACCGTGGCGGTGCCGTCGCCGTTGAGGCGCATCTCGGCGTAGGCTGGCGGGCCGCCACCACCCCACCAGATCTGCGAGCCCATGCCGATGCCACGACGGTAGCGTCCGGTCTGGGGCGCGGGCGGTGTGGCGCCATGGCGCTTGCTCCAGCCGATCGCCTCGGCTCCACGTCGATAACATTCCTCGATCGGAAACGATGAGAAAGGCTTATCGGACGTTTGATCGAGCGTCGGGAATATTGCGGCGCCGCAGTTCGAGCGGGTCCATGCCTAGCTTGCGCGCCAGCGCATCCATCGCCGCTTCGAGGCCGACCATGCCTTCGACAAAGCCGGGAGCGCGGAAGGCCGTACACGGCACGATGTTCGTGACCGCGCCCGTGGTGTTGGTGCGAACGTTCGGGCAGGTGTACATCATCTTGTGCGGGATCGCGACGGGCGGGATGTCGCCGTTGAAGTTCGCGCCGGTTTCCGTGATCACCTTTACGTCGATGGCGGTAAGGGTGCCGTCTTTGCGCGCGCCGATCTTCACCGTTTGCACCGACGAACCACGGTAGCCAGTTTCCAGGTTTTCGCCTTCGCGGTCGTACATCAGATGCACGGGGCGGCGCGTGCGGCGTGCCAGTTCGGACGCCAGTAACGTATACGCATAACCGGGAAACTTCGCGCCAAATCCGCCGCCCATGAACGTGCCGATCGAGCGCACTTTGCTAAGCGGTAGGCCCAGTTTTGCCGCAGCGAACGAGCGCACGCCATAGACATGTTGCGTCGATTCGTAGATCGTCAGTTGGTCGCCTTCCCAGTGGGCGACACAGCCATGCGTTTCGAGCGCGTTATGCACTGCCGCAGGCGTACGCACGTTGATCTCGACCACGGCATCGGCTTGCTCGAAGCCCGCTACTACGTCGCCACGCTCGTCGGCGTTGGGCTTGCCGCTGGTGATGTTGCCTTCGGGAAAGACGTGTGGTGCGCCGTCGGCGATGGCGGCTTCGATGTTGGTGACGAAGGGCAGTTTTTCGTACTCGACCTTGATCAGTTTCAAAGCATCGTCCGCGATCGCGGGATCGATCGCCGCTACAACGGCGATCAGTTCACCCCGGAAATGTGGGTTGTTGGTCAGCACCCCAGTTTTGCTGCCCTTCATCTCGATCGCTGGCATGTTGTCGGTCGTCATGATCTCGATCACACCATGCAGCGCTTCTGCCGCTGAGGTGTCGATCTTGACGACACGAGCGTTAGGATGCGGAGAGCGCAACACACGTGCCCACAGCATACCCGCCAGCAGCACATCGTAGCTGTAGCGTGCTTCACCGGATGCTCGTGCGATGCCGTCGATGCGTGGCGTCGGCTGACCGACGATAGCGAGTTCCTCATTCTCGCCCCACACCGGCAGTTCGGGACCATCGACAACCGCGTATTCAACGGTTACACGTCCTTCGACGTTGAGTTCACTTTTAACAAGCTTTGGCATAATCTTCTCTTTCGGCGTAGGTTTACCGTATTGGTTCAGCGAAGGCAAACCAGGGATCGTCCACCACCAAACGCACTCGGCAGGATGTATCCCGTAGCACTTCGTTACTTTTCGTTGGCAGTGGCAAGAACGGCGTTGATGATGCCTCGGTATGCACCGCAGCGGCATAGGTTGCCAGACATGCCCGCGACGACTTCTTCTTCGGTTGGGTGCGGATTGCGGTCAAGCAGCGCACGTGCCGCCATCAGTTGGCCAGGTGTGCAGAATCCGCACTGGAGCGCGTCATGCGCGATGAATGCCTGTTGGAGTTGTGCGATCTTGCCGTCCTGGCTCAACCCCTCGACGGTCGTGATCGCCTTGCTGGTGCAATCGACCGCAAGTGTCAGACAACTATACACAGCGGTACCATCGACGAGCACGGTGCAGGCACCACAATTTCCCATATCGCAAACTAATTTTGTTCCGGTTAATCCTATATCGACGCGCAATGCTTCGAGCAAAGTTCGGCGTGGCTCGACCTCGACGGCTTCCCGGCGACCGTTCACCACAAGGGTGACCGGCACCTTATTTGGACCGAGTTGTTGCATGAGTTTCATCCTTCAGTGTGAATCTATTGTGCGGGTAGATCGGATCGGGCGTCAAATGGAACACTGGACCGATGCATGACAGGTGACAACGAACACCAGGACGCGGCGTTACATTCATGTAGCGCCGCGCCAGGTATTAGCCTATGCCATTATAGATCGACCTTTTTGTTCTCGCCCCCATCATAGCTTTGACCCGTGACAAGCGCCTTGGCGAAGCCAATCAAATGCACGACGGTGCTTGATGGCGAATCCCAATATTCGGCCTTGTCGACGTTTACTCGTAACAACGCGATATTTGGATCGTCCTTGCCTTCGGGGAACCAGGCTTTGTAAAACGGATTCCAGAACTCGTCGATCTTTTGCTGGTCGCGCACCAGTTGGGCTGTACCTGATACGGACACATAGCGCTGATCATCTGGTTCGGCGAAGCTGACGTTGACCTGCCGATCTTGCTCTATTTCGTGGACTTTCGCGCTATCGGCACCCACCATAAACCATAAAACGCCGTCGAACTCGGCATCCTGGGTCGCCATCGGACGGCTCCGCAAACTGCCGTCTTCGTCAACCGTCGTCAACATGGCGATGCGAATATCTTTGATAAGTTCGCCCAGTTTCTTAATATCGTTGGAAGATGTATCGCCTGTCATGCCATCTCTCCTTCTTCCTATTCATCGTTTATGCGCAATACGTGTGCCAGTGAAATAGGCTGTGCGGAAGCAAAAAGGGAGGGTCATACTGCCCTGAAATAGTCGCTGTGTCATTCATTGTCAGTCGTCAGTCGGTCGCTTTCAAGGTCTTGACATGGCAAAATCGAGGTGCTACGATATACTCAGCAGAACAAGTGTTTGATATGTGAGCTTGTGCTTGTGCCTCCAAGCCCCTCATGGGCGTGCATTAAGAGGCTCCACGCACCTTCTGCGACATCTGTTATCGGAGTTTGTACACGAGAAAGGAGTATGTACGATGTCGAAGGACCTCAACAAGGTGCAACTGATCGGTCGACTTGGTGCCGATCCTGAAACCCGCTACACCGCTCAAGGCAGCGCTATCACGAAGCTACGTATCGCGACCACCCGCAACTGGCGCAAGGCAGAAGGTGAAGATCACGAAGAAACCGAGTGGACGAACGTCGTGGCCTGGAACAAGCTTGCTGAGATTTGCGCACAGTACCTTCGTAAAGGTGCGCGTATCTACATCGAGGGACGACTGCAAACCCGCTCATGGGACGACCAGGAGAGTGGTCAGAAGCGCTACATGACCGAAGTCGTCGCCAACGATATGATCATGCTCGAAAGCCGTCGGGATAGCATGGGTGGCGGTGGGTATGAGGAACAGGATGTTGGTTACCAGGATGCTGAGCCTGGTGATGCGGAACCTGCTCGCCAGTATGCACCGCGAGCCGAAGCGAGCCGTCCTGCACAGCAACCTGCTCGTGCTGCTGGCAACGACAATGGCGCTCCGCGCTCCGCGCCGCGTCCTGCAGCATCGAATGCCGCACCGCGTCGTCCTGTCGCCCCAACGAGTGACGACGACGACCTGCCGTTCTAGCGCCGACGTTACGGGAGGTTTGCGATGCCAAAAGACTTAAATATGGTCCAGATTATTGGACGGCTGGGCAAAGACCCCGAAACACGCCATTCTCCGCAGGGTGGGGCGCGGACCTTGTTTCCGCTCGCGGCCGGGCGTCGTTGGCGTACCGCTGACGGCGAAGACCGCGATGATACGCAATGGTTTAATATCGTGGCGAGCAACGACATCGGCGAACGATGTAGTCGTGAACTACGCAAAGGCACGCGCGTATACATCGAAGGGCGGCTGCAAACCCGTTCATGGGATGACAAGGAAACTGGACAGAAACGCTATATTACCGAAATCATCTCGACCCATATGATCAGCCTGGATGGACAGCGCGATGGGGCTCTGCCTGCTGGCGGCGATGATGATAGCGGCTACGGTGCGCCTGCAGGAGCGCCACGCCAGTTCTCGGCGCGTGCGTCGTCTGCTCGTGCTGCTGCGCCCGCTCGAGCCGCCGATACCGCCGTCGTGGAGATCGAGGAAGACGACCTTCCTTTCTAAACACGTGCGACATTGCATTGAATACCCCCGCCCTTCCAAGGGCGGGGGTATTCTGTTATGCCATCGCGCCAGTCTGATAGAACGTGCAGCGTGCGCGGACCGGGCAACCATCGCAGGGCGGGCAATGGGTGGCGCATTTGATCGGTTGGGTGAACGGACGACGGGGTGCACTGGTTTCGTTGCAACGTGGGCGGCGCGATACACAGTGGTGGATGCCATGCTCGATGATCAGGGCGTGGTAGTCCCAGAAGAAGCGGGCGTGGCGTCGTTCGGCGCTCGCAGGCTGCGATTGGGCGTGCGGCTCGGGATGCAAATCCTGGTCAAGATGCGGGTATATCGACAGGTCGATGGTCGGGGGCAACGCTGCTTCGAGCAACCCGCGTAGCTTCTCATATGGCATGGTTGCGATGCCGGGAATGATGCCAAGACGACCGAAGAAACGTCGGAGTGACGCATCAACGACAAAACTGGCGTGGTGTCCAGCATACACTAGCATCGCATCAGCGGTTTCCGGCCCGACGTGCGATAGTCCGAGTAATTCGCGGCGAACCTCCGTCGTCGGTCGCTGGAACAGGTTTGCGGTTTGCCCATCGTAATGGTCCACGATGTATTGCGCCAGCCGCTGGATCGCCGGTCCTTTGGCGTTGTAATAAGCGACGGAGCGGATAGCGTCCACAATGGTCGGCAACGGAGCGGCGGCGAGCGTGCGTTCGTCCATCAAACCGAGCGCGTCCAGCCGGATGATCGCCTGTTCGGTACGCTCCCACGGTCCCTGTTGCACCAGAATCGCGCCAAGCATGGTTTCCCAGCGCCAGTTTGCCGTGAAGATAGGCCACCAATGCGGCTCGAAACCGTAGTGTTGGTGGAGGTCGGCATAGATATCGAGCAATGTGCTAGTCAGTGGTTGTGCCATACGAACAAGTGTACAATATTTCCCCGCTCTGTTCATGCGTCTGCTAGAATGCCTAAACCGAGGCATGCGCCGCATGCACAACGAAAGGTGGCCGACGTGTCCGAGGAAAACAGAACCGCTTTTTGGCTGGTGACGACACGCGGCCTTGAAAACGCCGCACGCGACGAATTACACGAGCTTATACCCGATGCTACTGACGCCGAAGTATCTTACCGGCGTGTACGCTTCACGACTGCCAGCGACCCAACCGATCTGCTCGCGCTACGGGTTCCTGACGATGTATTCGTCGATATCGTGACCTGGGACAAGATCGAACGTGCGCGGGTGTCGCTCATGCGAATGACCGACCGCGCTCTTCTGCTCGATCTGCGCGATGCCGCCGAACTATGTTCGCGGCTGCGCGATCTTGGCACTCCCCCGACGTTCTCGGTCACCGTGAACTTTGTAGGGCGGCGCAACTATAGCACCGATGAGATCAAAGAAGCCGTTGCTGTTGGGATCGAAGGTGGGCATGGCTGGGCCTGCGAAGCACGCGACGCGGAATCCGACCTCAATATACGTGTGTTCATCGAGCACGAAGTGGCGTACCTGGGCGTGCGCCTGGCAAAGCAACCGATTCACGAACGGCCCTACAAGGAAGCCACTATCGCCGGATCGCTCAAGCCAACCGTCGCAGCGGCGATGGTGCGCCTGGGGAGTTTCGAGCGTGGCATGAGCATCGTCGATCCGCTGTGTGGTGCTGGCACGATTCCATTGGAAGCAGCGTTGATGGGATTGAACGCACGCGGCGGCGATCAGGACCCGGCGGCTTTAGCGGCTGCCGCCAGCAATCGCGAACGTGCGGGTGTGAACGTATCCTTCGAGCGTTGGGATGCCCGCGCTATACCGCTAGAAGGCGCGAGCATCGATGGCGTTGTGTGTAATTTGCCGTGGGATCGTCAGGTCCTCGTCCATGATGACCTCGAACGGTTCTACCCTGCGTGTATTGCTGAGATGGCGCGCGTCGTCCGCCCGGGTGGGCGCATTGTCCTGTTGACGAACCTGAGCCCACTGCTGCACGATGTCGCTACGAGCCTTGGCTTGCAGTGCGATAGCGAAACCGAGATCAGCCTGTCGGGACAAACCCCGACAATATCGGTCTGGCGAACGACCGACGGTGGAAGTGGCGTGAACGATATGGACAACCAGACATAAAGCCTAAGCGGGCGACCACGCTCGATCCAATGGTAGTCTAGCGAAAGGAAACAAAACATGGCACTTCATCCCGTGCGTGTGCGGACCCAGCGTCAGATGCAGATGGTCGATATTACCCGGGAAGTCGAACAGATCGTGCGGACGAGCACCGTGCAGGAAGGCACGGTGCTGTTATATGTGGCGCACACGACCTGCGGGATCACGATCCAGGAGAACGCCGATCCCGGCGTGCAGCACGATATGCTGCTGGTGCTTGCCGATAACGCGCCACGCGAGGACCAGCGCTACCGCCATATCGAGGACAATTCAGCCTCGCACGTCCAATCCAGTACGATGGGATTTTCCACCTTTCTATTCATCCATGAAGGGCGCATGGTGCGGGGGCGCTGGCAGGGTATCTATCTTACCGAATTCGACGGACCTCGCGAGCGTACAGTGTATGTCAAGGTCGTGCAAGACATGCCTGGTGTATAGTTGGTCCGTCAGATAGGTTCGGTCAAAGGAGCATAGCCAAACAGTATGGACGGATATACCCTGATCACTGGCGCAAGTGGATTTATTGGCAATGCTCTGGCGCAGCAACTCGCGTCCGAGCGCAAAGTCGTTTGTTTATCGCGCAAGAAGCCGCAGGGCGACCTCGTGTTCGTACGTGGTGAATTTCATTCGTTCGAGGATCTGCGCCAACTAGACGGGTTCGCTATCGAATGTGTCGTGCATCTGGCGGCGGCGACGGGAGGTAGTACAGAAGAAGATGCGCTGAACACCAACGTCGTTGGTTCACGCCGTTTGTTGCGCTACGCGCTCGACCGTGGCTGTCGCAAGTTCGTCATGGCGAGTTCAATCGCGGCGGTTGGTTGTCTGGATGCGAATTTCGTACCACTTGCGGTGCCGATCCCCGACGATCACCCCTGCCTCGCGACTGACGCCTATGGCTTGTCCAAAGCACTCATGGAAGAAATCACGCGCTACTTCCATCGCGTCGTGCCGGATAGCGATTTTATCAACCTGCGCCTGTCGGTGGTGGACGATCCTGCCGCCTCGCCGCCATTGTATAGCGTCGATAACGTCCCGCACGCGCCATTTGTGCAACTCGCCCATGCCGACCGGGATTATGTGGTGCGTGTAATCAAAACTGGCCGATCGATGCGCCGCTGCAACCCGGGGTACGCGTCTTTAACCTGGCTGGACCGCGCTGCAACACCCGCGATTCGGTCGCCGCCGTGCTGCGGGCGTCGCTGGGTAGGCGTGGCGATCACCTCGACCTGTCCTGGTACGACCGTCCGGGTCATGAGCATGATCCTGTCTATGCCATCGACAATCTCCGCACGGCGCTGGGGCTTTCGTCAGAATAACCATCGATAGGAGTCAGGAAGGCAAAGCGTGGGGAGCGCCGGAAAAATGTCCGGCGCTCCCCACGCTGCGAGCAACACGACACAACGCGACCGACGCTGCGAACACCAAGCAAAGGTAGAGGTTGCATGTATAAGCGATGTACGAGGGCAAGGTATAATTCCCATGCACGTAAGCGCGGGATGCTGGCGAGCGCCGATGCTTGTTGCCAACAACGTTGGAATACATTCCCGTTATAAGTGAGGAACGAATATGCAGGCACTGGTATGGACCGGCCCAAATCAGATGGAAGTTCGGGACGTTGAGCAACCTGAGGCACCCGAAGGTGAAGTACTACTGGAAGTCGCGACGGTGGGCGTGTGTGGCTCGGACCTCAGCGGGTATCTTGGACAGAACAGTCTGCGAGTGCCGCCATTGGTGATGGGACACGAATTTACGGGGGCAATCGTCGCCACAGGCGATGGTACACCACGATTGGTAGATGGCGAGCTCGCACAGGTTGGACAGCGTATCGTCGTCAATCCACTTATATCGTGTGGAACCTGCGATCTGTGCCGCGCCGGACGGGAGAACCTGTGCCGCAAGCGGCAGATCATCGGGATTCATCGCCCCGGTGCGTTCGCCGAATATGTGGCGGTACCGGCAAATCAATGCCATCGCGTGCCTGATAGCCTCACGGACCTGACGGCTGCCCTGACCGAGCCGCTCGCGTGTGGCATGCGTGCGGTCGCGCAATCGCAGATCAAAGCTGGGGAAACCCTCCTGATCCTCGGCGCTGGCTCGATCGGTTTGCTGTGTTTGCTCGCGGCACGCGACACTGGCGTAGAACACATTATTATCAGTGATACCAGCCCAGAACGCCTTGCCGTCGCCGCCGAACTTGGTGCTACTGCGACGATAAAGATCGGAGAAAGCGATGTCCTCGATGAAGTGCGTCGCCTGACCGATGGCCTGGGCGTTGTCGCTGCCATTGATGCTGTTGGGCTGGACAGCACGCGTGAACAAGCTATACGGGCCGTGCGTCCCGGTGGACGCGCTGTGTTCATTGGCCTCCATCACGAAACATCCGAGATCGCGGCAAACTACGTGGTGCGCCAGGAGGTTGAGGTCGTGGGAGCGTTCTCATATCTGCCAAGTGAATTTGAGCGAGCGCTACGCTTATTGGCGACTGGCGTCATTCCGGCTGAAAGCGCCTGGATCGTCGAAAAGACAATCGGTGAAGGCGGCCAGGTGTTCGCCGATCTTATCGGTGGTCGTGGCGGCTATGTCAAAGTCGCTATCACGCCCCGGTAAGCGGTGTCGATGAAAGGAGCGTCGTTGAACTGGATGCACAAGTCCGCATGCACGCTGGCGCTTGTGCTGGTCGTAGGGTGTGGCAGCGAAACGAACACGACCGGTAACATTCCGATCGTTGTCCAGGCTGGTCGGTTTGCCGACGATGCCACAACCACCGCTTCGCTGCTGCCACGCCGGATGCGGCGACGACGCCTTCCAGCCTCTAAACGGCTGTCTTGCCGGGCGATAGCGGCGTGCCTGATGCCACGGAAACGATGCTGGACGCCGGTACCGCCCTGGATGCTACTGTCGAACCAACACGTACGCTGACAGATACACTAGAGGAACTTTCAACACCAGTTGGCGTTGACACGGCGGTCGTCGTCACGCCCGAAGCACGACTCACCGACGCGAATGTTGGCAAGTTACGTGTCACGCTGCGCGGTGTGCGTGTTGCGGCGTTGAACGCCGATCTTATCGCACCAGGCGATAATCACGTCCTGGTCGTCCAGGCGAGTTTCGAGAACACCACCGAGAGTCCGGTTCTTCTGCAAGTCAGCACGGATTTCTTGCTGCGTGATGCCGCGGGGAATCAGTATACGACCGAGTTTGTTGCGCGGGCATCGGCGCAAGCACGCGAACCTGACACCGTTGTTCCGGTAGGTGGGAGCGTCCAGGGTGAGATCGCCTACATAGTCCCCAACGCGGTAAGCACTTTTACCTGGGTTGTGAATAATAACGGTCAGCAGGTGATGCTAAACCTACCTGATAGTATGTTCGTTCCACCCGAAGCGACCGCGAGCGTGCGTGAGGGTACAGGAACACCGTCGGCGCTACCTTCAGCGACCAACGAAGAGTAATATTCAAGGAGTGAGTTGATGCGATCAGCCCGTATTGGTGTTCAGATTCGACCCCAACATACAACCTATGCCGCGTTCGCGGATGCCGTGCGTCAGGCAGAAGCCCTGGGCATGGACTCGATCTGGAATTGGGACCATTTCTACCCGTTGTTTGGCGAGCCGAACGGCAATCATTTCGAGGGATGGACCATGCTGACGGCGATGGCGACGCTGACGACCCGCGCCCAGATCGGGTGTCTGGTGTCGTGCAACAGTTATCGCAATCCCAACCTGCTGGCGGATATGGCACGCACCGTGGACCATATCAGCAACGGACGGTTGATCCTGGGCATCGGTTCGGGTTGGTTCGAGCGCGATTACAATGAATATGGCTATGAGTTCGGCACCGCACCTGACCGACTCCGAGCGCTCAAGCGCGACCTGCCAATAATCCGCGAGCGATTAGGGCGGTTGGTGCCACCGCCAATCCGCAACCCCTTGCCGATCTTGATCGGGGGCGGCGGCGAGAAAGTCACACTACGCCTCGTGGCGCAGCACGCTACCTTGTGGAATGGATTTGGGCCGCCCGAAACCTATAAGCGCAAGAACGAAATTCTGGACCAGTGGTGTCATGACCTCGGACGTGATCCTGGCGAAATCGAACGCACTGTGATGGTGAATGCTGAAGAACTGGATAACCTGGATGCATACCTCGAAGCCGGTGCGACACACATCATTCTGGGTTGGAACGACCCATGGGAAGCGGCACCGCTCGAAAAGCTAGCGAAGTGGCGCGGCTAACGACCGTTAACTACCCATCGGCAATGAAGGGGAAAATACACGGGGACGGGCGAATCATTCGCCCGTCGCCGTTGTGTTGTCGTTGCTGAGTATGAAGCAGTCCTAGGAAGTCGACGGTATGGCATCGGCATCATTGGAAAACATAGCCTGAGTTTGACTCGAGGCAGAGTGGAAGGGTGACAGTAAAAGTCGAGCCGAGGTCTGGAACACTTGTGACATTGATCGTGCCGCCGAGAGCACGGACGATTTGATGCACGATATATAAGCCAAGTCCCATTCCCTCGTAGCCCCGACTGGAGGCTGCCCGTTCGAAACGATTAAAGATGCGCCCAAGGTCATCGGCAGGAATCCCAATGCCTCGATCGCGTACCGTCAGCGTCGCGGTCGCGCCCTGCGCCTGTACGCAAACGTCGATCGGCTTGGCGTTCGAGTACTTCACCGCGTTTGATACGAGGTTGACTACGATCTGTTCGATACGTGCATGGTCCCAGCGTCCAAGCGCCGCAGAGTGTATATGTATTTGAATCTTGCTTCCCGCCAGCGTCGCCTGTTCCTCGATCGCACTCACGACATCACGCACGACATCGCCCAGTTCGACATCTTCGCTCGCCAGTTCAATATGACCGGACGCGATTTGAGATACGTCCATCAGATCAGTAAGTAGACGCGAAAATCGCTTAATCTGTCGTTTGGATGTTTCTAGCTTTGGCACAAGACGGTCAGGAGCCAGGGCCGGTCCGTCGCCATTTTGAGCAGTGCGTAGCATGCTGTCGATCTGAAGCTGAAGCACCGTCAGGGGTGAGCGCAACTCGTGCGACGCGATCGAGAAGAAATCGTCGCGCAAACGAATCGCCTTCTGTGCGTTTTCATACAGCCGAGCATTCGCAACAGCAACCGCGGCGCGATGCGCGAGGTCTTCCGCGACAGCAAGGTCTATCGTGTTGTAGAGGCGGTCCGACGTCGAAATCGCGAACGATAGGCTGCCATGGATGTTTCCACGCTCGATGATCGGAACGATCATCGCCGAGCGCGGCATTATCTGTTTGAGACGTTGTAGCTCATCCTCGTCACTGGTAAACGTCTGCATAATGTTCTTCGGTGATATTACGATACATCACGGACGTGTGCGTGCGTAACACGACCGGCACACCAAACGTGCCTGTTGCCGAATAGCGATACTTCTCGCGTAATGCATGACCGCGTTGTTCCGACGTCTGATCGTTATACACGCTCGCGATTTGATTGATTGTTCCGTCCGTATCCAGCACATGTACGACGCAAGCATCCGCGAGATACGGCACAGCGAGTCGTGCGATATTCGTCAGTGTCGTTGTCGTATCGAGCGACGAGTCGAGGATTTTGCTTGCATCTGCCAAAAAGCGTAGGTGCTGTTCGCTTCGCTTGCGATCAGTGGTGTCACGTATGGTGGCGACAACGGTATGAATCGTATCATCATCATCATAAAGTGGGCTAAGGACATATTCATAGCTCGACGTGCGAAATGTCGCCTCGTCGATGACCGGATGCCCTGTTTTGAACACACTCTCGCGCTGACGGTTAAAGAGTTCGATTTGGGCGTCGGGTATCCCCCAGATCTTCCACAGATCAGTCGTCAGATGCACGGCCGCCCGTTCCTCGTGCGGTCATTCGCCCGCTCAGGCGCGTGTATCTACCTTGACTGTCGAACAGGAAAATCAGGTCGGGCGAGTCGTTGGGACTGATCGTGCGAGCCGGTGGTTGCGCACCTGAAGACCGACGCGAACGGCGCGGCGTGCGAACGTGAGTTTGTGTCATATATTCTTCATCTCCGACCAGGAAACAACCTAGGATCGTGAACGTGATCGACGACGCATAATTAAACGAATGTTGTGCAAGATGCAAAGATTCTAGGAAACCTGTTCCCGGTGCGGAGAAACCTAGGGAAATGAACGGCAAGCTTGACGGGTATCGTAGCAGTTCGTAGAAAGCAGCACCGATGCATTCCGAGTCGAGGAAAGATGACAGGAACGTAGCCTGTCTCTCCTCACGTGCGTAAGTATACACGCCTGTATCGTAGGAGGCAAGCACCAAAAATACCTACATATTGGACGGGTCTTTGCTGCTGGTATGGAGCTAGCGGACAGTGTCGTCAGCGCGGATAGCGATCAGAAACATCAAGATCGAAACCATACTAACCGCAAGAAAAAAGACTGCGACGAACGTTCCAATCATAGCAAACCTCGCTGGTGATGCTCGGAATCTGCCTCGGATGCTCCAAACCAGATCGCTGGTATAAGCTATTACGAGTATACGTAATGCAGCCCATATTTCCATAGCATCCAGATGAAACATGGCTGAGCATCTTTGGTGCTCATCCAACGTTTCAAGCACCTGCCTGATGCGCGACTGATATATCAGGTAGCCAAATGCCATGCTCATAAGCAAAGCCACTATAAATATATTGCAACAAGTATTGCATGTTAATGCCAATGAGTTATTGACAATTGCTATTCCGATGATAATATATTGCCATAGCGGGTTACTGTAAGGAGTGGTCATCATGAACGAAGAGCGTTTGCAGGTACTGACGATGCTTGCAGCCGGTAAGATCAACGCACAGCAGGCCAACCAGTTGTTGGAAGTGCTGGAGAGCGGTTCAGCGACGCCGCCGACGGTCGTTGCGCCGTTCGCACCAATCTCACCCGTCGTACCTATCGCGCCGCATTTCACTCCGCCTCCAACGGTTCAGCCAGCGATACCACCTTCGATGTCCTTCAGCATCGATCAATTGATCGCCCTAAGCGAACATGATATCGAGCCATCCTATATCGTCGAACTGCGCGAGGCTGGATTGACGCGGTTATCAGTAGATCACATCATCGAGCTTCACAATCATGACATCGAAGCCGAGTATGTACGAGGGCTGCGCGACGCTGGCATTACCGACTTTCGTCAGATCATCGAGCTTCATAACCATGACGTCGAGGTCGACTATATACAGGGCATGCGCGACATGGGACTTCCTGGCTTTGGATACGAACAGATCATCCGGCTGCACGATCATGATATCGACGTAGACTATGTGCGAGACGTGCGCGAGACAGGTATGAAGCACGTTGATATCGACCTGCTCATCCAACTGTACGAGCATGGCGTCGAGGCTTCGTACATCACCGATATGCATCAGGCTGGCTTGCCCATGATGAACGTCGAGCAAATCATCGAGCTCTATGACCACGATGTTCAGCCTGAGTTTGTCGAACAAATCCGCGAGGCAGGACTGAACGAACTGGATGTTCGACAGATCATCGAGCTCAGCGAGCGTGATGTCGATCCTGAATTGCTGCGTGTAATGCACGCAACGTATAAGGTATAGGAGTCGAACGATGAGTACGGAATCGATGCAGGTGTTGAAGATGTTATCCGAAGGGAAAATCAGCGTCGAAGATGCCAACCGCTTGTTGATGGCGCTCGACGGCGATACTGCATCCGGCACCGCCACTGCCCATGAGCGAAGGGTGGAACGACAAGATCCGTTCTTCATGCAATTGACACCAAAGCAGTTATCTGAGCTACGGATGCACAACGTTACACCCGAATACGTGCGTGCCATGCGTAGCATTGGCTATCCTAATATCTCGGTTTCGCATTTGATTGCCTTGCGAACACATGGTGTGGAGCCCAGCTACGTGCAAGCATTACGCGAGGCTGGATACCTCGATCTCGTGCCGGAGCACCTAATACAATTACGTATTCACGGTATTGATCACTCGTTGGTGATGGTCTTTCAATCGGCTGGAACAGCCTAAGCCTAGCATCCATGAGTTGATCGAGATGGGTATCCACGGCGTAACGGGCGACTATGTGCGCGAGATGTACGATTGTGGATTGGGTCAGCTTCGTGCGCGTGAACTCGTGGAGATGCGGATTCATGGGGTCGATCCCGCGTTCGTACGCCGGATGATGGAAGCGGGTCTTACGAACCTCAGGCCCAGTGACCTGGTAGAAATGAGCATCCATGGGGTCGATCCTGCGTTCATCCGTGCGATGCGCGATCTGGATGTGGTATCGTGACGGGATTGGTTGGTTCGTTTGGGAAGGGCGGGGTATGTATCCATTGGTCACAGGATGTCCAGTATGCGGAGGTCGTTTCCATATCGAGCGTGTCGCATGCGAGCAATGTCAGGCAACGCTAGATGCCAGTCTATCCTTAGGCTGGGTCGGGCGATTGAGCCGCGACCAGCTTGAGTTCGTGCGGCTGTTGGTCAAGAATCGCGGCAATATTAACGGCGTCGCTGGAGAACTGCGCGTCGCCTATAACACCGCCCGCAGCCGCATGGACGATATCGTCGATGCGATTGGCTATGAAACGCCAGTGCCATCACCGCCACCGGGTCATCGTCGCGCGATTCTGGACCGTGTCGCGGCGGGCGAAATCACGCCTGAAGAAGCGATCCTTCTCCTACGTTCCTGACTGAACTGGACCACCTGTGGTCCTTGTCCCACATATACGGCGCGACGCTTTGGTGTCGCGCCTTTTGTATGGCAGTCGGCGGGTTGAGGGCAGTAGTATACTGAGCGTCCTGGATAGGCTATGAATGCAAAGGATGCACGCGATATGAGCCAGTTAACACGTCTCGGCGCCGATGACCTGGAGGCGTTGCTGAACGTTGCCGGGAATGCGTTTACGGGGTGGGACCTTAGTTCGAAGCAGGCGAGAGATGAAGCGATCGAACGCTTTACAAAGCTCCAGAATGAGCAGACGACGAGTGGCTTGTATGGTGCATGGCGTGATGGCAAGCTCGCGGGTGGTCATGCGTTTGCATGATTACACCATAAACCTGCACGGCACCACGGTCAAAGCTGCCGGAGTTGGTATGGTTGCGGTGGGACTGGTACATAAGAAGCAGAAAGTTGCCAAGGACCTGATCTCGTATTTTTTGCAGTGGGCGCGGGACGAAGGCATGCCCATCGCCATGTTATACCCATTTCGCCCCGATTTTTATCATGACATGGGCTTCGGCTGGGGTACGAAAGCTAATCATTATCAGATACGACCGGTGGCGTTTCCGCGTGGCTCACGCGAGCATATACGCATGCTCGATGCCTCCGATGCTGCTGCTGTTCACGGCTGTTACCAGCGTTATTACGAACGCACGCATGGTATGGTTGCCCGCGACGCCGAGCATTTCAAACGGATGCTGGAATCCCCCAAGCAACGGGTGGTGGGCGTCGAACGCGATGGTGCGCTCGAGGGCTATATCGTGTGGACCTTTGAATCATCACATCCTGGCAATGATATGATCAACGATATGCAGGTCAGTGAACTGGTGTATGAAAACAGCGCTGCGCTGAGCGAACTGTGCGCGTTTTTGCAGACTCAATCCGATCAAATCAATCGTGTTGTGCTTCATTCACAGGACGCCTATCTGCATCACCTGCTCAAAGACCCACGCAATACATCAGGCAACTTCACCACGATGTCGCATGAAATCAACGCGCAAGGAATCGGCCTGATGTATCGTCTTACGGATTTGTCGAGCTTCTTTCGTGTCCTCGCGGATCACTCATTTGGCGATCAGACCTGTACGGTGCGCTTCACGCTTGCCGATTCGTTTTTGCCGGAAATGGCGGGCAGCACCACCGTACGATTCGTTGAAGGTCGCCCGGAAGTAGATACGAATGCGGCGCACGATGTCGAGATACGCCTGGACTGTACCCATGCAGTTGAACTATTGATGGGGGTAATCCCATTCAAGTTTCTGGATCGCTACGGTCTGGTCGAAACATCTGACCGCGGTTATATCGAAACCTTGCAGCGTATGTTCGCTGTCGACGAACCGCCAATCTGTATGACGTACTTCTAGGACATACCCGCAAGACGGGCGTGTACGCGTTCTGACACTTGTTCCTTGCGCTGCACGTTCCGTCGAGGAGAACGAACTATGTTTTGCCGTCCTATCGGTCAGGATATCGAGCTACGTTTGCTGGTCGCGCAAGATGCCGACACAGTATTCGCCCTGGTCGATCGCAACCGCGCGCATCTGCGGCTCTGGATGCCGTGGATTGACACCACGACCTCAGCCGACGACACCCGTACATTTATCAGGCAGGGTTTGCTGCAACTGGCAGACAACAATGGTTGCCAGCTTGGTATCTGGTATCGCAACGAATTGGTTGGAGTGGCTGGCTTTCATTATTGGAACTGGACCAATGGTCGAACCGAGATCGGCTACTGGTTGGATGAACGATTTCAGGGACGCGGCATCATGACTCGCGTTTGCTGGGCGCTGGTCGACTATGCGTTCGGCGAACTTGGGCTACGGCGCGTCGAAATCCGCGCTGCGGCTGGCAACGGCAAAAGCCGCGCCATCCCCGAACGGCTTGGATTTAGCCTTGAAGGCATCATACGTCAGATCGAACATGTGGGGGGTCAGTGGGATGACCAGGTGATCTATGGCATGTTGGTCCAGGAATGGCATCCTGAAACCGGAGGAGTATAATTGAAGCATCGGCTACTCGCCGTTGATGCACGTCACGCGTCGGTAGGGTCGCGCAAAGACGGCGAACTGGATACATCAATGAAAGGACATACTGATGACATCCACTTTCCATTCCCTACCTCGTTCAAGCGAATGGACCAGACCGGCTCCTGAACAAGAGTTTTATCAGCGACGTACATCGGAGGGGGACAAGCAACACACCAACGTCCATTACGAACAGCCGGTCGAGTTCTTTTATGCGATTACTGGCGGCGAATGGAACGTGTATTCGTGTAATCTGTGGGATGATGCGCAATCATGAGCTGCGAACGATACCGCCGCACAGGAAGCAAAACTGGACCTAATGGCTCAGTTGATGGACCTCAAACCCGGTCAACGTATCCTCGACATCGGGTGCGGTTGGGGTGGACCGCTCACCTATCTTTGCACCCATTACGGTGTGAAAGGGGTGGGTTTGACGCTTTCTTCAACACAGCGCCAGGCAGCAGAAGAACGTGTCGCACGCTATGGTGCGGACGTGCAGATCGTCGAGTCACATTGGCGTGAGTTCGAGGATGAAGGTGGGTTTGACGCTATCTATACCGACGAGGTTATTGTCCATTTCGAGGATCTGGACGGCTTTTTCGCCAAGGCGCACATGTTGTTGCACCCCGGCGGTCACTTCGTTAACAAGGAACTGCACTTCACCAGTAGCCAGTATAAGAAACTGAGCAGGGGGGCCGTGTTCCTGAACGAAATTTATGGATTAACCGGCAACTATCGTACATTAGCTGAAGAACTGGCGCTTATCGATCAGAACGGCTTCGAGCTATTGGGCGTTCACTCCTGGGATAAAAGTCAGTACCAGATACAGACCGAGCGGTGGCAAACCAATATGTACGACCAGCGGGACCGCCTCCAGGAACTGGTAGGTGAGGACTATTATCGTCGCTTCCGTACTTATCTCAAACTTGTCGGCAAACTCTTTCGAGGTCGTAAAATGAGCATTGACATCGTTGCCTCGCAGAAAATGGGCTAGCGTGCGATGACCAAAATAAGGGGGTCACAAAGACGTGGCCTCCATTGGGCATATGTACGTGCGCTCTACATAATCGGTAATGTTTCCAGCATTCTCTGCACCCCAGGTACATCTTCCGTATAGACATATAATTCTTGTACGTTCTGTGGTGATACAATCGTGACGCGCAACCCCGCGTTGATCGGCACCGCTTTGAGGGTTGTCGTACGTCCGCGTCGCGACGTGATCATCCCGATGATGATCTTGGTGACGCGCGGATCATCGCGGAGGACAATTACCGCTCGTTGCGCGGCCGCGATCAGCGTCGTGTGTTTTCCGTTGAACTTTGGGCCTTTCAGCAGACCCTTTTGTGATGCCATAGCTCCGCATTACCAAACACTATAATCGGTCGATCGGTGCAAGAAGTGTACCGTATTCGTCGGGCGATGAACGACCTATGGAGATGGAATACGGACGAACATCCACCACCGTAGAAAAACGGCAGTGTTACGATAAAGGTTATTCCAAAGCGGTAATGAGGAATCCGTTTTCGTGTGAATGTCTGAACACGCTATGCGTGGCTATGAATAACTTTCTACTGCTGGAATAGTGGTGCTCGTCACTATACTGGAATCGTTGATCGTTAGTCATCTTCAAAGGAAGGTCACATACATATGGATATTGGTGTTGTTTTTCCGCAAACAGAATTCGGGAACGATCCTGGGGCGATTCGCGAATACGCACAGGCAGTTGAAGCGATGGGCTTTCGGTATATCCTGGCATACGATCATGTGTTGGGCGCGAGTACCGCGAACCGCCCCGATTGGAGTGGTCCGTATACCAGCGATACACTATTCCATGAAGTGTTCGTGCTGTTTGGTTTCTGGGCCGCCGTGACGCAGAAGGTCGAGCTTGTGACAGGCGTTGTAATCTTGCCGCAACGCCAAACCGCGCTGGTCGCTAAGCAAGCCGCCGAGATCGACGTACTCAGCGGTGGACGTATGCGGCTGGGCATCGGCGTCGGTTGGAATGAAGTCGAGTATGTGGGCTTGAACGAAAATTTCAAGGACCGAGGAGCGCGGAGCGAAGAACAGATCGCCGTGCTACGCGCATTATGGAACGAGCCGGTGGTGGACTTCAAGGGACGCTGGCATACCATCCCCGAGGCCGGTATCAATCCGTTGCCGGTGCAACGCCCGATCCCGATCTGGATCGGCGGGCATGGCGACCGCACGCTGAGCCGTATCGGGCGGCTTGCCGACGGGTGGTTCACTCTCGGTAAACCAGACGATACGACCCGTGCCATGGTCGAGCAGATTCATGGCTATGCTCGCGAAGCAGGACGCGATCCCGCCGCTATCGGCGTTGAAGGGCGCCTTGATATCAAGCAGGACCCCGAAGCGACCTGGCGTAGCACAACGGAAGCATGGCGGGCACTGGGAGCCACGCACCTCTGTGTCAACACAATGGGTGCTGGACTTCGTTCACCGACCGAGCATATTGAGGCACTTCGTCGCGTCGCCGCAGCGCTCGACGTACAGCCATGAACGTCCGAGCAGGTGGGCATACGTCCACCTGCCTGCTGAACTCATGCCTGCTCACGTATTAGCGAACGATCATCGGCGCGTAGACCTTGTGCTGCATGGCGGGCATCTGAACGGGAGGTATATCCACGCCGCGTATGATTCCCAGCGGATTATACCCAGTGAACCCGGGGAAGATCGTCGCGAGATTTGGGTTCGCCAGGCGCCGGATCAGGATTTCGCTCAACACCGTGCGGTAATCGGTCGTAATACGCAGATCCTGGTTCTGGTCCAGGTCTTCTAATCCAGGCCACCGTCCATGGATTTTGCCACCATTGACGTTGCCGCCCAGCACCAGCATGACGTTGCCATGTCCATGGTCGGTGCCACTGCTGGAGTTCACGCCCAGCCGTCGCCCGAATTCGCTCATGACGACGACCGTCAGACGCTTTTCGTAGGTATGGAGGTCACTCATCAAGGCGTGCAAGCCACGTGCGAGCATGTTGGTACGATCCGCAAAGTAGCCGGTGCCTGCATTGCCTTGATTGTCGTGGGTATCCCACCCGCCAAAATCGACGGTCGACACCCGCAATCCCAGATCGAGTTTGATCATCTGCGCGACAAGCTTGAGGCTATCGCCAAAGCTGCCCGATGGGTACACAGCGCTCGCATCGGGCGTGTAGTTCAGTTCTTGCGCTTTCAGTGTTTCCATGACTTCGAGCGTGCGCTTGCCCGCGATGTCGATCGGCGTTGAACCGTTGTAGAATTTCTTGACGGTGTTGACCATGCTGTGTGGCATATCGCCTTCGAGGTAGCGCCAGGGTGCGCTGATCGCGAAGCGACTGGCGTTGTTCATGGCGGCGGCGTCGCTGTTGCCAAGCAGTCGAATCTGGCAGCGTTGTCGAGGCTGCCAGCGTTGGCAGTAGCCCGTCGCCGGGTGAGGTATCGAGGTGTCGCGTGATCCAACCCGTTCGCCGTATGACTGTTGCCAGGCGTACCCCGTTCCATGAAGTCCATCGCCTCGAAGTGGCTGCGCGTATCGTTGTCCAATCCACAGGCATGGACGATAGCGAGTTTGCGTGCGTCGAAAAAGTTCTTTGAGCGGTCCCGCCTGTGGGTGTAGCCCCATGCGTGAAGTCATCGTGCTGTTGCCGGTGTTGAGGTCCAGCACCGCATTCGCACCCGTGGACGGGAGCGCGAGTTGCCCACGCGATTTGATATATGTTGGATCGTCATAGGGTGCGACCAGGCTCAGCCCGTCACAGCCTCCGCGTAGGAACACTACCACCATGATTTCGTCCGTCGTATTCGCCGCAGATTCCGTCGCAAAGGCTACATTGCTGACGCGCCCGCCCGCCATCGCCGCGATCGCGGCGCTACAACCAACCATGAATTGTCGTCGAGTAACGTTCAATGTATCCTCCGAAGGACATGCGGCGGGGCCGCGACAACGATTAGCGAAATTGAAAGTCGGGCGTCATCGCCAGCAGTTGGACCAGGCTGTTCAACCGATCCTTGAGCGCCTTGGGGTCGCCCCAATCCGGGCGACTTGGCAGCGGTTCTGGTGGTCGATTGGCATCTTTGCCCTGTGCCATAAACGCGATCAGGCTATCGCGTACGTCAGGAGCGATCGCGAAACCGCATAAGCGGTTGATCCAGTAGTCCACGATTTCGGTACAGGTCAATCCTTGTGGCGTGCTGCCCCAGGTGTCGATGGTCGCTCGCATCGCCCCAGGCTTGCGCGACAATATAGGGCAAGCTTCCAGCGTTGGAGCATCCCATTGGTCGTGATCCAGAAACTCGCTACGTCGGGATAGCCATCGGGCGATGCCCATTCGTAAAGCTTGTGTCCGGTGTCGCCCATGCGCCAGTTGATGCTGGACCAATTGAAACCTGCCTTATCATCGTTCGGGTCGATAAAGTCGTTCGCAAGATCGCCGCCCGTCGCACGTAAAAAACTCACCACGAACTCGAACGGTCGCTTGATCTTCGCGCCCCAGGTAGTTTTGAACTCATTTGAAAGCAGGATCACGCGCAATACACGCTTGATCTGATCCGGCGAATCGACGTGTGCCAGCCATTCAGCGGCAGCCGCTTCGACTACACGTGCCGGCGGGTCGTCGCTGATAAAGCGGCGGCACAACTTGGTGCACAGGTGACGCGCCGTTGCAGGATGCCGCGCCAGCATATCGAGGATGCGGCGACCGTCGCTCATTGGCGGTTGGTTGCGCGGAATGTTTGGGTATCCGTCAGGACTAAGCACAGTCTTGCTGGCAGTATCGTGCCACCTATGCTCGTACAGGAATTCGCCGGTGTTGGGAAAATGCCCATCAACACCGTTCCACGAGCCGTTGGCGACCGTCCAACCGGTGAAGCAGCGCGAGGTTTCATAGACATCGTCGTCGATATAGCCGCGAGCGTTACCATTGCTGTCGCCGCCAATCTTGCGTCGGTCATCGTAGAACTTAAGATATGCGCCGATGCCCAATGTATGGAGCTCGATCAGTTCACGCGCAAAGTTTTCGTTGCCGCCCTCGCCGCCGCTGGTTTTGTTGGTGACATTATCGAGGTAGTACAGCATCGCCGGACTCATCGCGACAGCTTCCAGAAATGCACGGAAGTTTCCCAAACAGTGCTTCCGAATCACGGTGCGGTCATACGCTGGAAACGCACAGGAGATCGCTGACGCGGAAACCGGAAACACATTGAAATGGTTGTGCCAGAACTCGACGACGATTTCTTGAAGTTGGCGCTTGCTGTGAACAGCGCGCAGCCAGGTCGCCGCTCGCACTTCCTCGAACGGCAGCATCCGTTCGCGCCCATCCGTGGGAATATCCCACCGCGACAGCGACCACAACTCCGTCACGGATTTGTTGAGTGTGGTCAGCGGTCGTAGCTCGTTACATGCGGCATAGCCGGTGCCTGCGGTATAGGTCATTCGCATACGGGCAGCGGCGATCCGCGCATCACAGGCGCTATCATCGATCGACAGCGGGTTGAGTTGCTGCTCGACGTAGGCGGCTAAATCCCATGTTCCTGACCGCCTGGATGTCGCCAGGACGAGGACCATAGCCCATGCGGTGGAGTGCTATTACTTCAGGCGCTGGTGGTATCGTGGTGGTTGATTGCGGCGCGGCTGGCTCGGGTGCGTTTGGGTTGGCGGCGAAGCCAACTTCAGGCAGAGTTGTCACAGCGGCCACCGTGGCACTCGCCGCGAGAAAAGTTCGTCGTGAAACAGACATATATGTATCCAATGCATGTATGCGCGGCTCGCTAGCGCATGCCATGCAAAAAAACTAGCTGAATATGTTATACGTTGATCGCTCGCTGCGAGCCATAGTCCATCAGTCCATTGAATAGATGGACGTTACAAAATATAGATGGGGGGACTGATCTGGGAAACAGCTGACTGAGGGGTGTGCCTGTGAGTATCCAGTGCTCGTCGGCGAATGTTTAGTTTCTTGGGGAAATCGTGTTCATGTTGAGGTGTTGTTGGATACAATCCAACGGTACTGGAGCGCTTAAGGCATCGCACAGCTTGTTGTGCACTGATCATCAGTGCGGCTGAAGATGTGAACGCACAGCAGGGAGGACAACTGTCCTCCCTGCTGTGCGTTCGGTTGCGACGTGGTTTATTGACCGAGGGTGCGGAGCGCTTCTTCTGCGACGCCTCGGAATGGTGAGTCACCGGGCGCCTGCGTCAGGTAGAGGGTGTATTCCTCACGCGCCAGAGCCGCATCGCCCGAACCGTTGCGCTTGCGGGCGTTCTCCCCCAGGTAGAAATGCACCAGCGCATCGTTTGGATCGGCGCGTATGGCGCGTTGGAGTACCTGCTCTGCCTCGTCGAAACGACCAAGCATGGTCAGGCCAGTACCGAGCTTGGAGATGTTGCCGCTTGACGGACTGATGTCGGCGGCATGTTGCCATGCTGCGATGGCAGCGTCGGCATTCCCAATGCGTGCCTGAATGTCGCCCAGGAATTGATGTAGCGCGATGTCGTCTGGATTAGACGGCGGCGGCAAGCGTCAACACCCGTGCGGCATCCTCGATCCGCCCGTTCTGAATGTAGCCATTCGCGAGGGTGTAGGCTGTCGCCGGATCGGTGGGTTGGGCCTCCTGCGCGTTCTCCAACTCCTGGAGCGTTGCATCGTCAACGGTAGGCTGCTGTACTTCGGCTGGCGCGGGTGCCGCAATATCCGGCACGTTAGCGGTCGTGGTGACCTTGAGACCGGGGCGAACACGGTAGATGTTGACCAACGGGTTCTGGTACACCGTATCGATCGCACGTCCTTCCAGTGTGTTCCACTTCGCCAGGCCTTCTGTGTTGTAAAAGGCGCGTTCGGCAGGTCCCACGTACACATACTCGACGTTGTACTTCGCCAGCAGACTGGTGGCGATTGTTTCGTCGGTTGTATCGTAGATGCGGCGTACATCGGCCTCGCGGGCAATCACACCCGCCGCCGCACGTTGCTCGTCCTGATGCAGCCGACCAAGCACCGTGGGGAAGCCAGTATTGGCGGCTATACGTACACCATTGGCACGATAGAACTCAGCCTCGGATTGCAGGACCACCGGTAGCCCTTTGACGTTGGCTTTGAGCCAGCGAATCGCCTCGGCATCGCCACTCATATCGATCCGGTGTCCATCACTGTCATACGTGGCAGTATCCATGAATGCCAGACCGTTCAGGGTCAGTCCAGGGTGCGGGTCGAAGCGCAGCGAGCTACGGCTGGGTGTTGCGACGACCGGATAGGTCGCTCCCATCAGGAGCAACAGGCATAGCGGACCGATCCAGGCGCTCACGGCGAAGTCGCTCCCACGCCGCAGCAGTCGCAGGATCATCGGCATTCCGGCGGCGGCCCCCAACGCCAGCAGCGTCCAGATTTGGAGTCCGAACTTGAATACCGTATTCATGCGCTCCCAATCGCCGCCGGACAGGTGATCGCGCACGAACACCAGTTGGATACCCAGGGCAACCATCAACCCAGCGGTAATCAGCCACAATACCAGCCATTCCTCGTCACGCAGCCGTGCCACAAACGCCAGCACCACCGCGAGCACCACCAGCATGGCCAGCACGATCGTCAGCCACGGGAAGCGGCCCGTGCTGGGCTGGGCGGTGGTGCTGAACGCCCACGCTCCAAGTAATACGACGACGATCAGGGTTGATACGCCTGTCGCCAGCGCACGCCAGGGTCGTCTCAGAAGCGGATGGTTGATGCGCTGCACGACCGCCCAGGTGATGCCGAACAGCACCGATACAGCGATGTAAAGATGGGGACCACTGATCAACGCCCATTGGAGCAGGGTGTCGCCCTGACGTACGCGCCCGATGCCACCGACCATCGCCTGATAGCTCATAAAGAACGGCAGCACCAGCGACCAGCCCTGCGAGGAGCAAGCCCACGGCGATCATAGCGGCACGCCCAAGGTGCCAGAGCTTTTGTGTAGCGGTCGTGTTATACCGAGCGGAACGCCATGCCCGCCCGATCAAGGCACCGCCCAGCACCATGGCGGACGTTGGGGCATCCCACGAGTTCGCGGCTGCCAGCGTCCCGATCACCAGCGCACCATAGACCGAGCGCGGCTCCTTGGCGGCGCAATGATGGCGCACGGTAGACTTCGATCGCGATGGCGATGCCGAGGATCGTCACGGGCAGCGCGATCATGTGCGGGTGAAGATCAGCGAAAAGATAGGAGAAGAACGGGAACTCGTTGATCGTGCCGGGAATAATGCGACTTGGCCCCCAGAACCAATCGCCTAGCCTGCTTGCCCAGCCACTGAATCCGGAGCGGAGCGATTCCACCACCACGCCTATGCCACGCGATTCGCCGAAGCGTACCGCGCTGGCGGCGGGACCAAGCACCGCCGACCATCGTCGCGCCCAGCAGACCCCAACCCCACCGTCCGGTGAGGGTCCGCACGATCGTCGCGGAGCCGACGATCACGAACGCGAACAGGCTTGGCACGATCAGGTTGAAGGCGACCGCTGGATCGATGCCGGTCGCACGAATCGGTACCGACACCAGGAATAATCCATAGTAATAGTAGTTGATCACCCCGCCGCTGAAGAACGGATCGGGGGGCGGCATGACTGGCGACCGTACGATCGAGTTGAGCATGCCGAACTCGAAGGGTTTTTCGCCACCGAGCCAGGGGTGCCACAGGTCGGGATTCGCCATTCGCACGAACGTCCATACGCCGAAGGCCACCAGGTAGAGCACTTCAACACGCCCGATCTCGCGCAGTACCTCGCGCATACCTTCGGGGCGTGCGAGCGTTTGTCGCCACCGCTTCATGTCGCGTGGGCGTCCGGCGGCGAGCCAACTGAGCGCCGCCAGGATCACCGCGCCCGCCACCAGTGACCACCACTGGTAGGTCCACCATCCGAGGCTGACGGGCAACCAGATCGCGTAGCTCCAGACCGCCAGACCGATCAGCTTGCTCCACGCCCATCCTGTATCCCTGGCACGCGAGAAGATGCGGCTGCTGAGCGGTAGTGCCAGCAAACCCAGTACCTCGAACATGAGCAGCCAGATCAGGATCGCCGCGTAGTCGTTATTGGTCGCCCATTGGTTCCAGGCGTATTCGTCGACGATGGGCAGCGTCGCAAGCGGCTGGTCGAGCATACCATCCTTGGTCGACGGCAGATCGAGGTTGATGGTGGGTGCTACGAACGGCAACACATCGCTCGTCGTGACACGCTTGAACAGCGTCCAGTCGTCGTCCTCGTACACAACGCTGGTTGCCCCGCTGCTCTGAAGCGTGCGTAGTGCTGCCCCGGCGGTGTCGCCGTACATGGCGCGTTCGGCGGGACCGACGATGACGTAGTTCACGGCGTACGCGCTGAGTTGTGATGCTGCCATTCGGGGATCGGAGCCATAGATCGCGTTGAGTGCGCCGCGCCGCCCGTCGATCACGGTGTTGATGGATGGGCTGAGTAGCTTGCGGACCATCGTCGTGGCATCCGGGTCGGCGACTAACGCCGACAAGCCGGAACGCGCGATAACCGATGGCACGAGTGGCTGTGGCGCGACCGCCACGACACTGCCGTTGCTGGCGTCTTCGATCAGTGCGGTGGTGAGCGCCTGGTCGTTTTCATCCAAAACGGGCAGCGAAGCATCACGAACCGTGAGCGTGGTCAGGATGAGCCCGAACACGAGCAGAGCCGTCGAGAACCGACTGGCCTGGGTGAGAAGGCGACCTGTAAATTGTACGAAGGACAAACCGGAGCCGAGCGCGAACACAATCAGTATCAGTCCCACCAGCGACAGCAACGAGCCATCGCCGGGGGCTGCCTGGATCGTGATATGCCCACCGTACATGACCAAAGACGTACCCACAAGGGCAACGAAGAATGTCGGAGTGACACGCTGCACCTTGCCTTGCGCAGTCGCTGCTTCGAGCAGCAACCACACGAGCACCAGCGCCAACGGCGCCAGCACCAGCAACGGCGGTAACCCCAGGAACGCGCCGAGTGCCACCACAACGACCAACGCACCACCGACGCCGACCACAACGCGACGGTCGATCAGGCGCGATCCGATCAGCGTCATCACGCCCATCAGAACGAGTAGAGCGAGGCCGTATTGCAGGACGAAGTTTGCTATAGAGGTGGGTGTGCGTGCGAAGATGTCGCCACCGATGTTAATGGTAGGCGTGACGACCATCAACGGGTGCGCGAGTATGTACGGCACCACAAGCAACGCGATGGCTTCGATGGCGCGTCGAGCGGGCTGTTTCGGACGCGCCGTCGCCAGCAGTGCAACGGCGGCGATGGCGACCGCCCAGAAGCTCCACGGGCTTTGTGCGCGAAGTAGCGTGAGCACGCCGAGTGTCGCCACGAACGTCACGACGGGTTGCCACCACTGCCGCGCCCTGAATGGCGAAGGCATGACGGTGGCGAAACTGCGTACCAGCGTCAAGGCACCCGCCGCCAGCACGGCGGCCGCCAGCACGGCGATGTTGCCCTGCCCAAGCGCGCCCATCGGCGTTGCCACCCCCGCCACAATGCCCGGAACCAGGGTGAGGATGGCGACCATGCCCGCGAGCCAGCGCGGTCGCAACCATCCTAACGCCGCCCATATGAGGCTGGCAAGCAGCGCCACAAGCACGGCGAGCCAGACGTTGTAGGCGATTTCCGGTGCCACGCCGACCATACGTGTCAGGGTCGTGAACGGTACGAGCGCGGCGTATGGCGTTTCGAGTTGCCCGCCCGCGAATAGCGGGTCCGGCGGCGGAAGAATCGGCGCTCGGACCATCGCCGCCCATTGGGCGCTACCAAAGCCAGTGGTGGTCGCCGGAAGCGCGGGAGCGAGGCCTCGCAGTATTAACCCGGCGAGGAGTGCGACGAAATAAAATGCATTGCCAGCCAGAATTGAACTGCGGTGGCGACGCCACAATGCCACCATCGCGAAACGTTCTGCCCACAGCAGACGCAGACCGAAGCCGACGACAACGCCGTACCACAACCCCAGGATCGTGCGGCTGACGGTGAACCGATCCAGGAGTGCGAGCAGCGCCATAGGCACGGCAAACACCAATAACCCGAGGAAGCGCGACGAAACGATGCCATGATCCGGCAGCGGAATGCGCCAGCGTCGGACCATCGCCAGCGTCGCCAGTCCCAGCAGTTCGATGGCGAGCAAAAGGGCGAGCGTGCCTGTCAGCGTTGGGGCATACGGCACCCCGATTGCCGTCAGCGCACGAGTGACGATGCCGGGTTTCCAGAGGTAGGCGCTGCTGGTCTGGTCGAGACGCTCCCACGCATGGTCCGTGATTCGCAGGGCGTCGGGAGCCGCCGACGTAAGTTTCGCGCTGATGCGATACATCTCGCTCCATACCACGTCGCGGGTCAGCATGTCGCGGGCGAGTTGTGGGCTGAAGCGCTCCGTGCGCCGGAAGATCAGCACTCGTGGATGATCGTAGACCGTGAACTGTTCTTCTGCGCTCAGGTCGGGAATGGTCAAGCCCAGGAAGGACGGGAACGAATGGAAATCGCCCACAAGCTCGAAGCCCAGGCTGCCGTCGAATAGCGTCTGGTAATACCGCAAGGCGACCGGAAAGCGATGCGGCAACCGCTCGATCGAGCTATAGATCCGTGCCGACGATAGGACCACGTAATCGGCGCGAGAAAGTTGCGCGACCAGTCCATCTGGGTTGACGTTCGGATCGACCTGTTCGTTGGTGATTGGTGTCGTTCTTGCCCAGGTACTTGGATAGCTCGTCCTCGGCGTAGGGTGTCGTTTCGACCAGACAGAACGGATTACAGCCGTTGCCGTTGCCGTTGGTGTAGGGCAGCGCGTCGTCCCATTGCTCGGTCGTCAGGAACGAGCCGTGCGGTGCGTTCGCCACCATCCATTCACCGGCGGCGACACGCGAATGTGGACGCGTATAGATGCGTGTAAAGCCCCATGCCCAGGACGCCGTGCATACGAGCAGCACGATGGTCGGGGCGGCACCGAGCAATAGTGCGCCGATTAGGGCGTCGGCGCCGCGCACGCGCCAGGATGCGCAGACGTAGCCAACGACCGGCTTCCAGGCTACCGATGGCGGCAAACAGGATCAGCGGTGGGTAGATCGGCAGGAAATAGCGCAACGATGGGTTGAAGCCACGTCCCTGCCACGCCCAGTACAGCGCGATCCAGACCCAGGGAACCAGGTAGCGCCAGCCCAGCATTGTGGTGATGCCGCGACGACCACGCCGTAGCAGGCGCAGTCCGGCGATGCCCCAGGCCAGCCATGCTACCATGCCGAGCGGAACGCCCATGCCCCAGACCACCATGTTCTGCCAGGGCCATAGATAGGGGATGCGGCTCGCCCATTGGTGCGACGGTGGCATATCGACCGTGCCATCGACCAGGCCACTCACCGTGCGTAGATTATCCAGGAAGCGTGCTTCGGGCAGGATGTTCCAGATGTTGGGTCCGGTAAAGGCGTCGGGTTGAAACACGCGGAAGCTGACGAACGTGACAACGCCAGCCGCACCCAGCAACAACGCGGCACGCACGAGCGAGCGCAACGATGTACGGCTCGTGGCGGATGTGTCATCGTTCGTGGCAGAGGTCGAACGTACGCGCGTAATGCTGCAATGCCGCGAGACCAATGATCGCCGCCAGCGCGGCGAGGTTGATCTTGGAGGCGACTGCCGCACCCGTCCACAGGCCCGCCAGCAGGGCATCGCGCCAGCGACCATGCAGCCCTAGCCGTGCCGCCGACACAAGCGCCAGCGTTGCGAACGCCACCGCGAAGTTGTCCGTGGTGAAGAAATGCGCTTGTTGGATCGACATTACCGTGACGGCATATAACGCGGCGGCGAGTAAGCCCGCACGGCGTCCATGCAAAAGCCGTCCGAGCGCGAATAGCGCTACACACGCCACCAGATCGAAGAAACCGGACAAGGCACGCCCGATGACGAGCACATCTTGTGGACGGTTGATGCACCGTTGCCACCACGCGAGTAAGTGTGGTTGGTAGCGTGCCGTACACCCACATGCGCGACCAATCGTAGTTGCGCGGGTTGAGTGGCGACGTGGCACTATCCCAGTACTGACCGAGCGTTGCCGGAAGGCTGAGGTTGCTAACAGCAACACTCACGAAGCGTTCGTCGGGATGCAGGCCCTGACGATTATCCCAGTTCGCCAGGTTGATCGAACGTAGCCAGCCGCCGATCACCAGGATCGCTAGCATCAAGGCAAACGTACTATAGCGATTGAGACGTGGCAGACGTAACCGTCTACGTTGAGATGTCCTGCTCCGGCGACGTGTTGCGGTTTCGAGATCGTAGATCAAGCGTGGTAGCTCTCCTGCTGCCGGTGTTCAGGTCCTGCGTGCGCCGGATGTCCGTAGACGTACTCGGTTACGGCTGAACGCGCGGCTCATGGTTGCAGTGCTTCGGTGTTTCGAAAGGTATTTTACCCTTAGTAGACCGTTTTGTGTATGACGTTTGGTCCCGGCACGACCGGACGTAGGGATTACGAATCGTTGAGCCTAGAAACGTAGAATACCTTCTTGTTGTTCGAGAGGTGCAGCTCGGCGGTAAACAGATTCGCACAGGGCGTGAGTTGCGGCGCTGGCAACGTGTAATGGGGTCCCCAGATGACCACCTCAGGCTGTGGAAGTTCGCGCAGGGTCGCGCACGTCAGTTTGTCAGTAGTGATGAATCGTACATTGCGTGACCGATGCAACGAAAACTCGATGCCCTTTGGCTCGGGTTGGCCGCCCGCTCCCCAGCAGCATCCCACGACCATCACTGTCGTGTCGGCGGGAAGGGCGTCGATGTATTTGGCGATCACGCGACCGAATGGCGTATTGTCATCCGGCAGTCCGGCAGCGTATGGTCCCCAATACCGCTCAATGTTCAGCGTTGCCAGCGTGGCAAGGACAAGCGCTACCAGCACTCCCGCGATGCTGCTCGCCACACCAGGCCAGCGTACGATGCTGCGCTGGAGCGTCGCCGCAATCCACCATAGTCCGCTCGCCACCAACAGATACGTCAGTGGCGCGACCGCGATCGTTCGTGAAGCAGATGGCACTTCGCCGGGAACGCTCAACACCAGCATTGATGGAAGCTGAAATAGAACGAATGGTATGAAGATCGCCGGACTCATGCGCCAACGACCACGACCCAACCAGAACGCGATACCAACCAGCCACAGTACGCCGCTGATGGCGTCGAGGTGCGGCAATGATTCGGGGTTGCTGCGAAATACGCTATCGCCACGAATATTGAAGGCAGTCATGGCATGATAGAAGTTGATCGCAAGGGTTGTGAGTGGGTTCGCTGACGTTTCGAGCTTGCCGCCGATGTAGCCTGTGAAAAAATTGGCGGGATTCTGCGCGACGATCAGGCCAAACGGCAGCGCGAATGGAATGAGCCATACGATGAACTGCACCAGATGCCGAGGACGAACTGCCGTTCCTGTCAACCAGAGGCAGAGCAGTGTAATGAACATCACCGGCGCGAAGATAAAGGTCTGTGGATACGTATAGAGCCCCAGGGCGCTGATGAAGGCACAGCCAATCAGATCGGGTAAACGACCGTACTTCGCGACGCGCACCACCAGCAAAATGGCGCTCGTCGCCAGCAACGGAATGATAATCTGCGAATTACCAAGGCGGCTGAAAATCAGCAGCCACGATCCCACTGCGCCCGCGAACGCGCTCAGCAACCCTAGCTCGACGCTATGAAGTTGCCGCCCAAGGCCATACAGCGTTATAAGCACGAGCAGGCTGACGATCACTGAGGCCAGTTTGATTCCCAGGTAGTTCATGCCTGTGACTGCCAGGATCGGGGCGACGGTGTAATGGTACAGGGGTCCAGCGCTCAGCACGAAATATGTAGGCCATAGTCCCTGCCGGATTTCGTCCACGTACTCATAGACGATCGCGATATCGCCGTAGAACTCGCCTGGTATGCGATCGAGTTGTACGAGGCGCGCAGCAACGGCGAGCGCGATCGTGATGATGGCGAGCAGCACATGAAACCATGCGTTCCAGATGGAAACAGGTCTCGTCGTGCTCACCAGTGGTTCAGCGGGGGTCGGCTCGTTCACGAATGGCGTTCCCTGGTAGCGATGATTTCCTCGAACATGCGCTCGTAGTCTGTGAGCGTGCGCTCGATATCGAAGGTCGCAGCGATTTCTTCATGCGGTTTCACATAGTGCTCATGGTCGCGCAAGATTCGCAGGATCGCCTCTGCGAGGCCGCTGCTATCGCCAATCGGCGCGATCTCGCCCATGCCTGTCATGCGTACTGGCATCCGCACGCCCGGAAGGTTGCTCGCCACAACGGGCGTACCATTGAGCATGGCCTCGACCTGCACCAAGCCAAACGATTCGGTGGAGTTGAGGCTGGGGATCACCAGTACATCGCAGTTCGGATAGAACGCACTTAACGTTTGCTGGTTGAGCGGTCCGGTGAACACCCAATGGTCGCCCAGATGTTCGAGTAATGGCTGCAGCCGTTCGGCGTAGGCTTCCTCGCCTAGCACATTGCGGTAGGGACCTGCGAATAGCACGCGTGCGTTGGGATATTCCTGCAAAATGCGCGGCATGGCTTCGACCATGACTTCGACGCCCTTTTCGGTCGCCAGGCGCGCCACGAAACCGATCACCGGACGGTGCTCTTCGATGCTCCAGGTGCGAGCGAAGGCCGCTTGCGCGTCCGGCTGCGACGGTGGTAGCTCGACTGGTGGCAGGATCACCCGCCATTTGTGGCGGAAGGGACGGAGCAAGCGGCGAATGGGTGGCGTAATCTTCAGTGTAGGCGACGATGCGATCGGCAAGCCGGGCGGCAACATAGTTCGCGCTAAAGACGACGCGGTCCACGATACGGTTGAACAGACCTTTGGGTAACTGCAGGTCGCAATGGTAGGTCAGCACGACGGGCGTACGCGTGATCAGTCGCGCCGAAATGGCGATGCCCGCCGCGTCGAGTTGTGGCAGGTGAATGCTGGCGATGTCGTGTTCGCGCAGCAGCGCCCGCGCGATGTCGCCGAATCCGGGCATGATCACGCCCTTGCTGACCCGAAACGTGACGGGCGCACGAATGACCCGCACGCCTTCGATGATCTCCTGCGGCGGCAGGGTCGGGTCATAGCGCGATGTGAGGACGGTCACACTGTGACCGCGTGCCGCCAGACCACGCGCGAGGCGTTCGACATAGATCGTCAAGCCACTGATATGTGGTCGGTAGTAGGTCAGCGCAAAAAGAATCTTCACAATTGCTGTCCGATCGCACGCAAAAACGTCCCAGTTTCATTCAAGGGTCAATTGGAGAAGGCTCGTCCGTTCGTCGTGACGAACGATGCTCGAATCGTCGCAAGGTTCCGTAATCTGGATGCGATTATACCAGCTTGTCAGCCCGCGTCATCATAGTACGTTTCCCGATCATCCTGCGACCGATAGACCGTACTGAACCCAACCTGGGTACTATGTTCACTATCCGACGCTCCTTCTACAATGCTATCACGCACCCAAATGCGGCGTGTCGTGATGGATTGAGTATGGATCGACCTACAACAAACCGAGCCCTCCCAACACGGTCGCCTGATCCGGCGACCCGTTGGTTTGCAATTTGCCCTGGCAGCAGTCGCGGTGCCGCGCCTGTCGCGTTCGCAGATGCTGCGTGGCGCGGAATATATCGTTGGCATCGTGACGCTTGTGTTCTGGGCCTGGTGGTTCGTTGACGGCTATGGACGCGACCTCATGCACGATTGGCGTGCCGAACAGCCGCAAGCCGTAATGGGCGTGCCTGTCGTTGGCTTGGCGACGGTTACCACCACGCCCGCGCTTGGCGATTCGCTGCCGGTATCGGTACGTAGCGACGCAAGCCACATCAGCCGAAGGCCAGCAGTCCACTCAGCTTGCTCAGGTCGTTGATCCTCGTCCCACGCGCCTCTCTATACCGTCGATTGGACTTGATAGCACAGTCATGGAAGTGTTCTTGAGCGGCGGCGCGTGGCAGGTGGCAGATTATGCCGTGGGTTACCACCATGGCACCGGCCTTCCAGGTACGGGCAATGTCGTGCTGGCAGGACATAAAGGTCAGCGTGGGTCGGTCTTCGCGCAACTAGAATCCGTTACATTCCGGCGCTGATATCTGGATTGATGCCGGAAACCAACGCTTTCACTATCAAGTATCGGCGACGGGCAAGGTGATGCCCGATCAGGTCAGCATCATGCAGCCTTCCAGTGAGCCGATCGTGACGTTGATCACCTGTACGAATTGGGATACCGAACGGTTTGTCGCAGTCGCCAAACTTGTCGATGTCGCTCCGGCGACCGCTGGCGTAACGACTGAACTTATATATGGTCATGGGGAACGTTGATGAGCGCACACAATAAACGACTGCTACGGGCATCACGCTGGACAGGATGGGAAGTGTTGTTGCTTGGTATGAGCATCATCATGATTGCCTTTCCTGCCCTGGTAACCGGGTACGCGCTGGTCAGCCCGACTGACACCCTGGCAGCTGAACGTATCTATCAAGCCGAAACATCGGTGCCTGAGCCAACCCAGGCTGTCAATTCGCCCACTCCGACGAATACCCGTACCCCTACGGCGACGAGTGAGCCATCGGCGACACCGACCGATAAACCTGCGCTGACGGCGAAGGTTAAGGCGCTTAATAGCTTTGGATATACGATCTCGACGGTCAAACCTGGTGAAACATTTCGCTACTACATTGAGGTCGCGTACGAGCTAGATAGTTCGTCAGGACTTGGGCTTATCGATAGATTCCCGAATGAAGTCACCGCGCCGAGTGTCCTCAATGTCATCAATGGCACGTGCGAGCCGATGAGCGGTCTAACGCTGCAATGCGAGGTACATCCACGATCGGGACAGGTTGCGACGGTCGTTGTCGAAGTCACCATGGGCGATGTCGCAAACAATACTCCGGTCAAAAATGAAGTAGAGGTCGTTTCATTTTCTACCAATGAAAGTGTAAAGGCAAGCGTAACCGTGGTGCTCAAGGGTGGGAGCGCGGCGACCGCTACGTCCGCACCAACGTCCGCAGTTACGGAAACGCCTGTACAGCCAACAGCGACGAGTGTTCCAGCGACAAGTGTTCCAGCGACGAGCGTTCCAGCGACGAGCGTTCCAGCGACGAGCGTTCCAGTCCCGACAGTGACGGATGAGCCGATCATTGAACCGACTGCGACGGATGAAACCGTTGCGCAGCCGCGCCCGCCCAGACCGACAAACGCACCGCCACGTTCCGACTTGCCACCATCCACAGTAGAGCCGACGCCGACCAACCCGCCGATGTTGCCGGTTACGGTGTCGCCGGTCGAAACCTCCGAGGTGCCGAGCACGACGCCGACTGACGCGGCGACGGTGGTCGTCGAACCGACGGCGACTACACCCATCGTGGATGTGGTACCAACGGCGGTTATTCCACCTGTGAGTGCGCCGACGGCGACGAATGGTGGCGGCGTCGCGCCGACCGAGCCACCCGCCGTGATGCCTGCACCCGTCGGTTCCGTTCCGTCGATGAGCCGCCCGGTCCTTAGCAATGGCGCACGTGGAGATGCGGTGATTGAATTGCAATCCATGCTTAACGCCTGGATCGCCGAAACCGGCAGTGCTGGCATCGCCCCGCTCGCGCTTGACGGGATGTTTGGTGCGGCGACGGAAATGGCGGTGCGGACGTTTCAGGCGGTCGCCGGACTGACCGTCGATGGTATCGTCGGTGCCCAAACCTGGACCAGCCTGGAAGCGTACGGTGGCGGTGTCCCACCAGTAGCTCCGCCGGTGGTCGTAGCCCCGCAGCCCCATGTGCCAGCCGAATCCGCGCCAGCCGTCGATCCCGGCGTCATGCCCACGGATGTTGTACAGACGGCGCCAGTACAAATCGCGCCGACGCCAACGTTCGCGCCAACGATGGTAGCGGTCGGGACACCGATCCCAACGACGGCTCCACGTTCGAACGTAGCCTTACGTTTCCACACATCAAGCGGTATCGCCGACGCCGCACCCGGCGATCTCGTGATGTTTACCATCACACTCCGCCATGCCGGACGTGGCGTTGGTGGCTCTGCGCCGATCTCATCAGCGCAACTGGCGCAGTCGGGCAATAGTGCGGAAGCGAAGGGCGAAACCCTCCGCGACCTGATGCTGCTGGATGAAATTAGCCCCGCGCTCGAAATCTTTGCCGTGAACAGTATCGGCATCGATGTCCGAGTAAACGGACACCGTATCGAGGCGTCCCGCAGCCGGTTCGCTCCTGGCGACGCTGCCGTGATCGTAATCGGAACGCGAGTGCGCGATGGCATCGACCTGCCGACCATTGCGAACCAGGCCAGCCTGCGATACAGCATGCTGGGAGGAACGCTCTATTCCAACGTCGCCGAGGTGCGTGTGAACGGCGTTCAACCAGCCGCAATATCCAACGTCGCTTCGATTGCAGCCGCTACCACGACGCCCGTTTTCGCCAACGCCGTTGTGCCAAGCCCGACACTGGCCACAACCGATGCCACGCCTTCGGTCACGCCCATCGCCGCCGGAATGGCACCAGCGGACCTTGGCACGCGACTGCCGACGACAAGTGGTGGCGGTGTTCCGTTCGGTGGCATCGTCCTGCTGGGGTTGACCCTGTTTCCTGCATAGTCTGCGTGTTCGCTCCGAACGCAGCGGCATCTAGCAAATCGTTGGGAGAGCGAAACCTGAGTCCCGTTCTCCCAACGATTTGATCTCCACACAGCTACGCTGTGTTTGCGCCTCATCCTCGTGCGAAGCCGCCAGTCGCGTACAATAGATAGATGTATGTTTTGCATCCGGCCATCGTGCATTTTCCGATCGCCCTGTTGCTGGTCAATCTGTTGTTGACCTGGTTATACCTGCGGCGTGCCGATTCCTTCTACGACCGTGCCGCTTACGGTGCGTTGGTGTTAGGGTGGTGGGGGTCTGTCGCCGCCATCGCAAGCGGCACGCTGTCCGCGGCGTTCGAATGGCCGGTAGATGGCAGCAGATTGACCTGGCTTAACATTCATGCCGTACTGGGGTTCGCTATCTTGTTCGTGTATGGTCGTGCGCTGCTGTGGCGACGGCGCGAACCAGGGGTATTGGATAGTCCAGACCGTCGTCGCTACCTCGCATTGCTGGTTGGCGGCGCGTTGCTCGTCGCCGCCGACGGCTGGGTAGGTGGGCATATGGTGTATCGTCTGGGATTCGGGTTGTAAGCTACGCACGGCAGATCGAACTTCTCCGAAAGCGTCACGCTTTCGGAGAACGATAAGCACTCAGTCGATCACTGCGTCCAGGTCCAATGCCTCGCGGGCTTCTGCCGCCACGAACAGCGTTCCTGCAACACACACGATATCATCCACTTCAGCCAATGACCGAGCCGTTGCGATTGCTTCGGCGACGGTATCGGTCAGATATAGGGAGCCTTTGAGGTATGGCTTGATGGCGTCGGCGATAACTGCCGGATCGGTCGCACGCGGGTGACGCGAGCGGGTCAGGATCACGGTGTGCATGTCGGGGACGAGTTCTGCGGCAATCGCCGCGATATCTTTATCGCGTGATGTTCCCATAATCAGCAATCGTCGGCGCTGCGGTAATGTGTCGAGCGATTCGCGCAGGCGCTGCGCTGAGGCGCCGTTCATCGCGCCATCGATCACGAAGCGGGGGCCATCGCCCACGACTTCAAAGCGGGCGGGCCAGCGTACCGTCGCCAGTCCTTCAGCCATCGCCACTCGGCTCGATCGTTATTCCCCTGGTGGCGAGCAACATCGCCGCCCCCACCGCCACACGAGCGTTCTCGATCTGGTGAAGGCCACCTAGCCCAATCAGATCTGCTGTGACGGGAACTGGATAGGATCAGTACTGGCTGAGCGGGCTTGTCGAACTGCCGGACGCCCTCCGCTGTTGCTTGCCACAATGGTGCGTGCGTCGTCGCTTCCTGCACGATCACCGCCAGGGCTTCGTCGTCCTGTGGTGCGATGATTACAGGCACGCCCGGTTTGATGATACCCGCTTTGTTATAGGCGATTTCGCCAAGTGTCGAGCCAAGCACCGCCATATGATCGAATGAGATCGGCGTGATGATCGAAAGGTCGGGGACGACGACGTTAACCGAATCGTAGCGCCCGCCCAGGCCGATTTCTAACACCGCGACATCGACTGACGCATCGGCGAAGTGTGCCAGTGCCAGCGCCGTCGCCAACTCAAAGGTTGTCGGCATACCCCAGGTCGGTTCAAGCTGTTCGACGATCGGTTGAAGCCGCTCGATGAGTGCTGCCATAGCGTCCTGCTCGATCAGCGTACGGTTCACCTGCACCCGTTCGCGCCAGGAATGAAGATGTGGTGAGGAATACAAGCCCGTGCGATACCCCGCTGCACGCAGCATCGCCTCGATCATCGCGGCGGTCGAGCCTTTGCCCTTCGTTCCGGCGATCACAACCTTGGCGTACCGCGCTTCTGGATGATCGAGCGCGGCGAGTAACTGATACATGCGGTCGAGGTTGAAGCGCGCATGATCGGGCGACGGCGGCATCTTATTTTCGTAGTTGATAAAACTGTATAAATAATCGATTGCCGCCTGGTATCGTGGCGTGATTGTCGGGCGTGAAACGGGCATGCATACCTCGGTCTTGCATAGAAAGGGGAATTATAACGGACCACCGACGACAGACCACTGACCACCGGAGATACAGGGCTTTTGTACAAGATTGCGGTTACATCAGTCAAGGGGACCGCAGCGGAAGAATCCGCTTCTGCTCGCTTCCTACAGGCTACCTGGATTGAAATGAGAATATTGAGGGGTTTGGCGGAGATACACAATAGTGGAAGCGAGGCATGGGGTGGACGTATGCACGTCGGAAAGTGACTACGCTTTATCGTTCGTTGCCGTGCTTGAAGTTGCCCGTGATCTTCGCCATCACCAGTTGTGCTTCCAGGTGGTCCAGACCTTTGAGCCTATCGAGGAACTTCTTTGCCTGTTCGCCTTTGACGATCATGATCTGCTTGCCATGCCACGAAATGAACACCTTGCCATCTTTGTTGGCGCGATAACTGAAAACATCGTCTTCGAGTATATGACGTTTGTCGATTTCGTGATCCTGCAAAGTTGCGTCCTCCTGCCCGACCAGTGTAGCACCATGCGGGCTATACCCCAACTCCCAGAATTCTGATCAAGCCGATGCTGATGACGATCAGGATTGCGAGTGAGCCGAACACGGCGACGGCGACGGGCTTTCCGACCCGGCGAATCGTCGTCAGGTCTACAAGCAACCCAAGCGCCGCCATCGCCAGGACCGTGAGCCAGCGGCTGGCTTCTCGCAGCACATCGGCGACGTTTTCAGGCATCAGTCCAACCGAGCGAGCTATGCCGAGCAGTACGAAGCCGATCAAGAACCACGGCACGAATTGCCCGATCCGGAAACGCTCTCCGGCGACCGGGACGATGGTAGCGCAAGGCAAAGAAAGTGACAACGGGACCGAGCATGAGCACGCGCAGCAGTTTCACCACGGTGGCGATCTGCCCGCTAATGACGCTTACTGGTAAGGTCGCCGCTAATACCTGCGGTACGGCATACACGGTCAAACCTGCCAGAACACCGTACTGGTAATTCGAAAAGCCGAGCACCGGCATCAGGAATGGTAGTACCAGCACAAAGACGACGCCCAGGATTGCAGTCAGGGAGATCGAGGCCGCTACATCCTCATGTTTCGCGTCGATCACAGGAGCGACGGCGGCAATCGCCGAGTTCCCGCAGATCGAGCTACCACAAGCGACCAGGATCGCCAGTTTCGGATTAAGCTTCAGCCCTTTGCCGAGCAACTGGCTGAGTGTGATGCCACCGACGACGACTATTACAACCGCCAATAAAAGCTGTGGTCCGGCGCTGATCAGCGCTGGAAGATTGACCGATGCGCCAAGTAGCACGATGGCTACCTCTAAACCCTGCTTTGCCGCCAGATTAATGCCGGGAAGCAATTGTTGGTTATCGCCAGTGAAGGTGCGAACAAACATCCCGATCACAATCGCTAGCGCGACACCTTCGATAACCGGGTGTCCTAGCAATGAGGTTTCAATGGATTGTAGCAGTGCCGCCAGAGCAGTTATAGCACTTACAATAAGTAATCCTGCGCTATTACGCTTGAGCCAGTGCTTGCCGCTCCAGTTCTGCCAACGCATCCGTCATGTCCTTTTGCTAATCGATGAGTATAGCATAGGCCGGGTTTTACTATAATGCCAATACATATTAATCATATATGTGATAATCTATGGTTATGGCTCTAAACCTCCATCTTGTGCGCATGTTCGTCGGTGTTGCCGATGCTGGCAGTTTTACAGGCGCGGCGGCGCACCTGCATATCAGCCAACCCGCTGTATCCAAGGGCGTGCAGGAGCTAGAGCGGCAGATCGGCGCAACACTGATCGAACGTGGGGCGGGCGTCGTTCGATTGACTGAGGCAGGCGAATTGCTGCTGCGCCATGCCCGCACGCTCTTTGCCGCAGAACGCGCCGCCGAAGGAGAGCTTGCGGCGTTGCGTAACCTGGACCGTGGAACGCTGCATATCGGCGCGAGCACGACGATTGCCACGTATCTGCTTCCGGCGATCCTGGGCGCGTTTCGGTTGCGCTACCCCCAGATCGAACTCACGCTCACCAGCGGAAACACTCACGAGATCGCCGAACTGATGGCGAGTTACCAATTGGATGTGGCGCTCGTTGAGGGTCCGGTGGACGATCCGCGCATCGAAGTGCGTCGCTGGCGCAGCGACGAATTGGTGGTGATCGCGCCGCCCGATCATCCACTCGCTGCGCGTCCGGTGTGGGTACATGAATTGGTAGGGTATCCGATGCTCGTGCGTGAGCCGGGATCGGGGACACGCGAAGTCGCGGAACAGGCGTTGCGGGATGCATGGCCTGGAAATACAGCACGGCCTGGAACTTGGTAGCACCGAAGCGATCAAGCAAGCGGTGATAGCCGGATTGGGACTATCAATCGTCGGACGTTCGACTATCGCCGATCAATTGCGCCTCGGCTCGCTGTGTGTCCTCGATATGCGCGACCTGGCGATCCAGCGCGACCTCAACGAACTCGTGCGCGTGGGACGGGTGCCAAGCGCGGCGGTTCGTGCGCTCGCGCCGTTCTTGCGCCCCGATGAGCATGGCTAAGTGTCGTCCATACCCGCCAGCTTGCGGTGCTTGCGAAGGAGCAGCGGCACCTCGTTGACGACGCGCAGGATCGCGCCCGATGGGTACACATCCAGCCCGGTGATGCCGCCAAGGTCGGTGCGAAATTGCCAGTGGCGCTCGAACGGCACGCCGAGCAGCGAACACAGCATCAGTTGGATCGGCGTTCCATGGGTGACGACCGCGATATGCTCGCCATCATGCGCGGCAAGCAGCGCATGCCATGCCGCCGCGACGCGCTCCCACAGGTCGGACATAGATTCGCCGCCATGCACGCGGCTGCGCCAGGGATCGCCCCAACGCTCGCCAGCCTCTGCGCCATAGTGTTGCATGACCTCGCCGTAGGTCAGTCCTTCCCACATGCCGTGATCGACCTCACCCCAGCTGCATGTCGATGAGCGGCACAAGTCCACGCTTCGCGGCGAGCCGTCGTGCGACATCGTCGGTTCGCGCCAACCCCGACGACACCACGACATCGAGCGGCAGCGTACCTAAACGACGGTCGATCGCCGCGCCGATCTGTGACGCCAAACGGGCGTGAGCGGGCGATCCGAGCGGCTTTGGTAGCGACGTTCGAGGTTCCAATCGGTCTGAGGATGGCGCACCAACCACACTGCCGTATGACGACTAACCACGACGAACGACCAACGACGAACGACCAACGAAGAAATCAGAAGGCCGCAAGGCGATACCTTTGCCAAGAGGTAGGAAGTAAAAGATACGTGTCTTGCTCATCTCCTGCATCCTGCCCCGCAAAACGCTCTGGCGATGAAGGCATCAGCGTTGTGGTTCATCTCCGGTGGTCCGTCGTCGGTGGTCCGTCGTCCGTCAATACGTTTCTGCCAGCGCATAAATCGCGTGGTAGAACTGCTCGACGCTGGCGATATCGACCCATTCCTCGTGGGAATGGAGCCCCGCGCCCGTAGGTCCGAAAGCAAACCGCCGGAACACTGGCCTCGCTGTAGAAGCGAGCGTCGGAGGCGAAATGCTCGTCGCGGAACGCGGCATCGAGTGCCGGTTGTGCGAAGCGCCTCCGCTAGCCGCTGGACGTGCGGGTTTTCCTCGGCGGTTTCGAGGGCGCTGCCGTTATGGAACAGCGTCACCTCGGCACCGGGAAAACAGGCGCGAACGGTGGCGAATACGTCGTCTTCGGCTTCTTCGGGGACGCGCCGAATATCCAGACCCAGCACACATTCGACCGGCACGCGGTTCTGCGCGTCGCCGCCGTGGATCGTCGCTACGGTCGCCGTGGTGCGCCACACCGGTTCGGCTGGGATCGGGTAGTGTTCGAGCAATCGGCCGATGCCCTCAGCCAGCGGCACGATCGGATTCGTGCCATCCCACGGGCGCGAGCCATGCGCGGGATTGCCAGGTTGCCGTAGCGTAACCCACAGGATGCCCTTGGCGCGATTGACGATCTCGAGGTCAGTGGGCTCGCCCGCCAGGAAGAACTCGCCCGTATAGCCGTGCGTAAACAGATGCGCCGTGCCGTGTTCGCCGCCGATCTCCTCGTCCGTGACGAACTGCCACGCGACGTTCGGGTGCTTGCCCTTCCTCGGCGAGCGTCTTGAGCAACTGGAGCATCGCCGCTGCCGCCGCCTTCATATCCTGCGTGCCACGACCGTAGATGCGCCCGTCGCGTTCCTCCGGGCTGGAACTGGTCGGGGCGTCCCGGCACCACATCGACATGGGCGTTGAGGATCAGTGCCTTGGCGGGTACATCGTCGAAGGCCGCCACCAGCGAGGGTTTGCCGTCTGACTCGTGGCGGGAGATATGGACACCCGGCAAGGCGGCACAAAACTGCTCGATATAGTCGATGACGGCTGTTCGACTTTTGCGCATCATCTGAAACCGACGGAATCGCCACCAGGTCCATCGTCAGGCGTACAAGTTCATCACGCAGCGACATCCCATACTCCTAGCCGCGCCCGCCAAAAGATTGCTCCGTCGTGCGGCGCCATACGACTGATCGTTGCCGCAAAGGATAGCGCGAAACCGCCCAACGCGCCATAGATTCTGTGAGGATGATAAGGTGGCGTCGAAGGTCTTCGTCTGCGGCGTGGATGGCGGGAGGCTTCGTTTATAGGTGGATAGTGCTTGGTAACAACCCCGCAGATAGTACCGAACCCCTCCTGCATGACAACTCGGATGACTGTATCACATGCAACTACGCCTACCGCGATGCAACCTCACGGTGGAGCACAAAGCTTCGTCGTCGTCGCCGCCGCTCGGGCTTTTCCTTGAAAGTGCCGTGCCAATATGCTATAATCTCCTGTGTCGGCTGAACTGGAAAGTGATCATAAACGGTTGCTCGGCGAAGTCGATACGCGGTAGCGTGTAGGGTGATGGCGGATCGTCCAATGGTAGGACAGCGGATTTTGGTTCCGCCAATCTAGGTTCGATTCCTAGTCCGTCAGCCATTACTTTTCCGACCGTAACGGGTAAGGACGCGCTCGCACATTCTACATGAGTCGAACATAGACAACGCTATATGATGCACCTCGACACTGCCTGTTGGCGGCTTGGATCGAGGTGTTTTGCAGCAGTAGGCTCGGCTGAGGCTACTGCTTTTTTGTTGGCATGCAAACAAAGCAAGTAGGCGTCATCATCCTAGCAGCAGGAGCGGGAACGCGTATGCGTTCTCGTCTGCCCAAGGTGCTTCATCCCATCTGTGGGCGACCGCTCGTCGAACACGTCCTCGGCATCACCACTGCCCTCGAAGCCACCCGAACCGTTCTCGTGTTGTCGCAGGATACAATCGAGCCAGTGCGTGAGCGTTTCGGTCCGAATGTATCACTATGTGGTTCAGGCTCCTGCGCTTGGTACCGGACATGCCGTGCAACAGGCACAGGCCGCGCTCGAAGGTTCGGTTGACCGCGTGCTGGTGTTGTACGGAGCCGATCCGCTGATGCGGCTGTCATCAGTCGAGGCGCTGCTGGCTGAACTGGATCGACCCGGCGTTGTCGGCGCGATCACCACCTTTGTATCCGAACCGCCCACCGGCTACGGGCGCATCGTGCGCGACGAGCAGGGACAGGTGCTGGCGATCGTCGAGGAGCGTGACGCGACCGACGCAGCAACGCCAGATTACGGAAGTCAACCAGGGGGTTGTCGCCTATGACGCGGCCTGGTTGTGGGCGCACCTCGACCGGCTCCAACCCAGTCCGGTCAAAGGCGAGTATTACCTGACCGATCTGGTGGCGATGGCGATCGAGGAAGCAGGGTCCCGGTGCCATTGCGTCGTTTGGGCTCGCGGACGCCACCGAAGCCTGGGGCGTGAACGACCGCTACGATCTGGCACAGGCCGAAGGCGTGATGCGCCAGCGTATCCTGCTCGATCTGATGCGTGCGGGTGTGACCATCATCGATCCGGCCCATACCTACGTCGATGCGGGCGTGGTGGTCGGGCAGGATTCCGTGCTGTTGCCCGGAACGATGCTCAAGGGCACGACTGTCATCGGGGAGCGCTGCACCATCGGTCCCAACAGCGTGATCGAAGATGCCACTATCGGCGACGATTGCCAGGTCAAGGCGTCGTTCGTCGAACAGGCGATCATGGAAGATGGCTCGAACGTCGGGCCGCTGTCGCACCTGCGTCCCGGCGCACGGCTGGGCAAGGATGTGCATGTCGGGAACTTCGCCGAAGTCAACCGTTCCACGCTTGGACCCAACACCAAGATGGGCCACTTCTCCTATATGGGCGATGCACAGGTTGGCGCGGACGTGAACATCGGCGCGGGAACGATCACCGCCAACTTTGGCGACAAGCAGATCGCGCCCGAAAAGCGCAAGCACCAGACCGTGATCGGCGATGGCGTTAAGATCGGCTCGGATACGATGTTGGTCGCTCCGGTCAATATTGGGGCAGGGGCGCGAACCGGCGCTGGCTCGGTGGTGACGAAAGATGTTGCCGCTGGTGAGACCGTCGTGGGTGTTCCGGCGCGAACGCTCGCCGACCCGAGAGCAAGGAATCGTAATCTCTGTGTGATGGCATGAACAACAGCTTTCAGTTGAGGATATAGCAGCATGATGGGACGGTTACAAGTCTTCTCGGGCAACTCGAACCTGCCGCTGGCACGCGAGATCGTTGCGCATTTGAATCTCAACCTGGGCGGCGCGCTCGTTGGAACATTCCGCAACGGCGAAACGCGGGTCAGGATCGAGGAAAACGTGCGTGGCTCGGATGTGTTCGTGATCCAGTCGATGTCCAATCCCGTCGATCATCACCTTATGGAACTGTTGATCATGGTCGATGCGCTTCGTCGTGCGTCGGCGGCACGCATCACCGTGGTCGTGCCGTACTATGGCTATGCCAAGCAGGAAAAGAAGACTGCCGGACGTGAGCCGATCACCGCTAAACTGGTGGCGAACATGATCATGACGGCTGGCGCGACATCGCCTGTTGACGATGGACCTGCACGCTCCCGCTATCGAGGGCTTCTTCGATATTCCGGTCGATCACCTGCAAGCCGGTCCGATCATGGTCGAACACTTCCATTTCCAAAGGATCTGCTGAACGTGGTCGCCGTCTCGCCCGATGCTGGCGGTGTGAACCGGGCGAATCGCTTTCGCGAACGTCTGGGCGCCGGACTGGCGATCATCTCCAAGCAACGCCCGGAGCCGGATGTGGTCGAGGCGATCGATATGGTCGGCGATGTCGACGGCAAGATCGCGATCATCGTCGACGATATGATCTCGACGGGCGGCACGCTGGTCGAGGCTGCGCATTCGCTTGCGCGAACGCGGTGCGACGGACGTGTATGCGTGTGCCACACATGGCATCTTCGCTGGAACGGCTTTCAAAGAGATCTCCGAGTCCGCACTCAAGCAAATCGTTGTCACGAATACGATCCAGCTGCCGCCCGAAGCGGCGGCGGCACGAATCGAAGTTATCAGTGTTGCGTCATTGTTCGCGGAAGCGATCATGCGTATTCATAAGGATCTGTCTCTCAGTGCCTTATTTACTTAACGCGCCTACCGGGCACACATCCTGCGGGATGTCCGGCTTGTCGGTAGGTAGATGTGGAGGAGCGAACCTTTTTGGACCCTGAACGTAGTTCGTGGCTGCTCGGCGTCGTTATTTGTCTCGTCCTCGCGGCAATATCATCTGCCGCCGATGCAGCTCTTACCATGATCTCGCGGCATCGCCTGCATAGCATGCTGGCGGACAAGCGCTCGCGCGCACAGGCCGCCGCCCGACTTTTAGACGATCCCGCCCGCTTCAAAGCGGCAACCCTTACCCTTAATATTAGTGCTGCCGTCGTCAGTACTGCCCTGCTGCTCGCATATCATGCAGCCGTGGACGGCCTGGTGGCATCCGGTGCTCGGGACGGTTGGCCTGCTGCTGGCGCTGCTGGTCTTTGGCGAAGCGTGTCCCAAGATTCTCGCCTCACTCTATCCTGAACGTACTGCCTTGCTGCTGGCGCGTCCCGTCCAGTTTTTCGCCTATCTGCTGTTGCCCTTTACCGGACTGGTCAACCTGCTCATGCGTCCCTTCGTCAGCCGCACCAACGGCTGCTATCAGCCATGGTAGCGCCATGGTCAGCGAAGAAGAACTCAAGCTGTTGGTCAACGTTGGTGCCGAGGAAGGCTTGTTTCAAAAAGACGAGCGCGAGATGATCGAGGGTATCCTGATCTTTGGTGATACCCTGGTGCGCGAAGTCATGGTGCCGCGTGTCGATATTCAAGCCCTCGATCACGGCGCGACCGTCGCCGCAGCGATCGACCTCGCCGTCGCTTCGGGTCACTCGCGTATTCCGGTATATCGCGAAACGATCGACAACGTAAGCGGCATCCTGTATGTGCGCGACATGCTGCCGTTGCTGCGCGTCGGTGATTTGCAACACACCATCGGCGACCTGACACGCGATGTGTATTACGTGCCGGAAACCATGAAGGGCGACGAACTACTGCGTTCGCTCAAGGTGCGCAAGGTGCATATCGCCGTCGTCGTAGACGAATATGGCGGTACTGCGGGTCTGGTGACGATCGAGGACCTGTTGGAAGAAATCGTCGGCGAGATTCAAGATGAATACGATGTCGAAGAACCGTATATCAAAGAACTGGCATCGAACAACTGGCTGGTCGATGCGCGCGTGTCGCTGGACGACCTCAACACTGAAATCGGCATCGAACTACAAACCGAGGAAGTTGATAGCCTTGGCGGTCTGGTGTACGAACAACTAGGTACGATTCCACGTGTCGGGTGATGAGTTTGAACTCAATAATGTCATCGTGCGCGTCCATTCAGTGCAAGGCGTCCGTCCTGAGAAGCTAGAAATCCTGGTGCGCGAGCCTGAGGAGCTAACACCTGTCGAGGTGGGCGAGGAGGTACAACGTGAGCCAGGTTGAAGACACGAAGCTGCTTCAGGCAGCGACCGAGGTACGCGAATGCGCCTACGCACCTTATTCCAATTTTTTCGTCGGCGCGGCGGTGCTGTGCAGTTCGGGCAAAGTGTACGCCGGCTGTAACGTCGAAAACGCGGCGTATCCGGCGACGCTATGTGCTGAACGTAACGCGATCTCATCGGCGATCGCGGCGGGGGAGCACGGAGTATCGTGCGTATCGTCGGTGATTGCGGATTCGCCCGCGTCCGGTTTCGCCCTGTGGCATGTGCCGCCAGGTGATCGCGGAACTCGCGCCAATGCTCGTGTGTTACTGGCCAACCTCGCGGGTGCGACCGAGGAAACTACTGTCTGACGCGCTATTGCCAGGCGCGTTTGGCGCGCGTGATATGTGACGGGCATGAGGGGCATAGTGTCAGGGACTTGCGTTGGTGGCTCACTATCACTTGCACTCATCGCCTCATGTCAACATCCAAAACCTAACCATACTGTCATCTTCGTGTAACGCGCAAGGTATGTACGATGTCAGGTCGTTGTGCTCTTACAATAGTCGCTACAGAACGACGATGATATCGTCCTGGGCATGATGAGGAGAGAACGATGGCCGCACACGAAGCTGCGACTGGACGCTGGGAACTCACCGACGAAGAATGGTGCGAGCTTTGCTTCATGACCATAGATGTTGAGAAGGCACGCGAACAGTTGGAGCAGGTGCTGTTATCGGGCGAACGACCTACGTTGCATGAACTCTGGGTTGCTCTGAGCGCCTACCGCGACGTATCAGACGGCATGCTGGAATACATGGCTTCGCGCCTGCGGGTCAAGGCTGGCGTCGAAGACCGTAACCGTCGAGCCGCCTGAACGCTATCGAGCGCGAATACATAGCCCGTGCTATCGCTCCATGGCGTACGCACAAATGACCGGAAGCACCGAATGTTAGTCGGTGCTTTTGTCATTTAAGTGTTGGCAAGATTGCATTCGACGGCTATAGTAGGCCCATCCTCAGTACATTGTTCGCCTGTCGCTTGGCTTACAAAGCCGGAAGGGAGACAAGAGTGAGTATTCTTGGCACTAAAAGCATCCGTCGGTCGGTCATGCTGTTCGTCGCGAGCATCCTCGTGCTTGGCATGGTGCCCGCACCCCGGGTTTCAGCCGCCCCGTTATGTTTCAATCAACCAGGTGTCACGGCCTGTGTGGCGGATGAGTTCCGTGCGTTCTGGGAAGACAACGGCGGCCTCAGTACCTTTGGCTATCCTTTGGAAGCTGCCAAGCAGGAACAAACCCCGGAAGGTACGTTCATGGTGCAGTATTTCGAGCGTCAGCGCCTCGAACTGCATCCTGCCACACCAGCACCGTACAACATCCTGCTCGGTCGCGCCAACGACGAAATGCTTGTGCGCGAAGGCCGCGATTGGCGGGCGTTCCCCGAAGCAGGGACTGCCGCTGCTGGTTGTACCTCGTTCGCCGAAACTATGCATAGCGTGTGCGGCTTGTTTTTGCGGCGCTGGATGTCGCAGGGCCTTGAACTGGGCGATGCTGGCACCAGTTATCGCGAGGCGCTCGCGCTGTGGGGTCTGCCGCTGAGCGAACCGCAGCAAGAGCAAAACATCGACGGTGATACCGTGATGACGCAGCACTTCGAGCGTGCCCGAATGGAAATCCATACGATCAACGGCGAACAAACGGTGCTGCTCACGCGTGTCGGCGCGGCGCTGGTTCCACTCACGATGAAGGTGTTTGCGATCAACGACTTCCACGGGCAGCTTCCGGCGGATCGGCGCGTGAGTAACCGCCCCGTAGGTGGAGCCGCGTACCTTGCGGCGTACATCAAGCAACATCGCCAGCAAACGCCGTATTCGCTTACGGTCCATGCCGGAGATGCCGTCGGCGCGAGTCCGCTGGTTTCGGCGCTGCTGCAAGACCAACCGGCGATGGACTTTCTCAATACCCTTGGCGTCGATGTTGGCACGGTCGGCAACCACGAGTTCGACGAGGGTATCACCGAACTCAAGCGCCTGGTTGATGGCGGCTGTCATCCCACGGCTGGCTGCTGGGGCGGGGCTAACTTCCCCTACATCGTCTCTAATGTTGTCGAAACTGCTACTGGTAAAACGATCTTCCCGCCCTATTTGATCAAGAATGTGGCAGGTGCACGTATTGGCTTCGTGGGCGCCGTGCTGCGCGGCACGCCGGAAATCGTGACCGCATCGGGTGTTGCCGGTCTGGAGTTCCTGGACGAAGTGACTTCGATCAATGCAGCGGTCGCCGAACTGCATGAGCACGGCGTGCATGCGATCATCCTGCTGATTCACCAGGGCGGCGTCCAAAACGCCACGACGGGTGAGTTGACGGGAGCAATTGCCGATATCGCTAAAAACATTGATGACGATGTTGATGTGATTGCGTCTGGTCATAGTCATACATCGATTAATGCGATGATCGATGGAAAACTTATCACGCAGGCGCTCTCGTACAGCATCGCTTTTGCCGATATCGACCTGACGATCGATCGGGCCAAGCGCGACATCGTGGCAAAGAAGGCCGAGATCGTTACGACCTTCAACGATGCGATCGAGCCGGATGCCGAGATCGCCGCCCTGGTCAAGAAGTACGCGGACCAGACGGCTCCGTTGGCGAATCGCGTGGTGGGGACGCTTGCCACAGATTTGCCGAACGAGCAAAATGAAGCGGGCGAATCCGCTATCGGTAACTTGATCGCCGATTCGCAGCGGGTCGGTATGGCCACGCAGTTCGCCTTCATGAACCCCGGGGGTATTCGTGCGCCGCTCTCGGCAGGCGAAATCACCTATGGCGAATTGTTCTCCGTGCAACCTTTCGGCAACAACATGGTCAAGATCGATCTGACCGGCGATCAGGTGTATACGCTGCTTAACCAGCAGTGGCAGCCGCAACCGGACGGCAGTGTCCGCACGCGCTTCCTGCAAATCTCCGGCCTGACCTATACCTGGTCGGATGCACGGGCGGTTGGCGATAAGGTCGTCGAGATTCGTGGTGCTGACGGGCAGCCAATTGACCGTGCCGCGACGTTCTCGGTGGCGATCAACAGCTTCCTGGCGGACGGTGGTGACGGCTTCACGATCCTGCGCTCAGGCACAAATCGTGTCGGTGGCCCGGTCGACCTGGATGTGCTGGTCGATTACGTGATGGCAGCCACGCAGCCGTTCAGTGCGGCAATCGAAGGACGCATCACCAAGCAGTAAGCATCACGGCTACATGCAAAGGAGGGCAGGAGCAATGCTGCTCCTGCCCTCCTTATTATCTGTACGTTTGGCTTACTTAGGAACGTCCAGGTCGCTCAGGCGCACTGTTTTGCGGCTACCGAACCGGATCGTCTTTTGACCTTCGGTGGAAAGTTGCCCGCTTTGTTGCAGGTTGTTAACTTCCTGCTGCACGGTCTGTGCTAGGTCGGATTCGCCCGTGTTGAGCAAACGTGTAACAGCGTTCTGAAGCTTCTGGGTCGCTCCCGCTACGTTGCCCGTCTCGATATCTTCGAGGGCGCGGGTTTGCAGCTTGAACGCGCTGATCTTTTCGACGATGTTCATGACCTGCGGGTTTACCTGGCGAGTTAGCGCCTGGTCGGCGGTAATTTGCAACACCAGATCGGTCTTGGCGCGTTCGCCAATGATACCGAGTTGCGGAATGTCGTAACTGATCTCGACCTGCCCGATGCGATACTGTCCGGCGGGCTTCGGCTCCACCATCAGTTCCAGGAGCAAAACACGCCGGTTGTCCTTTTCGAGTTGTTCGAGCGGAATGGTTACCGAGCGATCCGCCAGCGGCTTGTAGCCCAGGTTCTTGATCAGCGGCACGACTTGCCACGCCGCCCGCGCCTGAACGCCTGAAACCAGTCGCACAACCGCGTTGGCGTTCTGGAAGATCGCGCCCTGCGCCTGTTGCACCACGGCCTGAAAGTTATCCTCGATCATTTCAGGGCGGCGCAAGTGCTCGACCTCGCCATGCGAACGTGTGGCAATCTCGGTCAATAAACGGTCATTCCATTCGTTGCCCATGCCGAAGGCCGAGATCGGAATGTTGAGTTGTCCGGCTTGATCCGCCATCGCCAGACACTCGTTCTCGTCCTTATCGGTTTCGCCATCCGTCAGCAGCACCAGGCGCGGCAACGTACCTTGCGGAGCGCGTGCCAGTTCGCCAAGCCCTGCTGCCATGGCGCGCCCGATCTTCGTGCCGCCCTCGTCACGCACGCCATTGATCAGACGCTTGATGCTTTCGCGTCCCGACGCCGGTTGTGCTGGAACCAGCACGACCGATTCGTGGCTAAAGATCGTGATTGCCACGTTATCGTTATCGTTAAGACGGTCGAGCGCCAGTCCGACGGCGGCTTTCATCGCTCGTAGCTTATTGCCGCGCATCGAGCCTGAATGGTCGAGCACGAACGAGACGCTGATCGGCATCTGGACGTTTGCTATTGCCGCTGTTGGCACGATCTCGACCAGGACATAGGCAACCTGTGACCCCTGGGTTGCCGGTAGGTAGGGTCGTGCCAGAGTTTGTCGTAATTGGAGTTCGCCAGCCATGCTATCCCCTTCTCGCGCTACTTCACGTCGCCGGTCAACTGATCCAGGGTCAGGCGCTTGGTAGCATATCGCATCTGTTTCTGGTCGGCAGCGGACGGTCCACCGCCGGTTTCCATCGTTTCTGCGGCACGAGTCATCGTATTGGCGAGTTCGAGTTCGCCCAGGTCGAGCAGGCGTGTCGCCGCCGAACGAAGTTTCTGTGTCGCTCCTGCGACGTTGCCTGCGGCAGCCTCGTCCAATGCGCGGGTTTGCAGCTTGAAGGCTGTCACGCGTTCGACCAGGTTCATGCTACGCGGATCGGGCGTCCCAGGTGTTGCGCTGAACTCCAGCATCAGGTCGGTGCGTACATGCTGGTCGAGCCTGTTGGACTGTGGTACGTCGTAGGAGAGATCGACCTGCGCGACACGATACGTGCCGGGTTGGTTCGCTGGAAGCATCATCTCGACCAGGATCGCCGCGCCAGTATCGCCCTGAATATCGCCAAGATCGACGTTGACTTCCCGTTCGCCGATCGGTTTATAGCCAAGATTCGCGATCAAAGGGGTTACGCGGTACACCGCGCGTGGATTGACACCCTGCGCCAGACGCAGCAACAAACGGGCGTTCTGTACGGCGGTGCTTTGCGCCGCCGACGGTCGCGGCCTGGAAGTATTTGGCGATGTCCTTGGGATCAGCGATATAGTCCGATGTGCCGTTTGTCGCGGCGGCGAGATCGTCGAGCAGTTGCTCGTTCCATTCGTCGCCCAGGCCGAGCGCGGTCAGGCGCACGCCTTCGCCGCCAAGTTGCTGTGCTAATGCACGACACTGGTCTTCGTCGCCCCAGGTCTGACCATCGGTGAGCAACACCATATGGGTCACGCGGTCCGGTCCCATGCCTTTACGAATCTCGGTGATACCGGCCTCAAGACCGGTGGACATCGCCGTGCCGCCTTGTACCCGGATGCCCTCGACCTGATTCTTCAAGTTCGTTCTTATTGGTTGCCGCCGTGGTCGGCACGACGACTTGTGCCGTTTCGTCGAACACCACGACCGACACAGTATCTTCTGGTCCCAGCGTATCCAGCACCTGGATCACGGCCCGTTTGAGGCTCTCGATCTTGTTGCCGTCCATCGAACCGGATCGGTCGAGGACCATGCCAAAGTTGATCGCCGCTTTATGGGTCGTAACTACGGTCTGTGGTTTCGCCTCGATATGCAGATAGGCGACCTGTGCCGTTCCGGCGGGCAGCGGCGTGCGCGCCCATGTCGTCGTCAGTTGAATATCTTCAGCCATGAGTATACTCCTTCATTACCCTCGGTCCGTCGACCAGCGTGGTATCTCGATACGTAGCCCAAGGCATCCAGGGCTCACCGTTTATTACGAATTTGAGCCTTTGTCTGCCTCGGGCCTTCGTCATTACGTCGTTATGAAAATCTCACCAGAACTGCGGTAATGTTATCTTCGCCACCGTTCTCATTGGCCTCATCGATCAGTTGGTCACACGCCTGTTGCGGGTCCTGCACGGTGTTGATGACTTCGTTCATGCGCGGATCGTGGACCATCTCCCATTGTCCATCCGAGCACAGGAATAGTGCATCACCCGGCAACAATCGCAACGGGAACGTATCAGTCTGCACCTGCGGCTTTTCGCCTAGCGAACGCAAAATCGCGTTGCGGTGCGGGTGTGAATAGATTTCATCCTCGGTGATCTGTCCGATGTCGACCAGGCGCATCACCAGCGAATGATCCTTGCTGATACGGGTCAGGTGGCCTTCGCGATGCAGATATGTGCGCGAATCGCCTACATTGCCGACCACGCAGCGGTCACCGACGACCAGCGCGAGCGTGATCGTCGTTCCCATATCATTGCCCCGGCGCTGGCCTTCCTCGTACACTGCCATATTCGCTTCTTCGACCGCCTGATTGACCAACTGGATCAGATGTGCGTCGTCAACCGTCGAATCAGACGACGCCAGCATCACTAATTGTTGCGCGATACTGGTGGCGGCGGCTTGAACTGCCAGTTTAGACGCGACTTCGCCCGCCGCGTGACCTCCCATGCCGTCGGCGACCACATAGATACCAGCGTTGATCGGCACACCTGCGACAGCGATGCGGAGTTCCTGCGTCATCAGAGAATCTTCGTCAAGCTCGCGTTGTACGCCTACATCAGTACGTGCGCCTAACTTGGTCGAAATGGAGCGTAATGCGCTTTTCGCCGCGATCACGCTTTCGAGCGCCGCGACCCAGCCATCGGCGTCCTGCAGATCGCCTGAGCGCCACGCCGCCAGCACGTCATCGATGGAATCGGGCGTTTCACTGGCCTGCGTTGTCGTCCCTTCGTCCAGTTTGCGGGTGAGGCGCGGCGAGCGAGTCAGGTCCTCAATGGTGCTTGCAAGCTGTTGCAGGTCGTTCATGCGGCTGGTTTCATTCAGCGGTTGAATGTCGCTGGCGTCACGCAAACGCAAACGGCGCTGTGGACCGATCAGCAGTTGTGCGAGCGACAGGTCGCCGAGCGCGGTATCGTTCTCATGCAGGAATTGGAGTAAGTGCGCCAATTGGAGAGCGATCGGTAAGGCATCCGCTTCGTCCAACGCCGCTGGTTGCTGCGGCGATTCGCCGCCCGATGCCAGCAATTCAGCTAAGGACTGGTAGCCTGGAACATCGCCTTCCATCACCAGGAAGCGACGGTCGCCCGCCGTAAACGCGGTTGCCGGTGGCAGGAGCGCTCGTTGCGGTTCATCCGCCAGGCCGATCAACCGAGCGGGACCAGTCGCGGGTTCCGTGTCATCCAGCGGCAGTTCGGCGATCAGCACATTCCGCGGCACTAACTCCGCGCCACATTCCTCGCAGAAATGAGCTTGTTCGTCGGCGGCACGAGCGCCACAGACAGAACACACATCCGCAGGTGCGATGGCGTGATAGGTATGCTTGTCCATCCTCCTCCTCACGCACATCAACGATTTCGTAGCCACCCACATGCGATCCCGGTTCAAGACGCGCTGGCGGTGTCGTTGTTTCCGGCAACACCAGCGGCTGAGTTGGGGTGGTTGTCTCCTCAGGTAATCCAGGTTCTGCCATGATTTCCCCGTCTGAGTCGGCGATGAGTTTGGCTTGTAGCACACTATCATCTGCATGGCTGTTCGCTTTGATCCAACCGACTGTCATTTTCTTTGGGTGGTGGCGCACCATCGTTCGGACTCTGCCGATGGAGCAGCCTGCGAAGGCATAGCGTCAGGTGCGGCGGGCATGCTTGGCGGTGCCGCCGAGGTCGTATCGGGAAGTCGTGTGCCACATTGTCGGCAATACCGCGAGGTGGCTACATTTTCATAATCGCACGAGGGACACGTTACCAAGGGTCGGCTCCTTTTTCAAAGCCTTGAAGCTTGTTGCGTCGAACCAGGGGAGCATCCGCGCCCACAGCGGGCAACGCCTGGTCCATACGCCGGAACGTATCATACGCGATGACGCATGATACGCACCCTTTCATTTAGATGCTCGATCGCCCATTTTGTTGCAACATTCGCGCCACCCTGTGCTCGCACGATCGGACTCCCCATACATAGCAAGTTTGCGCCGAAGTGTCAATGTTGGAGCCATGGAAAACGTATGGTAATCGTCCGAAATGTGGCGACCCAAGGACGAGCACGGGCGGATGTGAGCTTTGTAGGTTCGGTCAGTACCGCGGGAACACACGAATGCGTGCGGGCAGGGCTCCGTCAAAGTCATGGAATCTGTCATCCTGAACCGCAGTGAAGGATCTTTCCGAACCAGAGACAGACTCTTCGCTGCGGCTCAGAGTGACAATCTCGCGGGAAATCGTGGTCTGAATCGGACTTTGACGGAGCTCTGTGCGTGCGGGTCCTTGACAAGCCTATTGCCTGTAAGTCAAGCTGTCATGAGGATTGGGTATCTTGCGGTCTATGAAGGCAAAGAAGCCGCAGACCTTCCAACGATGCGATACCCACCCAGGTATGCCAAATGCTGGAAGTCAGGCTAAATGCTAGAGGTCTTGTCGACACCCGATGGGAAACGGCATCTGAGAAGTGTTTCGCATGGCTGGATTCTATGGATTGCTGCTAACCCTGGTCACGCGCACCAGAGGTTGAATCGGTGAGATCGCTTGTTTAGAGTACATGCAAAAGGCAGTTCATTGAACTGCCTTTTGCATGTACCTCTCAATGCCTCAGTATTCGACCGCTGAACACAGAACAGGCTCGACGAAATCTCCGGCCCTAGAGTTCACCAAGTTGTGTCTGAAGGCGTTCGGCGCTGGTGTACCGTAGATTGATGTGGCGCGTTTTGCCTCTGTTTGTCGAGAATCACTGTTGCAGGGACGGTAAGAATGCCGAATTGCTCGACCAGCGTGGGGTGTTCGGGTACGGATAGGTGAGCGACCTGCACGCTGTCGCCCAACGAGGCTGCGAGTTTTCCAGGCGCGGGGCGTTGCAGCGAGCGGCATTCAGCGCAGCCAGGGGTGGAGAACGCCAGGATGGCCGGACGTCCCGAGTTGACGAGACCGGCAAGCTCTGCGATCTGAGAAGCCGGCGGTGCGTCGAATGCGATAGCGTGTCCATAAGCGTAGCAAACCCCACACCGCGTATACCGCCAGAACCACGCCTACGAGGATAACCATATACGTTCTAACATAAGATTATGCCGCCAATCGCTTGATCACTCCTGCTCGTGCGAGGTGAAAATACATAAAGCAGCCAGCACAAAATCCAAACACGAGGTTGACGCCTGCCAGTATCGCGACGATAGTGGATAGCACCCAGGCGAGGAGTCGGCGCGCCAACGACGAAAGCTACCGTCGCTGCGACAAGGAATGCCGCTCCCATGCCCTGCGCGAAACGATGCTGGGTGGCGTCTTCAGCGTGAATCGGGCTTGATCAGTCCTGCTGGGCCAAAACCTGGCGATAGAACTGCTGAAACAGTGCTGCGGCGGCACGATCGTGCCAACGAGCATCACAGCGCCCACAATCCGACAAGCACGGGCAATTGCAACAGAAACGCCACGACAATGAGCAAGACGATCGCGCCTTGATTGACCCGTAGTGCACTTCGATCGACGACGGGTCCGTGCTAATAGCATGCAGTAACATTGAGTCTTATCTCTTGACCTCAAGTACATTGTGTTGACTGAATGATTGCGTCGCGAGTCGCATAATGTCCAATGCTCAGCGCTTCAATCATCTCTGATTGCTTACTTCTCGATTGGAACGCCGACACTGTTGCCCCATTCAGTCCACGAGCCGTCATAGTTGCGGACGTTTGGCATGCCCAAGCAGATACTTCAGCACGAACCAGGTGTGTGACGAGCGTTCGCCGATGCGGCAGTATGCGATCACATCCTTGTCTGCGGTGATACCCTTGCTGCCATACAACTGCTTCAAGCTGTTCGCGTGACTTGAAGGTGCCATCATCGTTGGCAGCCTGCGCCCATGGGATACTTTGCGCGGTTGGAATATGTCCACCACGCAAAGCGCCTTCCTGCGGGTATTCCGGCATGTGTAGCTTTTTACCGCTGTACTCGTCGGGTGAGCGCACATCGACCAGCGCGACTTTGCCCAGCGAATTGCGTACTTCGTCGCGGAACGCTCGAATTTTCGAATCATCGCGCTCCTTGGCCTGGTACTGCGTCGCGGGATAGGTTGGTACTTCTCTGGTGATCTTGCGGCCTTCGTCGATCCACTTCTTGCGTCCGCCGTTGAGGATGCGCACATCTTCGTGTCCGAACAGCTTGAACACCCACAAGGCATAGGTCGCCCACCAGTTGTTCTTGTCGCCATAGAGCACGATGGTCGTATCCGGGGTGATGCCCAGGCGGCTCAGGAGTTCCTCGAAGTGGGACTTGTCCAGATAGTCGCGGACGAGCGGATCGTTGAGATCGCCAACCCAGTCGATCTTTTGTGCGCCGGGGATATGGCCTGTTTCGTACAACAGCACATCCTCATTTGATTCCAACAGACGAACGTTTGAATCGTTCAGATGGTCAGCGACCCAATCTGTCGAAACCAGGGCTTCCGGCTGTGCATAGTCGGTCATGTCTATTGCTCCTTGAGATCATATATCTCACAACGTCCAGGGACGCTATGTATCCTATAAAGTATCGACCATCATACCTTCGTGCAAGCGCCGAGAGTACGCTCAAATCGGACTACCGGAGTGTACATCATCGTATAGGAGAAACGTATCACACCCGCTTAAGAATGTCAACAATATTTATGATATTGTTGGTCAACAATGTTTGGTATGCGCGAGACGGCGCAGGCTTGTAGAAGTGGGGATACCCGCATAGAATAAGAGTTCCTGGATCAAACGGGAAGGATGTGGAGTATGCAGGTGTTGGTCGGCGTCATCATGGGATCGCGGTCGGATTGGGAAACCATGAGCCATGCCGCACGCACGTTAGAAACGTTGGGTGTGCCATTCGAGGTGCGGGTTGTCTCGGCACACCGCACGCCCGATCTGTTGTTCGAGTATGCCTCAAGCGCTCGTGAGCGTGGGCTTGAGGTCATCATCGCCGGAGCGGGTGGCGCGGCGCATCTGCCGGGGATGGCAGCGGCAAAGACGACGTTGCCCGTGTTGGGCGTGCCAGTCGAATCTAAGGCGCTCAAAGGCATGGACTCGCTGTTGTCGATCGTACAGATGCCCGCTGGTATTCCTGTCGCGACGCTGGCGATCGGGCGTGCCGGAGCGATCAACGCCGCGCTGCTGGCGTGTTCGATCCTGTCGAATACATACCCTGAATACCATGCGGCCATCGAGCACTACCGTGCCGCGCAAACCGCAGGCGGTACTGGATCATCCCGATCCCGAGGAACACCTATGATTGTCGGGGTGTTGGGTGGCGGACAACTTGGGCGCATGCTGGGGCTGGCAGGAATTCCACTAGGGCTACGCTTCCGGTTCTTCGAGCCAGCCTCGGATGCTCCTGCCGCTGCTGTCGGCGCGATCGTCCATGGCACCTATGAGGATCAGGAGGCGCTTCGCAGGTTCGTTGAAGGCGTGGACGTCGTCACCTACGAATTCGAAAACGTCCCTGTCGCAGCCGCACAGTTTCTACAAACGCATATCGACGTTTTTCCGCCGCCGCTGGCGCTCGAAACCGCCCAGGATCAACTCGTGGAAAAACAGTTCTTTCGCGACCTTGATATTCCAACGCCGCCGTTCGCCGCCGTGGACGACCGTGCGGATCTCGATGCTGCCATCACAGCGCTTGGATTGCCCGCCGTCCTCAAAACACGTCGCATGGGCTACGACGGCAAAGGGCAGATGGTGCTACGGAGCGCCGATGACGTAGCGCGTGCGTGGCAAACGCTCGGCGGTACGCCGCTGATCCTGGAAGGCTTCGTGCCGTTCAAGCGCGAATTGTCGATCCTGGCCGTACGGAGCCGCACGGGCGAAACAGCTTTTTATCCACTGGTCGAGAACCAACACCGTGAAGGGATCCTGCGGCGCTCGACCGCGCCCGCTCCTGACACCAGCGCGGCGCTACAGGCGAGCGCCGAAGCATATGCCGCCCGTGCGCTGGATGCTCTGGGCTACGTCGGGGTGCTGGCAATCGAGCTATTTGAAACGGATGACCAACTGCTCGTCAACGAATGTGCGCCCCGCGTCCATAACTCCGGTCATTGGACCATCGAGGGTGCGGCGACCAGTCAGTTCGCCAACCACATGCGGGCGGTCGTGGGGCTACCGCTCGGCTCGACGGCGCTGCGCGGCACCAGCGTCATGCTTAACATCATCGGCGACGTGCCGGATCAGGCGCAGGTATTGGCGGTGCCTGACACACACCTGCATTTGTACGATAAAGCGCCGCGCGCTGGACGCAAACTCGGACATATCACACTTGTCGACGACGACGCACAGGCCGTTAACGAGCGCGCCGAACGTGTGGAAGCGTTATTGTAGGGGTGGCGCGGATTTTGGATGATACCGTGGGCTTACGAACATGCATGAACGCTGCACGGCGAGCGTGCCCCAACCTCCCGAAGCGCACTCATCACGACGAAGGTGCTTGACCAAAGTCGCAACATAGCCCTGAGGTATTACAGGGCTATGCGCAGCATTCGATGTGTATTTTACGGACGCGCCGCTGGCTCCATCGTCATGATTGGTTGGCGGCGCAACATGCTGGCCGCAGCGAACGCTCCCAGGAGTAGGAGACTAGCGAGGATGAAGGGGCTTGGTTCACCGATGTAGGCGAATGCCAATCCCGCCAGCAGTGGACCGAGCACACGTGCCAGTGCCGCGACGGACTGTGACAATCCCAGGATGCGTCCATACGCTCCCGCCGGACTCTCACGCGTTAGCATGCTGTTGAGTGCAGGTGTCGCAAGGCTGAGGCCAATCGAAAGCGGTGTAAGCGCCAGCAACAACAAAGGCCAACTCTGTACCATCGACGATAGCACCAGACCTAGTGCCGCCAGCAGTAAGCCGGTACGAATAACGTTGCGCTCACCCCAGCGTTTCACGATAGGTCCGGTCGCTCCGCCCTGAAACAACGCTGCCAGCAATCCGCTATAAGCCAGGAAATACCCTGTTTCACGTAGCCCGAAACCGAAGCGGCTGAGGGCAAACAAAGCGAACATACCCTGGAATCCGGCCTGCGCCAGATTGAAGGCGAAGAAAATCGCGAACAGCGTGGTGAGTTGTCCCATACCCAGGATTTCGCGCAATCCTGCGATGTCGAGGATGCGCGGCGTTCGCAAAGCACCACGCTGGTCAGCGGGGAGCGATTCGGGTAACAAGATGACTGTTAGCACGAGGGACAGGAGCGAGATCGCAGCAGCCAGGAAGATCGGAACAGTGAAGTTGCCGTTTGCGCCCAACAGGGCGCTGATGGCCGGCCCAGCGATGAAGCCTATGCCGAACGCTGCCCCGATGACGCCAAACGCTTTGGCACGGTTTTTTTCTTCCACTACGTCGCTGATATACGCCTGAGCGGTCGAAATGCTACCACCTGACGCGCCATCCAGGATGCGCGCGGCGAACACCATCGGCAGCGTGTTGGCGAAGCCAAGCATCATGAACGAGATGAACGTGCCGAGTTGACTCAGGATCAGGATCGGGCGGCGTCCGTAGCGATCGGACAATGCGCCGAGGTAGGGTGTGGCAAGCATCTGGGCTAACGAATACGACGCCAGTAACAAGCCGATGGTCGTCGCGGAAGCGCTAAACGATTCAGCGTACAGCGGTAGAACTGGAATAATGATGCCAAAGCCCACGAGGTTGATAAAGACGATCAGAAAAAGTGGAATGAGCGGCGCTCCCCGACCTTTGAACATGACGGAATCCTCGAATAGAACAAATACAACGTGCGATGCGGGGTTAGCACATAGGGTAGTTTACCGCACGATGCCACGTTGTCGGAGCAAAGAAAGCAGCAGTTCTTCGACTGGAAAGCTTGTTTCCAGCGGCACATAGGCGATATCGTGTCCGGCACAATAGTTAGCGATTTCCTCCCGCCAACCGCGCACGCTTTCTTCGTAGCGGCGCAGCAGATCGAGATCGGCGGTGAGATCGACCGGAGCGCCGCCTTCGGCATCGATCAACCGTACATCGCCGTCCAGTTCGGGCGAAACTTCCTGCGGGGCGAGGGTATGTACCACCGTGACCTCGAAGCGGCGACCGACCAGCGCCTGGAGGCCATCCTGCCAGCGTGCGTCCATCAGGTCGGAGCAGAGCAGGAGCGGACCAGGTGTGCGGGCGGTACGGGCATAACGCTGGCAGATCGCCGCGAAGTCGGCTGACGTTCCCGGCGCGAGGTCTTGTAAAAAACGAAATAGGGGCATCGCACCGCGTCGCGAACGTTGGGCGGGCATACGCACTTCGCGCTCCTGTCCGAACGCATGGAGTGTGACACGATCCAGATTACTGAGCGCGATATAGCCGAATGCTCCCGCGACCTGTTTGGCGTAGCGAAGCTTGTTGGGCGATCCCCAATCCATCGAACGGCTCGTGTCCAGCAACAGATGGAGGGTTAGTTCTTCTTCGGCGACAAACAGTTTGAGAAAGAACTTTTCGGCGCGTGCATAGAGATTCCAGTCGATCTGCCGAAAGTCATCGCCTGCCACGTAGGGGCGAAAATCGGCGAACTCGACCGACGCGCCGCGCCGTGGGAGAACGTCGCTCGCCCTGCATCTCGCCAGCGATTGGGCGGCGTGCGATCAGGGCGAGGCGGTCGAGTTGCGTCAGAAATGCCGCATCGAAGAGTGCTTCGGCGTGTGCCGGAGCGCTTTGGTCGCTCATGGATGGCTACCGTGCATCTTCGCGGACGTGCTCCAGGATGCCACGCATAACGTCGTCGGCGCTCATACCCTCGGCCTGTGCCTCGAAGTTCAGAATGATGCGGTGACGTAGTGCGGGCAAGGCGGCAGCGCGTAGGTCGGAGAAGGCGACGTTATAGCGCCCGTCCAGCAACGCGATGATCTTGCCCGCCAGGATCAACGCTTGCATGCCGCGAGGCGATGCGCCATAGCGCACGAACTGTTTGGCGATGGGGGCAGCCTCACGAGTATTCGGATGTGTGGCCGCGACCAGGCGTGCCGCGAAGTGCAGCACATGCGAAGCGATCGGCACTTCACGCGCCAGTGCTTGCATCTGCACGAGCATCGCGCCGTTGATAATGCGACGTGGTGCGGGTGTGTTCACGCCCGTCGTGCGGTTCGCGATCTCTACCAGTTCGTCAACGCTCGGAAACGGCACATCGATCTTGAAGAAGAAGCGGTCAAGCTGCGCTTCTGGAAGTGGATAGGTTCCTTCCATTTCGAGCGGGTTCTGCGTGGCAAGCACGAAGAATGGACGGTCGAGTTTATGAATTGTCTTTGCTACCGTTACGGTGCGCTCTTGCATGGCTTCCAGCAAGGCCGATTGTGTCTTCGGTGTGGCGCGATTGATTTCGTCAGCGAGAACCAGGTTCGAGAAGATCGGTCCCGGCTCGAAGCGAAACGCTTTGCGGCCAGTTTCGTCCTCGGCGATGATCGTCGTTCCGACGATGTCGGCGGGCATCAGGTCGGGCGTGAACTGAATACGCGAAAAGCGACAATCGATCACGTCGGCAAGCGTGCGGACCAGCGTCGTCTTTGCCAGCCCCGGAACACCTTCGAGCAGAGCGTTGCCGCCAGCCAGCAGCGTGATCAACGTTTGTCGAATCAGCAGCCGCTGACCGACGATAACTTTACCGACCTCATTTTCGACGGCGGTGGATGCTTCGCGGAACTGTTCGGGCGAAAGGGTCGGAACATTCGCTTGATTCATTGGTGTGGTTGTCATCACTTCTCCATAAACGTGGGAACTGCCACGGGAACGGGTGAGCCTAGCCGCACCACGCACCACGCAAATAGTTGTTATTGACCCGGCGCTAACTCGCCGAAGTAATCGCGAACATAGCCCTTCAGATGCGGCGGAATCGCCGAGCGGTCGAGTGCATCACCCGCTGCATCACGATATTCGCCATAAACCTGATCGTATGGTACCAGCGAAGGGTTGCTGGCACCAGGAGCGTATTGCCCTGGCTTGACCTGCGTTTGCCCGCCGCTACCTTGCTGCCCCTGGACGTTCTCGCTTTGTCCATTCTGCGCCGGATGGCTGGAAGGGCTGATACACTGTTTCGTTGCGTGAGCCGTTGCCCTGCGATTGTCCTTGTCCATTCTGCTCTGTATTGCCGGTACCATTCGATGTGCCATTGCCGAGGTTGTTGGCGTTCGAGCCGCCTCCTGGCCTTGTCCCTGGCCCTGTCCCTGACCCTGGCCTTGGCCTTGTCCCTGTCCTTGGCCTTGTCCCTGTCCTTGGCCTTGTCCCTGACCTTGTTGTCCTTGTTGTCCTTGCCTTGACCCTGCTGTCCCTGACCTGCTGTCCTTGTTGACCCTGCTGTCCTTGACCTTGCTGCCCTGCTGTCCTTGCTGTCCCTGACCTTGTGCCCTGTTGACCCTGTTGACCCTGTGCTACTTGTTGCCCCTGCGATTGTTTGTCCGGCCTGAGCAACGCTCTGGCGGCCTTCCTGCAACTGTGAGATGCTTTGTTCGCTGGCAGCATTCGAGGCAATCTGTTGACTGGAGCTTCGGCCTGCTGCGCCGCACGATCCAGGCTTTGCTCGGCGGCAGCAGTATCGCCGCTTTCAAGGGCGTTGGCAGCGTTTTGAAGTTCCTGTGCCAGCGCTGGATCGACGTTCGCATTTTCGAGCGGCTTGTTCACGCAGGGCTTGTGCCAGTTGTTCGCGTTGCTCGGGGCTCATGCTATCGAGGCTCTGTTGTTGTTGCTGCAATTCATTGGCGGCGTTGGCGTCGCTTGTGGTCGTGCCGTTCGTGCGCTGCGCTTGCAAACGACGTGCAAGTTGGTCGAGCCCAGCGCGACGTGCATCAGCCTGGGGATCAAGCCCCTGGCGCAATCGTGCTTCCGCACTTGAAAGCTGAGCGAGTGCTTCTTCACGCGAGTTCTGTGCGGCCTGTAGGTCACGTTCGAGTTGGGCGAGTTCGCGCTGCAGACGTTCGCGCTCGGCTGCCGAAAGCTCCTGGTTGGCTCCGATCGCCTCGCGTTGTGCTTCGATCGTTTTGATCGTGTTTTCGATCGCTGCGACGACGGCGGCTTGATCGGCAAGAACCCGGTTCTGTGGATTTGGCATGAACAATAGTGCGAGGCCAACCAGCAACGGTATGCCGAAATGCAGCAACGTCCTGCGATCAAATGCCCAGCCAAGCTGTTGCGGGCGGATACGTTCGGATGTAGTTAACAGCATCGGATATGCTGCAGTTCCTCGACCTCGTCCTCGAGCGGACGCGCACCTAGCTCGAGCGCGGTCGACAAGACGTTCGCGAAGGTCGAGCAAATGATCGACCCGGCGCGCTGCCGTCGTAGTCGATGCGATGGACTATCAGATAAATTGCCAACCCAAACAACCACACAACGAGCGGCGCGAAGGACCACCACAGCAAATTGGAGATTGGCACTAACCGACCAATGCCCTGCAGTGCGATGAAGCCAGCACCGGGCACATAGGCGCTGCGTTGGAGCCAGCCCACTATATCGCGTAAACGAAGCCGCCACGCAAGTGGGCGAAGTCGAGTATGTAAAAGTGCATTATTTGACTGCATTTAGTATCTCGCTCCGAAGGTGTTGAGCCTTCCCATGGCATTGTACTACGTTCATGGCTGGATTCAGATCCAGCACGCTTACTGGTAGTTAGACGATTGATAACGGTAAGAGTTCCGTGGCGGCACATACAGGCTCAATATATGGCAAGCAGGTATTCACACCTATCGCTGTTTCGTCTATACGCCGTATATGTGGGCCATGATTGTTCGTGGACACGTTCCATGCTACAATGCGTTGCCGGAGGCTGCATGACAGGGTCAATTGTTCATCATCTTATGCATGGGGGTCCTGCTTCTTCCCGATGCTGGGTGCGCTCGCCGCACGCCTGCTGGCAGCACGTTACGGGCAGCGTAGTCTACAAACGGCGGGAAGGGTCGGCTTCGGCGTCGGCGTTGTGTGTGCCCTGGTGGTGGGACCGTCGACACCGAACAGCTCGAACCTCGGCACATTCGCGATCTTCGTCCCACGCTCTGGTCCAGTGATCGACACCGACGCATTCACATTGCGGCGCCAGCCGTTGGCTGAATGTGGCCGGAGGTGCGCCCGAAACACCCGAAGGTTCCGCCGAACTTGTTGCTGCTGTTCCTCCGATGTTGCCGCCGACCGATGCGATTGGTCCTGCCTAACCAGTCGTGCCGCCAACTGCGACCTCGAACCACCCACAGAGCTGACACCAGAGCCGACGCTGGAGCCAACGCTGGAACCGACAGCGGAACCAACACCTGAACCGACGCTCGAACCAACAGCGGAGCCGACACCTGAACCGACAGCTGGAACCAACACCTGAACCAACGCTCGAACCGACAGCCGAGGCACCACCGCCTGAGCCAACTGCTGTTCCCCCGACGGCAGTCCGGTCTACCGCGTTGCACAAGGTAGCAACGCGATCGCATATACCGTTGCCAGTGGTGACACCTTACGGGGATTGCTGAACGCTTCGAAATTTCGGTCGATGCCTTGTTGAAATACAACGGCCTGACACGTGCACAAGGCGATTCACTCAGTATTGGTCAGCGGCTGTATATCCCGCGTACCACATCCATCGGCCCCGGCAGCCCCGGCGGCACGCGCACACCTCAGCGGCTACTCAAGCGTACATGGTCAAGAGTGGCGATACACTACGCTCGATTGCCGCAAGGTTCAATATCACGGTCGATGCCCTGTTGCAATTCAATGGCCTGACACGGAGGAAGGCGACAAGTTACGATCGGCCAAAAGCTCTACATTCCCGCACGTTAGTCCTCGGGATCGGGGCAATCAACCTTATGAACGTGGTAGCTGAGCGGCGTCAGTTCATCGAACGCACGGCACATGGTGCACCTGGTGTTCGCGCTTTTGCCACTCGCCGCTGGGGTGCCACTCGTGCGGATGCTGCCCGAGGCGATACAGGCGATGAGATCAGCCGGCGTCGGTACGTGGCGTTTCGATCCGCTTGCCTGGTCGGGTGCTGTATTCTTCCGCTTGCTGCGGTACGACCACAACAGGTGCTTAAGGATCTGCGACACGACCTCGCGGTCGGCGGTTGCATGCTTGCGTTGCTGCTACCAACCCAGTGCTCCAGGTATTGGCGTTGGTGCTGGCGTCGTTGTTAGTGGTACGACGGGTTCGGCCCTCGTTGGTTCGTCGCCCTGGCATGTTTCGCCTCTGTTACATTCGCACCCACAGTTCCTGTCGATTCCAGATCCTTAACGCTCCATGTGACGATCTGTATGGCCTTTATCGGAAGTGGCGCTGTGCCGTGGTCAGGGGAGAGCGGGGCAGGAGAAGCCGAGACCGTGCTGCGTCCTTTCTGGCTTTGTTGTCTTGCTGCGTTCCCTCGTGTTGGAGCCATGGCCCGTCGCGACGGTTGTCGTGGTTACGCGCTGGGTACAGTGACTGCTGCATAATGGGTGCGATGGAGCGTGCTGCGCACTGCTACCGGTGAACGCGAACGCATGTTGGCGGCGTATTAGTGATGGCCTCATCGCCGCTCGCGCAGAACACCACGCTGGGTATCGTCGCAGCGTTTTGGGCGTTGACATGTATGCCTGCTGGCGTTCACAGGACATTGACGGCGTTCGCTTCCTTTCGCGTCTGTGGCATCACCGTTGGCGTCGCCGGCTGGTGGACTGCTGGAGCGGTCGCGCGGCAGGCGAATTTCTGGGCGCGGTAGTCGTATCTGGACGACTGGTTGGCGCATGTATCGCCGCGTTCCTTGGTGCGGTTAACTCGATCTGCACGTATGTCGAACGTGGACCTTTCTCGTCACTCTGGTTAGCACTGTTCGTGCAGGAATCCCTGGCTGACGATGACCTGGCGCTGCCGGTAGCGCAACAACTCGGCGCCGGACTTGACTGCGCCAGGTTTGCTGGATGTTTGGTCGTTCATCGGCGTCAGCGCCATGGATGCGGGTCATCGCCGTATCACGCTGCTCCGAGTATCGTGCTGGGTTGCTTGTTCGTGGTGCTGTGGGCTGGCAGTGTGGTTGTTGAGTCGCCTACGTGCAGTCTTGCTCCGGCGCGACAACTCGGCCCCGCTTGACGAAGGGACCGCGCTGGAAGTATCGCGCACGTGTCTGGTGGCTGCGGTAGCCGCGTATGAACGAACTGCTGGCGATCGTCGGGACCAGTTGGCGTCCACTGCTGGTCTTTCCTGGTCTGCTGACCGGTCTGCATCTTGACGCTCGTTACGTCGTTCCTCTGGAAACGCCGCTCTCCATCGCAGATGCGTCGGCAGACAAAGGATGTCGTGGTCGCTGGTGCGGGTCGCGACGATGCGCGGTCGACCCGCCAGCGTCACGGACGTCGCGTGTATGACGCTGATGCTGGCATTTCTGCCGGTGCCTGGCTCAGGATGGCGCTATGGTCTGGATGTGCTGGTGGCGCTGGCGTTGGTGGAGGTGCCACACTGGTACAGGCTGCGACGACGCCTGGCGAGCGCTGATGCCATGATGCCGGCGCGGCGGCGGCGGAAGTCGGCGGCGCTGCTCAACAGCTATCTGCTGTTGGTGCTGGCGGTCGCTGCCGATCGCGCAAGCGAACGGTACGCTCGTGCTGGCGAACTCCGTGGTGGCAGACGGTATTGTGGTGGGCGGCATCGTGGGTGGGGGCTGGCGTTGCCGCCGTTGCTGGCGCTGGGATCATGGCGTGTCGGGGCATCGATACGCAATTGGCGATCGGTGCGGCGTGTCGCGCATATCGCGTTGCTCCTCGTGAGTGGCGTTGCCCACAGGCGCGGGCTATCCTGGCCTTGCCGTCGCGGCAGCTAGCGGCCTTCGGAGCGTTGGCGGCGTCGACCACTGGTGGCGCGGACGTGCCGAATCCTGGGAGCGGCTCCAACCGTTGATAGTGTTGGCATGTTGGGCTTGCTGCTGTATACCGCTGCGACGGTCTGGTATGTTCGCGCGCATTAAAACGACCGAGGGCGTGGGTCAGAAACCCACGCCCTTCGTGCCGCCCGTCGCGAATTATTTGCTGTACTTGCGGTGACGGCGGCGCTCGTCGGTGTTGAGCGTCTTCTTGCGTAGGCGGAAGATTCTTGGGCGTGATTTCCACCAATTCGTCTTCGGCGATGTATTCCAGACAATCATCCAGGCTCATCACGCGGGGTGTGTCGATACGCATGGCTTCTTCGGAACTCGACGAGCGAATGTTCGTCAGTTGCTTCTTGCGTGCGACGTTAACTTCAAGATCGTCCTCGCGGATGTGCTGACCGACGATCATGCCCTCGTACACTTCCGTGCCGCTGGGAATGAAGAAGGTGCCACGCTCCTGTGCGCTAAACAGCGCATAGGTGGTAGCAGTTCCCATGCTCCCAGGCGATCAGCGATCCAAGCGCGCGCGTCTGGAATCTCGCCGGAGAAAGGCCGGTAGCCGTTGAAGATCGAGTTCATGATGCCTTCGCCGCGTGTCGCCGTCAGGAAGTGCTGGCGGAAGCCAAGCAGGCCACGTGTCGGTACATCGTAGACGAAGTGAACCGAGCCGTCGTCACGCAGCCGCATGTCGCGCATCTGTGCCCTTGCGTTGTCCGAGCATTTCCACGACCGGACCCTGGAACGCCTGACTGACTTCGACTTCGAGCATTTCGTAGCGGCTCCAGTATGCCTTCGTCGGTGTGCTGGAAGATCACCTCGGGCTTCGATACCTGGAACTCATAGCCTTCGCGGCGCATGTTCTCGATCAAGATCGCCAGATGCAATTCGCCACGGCCAGCAACCAGGAACTGGTCGGCCGAATCGGTATCTTCGACCTCCAGAGCCACGTCGCGCTCGGTTTCACGATACAGTCGCTCGCGAATACGGCGCGACGTGACCAGCGTGCCTTCACGGCCCGCAGAACGGGCTGGTGTTGATGCCGAAGGTCATACGCACGGTCGGCTCTTCGACCTTGATCGGCGGCAACTGCAGCGGCGTTTCGGCATCGGCGATAGTTTCGCCGATACTCGCGTCGACGATGCCGGTCAGGGCGACGATATCGCCAGCCTTGACGTCGCTCGACTTCGCGGCGCTCCAGCCCTTGATACACGAACAACTGGTTGATCTTCGCTGGTGACTGTGTGCCGTCGGCGGCAATGCGGACGACATTCTGGCCCTTATGCAATGTTCCGGCATGCACGCGCCCGATCACGATCTTGCCCTTGTAGTCGTCGTGTCCGAGCGTCGTCACCAGCAACTGTGCGGGTGCTTCGGACTTCGACATCTGGTCCAGGGATCGAGTTGATGATCTCTTCGAACAGCGGTTCGAGCGAATCGGTGATCTCGTGGGGATGCAGACCGGCGCGTCCCTGGACTGCCGAGGTATAGACCACCATGAACTCGGATTGCTCCTCGGTCGCGCCAAGGTCGATGAATAGATCGAAGGTCGAGTTGACGACATGCATCGGACGTGCTGAAGGGCGGTCGATCTTGTTGACGACGACGATCGCCTTGTGTCCGCGTGCCAGCGCTTGGCGCAGCACGAACTTGGTTTGCGGCATCGGTCCGTCGACAGCGTCGACCAACAGCAGCACACCGTCGACCATATTCATAACACGCTCGACTTCGCCGCCGAAATCGGCGTGTCCTGGCGTATCAACGATGTTGATGCGGGTGTCTTTATAGTCAACCGCTGTGTTTTTCGACAGGATCGTAATGCCGCGCTCGCGCTCAAGATCGTTCGAATCCATCATGCGCTCGACGGTTTGCTGGTTATCACGGAAAATATGGCTTTGTTTCAACATAGCGTCCACCAGCGTCGTTTTCCCGTGATCGACGTGGGCGATGATCGCGATGTTGCGGATATCATTTCGTTTCAAGGTGCCTCACAACACAAAAAATCCTCGGCACTGTGGGCCGAGGCAACAATGGCATGTTTGTCAATGTTATTGTACCATGTAGGAGTATGGAAAAACCAGCAACACGCGTCCCATCTGTCAATATTGCCTTTCGCACGTTCGGTCGTACCCTGCGCCATGGCTACGAAAATCTTGGTACGTTGGGCATGGTCGGCATTTTCTGGTACATCGGCGCGGCGTTAATCGTCACGCTTGGTCCAGCGACCGCCGCGCTTCATCGCGATCACCCAGCCAATGACCGAAGAACGCGCTGCCAGTTGGCGTACGTTCCGCGATCACTTTCGTCGTGGACTGGAAGCTGGAGTTCGATACTGGTGTGGTTGCTGCTGGGCGTGCTGTTGCTGATTGACATCAATCGGCAATTCTATGCACAAGCGGTCAGTTCGTTTTTGCCACTGTTCAGTATATTCTTCTTCGTTCTGGAACTGATCTGGTTCACGATCACGCTGTTTGCCATGACGCTCGCGCTGCGGCAAGAAGATCGGCGGTTGCGAACGACGCTGCGGAACACCGCGATCATCATACTTGCCAACCTGCCGGGTATCATCGTTTCGATGATTCTGTTGTTGATTTCCAGCATCGTCCTGCTCATTCTGCCGCCTCTGTTCCTGCTGGTTCCCGGCTACATCGCCCTGTGGACCGAAGAAAATGCCCGCTTGTTGCTCGTGGCGGGAGGACATCTGCCCGAAGACGAGTTTGCAGATCAACCTTTCAAATTCTCCATGCCGCGCCGAACACCCAAAAAGAAGTAATCTCCTCCGCTCTCGTGGATCGTATCATGCTCCCAAATAGCATGATACTGACCTCTTCTCCATTACAAGCACGGTACTCTTTTCCATCTGCATTTGTGTGGCGCAGGACTTGCTACCCAGTTATTGAACCAATCAGCATCCCACTCCTATATGGTCAAGTATCACAAGGAGGTGTTTATCGTTAATACTGTTCGTTGCGTATGAGATTACTCGACGCCGTATTGACTGCTACGTAATGCAGTCCCCAAATTCATTCAATGAGAGGAATGTATGTCGAAATTGAATCGTCGTATCCCCTGGCTTATGCTTCTTGTCATCTTGCTGCCAGTACTCGCAGCCTGTGGCGGTAGTACAGCAGGAACAACCACTGAAGTGCAGCCTACCGCTGTCGCCGCCGTCGAACCTACCGCTGTTGCTGAAGTTCCTACCACGGTTATGACCGAGGCTCCCGCAGAGACCATGGCTCCAGAGGCCACAATGGATAGTGGCATGATGGAAACCGCCACTGCAACCGGGATGATGGATGAAACCGCCACCGCAAGCGGGATGATGGATGAAACCGCCACCGCAAGCGGGATGATGGAAACTGCTACTGCTGATACGGCTGAAACGACAACCGCAGCAGGTGCAGGACCCGGCCCATCAACAGGTCGTCCAAGCGTTGATCCAGCCGTTATCGGCGCGGAATTGGCGAACGCTTATAACGGCGACTACAAAGGCACAACAGTTACCATGCTTGGGCCATTTGTCGAGCAAGACCAGGAAAAATTCGAAGCGGCGATCAAGCCGTTTGAGGATGCTACTGGCATCGACATCGCATATGAAGGCACCAAGGAATTCGAAACGATCATCAACGTGCGTGTCGAAGGCGGCACACCTCCTGATATCGCCGACTTCCCACAGCCAGGCTTGATGGCAAGCATCGCCCGTAGTGGCAAGATCGTTGATGCTAGCCAGTTCATCAATGCAGATTGGCTCAAACAGAATTACAACCAGGGATACATCGACACTGCTACCGTCGCTGGCCCAAATGGCGACATCCTGGGTGGTGTATTCCAACGGGTCAACACCAAGAGCCTTGTATGGTATCCCAAGGACAATTGGGATCAGGCTGGCTATGCTATTCCCCAAACGTGGGACGAGATGAAGGCCGTCATGGATGAAATCGTCGCCGACGGTGACACTCCATGGTGTATTGGTATCCAATCCGGCGTGGCAACTGGCTGGCCTGCAACGGACTGGATTGAAGACATCATGCTCCGCACGACATCGCTGGAAAACTACGATAAGTGGACCAAAGGTGAACTTCCCTTCACCGATCCCATCGTGAAGAATGCGGCAACGCAGATGTCGGATATCTGGTTCAACGAGGACTATGTGTATGGTGGACGACAGCAGATCGTGAGCACCGACTTCGGTGCATCGGTTACGCCGATGTTCAATGAGCCACCGCGCTGCTGGATGCACAAGCAAGGTAACTTTATCACCAGTTTCTTCCCGGAAGACGCCAAAGCAGGAGTTGATTATGACTTCTTCTACCTGCCGCCGATCGACGAGCAGTACGGCAAGCCAGTGCTGTTTGCAGGTGACTTGATGACTGCGTTCAGCGATCGTCCAGAAGTTCGCGCCGTGATGCAGTACTGGACGACCTTCGACTCGCTGAAGGGCTGGGTCGCCGAGGGTGGCGCACTTTCACCACACAACGATGCGGACCTTTCGGCATACGGCAGCGACGTCGAGCGTAAAATCGCACAGATCTTGGCGGACGCCGACAGCGTGCGCTTCGACGGTTCAGACCTGATGCCTGGTGCCGTTGGTGCCGGTACGTTCTGGAAGGCCATGACGGACTATGTAAGTGGTTCGGCTGACCTTGATCAAGCTATGGAAACGGCCCAACAAGGGTGGTCAAACGTCGGACAATAGTTAGCGACGTTTGCACGAATACACAGTGGGAACAGGTTCGCTGCAGCGAACCTGTTCCCACCGACGACCTGCCTCTGTTCTTGTACGACCAAAAGTGCTTTGCTTGCCTTGATTTGCCTAAAGTACTAACTGTCGTGCGAATGGCTCCTGTACTGTGCGACAACGATTGACTAGTATCCTAACTCAGGTGCTGACAATGTATCGTTCAGTGTCTAGATACAAGTTGATAATCCATAGCAATCATCAAAGGAATAGTCTATGCAACGCACGACAGAAATACAGCCACCAAAGCAAACGGCAGCCTCGCCTGCACTAGCCAAATTCCTTGTCAGTCTTGTAAGCCTTATCGGCACGCTTTTTGTTTTGTGGCTTGGCTTTATTTATCTTCGGAGCGCGACAGGCTCTCAGTTACTTATTGGGGTCATCGCGATTATATGGGGTGTCGGTGGTGTCGCGCTGTTGTTTACGACGGCGAACATGTTGGTGGAATCATTCAGTATACGATGGCAACAACGTATTCAGCCCTATGTGTTTGTTGGTCCTGGGATCGGGCTCCTGGCAGCGTTTCTGGCTATCCCTGCCCTCTTAACATTCTACCAAAGCTTCTTTGATGCCAGCTCAACAAATTTCGTTGGCTTCGACAACTACGTTGCAGTTTTCACAAATCGTTTGATGCTCCAGGCGTTCCGTAATAATCTCATATGGCTGCTCCTTGGCACGACGGTCTGTGTTATCCTCGGATTGCTGATCGCTGTCTTGGCTGATCGAAGCAGATTTGAAACGGTCGCAAAATCACTTATTTTTATGCCGCTTGCGATCTCGTTCGTCGGTGCAGGTATCATATTTCGCTTTATCTACGACTATTCCCCGCCCGGAGAACCACAAATTGGCTTGCTTAACGCCATCGTTACTGGCCTCGGTGGTGACGCAACGTCCTGGCTAACCTCGAACCAACCATGGAACAATCTGTTTCTCGTTTTGGTTCTCGTCTGGATGTATACGGGCTTCGGTATGGTCGTTTTTTCAGCAGCGCTCAAGGGCGTGCCGGATGATATCCTGGAAGCTGCACGGGTTGATGGTGCAAGCGAGGTTCAAGCTTTTTTCACCATCATTATTCCCTTCATCCGTGGAACCATCGTGACGGTTGCGACAACAACGGCTATCTTTACGCTCAAAATCTTTGATGTTGTGATCGTTATGACTGGCGGTCAGTTCGGAACCGAAGTCGTGGCAACGCAGTTCTACCGTCAATTCTTTTCAAGCCGCAATTTTGGCTACGGTTCAGCAATCGCGATGGTGCTGTTCATCGCCGTCACGCCGGTCATGATCTATAACCTACGACAGCTAGGAAAGCAGGAGAACGCCTAATGGCTACAACCGCACGATCGCGTTTAGCATTGCCGCGTTCGGCAAGTGCTCGTCGCCAAAAGCGCACGGCAAGTATCCTGGTGAATGGCTCATTATTCCTGATCTGTTTGCTGTGGACGATTCCGACGATCGGCTTATTGATCTCGTCGTTCCGCCCGCGTGATACGATTTTGACATCAGGTTGGTGGACCGTTTTCCCCCATCGTGCCTATGTTAGCGTCGATCAAGTTGACTTAGGTCGTGGAACACCAGTGGATCAACCCTTGGTAGTCGCCGGTACCAGCGTTACCGATCAGCAATTGCGCGACGGCGTGATGCTGGATGATGGACGCCGAGCGATCTGGGAAAATCGTCGCCAGCGCCTCATCGGCATACAAGAGTCAAATGGACCACCAACGCGGACTTCTCGGTGGATAATTACCAACAAGTCCTTACGGGCGGGGGAATGGCATCCGCGTTCATCACCACGCTTGTTGTCACAATTCCGGCGACGGTGATCCCAATATTGATCGCCGCGTTTGCAGCGCATGCGTTCGCCTGGATGCGATTTCCGGGGCGGCGCGTCATGTTTGGTATGGTGGTCGCATTGCTGGTTGTTCCCTTGCAGGTGGCGTTGATCCCGATTCTCCGTGCATACACCAGTCTGCAAATTAACGGGACGTATCTGGCCATCTGGCTCGCCCATACTGGCTTCGGCCTCCCACTGGCTACCTATCTGTTATATAACTACATAAGCGAGATTCCACGCGACATCATTCAATCGGCATACATCGACGGCGCATCCAACTTTACGATCTTCACACGCCTGATCTTGCCGTTGTCGGTTCCCGCACTGGCGTCGTTCGCAATCTTCCAGTTTTTGTGGGTCTGGAACGATTACCTTGTCGCCTTGATCTTCCTGGGTGGTAATCAGAGCGCTCGCGTCATGACCATGCGCCTGGCGGATATCGTTGGGTCGCGTGGACAGGACTGGCACTTGCTTACAGCAGGCGCGTTCATTTCGATGTTAATACCGCTGTTTGTGTTTTTCTCGTTGCAACGCTACTTCGTTCGCGGCATGATGGCAGGGTCGGTCAAGGGCTAACTGTCACCCCCAAAATACATCAAGCGCGTAGGGTACGGCATATGCGTACCCTACGCGCTTTTAATTATGCTGATTCGGTTGATGCTGGACGGTGTTGGATGCTATTTTCCGCTGCCATCCAGCATATGCGGTGAACAGGAGATGAATAGGGCCAATGTGCAGCCAGGAAACACCATTGCTGTGATGTCCATTCCCCGCTAGAACTCGCCCAGGTCGCCGACGCGCAGCCGCTCGATGGCGATGAATCCTACCGCCGTGACCAGCATCAGGAGCGTACTCATGGCGAGAGCTTGCCCATAGTTGGCGATGCCGGGTTGTCCCAGGAAGCGGTAGATCACCACTGGCATGGTCGGGATACTCAGGACGGTTGATCAGCAATGTCGCGCCGAACTCGCCCAGCGAGATCGTGAAGGCGAACACTGCTCCGATCATGATCGCACGGGCGACGATCGGAGCATCGACTTCCCAACGCACGCGAGCGGGCGATGCGCCCAGCATCGCGGCGGCTTCGCGCAGGCGTGGGTTAATGCCTTTGAGGACGGGCAGCAGCGCACGAACCACGAAGGGAAAGGCGATCAACGTATGGGCGATCGGCACCAGCAGCGGTGATGCACGCAGGTTCAGCGGTGGCTTGTCCAGCGCAATCAGGTAGCCGAAGCCGAGCGTGACCGCCGACGTGCCGAGCGGCAACATAAAGAGCGGGTCGAGCAGCAGTCGCAGTCGTCGGCGCGGCACGATCAGCAGATACGTCGCTGGAACGCCGATGGCGAGCGCGAACACGGTCGAGATCGCGGCGAATATCACCGAGTTACGAATGGCGGTGGAGGGCGGCACGAAGAAGTACGAGTTTCGTGCGGTTTTCGCTGAGCAGACGGTAGAACTGCAATGACCACTCCCCGCCCAGCGCGACCGAGCGCACAACCAATGCCAGCAGCGGCGCGACCAGTAGCACCAGCATCAGGCCGATCACGAGGAAGGCGAACGATCGCTGTCGCCAGTTTGTGAAAGGCTGTTCGACGCTACGCTGTGGGCGTAGATCGAGTGGCAATCGCGGTGCGTTCTTGCAGCCGTGTATATAGTGCCGTAAGCGCGAGCGACACCACGATCTGCAACAGCGCCAGCGCCGCCGCCACGGGCAGGTTGAACAACTCAAGTGTTTGGCGATAGATTTCGACCTCGATCGTCGCGAAACGCGCGCCGCCCAGAATCAGAATCGTGCCGAACGCGGTAAACGTGAAAGATGAAGATCAGCAGCGCAGCCGCACCGATGGCTGGCATCAACAGCGGCAGCGTGACCTCGCGAAAGACGCGCACGCGATTCGCGCCCAGCACCGCCGCCGCCTCCTCCAACGATGGCGGCAGGTTCGACCACATGCCGCCCACGATCCGCAGCACCACCGTGAAGTTATAAAACACGTGGGCGAGCAGGATCAGGGCGAGGGTGCCCTGGAGACGCAACGGCGGCGATGCCAGACCGAAGATCCTTTGCAACGTGGTGTTGACCAGTGCCGTTAGGGCCGAGCAGTGCGCCAAACGCCGCCGCAACCACCACCGTCGGCAGCACGAATGGCACCGTCGCAAGGGCGCGTACCAGCGTTTTGCCGCGCCAGCGCCGCCGTGCGAACACATATGCGGCGGGCAACCCCAGCGCGAGCGTCAACGCCGTGGACAGGAAGGCTTGCCATGCGCTGAACCTGAGCACACGCAGAATATAGGTGTCCGCGAAAAGTCGTGCGGAGTGAGCCTCCGCCAGGGATATCACCCGGCATGAGGCTCAAGCCGCAGGATCGCTGCGAGCGGATAGAAATAGAACAGCAGAAGGAACACGAGCGGCACGCCGCCCGCGATCCACCACCATGATAGTCGTCTGTGGGTCATTGCTGCATGATACGGGTCCATTCCTGGAGCCACGCATCACGGTTCTGGCGATCTCGTCGGCGGGCAGCGTCGCGGGGTCGGGTGGGATGGGCGCCCACTGCTGGAACTCTGTGGGCAGCGTGGCGTCCGCGTTCACCGGATACACGAACATCTGCAATGGCATGTCCTCCTGGAAGCGGGTGCTCAGCATGTAGTCGATCCACTTCTGCGCCAGTTCCTGGTTCTGTGTGCCTTTCAGGATACCCGCGAATTCGATCTGGCGGAATGACGCACCAGGAATCAGGAAGTTCGCGGTCGGCGGCTCGGTGTACTTGCCCTCGCTGAAGATCACCTCGGCGGGCGGCGATGAGGCATACGACAGCACGATCGGCTGTGCGCCCTTGCCCGACGAGCCCGAGAAGTTGGTGTAATAGGCAGTATCCCAGCTATCGACGACGACAACATCGTTGGCGCGCAGGTCGGTCCAGAATTGCGTCCACGGATAGTCGCCATCAGTGCCAAACGTCGCCATCGTTGTGAGCATGAAGGCCAGATCCAGGCGATGAAGTGGTCGGGCTTGTCACGACGATCTTGCCCTTGTATTCAGGCTTCGTCAGGTCGCGCAGCGTCGTCGGCAGCGGTAACTTGCCGTCGCCAAAGGCGGCCTTGTCGTAGTTGAAGTTGACATAGCCAGAATCGATCGGTGTCAGCCGATTTTCGGGATCGAGGTTGAGATCCGATGGAATCTTATCCAGGCCGAGCGGCTTGTACGGCTCGAAGATATCTGCGGCGATGCGCACGGCTGAAAAAGGTGTTGTCGATGCCGAACAGCACATCGGCAAGCGGATTGCTCTTTCGATAGGATCGCCCGGTTGACCAGCGATCCGGCATCACCGCTTTTCAGGAAGCGCAGGTTGACCTTGTTCGCCTGCTCGAACTCGGCGATCACGTCGGCACTCACGTTGAAGCTATCGTGGGTCATCACCGTCAGCATGCGCCCGTAGTCGGGCGTCGTGGTGCTTGCCGTGGCTTCGTCCGCGGTCGCGGTTTCCGCGCTGGATGTCGTGACTGTTTCCGATAGGTCGGCGGTACTTGCTGTCACTCGTCGATTCTGTGTGGCGGTTGTTCTCGACGTCGCTGCGTCGCGGTGGTGGAGCGTCGATGTGCCGGTGGATGCGTTTGACCGCAGCTGCCAACACTGAGCAGCAGCATGAGCAGAAGCGAGGTAACCTCAATCGTCGCATCGGATCAGTCCTTCCGAGCAATAAAAAAAGCCGCTACGTAAGAACGCAGCGGCACATTTGCCTTACAGCTTCCCTACGCTGGTCCTAACCAGGTCAGGTTCAAAGGGTCCCCGGCATATGGCCGGGTCTCAGCCGAACTTCATTCGGCACCCCTAGCAACTCAGTTGTTGATCGCAATGGTAGCACGCCTGGCAGCGTCAACATATAACCTGGACAGCGGTTCAGCAAGCGAACTCTTCTCGCGATCTAGCGACCCCAGGCACCTTCCTGTACGGCGAGGCGAGCCTTGAGCGGTCGCCACCAGGCTTCGTTCGCGGTATACCACTCGACGGTGCGGCGCATGCCTTCGTCGAAATCGACTTCTGGCTTCCAGCCAAGTTCGCGCCGAATCTTCGCACTGTTGAGCAGGTAGCGGCGGTCGTGGCCGGGCCGATCGGGTACATAGGTTTTGAGGCTGTCGGGCTTGCCCAACAGGTCGAGCACACGGTCCGTGATCTGTTCGACGCTTTGCTCGACGCCGCTGCCGATGTTATACAACTCGCCGATCGTGCCTTGCTTGATGATCAGGTCGATAGCATGGCAGTGGTCGGTCACATACAGCCATTCGCGGCGGTTGGCGCTGCTGCGATACAGCGGCAGCGACAGATCGTCGATAGCGTTGGTGGCGAACAGCGGGATCAGCTTTTCGGGGAACTGGTACGGTCCGAAGTTGTTGGCGCAGGTTGAAATCGTGACCGGCAGACCGAAGGTTTCGTGATACGAGCGCACCACGAAGTCGCCGCCCGCCTTGGCCGCGTTGTAGGGCGTGCGCGGGCGGTAGGGATAGTCTTCGGCGAAGCTATCGGAGCTGTCCAGATCGAGGTCGCCAAAGACTTCGCAGGTGCTGACGTGGTGGATGCGTGGCGTGCCAGCGCGGCGGCAGGCTTCCATCAGGCCCTGGCGTTCCCAACACGTTGGTGCGGAAGAACGAGGCCGGATCGAGGACCGCGCGGCTGTTATGGCTTTCGGCTGCGAAGTTGACGACGGTATCGATCGCGTGTTCACGCAGCAGATGCTCGACCAGATCGACATTGCCGATATCGCCGCGTACGAACGAATAGCGGTCACCGTAGCGTGCCACAACATCCTGGAGACTCTCGAGGTTGCCGGCATAGGTCAGCAGATCGAGTTCAACACATGGTCATCGGGATACCGTTCCAGCCAGTAATCGACAAAGTTCGAGCCGATAAATCCAGCACCGCCGGTCACGAGTATATTCACAAACACACTCCAATAATAATGACGAACGACCGACGACGAATGACCGACGCCATCGGGGTGGAGTGTCTGGACTCTGGCGTTGTTGATCGCAGAAGCATCGTGCATTGGCGTGTCGTTCGTGGCTAAATCATATGGGCGCAAGTTCAACATACAAACAGACGCCGCGCTGAACGTGGCGCTAAAACATAGCAGGATATGCAAGTCGCGCGAATAGGAGTTCTCTGCCGACCCAGTGTCATGCGGAGCCGCAGCGAAGCATCTTCCGCACGTACAAACAG
>CAWAJS010000018.1:0-115842 GCA_963782315.1 uncultured Chloroflexia bacterium
CTGTGGTGGGGCATCCGTGCTGGACAACGACCGCCAGGGCGCGTGTGGGCGGGTGTCAGGGCTGTTGCCGTTTTCGTCGGAAGGTTGCGCCGTGACATGGGTCGGTGACGCCAACGGTTGGGTCGGCAGTGGTGCCGGGACAGGTGGCCTAAAACATGCCAGGAGTCTATGGTAGGCTCGATCATCCGGGTTTTCCACGCGACCCAAACGAGGAAGATATGCCTGGATCGGGGGTGATGACCCACGACAACGCACGACGCTCACCACGTTGATGCCCTGGCATAGCCCTGCCATCTCGTCAGGTTCCGACGACGGACCGCGCACGCATCGTGCAGCGGGACAACCATCAATGAGAGGAGTTCATCATGATCCCAACCCAGGCATTTGGCAATACCGGACACATGAGTTCACGCACGATCTTCGGCGCTGCCGCCTTCGGGCAGGTAACGCAGGAGGAGGCAGACCGCACCCTTGAGCTATTGTTGCAATACGGCATCAACCACATTGACACAGCGGCGAGCTATGGCGAATCAGAACTGCGGATCGGTCCGTGGATGAAGCAGCATCGTGATCGCTTCTTCCTCGCCACCAAGACCGGGGAGCGCACCTACGCCAAGGCGCGCGATCAAATCCGTCATTCGCTGGAGCGGCTACAGGTCGAGCAGATCGACCTGATTCAACTCCACGGCCTGACCGATCCGGCGGAATGTGACATCGCGCTGGGACCGGATGGCGCGCTCAAGGCTGCGATCGAAGCGCGTGACGAAGGACTGGTGCGGTTTATCGGTGTCACAGGTCACGGACCACAGGTCGCGACGAGTCACCTGCGGAGCCTCCAGCGTTTCCCGTTCGACTCGGTACTGCTGCCGTACAACTACGTCGAGATGCAGAAGCCCGAGTACGCCGCCGAGTTCGAGGCGCTGTTGCGGCTGTGCCAGGAGCGCAACGTGGCCGTGCAGACGATCAAATCGATCACCCGCGCGCCGTGGGGCGAGAACGAGCGGACGCGCGCCACATGGTACGTGCCGCTGGAGGAACAGGCGGACATCGACAAGGCTGTGCATTGGGTGCTTGGACGAACGGGGATTTTCCTGAACACGGTCGGCGACATCCACGTCCTGCCCAAAGTTTTCGACGCGGCAAGTCGCTTCCAAACCCCGCCGACCGATGCGGAGATGCAGGAGTTTGTCGAGCAGCGCTCGATGGAAACGCTCTTTCCGGTCTGAGGCGCTTCACGGCCTGTACGGTCACAGGTCCAGAGCAACACCCGTCGGGCGCGCCACAGGGCATCAGCCTTCGGTTGCGGCGCATAGGATATTCACGCTCCGTGTCAGCGGCAACGCTGCTGACACACGCATCGGCTGTCGAGGGGCAGCCGATGCGTGTGTCACACACCTGTCTGTATGTACTGACTGAGTGCAACCCACGCGCGATGCCGCCCGTTGACGCGATGCCCGTGGCCGTGCCGTTCGACGGCGCAGATGTGCCACGTCTAGCAACGTGGAACGGCATACCGCCTGTCGCTGACCCGGGTTTAGCGCCCACCGACCCACCACGTCGTTTCATAGTCCGCCCGCGCAGCCTCGATGGCATAGCCCGATGCGCGGGCATATGCGGCAATATAGGGGTCCGTGGCACGGCGAAACGTTGTATAGGATTCAACAGCGGAATCAGAATGGAGATCAAGCGCGGGGTCCATCACCTCCGGCGTTCCCTCATAGGTCACTGTTGTATCGGTCGCCGTCGACAGGGACGGTGCAGGGGGAACATCATCCGGCGACACTGCGGTATCGACCAGCACCGGAACCGGACGCGCTGCCATGCTTCGCGCCGAGGTAAGACCGAGTTCTTCCAGTTCATCGCAGATGGTATTGAACGTTCGTTGAAGGTCCTCGGCAGTGGTGTTATGATCGCCGTTCTCGATCGCGGGAATATACAGCGAGGCACTCAAACGACGGAGTGTGTAATGGAGCGATTGTTCGAGCAGGAGCAGTTGGGGGTTACGCACGATGGTTTTATGCCGATCCGGTGAAAGCCCATAACGTAGCAGACCCACCAGACCTTGTACTGTCACGACGATACGCAGAAAACTATGTTGCACCCGCCGCGCATGTGCATAGTACAAGACGGGATGGGTTTCGTACTCGTCGGTGAGCGCGAGCAATTGGAGCGCAATGTCGCGCAATCGTGCGGTCAGGTCGCTGCCCCATTCTTCTTCGACCAGATATCGTCGGATCATGGGTAGGCCACTCACCTGCCCCGCGACCTCGGCATCAAGGGCCGTCGCCAGGGTGCGGGTATTCGCAAGTGCCGGATACACCGCGAGGACATAGGCGACGGCGAACGATAGCGTACTCGCGCCTGAAATCGCTTCGATGACCGCAAGTAGACGAAACGACTGGCCCACTGGCAGGATGTCGCCGTACCCAACCGTCGCGAGCGTAATACCGCTGTAATACAGGGCATCGAGGAACGAAGGAGCGCAGTGGATTGCTCGACGAAAAGTACCGCGTATCCGCGAGCCACGGATAGTAGAGCAGCGCAAAGCCAGTGGCGAGCAATAGGAGCCAGACGCTGATCAGGCCCGTCACCATAATGGGTAAAGCCCAGTTCAACACCATGTACACACCATTACGCTCGGGGACGACCCGTTCGAGGTGTGTCAGCAACCACCAGGTGGCCCGCTGAAACGCAGAACTGAGCGGGCTTTCGACCTCAGGGTGAAGCACCGTGGCGACAATATCGAACGATACGAGCGCGATGATAAGGACACCAGCAACGCAGCAGGCGACCTGAATCGATGTTCCCACGGCCTGTCTCCCCCATGTGGTATGAACGGCGCATATGATGCATAGATCGCGCCATGGTTGTGCATGTCGTCGTTCATACGTGCGGAGCCTGGGTGGTGGGGTGGTGGCTGTGTGCGGCGGCTCGGGGGATGGTGAGAATGGAAGCTACATTAGATGCCGCTCATGGTCGCGGAGGATCGCTTCACGACGGTTCGTGCCCTCCAGGTTGTCGAGGATGCCGTTGCCGTGTGACGTGACCGTACTGACGGCACAATCAACACCTGTGTGATCTCGGCGTTGGTCGTGCCGCTGGCGGTCAGTCGAAGCACCTCGGCTGACCGCGCTGACCGCTCGCGGCGACCGTCACTTAATCTCTCGACAGCCGGTAGAGGGACCAACCAACCGTGATGAACCACAATGGAAGCATAAGGCCAAACACAATGTAGCCAAGACCGATTTCGGTGCGCAGTGTCTCGCTCACGATGCCGATCGCGCCGGTGGCAAGACCCAGGTAAGCAACGCTTTTGGCAAAGATTCCCTTTAACATGGCCAGCGAAACGAGGAAAATGCCCAGCGCGGTAAGGATACCAGCGGCACTTACCCCATTCGCCACCGCCATCACTGCCTCGGCGGCAGTCGCCAGTGCTGTGCGCTGCTCGACGCTCGTGGACATCACGTAATGGTCGCTCAGGAGGAGCAAGCCGCCATGGAGCGACTGTGGGCTACTATTATACGCGAGTGCGATGATTTCGGAGGCGATCCCGGTCGTCGCACCTAACACGATATAGGTCTTGTCGATATCTTTGAGAGCGAGATAGAGCGCCAGGAAAACGAAGATGGCCGGAAGGCCGAGGCCGACGAACGAGACGTATTCGATCATGTACACAAGTTTATGAACGGCGATATATTCGAGTAGGGCGGCTCCGCCGGTAAGCGGAGGCAGGGGAAAGACGCTGATCAGCACAAGAGGAATGATGATCATAAGGACATAGATCGCCGCTGAAACGGCACCCGCCCGGTACAAGCCGCGCCATGACTGATCGGGACCAACGATAGCCTCGCCAGATACGCTCGTGACGTTTAGCGTTGTCATTTCTCGCCTCCGTTTGCGTCATACTGGCGACGGTTGTGCGCCAGAGCCAACCTCTATCATCCTCCCTTTCGGGGGCGCGGGACGCAACAATGCGGTATCCGCATGTGGTGATTCCACCACGTTCGGAACCAAAGTGGGTGCATCGGTGAATCCATGACACTGCTCGATGGGGTGGAGTCAGGAGTGCGTGCGCCTGGAAGCACATTGCCGTATGAGGGTATGCTTCTTCTCGGTCGCTTCCAGATCGGGCAGCGTGCAGGTCGCTCATCGGTGGCGTCCAGCGCACGCAGAACTCCGGTCGTTGCGCTGACACTGGTGGGACACGGTGACGCATGGGCGTGTGACGACGCAGCACGGTTCATGCTCGTAGCCGCTGGCGCGTGCGTTCCGACAAATCCTGCCGCCGGACGGCTCTCGCGACAATACCTGGCGCTGGTTGATTGAAGCGCCAGGTGCGTATCGAACGTCCCTCTGCCTGTGCAATGGTCCGAGCAGATATGCCTCAGCCCTTGACGGCACCGGACGTGGTTCCGGCGATGATCTGTCGCTGGAAGAAGATGAACAGGATCAGGGGTGGAAGCGTGATGACTACCACGTTCGCGAACAAGAGGTTGTACTGCGAGTTGAATTGGCTGATGTAAGTGAACAACGTCAGTTGCACGGTGACATTCTGTGCGCCGGGCAGAAAATAGAGCGGTCCGGCAAAGTCGTTGTAAATGGCGACCGACGACGTAACGATCACCGTCACAATAGCAGGCCACAGCAGCGGCAGCATGATCGAAACGAACAGGCGCACCGGAGACGCGCCATCCATGATCGCGGCTTCGTCGATTTCACGCGGGATGGACCCGATGAACGCGCGCAAGACCAGAACCGCGAAAGGCAGGGCGAAGGCGACTTCGACCATAATCAGGCCGAACAGCGTTTTATAGATACCAAGCCGTTGCAGCAAAAAGATCGTCGGCACAACCGCGGGAGGGATGATCAGCCCGGCTAACATGACCATGCTGCTGATCGACGCGAACCGATCATTGCGGCGCTGCATGACGAACGCGACCATAGCTCCCATCAACACAATCAAGGTTACCGAGGCCACTGTCAGCACCGTGCTGTTCCACATCGCCAGCACCATCCGGTGGTCGCCATACACCACCACGTCACGGACGTTTTGAAACAGTTGAAACTGGCTCGGCCAACTGAACTCGAACAAGGAAGCTTCCTGCCGCGTCTTTGCGGCGATCACCGTGATGAATGCGAACGGCACGATGAAGATGATGCCAACGACGATAAGGGTGACGGCTTCAATCCAGCTTTTTTTAATGATCTTGCCAACGTTCATAGCTCAAGCTCCAATCGATTGAAGAACCGCATCAGGGGTAGCACGATGATCGTGACGAGAATGAACAGGACGACATTACCAGCGGTCGACAGGCCATAGAACCCGGCCTGGTACTGCTTATAGATCACTGACGTGAGCACGTCCGATGCGAAGCCAGGCCCGCCGTGGGTCATCGTCCAGATCAGGTCGAAGCTCCGTAGACCGCCGATAAATGAAAGCAGGATCACCGTGAAGGTCGCGTTTCGGCTCAGGGGCAGGATGATATGGCGAAACTTTACCCACAAGCCGCCTTCCAGGCGGGCGGCTTCGAAGTACTCCGTGGGAATCGCCAGGATGCCAGCGATAAAAAGCACCATCGCGATACCGACGCCCTTCCAGACATCAACCAGCGCGACCGAATACAGTGCCAACCTCGGGTTGCCCAGCCAGTCTGGTTGCGGCAGACCCAGCGCTCCAAGGGCGTTGTTGATCAACCCCGTCGATGGTTGCATCAGCGTCGCGAACGTGATGCCTACGGCGACCGTGCTGACGAGTACCGGGAAGAAGATGATACTACGGAACAACCCTTTGAGCCGAATGTTCGAAGTAAGCAGCATCGCCAGCGGTAGCCCGATGATGATTTTAAGCCCGCTCGTGACCACGGCATAGATGACCGTGTGGCGGAGGCCGGACATGAGTTGCGGGTCGCCGATGAAATCACGATAGTTTTCCAGCCCGATGAACGTGGCGTCAAAGAGTGTCCAGCGGGTCAAGCTGAAGTAAAAAGCAAGCAGCGTCGGCACGAGGAAGAAGATGCCATACACAATCGCTGCCGGGACATAAAACCAGTGCGGATACGTGCGCACCAAAAACTCCGGTCGTGCATTGTGGTTCGTGGAACGGCGGACGGTCTGCCGGGGCTTTTTCGTATCTGTAGGTGCCAGATCTGGCTGTGCCTGGTTGCTCATAGATTCCTACATCATTGAGTGCTTCCGTCCGGTCCAGGGTGGAGCCGTTGACATCAATTGCCCCACGCTGGACCAGACGGACCAGCACAAGCGGGTGCCTTACCAGCCCGGCAAACCAAGCTGCTTGGCTTGCTTTTCAACGTCCTTGTCGTAATTCGCGGCGGCCTCCTGTGGCGTCATCTGGCCGGAACCGACCGCCACGCAGATTTGCTCAAGTGATGGACCCTTCACCGGAGAAACGAACTCCAGCGCCGGGTACGAGTGGTTGGAATCAATGTACGTGGCGATTTCCTTGACGGCGGGAAGCACATTGTCCGGCAGTTTCGCACCTTTGATGACGTATGGACCAGATGGTGCGACCTTGGCGGTAATCGCCTCGACGCCTGCCGTCGATGCGATGAAGGCCAGGAAGTCCTTAGCCTCGGGGATGTGCTTGCTCGTCTGCGCGATGTAGGTCGCGCCGGGCAACCAGATCGTCGCGCCAGTGTTGGCGGCATCCTGACCGGGCATCCCAAAGAAGCCGATGTCGTTCACCTTGTCGGGCGAGTTCGTCGCGATGGTTGAGAGTGCAAACGACAGCATCGGATAGTGCGCTGCTTTGCCATCGGTGAGCAATTGCAAACCTTGCTCGAATGTGGTCGTCGCGTAGTCCTTCTGATACCAGCCCTTCTCATGGCCCTCTTGAAGATAGTTAAATCCCGCCATGGCCGCCGGCGTTTCGGCGAGTGTGATCTTGTGTGCGGTGTAGTCCTCGGCAAAGGTTGGCATGGCTTGCTGGATGTTGTAATAATCGGCGAGCACGAAAAGCTGGGATGTCCACGTCGTACCGTAGGTCGCGATGACGGGCGTCAGATTCGCCGCCTTGACTTTCTCGTTATTGGCTTCGAATTCTGCCCAGGTCTTTGGCACGCTCAGCCCTAGCTGTTCATACACCTTTTTGTTGTACAGAATACCGCCGCCCATCGCCGTGCCGAATGGCACCCCGAAGATTTGCCCGTTCTGGGACACCGCGGGCAGGAACACATCGGCGATATTGGCGATGTACGGCTCCTTCGAAATATCGACGATTGTCGCGCTCGGCTTTAACGCCTGGAGGAGCGAGCCGGAGTTGTAGGCGAAGAGATCCGACATTTCGCCCGTAGCCAGGCGCGTCTTGACCAGGTTATCGCCGTCGGTGCCGCCCGGTCGTGTTTCGATCGTGATAGTTACGTTTGGATGCAGTGCGGTATATGCATCGACCAGGGCGTTCGCGATATCCTTGCTATTCTGCGTGTCATCGATAAAGTAGGTCAATGTGACGGCAGCATCACTCGCGGGCGCATTGGCCGACGTATCGGCGGGTGCTGCGGTCGTCGCGGCTCCTGTGCTGGTGGTCGATGCCGGGGCGGCGCCACAGGCAGCGAGCAGGGCAAGCAGGGTGACGGCGAACATCAGGCGTGAAACGACGCTTGTTCTAACCTTGGACATCATATCCTCCATTGGCTTTTGAACCTGGAACGCATTCGTCAACGGTCTGGAGTATCCGACACTGGGGCGGTCGATGCGTATGGGCGGAACATTTCTCCTTTCTCTGGTACCTTGGAACGTGCGGACGCCACCCCACAGATAGCATACTCTCATATGCAAGCATGCGCCGCTACATCTTCGCCAGCATGTACACAGGAGCGTCGTCAGCCGATCGCTGACGGCAACGAGCCGTTTGTATGACGGTGCTACACTGGCGATCTCTCGCAAAGGATACATCTATGCAGCGTCAACTTCCTATCATCTTCCTCATTCTGATCGCGCTCGTCAGTGTGCCACGAACAGCCGCTGCGCAGCCAACCTCGGAACCTACCTGTTTTGACGTTCCGGCCATCGTGGACTGTATCATTCAGCCTGACTTCGTTCTGTACTGGAAGGGTAACGGTGGGTTGCCGGTCTTTGGATACCCGGTTTCTCCCGATCATTCCGAGTATAACCAGGATGCCGACGATTCGTTCACCACACAGTGGTTCGAGCGCAACCGCTTCGAGGCACATCCTGAGAACACCGCACCCTACAATGTGCTGTTGGGTCGGCTTGGCGCAGAACTCCTGGCTTTGCAGGGACGTGGCTTTGAACGTCCTGCCCCTGCGAATCCAGGTGGTCGCTGTCGGACCTTTGATGTCGGTGGAAGCGAGCAGCGGGTCTGCGATCCGTTCCTGAGCTATTGGGAAGCACATGGCCTGGAGTTCGACGGCAGGCGCGGTACGAGCTATGCCGAATCGCTTGCGCTCTTCGGCTTTCCGCTGACTGCTCCCAAGATGGAAACGAATCCCAACGGCGATACCGTGCTGACGCAGTGGTTCGAGCGTGCGCGGTTCGAAGATCATGGCTCGAAAGGCGTACTGCTGGGATTGCTTGGGCTGGAAACGTTGCGCACCCCGGTACCCGGAAAACCGGTGATCCCGATCGTCGATGGCGATAGCGGGTTCTTACTCGGCGGGTCGCGCGGCGGCGTGTGGGTCGGTCCGAGCATGACGGCGGCGCAACTTCGCGGCGGCGAACGATACCAGTTATTTACCCTGGCTGGCGCGGCGGGTCAGACGACCGGCGAACGCCCAACCCGCACGATCGGCGATCCGTGCAGTTGGGTTCAGTGGGTGACGCTCCGACCAGAGCCTGCCCCCGGCAGCGTCGGCATCGCTGCCCCCTGGAACGTTCGCCCACGTGCCTCGGTCGATCTTGGCACGCAATCTGAGGTGTATCGCAGCGCTGTCGCCGACATCCTCCGTGCCAATGGGATTCCCAATCCAGAGGTACGCCTGACCCGCGTGCTGCGTGTCGATCTGGAAGGCGATGGTGTTGACGAAGTTGTGCTCACGGCGACACGCCTGGTCGAAGGGTCATCATCACCGCAGGTCGCGGCGGGTGATTACTCCATCGCGGTGTTGCGCAAGGTCGTCGCGGGTCAGGTGCGAACGATCATGCTGGCGGAAGCCTACTTTCTCAATGCCAATACCTTCATGGCGCCCTCGGAGTATACGCTCACTAACCTGGTCGATCTGAATGGCGATGGCCGACTTGAAGTAATGCTGAAGTGGCAATACTACGAGGGCAGTGGCGTGGTCGTCCATGATATCGTTGGCGATCATCAGCGCGTGGCGCTCGAAGAAGGGTGCGGCGTGTAAGGGTCGAGGTTCGCGCCAACATCTGCGGCCTCGGTCATGACTGAATGCTCCTCGATGGGTTTCCATCGGGGAGCATCGCGTATCGGTTGCGTATCGTGTGGGCTATTCCGTGCTTCGCTCAGGGCACACAGCCCAAGGCGTGTCCGCACCCTGCGGGAACAGATGCGGCGGTTGCTGACGGTTCACATCAGGTTTTGTCCTCCACGGTTGGCTTCGCGCGGCATACAACTTCGAGGAATGGTTCCGTTGCTGGCGCTCTGAGCGAGAGCGAAATCGTGAACGTGATAATTAAGTATCCATCTGGTTATGGATACGTTCAACCGTACTCCCACGGTGACAAACGACGAGCGAAATCAGTAACGGCGTATCTTCCATGCTCATCTGTACAGATATATACTGTACCGAAGGAAATGGAAGGAATAGAATGAGTATCTTTCAAGGACATCATTCTGGTCGCCGCCCCATGAGCAGACGAGCGTTTCTGCGCGCTGCCGCGCTCGTGACTCGGAAACCTGACCATCGCTCAGGTGGTTGCAGGTTGTATTACAGCACCTCCGATTGACTCCCCGGCAGCGGGCGCGCTCCAAACATCCGACCCTTCCAGCACCGCGCCATCTCCCACGTCGTCGGTCGCTCCCACACCGCCGGTCGCTCCCACACCGTCCGTCGCTCCTACGCCGCTATCAGTGTTCGAGGTAGAAGAAGCGACGATTGCCGATACGGGCGCGGCGATGAGCAACGGCCAGGTGACGGCTCGGCAACTGGTCGAGCGGTACCTCGAACGGATCGCCGCCCTCGATCAAGCGGGACCACAACTGCGTGCCCTGCTTGAAACGAACGCCGATGCGCTGGATGCCGCCGATGCGCTCGACATCGAGCGGCAGGAGCGCGGCTCACGCGGACCCTTGCACGGCATCCCGATCCTGCTAAAGGACAACATCGACACCGGCGATGACATGCTGACGACTGCCGGATCGCTCGCGCTTCTCGGAACACGACCGACGCAAGACGCGACGGTTGCGGCGCGTTTGCGCGATGCTGGTGCGATCCTGCTAGGCAAGACCAACCTGAGCGAGTGGGCAAACTTCCGTTCCACGCATAGCATCAGTGGATGGAGCGCGCGTGGCGGGCAGGGCTTGAATCCGTACGCCCTCGACCGTTCGCCGTGTGGTTCCAGTTCCGGCTCGGCGTCGGCGGTCGCCGCGAACCTCGCCATGGCAGCCCTTGGCACCGAAACCGATGGCTCGATTGTGTGCCCGGCTCACGCCAATGGTCTTGTCGGGCTCAAGCCCACTGTCGGCGTTACCAGTCGTGCCGGAGTGATCCCGATCGCGCACAGTCAGGATTCCGTTGGTCCGATGACCCGTACCGTCCGCGATGCCGCTATCGTGCTGGGCGCGCTCACGGGTGTCGATCCGCGTGATCCGGCAACCACGGCAAGCGAGGGCAAGGTACTTACGCGATTATACGTCGTTCCTGAAGGAGGATGGTTTACGCGGCGCACGCATCGGCGTGCCACGGAGTGGGTTTTTCGGGTATAACGCGGCAGTTGATCGGGTGATCGATGCAGCCATCGACACGATGCGAACGCTCGGAGCGGTCATCGTCGATCCCGCAAATCTCCTCACAGCAAACCTGGTCGCGAGTGACCCATCGGAGTTCAGCGTGATGCTCTACGAGTTCAAGACCGACATAGCGATCTACCTGGCCGGTCGTGCCATCGATAAGCGACATGCCGATGTTCCACCCATGCTCACACTGGCCGACTTGATCGCGTTCAATGAAACGCATGCCGCCGAGGAGATGCTGTTGTTCACGCAAGACATCTTCGAGATGTCGCAAAAGAAGGGTCCGCTCACGGACACGGCTTACGAACGCGCACTTGAGACCAGTCGCCGTATCGCCACTACCCGCGGTATCGATGCCGTCATGCAGGAGCATCGGCTCGATGCGTTGATCGCGCCGACCGGTAGCCCGGCCTGGAAGATCGATGTCGTGCATGGCGATATGGTCGAGGGCGGAAGTTCATCGGCTGCGGCACGGGCGGGCTATCCGCTGATCACGGTTCCGGCGGGCTTTGTCGATGATCTCCCCGTTGGCATTAGCTTCATGGCTGGCGCGTATGCCGAGCCACAACTGCTCACGTTCGCGTATGCCTTCGAGCAGGCGACCAAGGCGCGGCGGCCTCCCAACCTCCCGCGTGTAGGTGCTGCTCGGTAAGGTGGTCGAAGGTCCGAAGGAGCGAACGGGCCGGGGACACATCTACCAGGTATAGACGTGTCCCCGGCATATGGGGATCGGGGATGCCGCTATGGCCGCGCCGACGTGCCGTCGGGCAGACGTGCGTGGGTCCAGTTGTCCAGGAAGTCCTCACAGGGGTACTTCGCCGCCAACTCCTCGTCGATGTCGATGCCCAGGCCGGGTCGGTCGTTGGGATACATATAGCCGTCGCGGACCTCGGGACAGCCTGGAAACACCTCGCGCAGCACGTCCGGGAAGAAATAGCATTCCTGCACCCCAAAGTTGGGGCTGCTGAGGTCCAGGTGCAGGTTGGCGGCGTGGCCCACCGGCGATACGTCGCCCGGTCCGTGCCATGCGGTGCGGACGCTGTGCAGTTCGCAGTAGGTCGCCATCTTACGCGCAGGCGTGATGCCGCCAATCGACGAGATATGGGCGCGCGTGAAGTCAATCAGATGCTCGTTGACCAGCGGCATCCATTCGCGCTGGTTGACGAACAGTTCGCCCATCGCGATTGGAGTGCTGGTCTGAGCGCGCAGGATGCGGAACCAATCAACCTGCTCCGGTGCCAGCGGGTCTTCGAGGAAGAAAAGCTCGTAGGGTTCGAGCGCACGCGCAAGCTGAATCACCTGCGATGGTTGTAACCGCTCATGGACATCGTGGAGCAGTTCCACCTCGAAGCCGACGAGGCTGCGTACATGCTCGAATAGCGGCGGGACGCTGCGGTAGTAGCGTACCGGATCGTAGTATGCGCCGGGTTGTGCGCCTTCCGGCGAACGCATCTGGTGGCCTCTCCCGCCATAGCCGCCAAGCTGACAGCGGATATAGCGGTAGCCTTCCTCCTTGTAGCGCAGGACATCCTCGCCCACCGCTTCGGGCGTGGCACCGTCGGCGTGACGATACAGCGATGCCGCTTCACGGCATTTGCCGCCGAGTAGCTCGTACACCGGCATGTTTGCCAGCTTGCCCTTGATATCCCACAGCGCAATGTCGATGCCGGAGATCGCGTTGTTCATGATCGGACCGTTGCGCCAATAGGCGTTAACCATCAACGTCTGGAAAATGTCCTCGATGCGGTGGACCTCTTTGCCGATGAGAAAGGGCTTAACGTGCCGCTCGATGGCTGTGGCAACCGCCGCGTAGCGCTGTGTGAACGTGGCGCAGCCCAGTCCGTACAGTCCTGGTTCCGAAGTTTCGACCTTCACGACGACCAGGCGTATCCCTGCGGGCGCGGTGAGAATCGTTTTGACGTTGGTGATCGTGATTGGTGTCACTGGTTGTCTCCTGATGAGTCGTTGTGGCGCCAGCCGAGGAGTCGCTCGGCTTTTGAACAATCGAAAAATCCGCTGCCGTCGCTCAGATCTCCGCGGATCGGTACGTCGGGAAAATACTGTTCCGCGAGTTCACGCGACGGCAGATCCGTCGCGGTATCCGGCGCGACGATGTAGAACACCTCGTGTCCGGTCCATTGAACGGTGAGCGCCAGCAGGCAGGCACGCGCCGTAGCATCCAGGCGCGTGTAGCCCCACAGGTGCTTAACCGCTCGCTCCATGTTGAGATGTTGTGTCATCGTGGCGCGGCTCGGCACCACGCCGTGGAAGCGCAGACTGCAGATCGACATCGTTTCGTGCCGACGGGCGAAGGAGTCGCCCTGCTGCTCGCAGATCCACTTGGACAGGCTGTAGGGGTCTTCGTTATAGGTCGGATGCTCCTCGTCGACCGGGAAGTAGTCATAGCGAGGCCAACGGCTGAAAATGCCGCCGATAGCGTTGATGCTCGATGCCTGGCACACGAACCGGATGCCGTGCTGAGCCGCGGCGCTCAGCACGTTATAGCTGCCGACGACATTGTTGTTGTGTACCTCATGGTCGGCATGACCAAATGGCGATGCATATGCTGCCAGGTGTACCACCGCGTCGCAGCCATCGAACGCTTGCGCGACCGCGGCGTAGTCGGTGACTTCTGCCTGTACATCCGTCACATCCCGACCGTGCGGCGTCCTCGGAGGGTGACACACGGTCGATGCACACAACCGTGTGTCCCTCTGACACGGCCAGGGCGGTGACGGCACGACCGATGCGACCGTTGCCGCCCGTGATAGCGATGTGCATGTCTGACGTCCTTATAATCTAGCAATCCGTTTAGTCGGATGCGCTGACCTCTGCCCAACCCTTCCTATGCGGAAAGGGAAACAGGACTGGCTCCGGCAGGATCGGCCTTAATCCACGTTCACAGGCTGTCGCCCGCAGTGCTGGATCACGCCGATCAGGTCATCGGTCAAAGTGCGTACTGTTGCGCTCGTTCTGTCCGCACAATCGCCAGCGGCGAGCCACCCATCGCTCACCCCACTCGCATCTGTTTGACCTGCTCCCATTCCGGCGGTTGCGTGGGCATGAGAATGTCCGCAATCTCAATCTTCCGAAGTGTTGCCTCCTGCGTTCACGTTCGTCGGACCTATGGTACTGGCATTGTCAATGTCATCCGTGTTCATCAGCAGCGGTGGCATCACGCGTCGAAACCCCCTGCCTCGTCGTGACGCTCGCATCGCCATGCTTCCAAACCACGCACGGCTGGTCGGTGACGAGCGGAAGCCGACGGACGCAGCCATTCCACGACGGGTCCAGCACAGCTCCCTGTTTGCTCTGGTCGTGCTGTTGATCGTGCTGCTGACGTGGTGAGTGATTCGGAGCACGGCACCGCGAACCCGTGCGTGCGGCCATGGCGGTGCTTGCTCCAGTGCAGCGCGGGGTCAACAGGCGCGCTAACGAGCGGGGTCACGCAGAATATCGTCGAGCATGACCCCATATGTTGTGGAAACACACGACTGACGACCACTGCATCACGCCTGTCTGGTGGTCGCTCAATCCAACTGCGTGCTCATCGCCGCGGAAACCTCGTCCAAATGGCGACGGGCCTCCGCTGGCAGCGACCAGCCTACGCTGCCCAACACATCTTCGAGTTGCTCTGGCGTATCCGCTCCGCTGATCGCACAGGTCACTTCGGGATGGGAGAGTACCCATGCGATAGCGACTTGCGCTGGCGTCTTATGCAGTTCCTCCGCGATCTGCTGTACAGCTACGACCACATCCGCGACTGTCCCCTGCATGGTCCGGGTAAACTGATCGTGTCTGCGGGTCTGCCAGAGGCTCCCCAGCGGAGCGGGTTGTCCGGGTTGGTACGCACCGCTAAGTAATCCGACGGCAAGCGGACTATATGCCATCACGCCAAGACCCTGGTCCCGCACGAACGGGAACATCTGCTGTTCCAACTGGCGATTGAGCAGGCTATAGGGATTCTGCACGCAGACATACGGATACGCATTATGCGTATCGGCGACCCAGAGCGCGCGACAGACCTTCCATGCCTCGCTGTTGCAGCATCCAACATAGCGAGCCTTGCCCGAACGAACGATATCGTCCAGCGCACGCACGGTTTCATCCAGGGGCGTGTCTGGATCGTCGATGTGGGTCAGGTAGATGTCCACATGGTCGGTTTGCAACCGACGCAGCGTGCCGTCGATTTCGCGCAGAATATGCTTGCGGGACAGGCCACGGTCGTTGGCGCCTGAGCCAACCGCCGAGCCGACCTTTGACGTGATAACGAGGTTGTCACGCTTGCCCTTGATTGCCTTTCCCAGGATGATCTCGGAGCGACCAATATGAGCGCGATCGTCCATGGGGCCATAAATGTTGGCACAGTCAAGGAAGGTGATCCCACGGTCGATAGCCGTTTCGGCGAGCCGCTGAGCCACATGCTCATCTGCCTGACTGCGTAGCCCAAGGCCCAGGGCGATCCGACTGACGGTGACGCCAGTGGTCCCCAGGTGTGTGTATTCCATGCCCGGTCATCCTTTCTCTGCTCATCGCCAGGGGTAACGACGAATCCGTCCATCATTGCTGGTGTATCCCACTCCGGTGCAATCGCCCCGCGCCGGATTGTAGCATCCCGGTCGAGTAGGGCGCGCATCCCCGCGATGATTGAATATTGGCAGCGCCACTGGTCTGTGCTCGAACCGAGTGCTCCGTTCGATCGCAAACACTGGACGTTTATGGATCCCTGCTCGTCCGATTACGCACCTTGACATCTCGCCACGCAAGGAGTAGCGTTTGCAGTAGCGGTGGACAGTTCGATGAGAAGCGGGTCTCCCTGGTAGGCGTCTTCGGACGTTTCGAAGGGAACTCGATGAAAAAGATGATGTGAGTCGGTACGACGACGTGTGTTCCCTTCCAGTTCGCTGGTGGTTCCCGCTGCGTAGATTCGCCTCGCGTCCGGATGACTTTAGGTCTGATCTACATTGCGCTGCGCCACCGCTACCGGACCCCCCGGCTGCCTATTCAACGATGAGGGGCAGCAGGGTCCGTGCTTCGGTTCCACGATTTCCAGAAAGGTGGTAGCCGATGCCCGCTCGCCACGCAGGTTTTGCCGCGGTCACAATCGTTTCCGAGACGCTCGTGAACCAGGTTCTGGCAACCTATGTCAACACCTTCCTGACCGGAGTCCGGCTTTCAATCTCGCAACAGTTCCGTTCTCACTTCAACGGCAGCGCGGTGTCCCTCACGGTGGAGGCAAGCGCGGCGCTCCTGTTCGCGCGCGCCAACCTGCGACGGAATCTCGCGGGATTGGTGCCGTTGACGTTCAGATTCTTTGCTCGTCCGCGCATTGATGCGCTGCCCACAGGTGGTGGTGCTTCGCTGGCGAGTTTCGCGCCGGAGATCGTCGTCGAAGTCGATATCACCGCTGCGCTAACGACGCTGGTACAGGCCGACCACTTCCAGTTCGGAGTGGACCCGCAGGGTTCCCATCTCGGGAGCATTCGTGCCATTATCGTGGACCCTGATGGCATGCCGCCAGCGGTTCAGTCAGAGGTGATCCGGGTCATTCAGGGTCCAGGGGTACGTCAGGCCGCGACCGCGTTCATGCATTCGATCGACCCGAGCAAGCTTCGTGTGACGCCCGGGACCGTTCCCGCCTTCTATGATTTCACGATGCCGAAGCCCCTGCAACCGGGCGAGACCTGGGTGTCGGCACGCATCGCGACGAGTCGCGTGGTGTACTGGCCCATGAATGGTTCGCTGGCGCTCGCCTGCGACGTGCCCGGGTTCACCAACGGACAGCCGGGTGACCTGTTCGACTTCCGCGGTACCGCGGACATTGCCGCCGCGACGAATCTGGACTTCATGCAGGCGTACTTCGCCTCAGCGGTGCTGCCGCAGATGCGGAATGCGTTCGTGAAAAACAATTTCCGCATCGACAGCATCAACTTCCTTCGCTTCACACATAAGGATTTCGTGAACGGACCGGCTGATTATGTGGAACTCGGGCTCAACTGCACCTATTGGACGCACGATTTCCTGCATTTCGTCGTCGCCGGTACCACGAGACTTAGCGACATCGACGTTACCATCCCCGCCGCCCCGTACGTGTTCGGCGAGAAGGAGATCCGGCTGAACATCGGCATGATCGAGGCTGACCTGCCCGACTGGCTGGACTTGATGATTCTCGGCTTCTCGATGATCCTGCCGCCCATCACGCTCTTCCTGCCTTCCCTCATCGGCAGCACGCTGCATAATGCGCTTGTCGATGTTTCTAGCAAGCTCAATGGCGGACCTTCGCCCATGGGCGCTACCATCCAGCAAGACTTCGCGATGCCGGCGACGGCAGGCCCGACCTACCGATTCGCGCCGCGGCGTATCCACATGCAATGTCAGGGCGGCGAACGCAGCGCGACCCTGTTCGCCAGCATGCGCCCGATTAGCCAGCCGCAATTGCGTGTCACGCTTGCGGATCAGAACGTGACCGTTAACACGGCGATCGACCGCCAGGAGGTTCGCCGCAACGGTGGGCTGTCGGAAACGATCACCGCTCAGCTGGTTGTGCCGCCCGGATTCGTCCAGCGCAAAGACCCCACCCTGCGCGTCCGCTACGAAACCGCGCTCAATGGCAAGGTGGTTCCGGCATTCACCCGCGATCTGCGCCTCAGTGGCATCAACCTATCCACAGTCCTCGGCGGGCCGTCGATAGAGCCGCTAGTCCTTGCCATCGACACACAGCAGATGGTGAGCCCCACCAAGCCCGATCAGGAGGTGCGCATAAGTTGTCGGCTGTATCGGGCGCTCGGTGGGATGAGTGAGGACCTGTATAACGCGACGATCTACGTGCTTTCCGTCGATCCACGTCCAGACTCCGTGAAGCCGTACGTCCAGTGGGCGCACAACGCGATCTATTACGACCACTATAAACGCATCGTCGCCCCGCGACGGAGCAAGATCCACAAGGTGCCGGGCAAAGGTGGTTGCCGATTCAGCAATCAATACCTCTCGAAGAGCATGTACCTGCCGGGGAAATTTATTAGCCTCCGGCGCTTCACCGGCCTGCCGTTCGACATGGTCGATATTGAGGACAACCGCGACCTTGTTTGTCCCTATTGCTTCTTCGGTGGTCCCGACAAGCATCCGAACCAATTCTACGACGCCGTGACCGACCTTACGGGTGTGATCGGCACGGTGGTCAAGCCCTGAACGGCTACCGATGGGTCGCCAAGGTATTCATCCTGCGCGGTGAGGGTCTGGTGTCCGAACACCGCTCTGGTCCGAAAGAGTGACCGAAGTGTTGGCGTTTGTCCTCTGCATGAGTCCTGGTTGGCCAGGGCTCATCGCGGCATCCAGCGGTGCGGGATGTGTGCTGCTTCGCAGGACTTCGGACGAGGCGGTGAACCTGAACACCGCGCACGTCCCTCCGGCGAGTGCCGAGGTGCTCGCCTGCGTGTGCATGCTCGTCGCATGTGGCAGGTCAGCAGACCAATTGCCGGGTGCAACCTTAGGAAACTGATAGGCTCCACTCCGAGATTGATAGATTCCGCTATGTGCCGCCCATATATACTGAGGGCATCATCCTTTGTATATGGTCGCCTTACGGCAGGAGAACATCATGGCGAAGGTGAATGATATGCACGCGCTTGACGCGACGCCTGGAGTGTCCGGGGAAGCGCATGCACGGCTCTTGGCAGACGAGCGCGTGCCAGCCTGCAAGCACCCGGCGGAAAGCACCTCACCAGGCAACGGTATCATTGCGGACCGTGATTGCCATCATGTTTCGGCGTTCATACGGGATGGTGTGGAAACCGACCATCGCTATTACCCGCCTTCCGCAGGGCTTGACCCCGACTATTGGGCACAGGTTGAGGCCGGGTTAACCAAAATGCTGGCGTTTGTCGGTGATCCTGATCCACGCTTCCCTCGATATGGCGTCATGAGCGAGCCTACGAACGACGGTTAGCGGCCCATCGTGGGCATGTGTGCTTGACGCCCCCATATCGGCGCATATCATTGCGATGCAACGAGGGGAAAGGGCCTCGAATACGCCGGATCGCGTGAATGCCATAGCCGATAGCAGTGACACAAAGCCTCAATACCTACCCCTCATACCCATCTCCACAGCATACAACCTGCCCGGGTATTAGACCGAAGCATATGGTTGAAGCCTATCTTTGAAAATGACTTCAGCGTACCTGATGTCTATTACAACCACTCGCTATGCCCCGCGATCACCGCGGTCACTCAACAGGAGACATTCATGTACGGCTGTGCACACGTCGCAATGAACATGACGATAGCGTGGTCGTCAGCGACCGTCGTGCGTGGTCCGTGGTCATGTTGAGAAAGGAGGTGATTGTATGCGTAGTCCACGCTGAAGCGAACGTGTAGTGTTCAATCCGAGGCGGATCAGCGGTTCGCCACCACGTCTGGAACGGTGTCAGCCATGCCATCGCCGGGGCTTCACGTGTTTGTGCTCCCGACGGTGTATGCTTATGAGGAGGTTTCCGTGACTACATCCAAGTCGTTGTTTATCTTCGCGAATGTGATGCTCACGACGGTCCTGCTAGTGTCCACGGTCGGCGCACAAGGCAGCGCGGGAACGATCACAAGTCCCAACGGTCGGTTTACCATCGCGGTTACCGATTCCGGTATCGCTCTCGTTGGTCCGAATGCGAAGATCAATCTGGGGGCGAACACTATCGTCATCGATGGACCGAGCTCCAAAATCAGTGTGATGCCTGGCACGGTCAATATCCAGGCTGCCGGCCCGGTCAAAATCAATGGCACAGCCGTGCAACTGAACGGCTTAATGCAACTGAACGGCACGGTGCAACTGAACGGCGCATGTAAGCCGCTTGCCTTGGGGCAAGGTTTTGTAAAGGTGGAGGGAGCGGGAACGTATCCCGTGCTCGGGCAGGGGTTAGCGGATAGGGTTTTTGGATGTTAGGCGAACAATCCTATGGGGTACCCACCGTTATCACAGCGTTCCAACTGACTGCCACGGCCTCGCGATTGTCAGGTACTGCAACGGGGTGAATGCCTGAACGAACACCGGCTGTCATAGAGGCGTTGGAGCGGGGCGGGCACCATGCCCGCCCTTCATGTGTTCGGCGTGTCGGTGTGGCAGAGAAGGGACCGAAGGACGCACGTCACCCTGACTGGTCGCGGGATGACGGACTGCTATCACTCAATCAGAGCCGATCCGTTTCGTTCCTTTGTCTGGTTCGAGACGACCATCCGCGTTGGCAATCCATCCTGGCTGCTTGATCCAATCGTGCTCATTGACCATGCTATGAGTATCATTGAGCGTCACACGTCCGGAAGTCACGTCTGCAATCGCATTGTAGGGTATATACAGGACTTTGCCTCCTAAAAATCCGTAATGCACTTCGATGCGAGAACACACATCTTCATCACAGCGTGGGTGGCTCGGTGTCGGGTCCGTGCCGAGCCAGATCTCGGTGATCTTCCCGAGTTTGTGGTCGTCGGATGTGCGGACTTCCATTCCTTTACGCACCTGTCCGATGTGGTCAATGGACATAGTAGCCTCCTGTCGTCATACACGATCACACATAGCCCTATCATGAGCTTTGCGTCACGTACGCCATGTGAAATCGGACTGCTGATCGACTTCCCACGACAAGTCCCTATCGTGTGAAAGCAACGGGTTATATGTTGGTAATCGCACGATCAGCACGCCGCATGGCAGGATACCGAACGCTCGTGAGGTAATGCAGGTACTACCAGCCTCAAACGAGGTGACGGCATCCAAGGCGCTTTGTTTCGGCTCGGAGCGCCTGGTGTTGTTACCCAGATCTCCTTGTGCATCGTGCTCCCGACCATATCCGGACGAGGTTTCTGACCTGTTGAGGTGGTACGCTTCGGCGGATACCGACGCCCCTCGTCCCTTGTGGTGAGTCATCACGCGCATCATTCGTTCACTGATCGCCATCCAATCACGAGAACCAGCGGCGAAGAAGGATGTACAAGAGGATGATGCCCAACACGCTCAGATACGCAAGAGCATATTCCTCGCTTCGTCGGCTGGTCGTGTGGTAGGTCGAAGGTGAAACGTATGTTGTTCACTATATACCCGATATACCCTGTGTCAATCCCTTGCGCCGCGCCCGGGTTGCGTCAACGTCCGCGGCAGGGTTGTCGTCAACGTCGTGAACTGTGTCATCCTGAACCGCAATGAAGAACATTTCCGAACGAGAGACAGACGCCTGGGCCAGGGTGTACCCGCTCAACGTGACACTATCGACCATATAGTCGTCTTGAATGGGACGTCGACGGAGCTCTACGTCCGCGAAACGGTATACCGTAAGCACCTGATTGTATGCGATACTCTGCGGATGCAAATACCTGCATCGTCCACCACCGTCCAGTCCATCGACTGCGTCGCGGCTCAGGTGGGAGATCGTGGTAGCTGTTCACGATACGTCGTGTGGCGTTCCGCACGGCGTCGTGGGAGGGTAAGGAGCAACCGATGATGGGTGACGAGTCCGCTGGAGGATCGAAGCTTGGACTGGGAGGACACTCATATATCGCCCAACTGGGCAACGATCCCCCGGCATCCTTCGAGGAACAATGTGCGCTGGTGGCGGCATGTCTGGATGCCGGAATTCGCCTGCTCGACACGACCTACTATCAGGAGCGCGTCGCGCTAGGGAAGGTGTTACAACATCTTGGCCGCCGCGATGAGGCCATTGTAACTGGCTGGAACTTTTTCAAGCAGCCGGATAAGGCCGACGAACTGGTAGGGTGGACACCCTACCAGCCTCACCACATCGACATCATGCTCGCCGAGCTACAAACCGACCGCATCGACCTGCTGGTGATCCACGCGGAGGATGATCCGGCAACGCTTCTGGCGGCGCTGGAACTGGCGGGTACATGGGTCCAGGCGGGCAAGGTGCGCCAGGTTGGGCTGGGCATGGTCGGACTTCGGCATCTCGACCTTCTGCCGAGTGGGCATCCGGTGACGCATGTACTGGCGCCGTACAACGCGTTTAATCGGGGTGCGGCTGATGTTTTCGTCCGCGCCCGTTCCCTTGGGCTGCACACCGTCGCGATGTCGCCCTTTATCCGTGGCTGGAAGCTTGACGAGATCGCTGAAGACCCTGGTGAGGTTGCGGCGATTCTGTTGCGTTGGGTCGCATCGCAAGCGCTCGTCGACCGGGTGATCGTCTCGATGCGCAAACGAGCGTGGGTACAGGCGAACCTGGAGGCCGTCGCGCACGGGTCGCTTGCCCCTGAGGAAGCGGCACGGCTTGCGGCGTGGGTGGCACGCACGACCTGAGCGACGGTGGAGATTGCGGTGATGGCGTCGCGCTATGGCTCGCGACTTGCCCCGCGTTCATCGCAGCGATCATTCAGACTGCGCCGGGTCGCGTTGGCGTTCACGCGGGCAATCCTCAAATGCCAGCGTGTGAAACCAGCGGAACATCCTGAACATCTGCGCGACAACGTTGTCGCGGCCTGTCGTGCTGCCATGCCCGCCGCCACTTATCAGGCAAAGCGGCGGTGCGATCAGGCAGCGCACCATCTTTGTAGATTCACTCGGCAACGTATGCCGGAAAGGACTGATGCATGGAACCCTCGTGTTTACCGTATCGGCTGACCGACGATGAGCGAAACACCTTCAACGAAACAGGCATGCTGACCATCGAAGATGCCCTGAGTGTTGGACAGGTCGCGGCGCTTACCGCTGCCGTAGATCAGACTGTTGAATCCAGGCTCGGTCCTGATGCGCGGACCGCGCTGTTTTACCCCAACTTCATCCCTGATTCACCACTCTTTGCCGATCTGGTTGACTACGAGCGCATCTTGCCCAAAGTCTGGGGAATCCTGGGTTGGAACATCTACCTGTATCATGCCCATTTGATTGTCACCCCGCCATCAGGTAAACCCGTCGATGACGCGACCTTCGGCTGGCACCAGGACAGCGGACGGGTCAATCTGGAGATGGAGAGCCATCCGCGACCACGGCTATCGCTCAAGGTCGCCTACTTCCTATCCGATACGAGCGAGCCCGGGCGTGGCAATTTCTGGGTGGTTCCGGGGAGTCATCTGCGGGATACGCTCGACCGACCCGCCTCTGGTGTCGGTCAGCCGGAGGGTGCGGTCCCGGTCCTGGCAAAACCAGGGAGTGCCGTTTTCTTCGACCGGCGATTGTGGCATACCGCGAGCCCGAACTGGTCGGATGTTACCCGCAAGGTGTTGTTCTTCGGCTACAGTTATCGGTGGCTTCGTACCAAAGATGATATGACGGTTCAATCGCTCTGGGAGCAGAGCGATCCGATTCGGCGTCAATTGCTGGGGTGGGGCACGAGCGCTAACGGCTTTTATTCACCGACAGATGAGGATGTGCCACTGCGCGGTTGGTTGCGTGAATGGAGTCAGAACGAGGCTTCGTAGCGCGGCACGAAACAGCCGGACCTGAACACAACGGGTGCATGGCCGCATCAATGTCGGGTCTGCAGGGCTAACGCCCGTTGCCGGTGCCATGCTTCGCGGTAGCCAGGCATGGCACCGGCGCGCCACGAACGAGGCGCTATCGGACGTGCATGCACGCTGTCCTTTGCGTCCTGCCCGTCGTCTGAAACTGGCGGCACGCGCTCGTTGAAACCTCACAACAAAGTTGTTACGGACGAGGACATGTATCAAGGCGGAGCGGGTTCGGTTCCGCGCTATACTCGTAATGTCTGGGCACTCCTCGTGCATTGTAAGGAAGGAGTATCACGTCGGTCGAACGAGCACATCGCTCCCATAAGGATATCTTCAATGCTGGACGAACTACATATCGTTCCGATCAAGTACACACTTGCCGACGAGATCGTCCGCCGTTTGACCCACGCGATCATGTCTGGTCACTTAGGGCCAGGCGAACGGCTCAATGATGACGTGATCGCTCGTAACCTTGATGTCAGTCGTGGACCCGTGCGGGAAGCGTTTCGCCAACTCGAACGGCAGGGGCTCATCGTGACGCGCCGCAACCGTGGCTCGTATGTCGCACGCCTCCAGCGGCAAGATGTCGAAGAAGTCTATTCGATGCGCCTGGTACTGGAATGTCTGGCGCTGGAACGCGCCGCGCAGTTCGGGCAGTCCTCGCATTTCGTGGCAATGCAAGCGGTCGTGGACACTATGGCGGCGTCCGACGCGCACACGATGACCGAGCAGAAGGCTGCCGAACTCGACCTCCAGTTTCACGATTTGATCTATTCCGCGAGTAATCACAAGCGGTTGAACGAGTGCTGGATGAACCTGCGCCCACAGGTTCAGATCGTCTTTTTGACCCGCAACGCCGCAAATCCTGACTTCCGCGAACTGAATCCGCTGGTCCATCAGGCGCTCCTCGACGCGCTGCGCGAACGCGACACCGAGAAGGTGCTGGCGCTCGCGACACACAACATGCGCATGTCCTACGAACATGCGCTCAGGCATTACCCCGAATAACGGTCCGCTGAGCGATGGTTGCCGCAGCCGTCGTTGGTCATCGCCGTCGAATCCGTGAGGTGTCGCGGCGCACGATGTTTGCCCGCGACGTCGTCAACCCCTCAAACCATCACCCGCGCTGTACGTCAGCACGTCCGGGCGTGTCCCCGGTGTATGGTACGGCTAGGCACGACGCTACTTCTGCCCTATATTCATGCTCCCGGCGTATCCCTGGAGCGGCTGTGTATCGTTTCTGCGTGTACTCCGATGCGCGATCGGTACGAGGGCTCCGTCAACGTCCGATCCAGAGCACGATTTCCCGCGAGACTGTCACTCTGAGCGGGCACAAGAGTTTGCCTCTCGCTCGGAAAGCTCCTTCACTGCGGTTCAGGATGACACAGTTCACGACGCTGACGCAACCATGCAATCGATACTTGACAGCGTAACAATCGGGCCATACTATACTAATTGTTAACAATACTTCTGTTATTGTTCACTCGCCAGTTCACACAACGGATAGTAAAGATGCTTAACGATTCGCTTTCCCAGCCGCTTGCTCGTGGCCTCGCGAATGAAATCTCCGTGCGATTGACGAAAGCGATCCTGTCGGGTCAACTTGGTCCGGGTGAACGTTTGCGTGAAGAAGCGCTCGCCGCATCGTTCGGCATCAGTCGGGGACCGCTCCGCGAAGCGTTCGCGCTATTGGAACGGCAAGGCTTGATCGTGGTTCAGCGCAACCGTGGCTCGTATGTGGCACGGTTGAAACGTGACGACGTAGAAGAAATGTATAGCCTGCGACAGGCGATCGAGCTTTTGGCGATCGAACGAGCGGCACAGCACGCCGACGACGCGAGCCTCCAGGTGTTGCAGGCGCTCGTTCGCAAGATGGCGGCGTATGACCTGGAGCGTTTGACCGAGCAGGAAGCCGCCCAGGACGATATCGACTTTCACGAGGGCATCTACCGTGCGGCGAAGCACCAACGTCTTTTAGACACCTGGACGAACCTGCGCCCACAAATTCATATCATGCTCCTGAGCCGCAACGTAGCGAACGGCGATTTCCGCGAGCAGGCCGCGTCGGCGCACCAGGGTCTGCTCGACGCTATCGTCGCGCAAGATGTGGCGCTGGCGAAGCAGCGATTGAGAGATCATCTGCGCATCTCGTACGACCGCGTGATCCAGAGCTATTAATCCCGCGTTGGCCTGAGCTTTTCCTGTGGTGCGCCTGTCCTCCAGGGCTGCGTCATGGCCCGCTCTAGGGTCATCCTGATCCGCAGTGACGCATCTCCGATGAACCTACAGCGAGACCCTTCGCTCCAATCAGCCTGACAATTTGGCAGGAATCCGGCTCCCCCATCGACGTTGACCAAGCCGTGCGCTACCCCCTGCCCGCGCCGTGATGCGTTTGCCACCCCTGTCCTGTCTGATGGGCAATCCAGCATTCCACACCATGCGCTTGCCCCAGCATCGAATATCTACAGGATCACAAATTGAGGGCTTGACATCCGCTCTCACGACCGCTAACATGCATATTGTTAACAATATGCATGTCTCCAAACGTCCTGTTTCATCTTTTCACTTGTCGGTCATCCAGATAGCCAGAGGTCCATGGAGGATCTTGCACAATGATCGGTGCATTCGGCAAACATAACCATGGTCGGGTCGTCGACGTAGGCGCTGGCGTGCGTCGGGCGATTGCGTGCTATCAGGCAGGCGACCGTGCGCGGGTCGTGGTCGCGGGGCATGAAACTGCGGCAGCACAGGCCACCACGGACGCCATTGCCGCGCACACGCATCAGGCGTTCATGCCTGTGCCCCCAACAAGCCGAACACTATCTGCTCCTAGGCCGTCGCGGCGACACCGTCAGCGCCGGATCGATTGGCGGCGTATACGGACGTGTCACCCTCGTGCATAACGTCAGCAAAGCCGCGTTACACCCGACGCCCCGTGACCTCGCGGTCGAATCTGGACAGATGGGGCGTGTTCTCGTGGGTCGGTTTGGACGGCTGGAAACCACAGGCCATGGTTGGGCCGATGCTTTTCGATGCTTCCGATGCCTCAGCGATGGTCATGGGACGGTACTGCCGGCCGGCGGCGGTTCCCTGGCGCTCGACGCTGGTGGTAGTCATACCTGGTAACCCGTTCGGCGTGGTCGATGTCATGACCACCAGACTTCAACAGGAGTGACAAAGATGGACACTCGGGGACCAAGCAGACGAGACTTTCTCAAGACGGCGGCAGGCGCGTTTGGTATCGGCCTGCTGGCAGCGTGTGGCGCTCCGGCGGCGACATCCACCACCACCGACAACGCGGCGGAAACGACCAACGGAGCAGCCACAAACGCCGACGCGGCGACGGTGGCGCCTGTCAGCGGCAACGTCGACGGCGGCGCACAGGTCGAGCCAACAGCGGTGCTGTGGGGCCTCAAGTACGACCCGCACGTCGAAGCCTACGATCGGCTGGCAACGTTGTACCAGGCGCAGACCGGCGCGACGATGCGGGTCGAACCGCAGGAATGGCCACTCGAAGCGAAAATGATCGCGGCCCTGGCGGCAGGAACCGCGCCCGACGTCATCTGTATCATGGGCAAGGTGTTGCTGCCCCTGCACCTGCAAAAAGCCTTGATGCCGCTGTCGGAAGCGGTCTATAAAACCAAAGGTGTCGATCCTGCGACGCAATTCGTCGGCGATGCGATCGGTGCGTACACCTACCAGACCGAAATCTGGGGTGTTCCGGTCGAAAGCAACCAGGTCGGGCATGTCGTCAATGTTCCTGTAGACGACGTTCAGACCGCCGGATTCGCCGACAAGTATCCGCCGACCAACGGCAAACTGTACTTCGAGAGCTACGATGAACTGTGGGCACTCGCCAAGGCGATGCAAACGGAAGAAGACGGCAAGGTCACCCGCTGGGGCCTGAGCAGCAAGGGCTGGGACACACAAAGCTTCCTGGGTATCGTGCGTAGCCTCGGCACGAAGTGGTGGGACAACGACGCCAAGAAGTTCAACCTCAACTCCGAGGCGGGTGTACAGGCAATGCAACTGCTGGTCGAAACGCCAGTCAAGATGGGCATCGAAACCGAACTCGACCAAACGCATGTCGATGCCGCACTGGCGGGCAAGGTCGCCGTTGCGCGTGGCAACGGAACGCCCGCCGTGCAGGGTGCCGCACTCGGCTTCGAATTCGAACTTGCGGGCGCGCCCCGTGTCAAGCCTGGCGAAGACCCGTTGTTCGTGGGCGAGGGCGGTTGGGGCTTTGCCGCTCCGGCCATCCCCGAAGAACCCAAGGCGGCACTTGCGTTCTTGCAGATGATGTGTACCAAGGAAGGGCAACTCGAATACGCCAAGATCTATAACGGTCTGCTTGGGCTATGCCTGGGCCGACTTCAAGGACGACACAGCACGCTTCAAGAATCGCATCGCCGGAAGACCCCAACGTCAAGGCATCTAAGTTCTACACGGGTCTGCTTTCACAGACCGAATATTACGGTGAAGGCTTCGGTTACATCGCCGAAATCGAAAAGGCGGGCGGCGAAGTCTGCTCACAGGTGCGCCAGGGCAAACTGGACTCCGGCTGCTGGTGTCGCGATGTTCCAGGAGCGCTGTGAAGCACAGTACGCCCAATACCTCAAGGACACCAACCAGGGATAGACCACACCATGATGGGGTGTTGGCGTGCCTCCAACACCCCGTTTCGATAGGGTCGGGACCCGGGCGTGTTCGCCGACCAAAACAACCCCGGCATGACGTTTACGGAAGGCTGGGACACGGTAGGGGTGCAACGTACCGTGATTATTCGCACCGGACTGGTCGCCGATAAGGAAGCGTGGCAAGGACTTGTAGCATGAGGAGACTCGAACGATGATGCAATCGGCGCGTATCGGTCGTGCGAACAAGCGGCGCGGGTTGCTGGCCCCGGATTGGCGCACGCAGCTTCGAAAAACAATCCGCAAACCACAATTCTGGTTTGGGTTGGTTGTCCTGGTGCCGACTGCTATCTGGTACTGGATCTTTTCATTCCGACCGATTTTCAGCGCGTTCTGGATCGCAGCGCATCGCTATCAAATCCTGAATCCTGCTGCTAGTCCCTTTGTCGGCCTGGACAATTTCCGCGATCTGACGGCGAATCCACTGTTCTTTGTTTCGATTCGCAACACGCTCGTGTGGGCGGTGCTGGCGTTCGCCATTCAACTGCCGCTGGCAGTGCTGATCGCGACCTGTCTGGCGAACGTGAAGCGTGGGCGGAACTTCTACCAGTTTTTTATCTTCCTCCCGGTTGTGATTTCGCTGGTGGCGGTCGCGTTGCTCTTCAGAATGCTGATGGACCCCGACATCGGGCAGTTCAACGTGCTGTTGAATCGATTGGACTGCCCGGTTTTACCTGGCTATCGGATTCTTCGACGGCGCTGCAGACCGCTGTCGGCATTGGCGTCTGGAAAGGCATCGGCGCCACGGTGGTCCTGCTCACCGCGGGGATGATCAATATTCCGCAGGATATGCAAGACGCGGCGGTGGTGGATGGCGCGAACGAGTGGCAGCGCTTCTGGCACATCACGATCCCGTTGCTGGCGCATACCCTGTTGCTGGTGTCGGTGCTGCTGGCAATCGGCAGCCTTCAGGAGTTCACCCTGCCATCCATGCTGGGAAACAACACCAACACGCAGGCGTTGTATGTGTTCAACATCCTGATCTACCAGGAAGCCTTTCAGAACCTGCGGTTCGGCACCGCGACCGCCGCCGCACTGTTGCAATTCGTCTTTATCCTGCTGATTAGCCTGGTGCAGATTCGCTTGCTTCGCCCGAAATGGTCGTACTGATGCACGCTGGAGGGAACGTGCTGATCGGCAGCGAGCGTTCACCGCTGCGGATGCGCGCAAGGAGGCTCCATGGCAGTCCAAACTGACATACTGCAACCAACGCCCGTCACCGGACGCCGCCCGTTGACACGACGATTCTTCACCCAGAGTGCAATGCACCTGCTGCTACTGTTTATCTGCTTCCTGGCGGTCGCGCCGTTTGTGTGGACGATCTTCGCATCGTTCAAGCCGTTCCGAGAACTGATTTCATCGCGCGAACTGTTGCCAAAAATCTGGACCCTCAACAGCTATCGCGAAATCTTCACCCGCGCGCATTTCCTGACCGCGGTGGGAAACAGCGTCATCTCGGCGGTATCGGTGACGCTTTCAACGCTGATTACCTCGTCGGCGGTCGGATTTGTCTTTGCGAAGTATCGCTTCTGGGGCAAAGAATTCCTGTTTACGCTCATCCTCTCGACGCTCATGGTGCCGTTTGCCGTGGTCCTCGTGCCGCTGTACATCACGATCAACCGCGTGGGATTGGGCAATAGCCTCGGCGGCATTATCGTCACGGGATTATGGTCGACGTTCGGCGTTTTCCTGATGCGCCAGTTCATGGAAACGATCCCCGACGAACTGATCGATGCCTCACGCATTGACGGTGCATCGGAATGGCGTATCTTCGGTCAGATCATCCTGCCGCTCGCGACCGCGCCCATGGCTGCCCTGGCGATCTTTACGTTCCTGGGAAACTGGGACAGTTACCTGTGGCCGCTGGTGGTGTTGAATAGCCCTGAAAAACAGACCATTCCGTTGATCCTCTCGGGTCTGCGCAGCCTCTATTGGACGCGCTACGATATGTGGTCGGCAGGCTCGATGCTCACGGTAATTCCGGTTATGATTATTTACGCGTTCGCCTCGAAATACTTCATCCGTGGTATCGCGATGACCGGAATGAAGGGATAGGCGAAAAAAGGAGCATCTATGAGCCCACTGGTTGTACTTGCCTATGACGATTATCCAGACACGTCGGTCGAAGAAACGGTTTTGCGTGCCCTGGACCTGCGTATCGAGCAGGTTCCCAATCCCTTCGTGCCGGAACATGCCGCGTTGTTGGAACAGGCCGAGGCGGTGATGGTATCGACGCGCCGGGTGTCCGCCGACATGATCGCCACGATGCCACGCTGCCGCATCATTAGCCGGGTCGGGACGGGCGTTGATTCGATCGCTATCGACGCCGCGACGAAACAGGGCATCTGGGTGACGAACGTCCCCGATTACGGTGTCGATGAAGTATCGACCCATGCACTGTCGCTGTTGCTCTCCTGGGCGCGACGGATACCCCAACTGCTCGCCTCGACGCGCGAGGGGACCTGGGATTACCGCGTCGCCGAGCCAGTGGTGCGCCTCAATACACAGACGCTTGGCGTCGTCGGGTTTGGGCGCATCGGGCGTACACTGGCGGCGAAAGGTCGCGGGGTTGGTTTGCGGGTGCTGGTGTTCGATGAATTCGTTGAGCCCAGCGTGATCACGGCGACGGGCGCGGAAGCCGTCACGTTCGAGCAACTGCTCGAACGCTCGGACTATATCTCGTTGCACACACCGCTGACTGACGACACCCGCGGCCTGATCGACGCGGCTGCTCTCGCACGGATGAAGCCCAACGCCTTGCTGATCAACACGGCGCGGGGTGGTCTGATCGACGAGGACGCGCTGGTGGAAGCGTTGCGCGCCGAACGCATCGGCGGCGCGGCGCTCGACGTGCTGGCAAGCGAGCCACCCGCGCACGATCACCCGCTGTTGCATCTGTCACGCGCCTGGGTCACGCCACACGCGGCATGGTATTCCGAAGCGGCCTCGCTGGATATGCGGTCGCGAGCAGCCGAGGAAGTCGTGCGCGTGCTGCGCGGCGAGCGTCCACGGTCGCCCATCAACGAACTCAACACATAAGTCGGGGACGGCAGCAGGAAGGCACAGGGGGAGCGATGGCGCACCAGCAGTTCTACAGTGCAGTGACGATCGACACAGTGCCGGAAACCGACGTGCCGCACCTGCGGCACACCTCCGGCCTGTTCGTCTACGACGAGGTATTCGTGGACGGTCGGCTGCTTGGACGCTGGTGGGCGTCCGATGGCGGCATACGGCCTGAAATGCACTTCCGCACCAGCGAATGGCTGAGGCGCACCGCGCCGACACTTCCCGCCGATGCCTTTCTGCTCGGCATCGAAGGCGAGATACTGCGCCAGGGTTGGCACTGGATGGGCGCGGAGGAGGTGCCCGACCCGTCGGGCCTGCGCGGCGAAGGCCGTGCGGTGCGGCATACCGCGGTGCGGTTGCGCCACGAGCGGCGTCCCGTCGATGTGGTCGTGCATACGCGCGTGGATGGTGGTCCATTCATGGTGCGCTGGCTCGAAATAACGAACACAGGCGCCACGGCGACGGCGATCTCGTCGGTCGCGCCATGGAGCGGGCAGGTGTGGAATCACCGTGCCACGGAGCACACACCACCGGATGCCCGCACGCCGTTCGAGGTCGGCTATAACCATTCCTTCCAGCATTGTCACGAAGGCGACTTCTACTGGGAAGCCCTCGACCCCGGCACGAAGTCATTCGATGGTGGGCATAATGGACGTGCTGGCTGGAGCCGTCCTTCATTCCTGCTGCGCAATCGCGGCAACGGCGAAATCCTGTGGGCTGAACTTGGCTGGGGCGGCAACTGGCGCTGGGATCTCGACACGCGCCTGGATGCCAAACGTGGAACGGCCTCGCTCCAATTCTCGTATCGGTCCCGACGCGGACGATCCGGCGATGCGCGTGCTGGACGCCGGAGAAACCGTCACAAGTCCCAAGGTGTACCTGGGTCTGTTCCACGCCGACCTCGACACCTGTGCGCGAGCGGCGCACGAGCAGGTACGCCAGGTGATCCTGCCGCCGCAATTCGCGGGACGCGAGCAGTTGATCCAGGCCAACCATCGTGGCTACATCCCCGACCGTGAATCCGAGGACGGCATCAAGGCCGAGATCGACATCGCGGCGGCGATTGGTGCCGAAATGTTCGTGGTCGATGCCGGATGGTATGGCGAGGAGCCGAACCGCTGGCATCCCAACGCGGGCGACTGGCATGCCGGAGCATGGCTCCCCAACGGTCTGGAGCCAATCGTTGAGCACGCGCACGAACGCGGCATGTTGTTCGGCCTGTGGTTCGACCTCGAATCCATCGGCGCGGCCTCACGGTTGCGCCAGGAGCATCCTGATTGGGTGCTGACCCGCGACCAACGCCCCATCGGCGGCGAGCGGGCGCTGGACCTGACGAATCCCGATGTCGTCGCCTGGATGGAACGCGAGATCGTGCGCTGCGTGCAACGCTACACACTCGATATGTTCCGGCTCGACTACAACACCGATGTGCTGGCGGGCGGCAACCGTGTCTACCAGGGCTTCACCGAAAGCACACTCTGGCGGCACTACGAGGCGCTATACGGCATCTTCGACCGGGTTCGGGCGCAGTTCCCCGACATCCTGTTCGAGAACTGCGCCGGAGGTGGCGGACGGCTCGACTGGGAAACCATGCGGCGTTTCCACATCGTCGAGTTTTCGGACTGGATGCGCGCCCCGCGTGGCGTCAAAATCCTGTATGGCTTGAGTTACAACCTGCCGCCCGAAATCGGACTTCGAACGTTCGGCACCGAAGTGGGCGAGCATATGCTCGACGGCGATGTTGATTTTCAGCTACGGCTCGTCATCATGGCGCACCCGATCTTTCGGGGCATCAGCCCGACGCTGGAAGAACTCAGCCCGGTGTATCGGGCGCGCATCGTCCACGCGCTCGACCTGTACCGCTCGTTCATCCGTCCGCTCATGCCCGACTGCCGGGTGTACCACCACACCGGAACCCTGCCGTTGTACGCGCCGACGCCCTGGTGCGTGCTGGAATATGGCGCGTCGGAGCGCGACCGCGCGGTGATCGCGCTGTGGAGGACCGCCGAGGTGGGCGATGATTGCTTCGTGGTGTACCCGCAAAGCATCGACCTGGGCGCGGCGTATCGTGTGCGGTCGGACAACCGTCAGGAAACCATCGTGTATCGTGGCAGCGAACTGGCGCAGGGTCATACGGGTACGTCTGCCCGCAGCCCAAACATCCGAACTGCTCGTGATCGAGAAAGCGTCATGAAACTTCACGAACGGGTCGCCATCGTCACGGGCGCCGGATCGGGCATCGGCCTGGCCATCGCCGAGCGATTGTCCGAAGAAGGCGCGATTGTCGTCGCCGCCGAATTGGACGCCGACAGCGGACGCGCTGTGGTCGAAGCCATCACGGCGCGGGGTGGTCGGGCGTTGTCGGTACCTACCGACGTATCGAGCGAAGCCGACGTGCAGCATGTCATCGCCGCGACGGTGCGCGAATATCGGTAGGCTGGATATCCTGGTCAACAATGCCGGAGTCAATTTCTCGAAGCCCTTTCTGGAAACGACGCTGGCGGATTGGGAACGGGTGATCGGCGTCGATCTGCGCGGGGTGTTCCTGGGCTGTCGCTACGGTATCGAGCAGTTCGTGCGGCAGGGCAGCGGCGGCGCGATCGTCAACATCTCGTCGGTGCATGCGGTCGCGACGCTGGCGGGAGCCAGTCCCTACGCGGCGGCGAAAGGCGGCGTCAGCGCCATGACCCGCGGCCTCGCCAACGAATTCGGGCGGCAGCACATTCGGGTAAACGCGGTATGTCCCGGCTCCATCGCCACCAAAATCTGGGACGACGCGCTGGCGAGCGTCCCCGACCCGCAGCAACTCGACGCACACTGGCGCGCGAGTACGGCGGCGGGACGGCTGGGGACCGCTCGCGAGGTCGCCAACGCGGTGTGCTGGCTGTGTACGGACGAGGCGAGCTACATCACGGGAGCGAACATCATGGTCGATGGTGGACTGACGTCGATGCTTACGACGAGCGAGTGAATAGCTATGTATGAAGAACTGGAACGCGCCCGAACGGCGGCACAGGCGCATCTGCGATGTGGTGCTGCTCCATTCGCTCGCCAACGTCACGTACGCGAGCGGCTACGAGGTACCGATCCCGCTCGGGGCGGGATTCGAGATGAACTATGGGTCGCCGCTCGTGGTGTTCGCCACCAGCGAACGCGGGAGCCGCTTGATCGTTCCGGCGGGCAACGCCGCGCACGCCCGCGCGGCGTCCCAATGCGACGAGGTGGCGACCTTCGACGGCTTCGATAGCTTCGCGCCCACCGATGGGGAGCGTTCCTACCTGGACGCGATTCGCGTCGCGTTGCGCGATGCCGGACTGAATGGCACACGCGCCACGCTGGGCGTCGAAGGACGCTCGTTGCCGCACGCCGCGAGCCGTATGCTCGCCACCGAGTTCCCCGACATGCGCCTGGTCGAGATCGCTCCGGCGCTCGAACAGGCACGCTCGCTCAAGACCGCGCGCGAGATCGGGTTGCTGCGACACGCGGCGCAGATCGGCGACATCGCGCATACCACCCTGGCGGCGCTGGTGCGCGAAGCGGGCAAGAGCGAGTTCGGCATGTGGTCGGAACTGACCGAGCGCATGTATGAACACGTCGGGCGCGATTTCCCGATCACGGGCGAACTGGTGACGGGACCGCGCACCACGACCGTCAACTATCCCGATGGTCCACGCGGACGCAGCACCGAACGCGGCGATGCTGCGCTGATGGACATCAGTGGGCGCGTGGAAGGCTACTGGTTCGATTGCACCAACACGCATATAGTCGGCATGGTGGAGCCGACCGACGAGCAACGCCGCTACGCCCGCGCCTCGCAACGGGCATGCGAAGCCGCCATGGATGCGCTGCGTCCCGGCAATCGTGCCAGCGACGCATGGCACGCCGCCCGTCGCGCCTTCGAGGAGTTCGGTCTACCGACGGCGCACTACGCCGGACATCAGATTGGCGTCGCCGTGAACGAACTGCCGCGTCTGGTCGCCTACGACGACACGCCGATTGAGGCGGGCATGGTGTTCTCGGTTGAACCGGGCGCGTATCAGGGTGCGGGCGGGACGTTTGGCGCGCGTTCGGAAAAGATGGTGCTGGTCAGGCACGACGGGCCGGAGATCCTCTCGACTTTCGACTGGGGGATTGCATGAGCGGCAATTTGTTCGATCTGAGCGGACGTGTCGCCGTCGTTACGGGAGCGGCATCGGGACTGGGGCAGGCGATGGCGGTGGGACTGGCGCAGCACGGCGCGGATGTCGTATGCGCCGATATCAACGATGCCGGGCTTGCCACCACGGTCGAACGCATCACGGCGCTCGACCGTCGCGCGGAGGCGGTCCATTGCGACATCGCACAACCCGATCAGATCGCGGCGTTATTCGACCACGCCGACCGAGCAGTTCGGGCGCGTCGATATCCTGATCAACGATGCCTACACGCCGAGCCGCTGGCGACCGGAGGATGTGACGCTCGACGACTGGAACCGCGTGCTTGCGGTCAACCTGACGGGCTATTTCCTGTGCGCGCAGGCGGCAGGCAAGCGCATGATCGCGCAGCGTGGCGGCAGCATCATCAACATCGCCTCCATCGCGGGTGTGTCGGCGCTCGGTCGCGGCAACTTCGTGTATAGCGTGTCGAAGGGTGGCGTCGTCCAACTCACCCGCGAACTCGCCGTGGAGTGGGCGCACCATGGCATCAGAGTGAACGCGATCCTGCCCTGCCAGTTCCGCACGCCGCCCGTCCAGGCGATGCTCGAAGACCCACGCCTCGATCAGGGCGCGTTGATGCAGCGGTTGCTGGTCGGGATTCCGTTGGGGCGGCTCGGCGAGCCGTCCGACATCGTTGGACCCGCGGTTTTTCTCGCTTCCGATGCCGCCGCGATGATTACGGGCGTGCTGCTGCCGGTCGATGGCGGCAACCTGGCGCTCAACGCGGGCGGTAGTCATACCTGGTGAAACAACGAAGGGGCTAGCATGGCTGAACAATCGGTGTCCAACGGAGTGATCGGCGTCGAACCGACGCGCCAGCAGGTGTTGGACCTGTACCGTCAGATGGCGGAAATTCGGCGTACCGAGGAACAACTCGCGAAAGCGTATTTGAGCGGCTCGATACCGGGTGCGTGTCATACCTATATCGGGCAGGAGGCCGTCGCGACGGGCGTGTGCGCCCACCTGCGCCACGACGATTCCGTGTTCAGCACGCATCGCGGCCATGGTCACGCCCTGGCGAAAGGCGTACCGCCGCGTGAGGTCGCCGCGGAACTGTTCGGCAAGGTGACCGGGTGCTCGCGGGGTCGCGGCGGCTCGATGCACCTGTTCTCGCCCGAAGTCGGCATGATGGGCACCAGCGGCATCGTCGGTCCGTGCATCCTGCAAGCGACGGGCGCGGGCTATTCCGCGAAGTTGCTCAAGACCGACCGCGTGGGCGTGGCCTTCTTCGGCGATGGCGCGGTCAACAACGGCGCGTTCCACGAAGGCATCAACATGGCGACGATCTGGGATTTGCCGGTGTTATTCGTGTGCGAAAACAACATGTACGCCACCGAAGTGCCCTTCGCATCGGTGACGCGCAACGCCAACGTCGCGGAGCGCGGCCCTGGCTACGGCATCAACGCTGTCGCCGTGGATGGCAACGACGTGCTGGCGGTATGGAGCGTCGCGCACGAGGCCGTCAGCGCGCCCGCGCTGGCGGGGGCCCCACCTTGATCGAATGTAAGACCTACCGCACCCGCGCCCACTCGGAAGGTATGCGCGATGCCGGCTATCGCACCGCCGAAGAAGTCGCACAGTGGCGCGCGCGTGACCCGTTGATCGTGCTGCGCCAACGGCTCGAAGCCGATGGCTCGATGAGCATGACGGAACTTGACGCTATCGACGAGCAGGCGCAAACGCTCGCCGAAGAAGCGATCCGCTTCGCCCAAAACAGCCCATGGCCTGACCCCGCGACCGCAGCGGACCATGTGTACAGTTCGTAGGCCGTTGCTGTCGCTCTGTCCTGTTTGATTGGTCGTCGGTCGTTGGTCGTCGGTCGTTGGTCGTTGGTCGTTGGTCGTTGGTCGTTGGTCGGACAAAGGAATATCATGCGTGAACTGACATTTACCGCCGCGGCACGCGAGGCGCTCACCGAGGAGATGGCGCGCGATGCGACGATCTTTGTCGTCGGCGAGGGCATCGGCGTGCGGGGCGGCAACTTCAATACAACATCGGGGTTGTACGACATGTACGGTCCCGAACGCTTGCGCGACACGCCGATCGTCGAGCGCGGCTTTACGGGCATGTGTACCGGCGCTGCCATGACCGGCACGCGGCCCGTCGTCGATTTCATGTTCCTGGATTTTCTGCTGGATGGCATGGGCGAACTGATCAACCAGACCGCCAAGATGCAATACATGAGCGACGGACGGCTCAAAATGCCGATCGTCTTTCGTGGCTCCATCGGCATCGTCGGCTCGGCGGCGACGCACCATTCGGGCAACTATTACCCGCTATTCATGCACATCCCCGGCTTTCGGGTGGTGGTGCCGACGACGCCGCGCGACGCCAAAGGGTTGCTCAAAACGGCGCTACGCAGCGACGATCCGGTGTTCTTTCTGGAACATAAGGCGCTGCTCAACGTCAAGGGGCTGGTCCCCGACGACGAGGAACTGATTCCCTTCGGCAAGGCGGCGATTCGACGCGAAGGGACGGAGGCCACCGTCGTCGCCATCGCGTCGATGGTCGTCAAGACGCTGGAAGCGTGCGAGGAACTGGCGAAGGAAGGCATTTCGATTGAAGTGATCGATCCGCGCACGCTCGCGCCGCTCGACATCGACACGATCCTCGAATCGGTCCACAAAACCGGGCGTCTGCTGATCGTGGACGAGGACTTCGCGCCGTGTGGCGTGGGTGCCGAGATCGCCGCCGAGGTGGTGGCGCGAGGCTTTGACGACCTCGACGCGCCCATCGCGCGCCTCAACGGTGTCCATACGCCAACCCCATATAGCGCCGTGCTGGAGGCCGCCGTCGTGCCGAATCGCGCACGCATCGTGCAGGCGATCCGCGATCTGTTGGCAGAATAGCGAGGGCAGAAAGGTATGAACAACCGATTAAAGAGCGTGGCGTCGCTCGAACCGGGCGGGAGCATGTTCGAACTGCCTGTACGCCCGATGCCCCGCGTCATCCGGTCAGGAGCGAGCGATGGCGTTTGAGGTGGTCATGCCACGTCTGGGTTGGACCATGGAAACGGGTCGCCTGGTCGAATGGCTGAAACATGAGGGCGATGCCGTTCACGGCAGGCGAAAACCTGTTTACCGTCGAAAGTGACAAGGCGGTGGTGGAGGTCGAGGCGCTCGACAGCGGTGTGCTGCGGTTCGCGCCCGACGCCCCTGCCGCCGATACCGATCTCGCGGTCGGCACGGTCCTGGCTTATCTGTTGGCACCCGACGAGGCGGTGCCGTGGGCCGAGGCCGCGGCCCCACCCCGCCGTTCCGATCCGGCGGGCATAGCTCCATCAAGCCACTCCAATAATTGCGGGTCCGTGTCGAACGAGCGACACGTCACACCCAACAGCACCAGCGGCACCAGCGTTGCGGCGATCAGTCCGCGTGCGTTGCGCGTTGCCGGTGAACTCGGGGTTGATTGGCGCGGGTTGGTGGGGAGCGGCAGAACGGGACGCATCCGCGAGGCGGACATACGGGCGGCGTATGCCGCTCCGAAGCCTGCGGGGACACGCGCGACGCCATTAGCGCGACGTATCGCCGCCGAGAACGGCATCGACCTGGGACAGATCGCGCCCGCTGGCAAGCGCATCGCTCGTGCGGATGTCGATGCTGTGCTACCCAGGGACGCACCCGCGCCGTCGTTGGATGGTGCGCCCCTGTCGCCGATGCGCCGAATCATCGCCCGACGCATGCGCGAAAGCGCCGCGACGACCGCTCCGGTGACGCTGACGACCGAGGCCGACGCGACGGAACTGGTGGCGTTGCGCAACCGCATCAAGGACGACCACGAAGGCGCGGTGCCGGTGCCGACGTTCAACGACTTCATGGTGCGAATCGTCGCGCTCGCGTTGCGCGATCATCCCGCGCTCAACAGTAGCCTCGTGGACGATACGATCGTCACGCATGCCGCCGTGCATGTCGGGCTTGCCGTGGATACGCCGCGCGGCTTGCTCGTGCCGGTCGTGCGCGACGCTCACCAGCGTTCGCTGGGACAGATCGCCGCCGAATCAGCGCGCATCGTCGAGCGGGCGCGCTCCGGCAAGGCGACCACCGAGGAACTCAGCGGCAGCACCTTTTCGATCTCTAACCTGGGGATGTACGACATCGACGCGTTCACGCCGATCATCAACCTGCCGGAATGCGCGATTCTGGGTGTCGGACGCATCGTCGCTCGTCCCGTTGTCGTGGACGATGCCAACGAAACGGTCGCGGTGCGGCGCATGATGTCCCTGAGTCTGACGTTCGACCACCGCATCGTGGACGGCGCACCCGCCGCGCGTTTCCTGCAACAGATCAAGCGCTATGTGGAACATCCCTATCGCTGGATCACTCAATGAACGGAAGGACGCAGGAAATGACACAGGGCGAGGGAACGTACAACGGACGCATCCCCTGGTCGTTCATCGGTGGCGCTGTCGGGTCGGCGCTGCGCGAAGCCGACAGTACCGCCAGCATTCGTGAACCCATGCTGATCGTGTACCGGAGGGTGACAACATGACAGTTGAGGTGTCAGATTATCAGGGTTGGGAAGCCGTAACGCTCGGCGGCGACGGCATCCAACTGGTCGTCGTGCCGGCGCTCGGCGGGAAGATCGTGTCGCTGACAGGTGGGGAACATGCGACCGAATGGTTGTGGCAAGACCCTGCGCGGCCGTATCGTGCGCCCGTGTTCGGCGACGACTTTGGCAACTACGACGCGAGCGGTTGGGACGAGTGCTTTCCAACCATCGGCGCGTGTGCCTATCCCGACGCGCCGTGGGTGGGTGTGCCGGTCGCCGATCATGGCGAACTGTGGTGCGCGCCGTGGCGCTATGAGATCGTGGACGATCGCACGCTCTATCTGCACACGTATGGCGTGCGCTTCGGATACCACTTCGAGCGTTGGATCACGCTCGGCGGCGCGGGAACGGTGCAACTGCGCTATCGCGTCGAAAACCTGACACCGTTTCCCTTCAAGGTGTTGTGGTCAACGCATCCGTTGCTGGCCGCCGAGGAAGGGATGCGCGTGGTGATCCCCGGCGCATCGCCCATGCGCGTTGCCCACGCAATCGGTGGACGCATCGCGGGGGATACGGACGGACTGCGCTGGCCGACGGTCGCGGGTGCCGATGGTCGCTTCCTCGATTATGGCATCATCGACCGTCCCGATCTGGGAACGAACGACAAAGTGTTCGTCGATGCGCCCAACGAAGGATGGTGCGCGCTCGAACGTCCGCGCACGGGCGAGATGTTACGGTTTTCGTTCACGGTCGCCGATGTACCCGTCATCGGCGTCTGCATCAACCACGGTGGCTATCCTCCCACCGGCGAGCGCGGGTACTGGGTCGCCGTGGAGCCATGCTGGGGTTGGCCTGACCGTCTGGACGAGGCGGCCTCGTCGGGAGTGTATGCCACGCTCGACGGCTGGGCATCGCGTACATGGACACTGGGGGTTGCTCTTGAAGGCATGACCAGGAGTGACGAACAGCAAGCTTGATGGCAAAAGATACAAAGGAGTATATCCGATGGAACTGACGGAACAGCAGAAGGCGTTTTTCGACACGTTCGGGTTTCTGGTGCTACCGGGTCTGGTGGCGGATGACATCGACTGGATCACGGATGAGTTCGAGCAGGTGTTCCGGGATCGAGGCATCGCGCATGACGCGACCAAGCGAACCTGTGTGGTCCCCTTTATCGACCAGCGGCCCAAGTTCAGTACGCTGCTCGATCATCCTGGAATTAATGCGGTCGCGGCGGGATTGATCGGCGACGATTTCAACTACCTGGGAGGCGACGGCAATTATTACACTGGCGATACGTCGTGGCACAGCGACGGATTCCACACGGTCGGGCAATACCTTAAGATCGCGTTGTACCTCGATCCGGTCGGACGCGACACCGGATGTTTGCGCGTCATTCCAGGGTCGCACCGCCCCGACATCGCCGAACGCTGGAACGCCACCAAAGCACGCAAGTCCGAGGAACTGTGGGGTGTCGCGCAACGCGACGTTCCGGCATTCGCGCTCGAATCGCGCCCCGGCGACGTGGTGGCCTTCAACCATAACCTGATGCACGCCTCGTTCGGCGGCAGCACCCGCCGCCGTATGTTTACGCTCAACTGCTGTCGCCATGTCGAGACAGCGGAGGAGATCAAGGAAATGGAGGACTTCATCGCGGGTGGTGCGCGCTTCTGGATTGACCGTGTACATTCCGATATCATGCGCGAAACGGCAACGCCCGCTCGCATGCGCCATCTGCGGCAGGTGATCGACCACGAAGGGCATCTGCCCGCGCTTGCCGCGAAGGCACGCGCCGAGATGGCTGAACCGGCGCGGGGCTAAGGAACAGTAGGAGGACCACACGTGTGGTCCTCCTACCTCCATCATGGCGGCATCGCGCCGCACATCGCGCTGGCTTCTCGGCCTGGCGTGCTACCTCGCCGTGCTTTCGGCTGCGAGTTGGGGCTGTCGCGCCTGGGTCGATCATCACCAGACGCATGCCGATATCTGGCTCGGACCCGCGCGGCATGTCCATGTGCATCTGGGGACACGGTTCAAGCAACGCTATTTCACCACCTGGAGCGAATCGAGCGAACCCGTACGCGTTTTCGCTCCACTGTATGTCGATGCCCTCTACCGTGAGAAACCAGGCCTCTTTGGGGTGCTGCTGTTCGACATCGCGATCCCGACGTGGCCTCTGCCGCTGGCAGCGGTCGGCGTCGCGGGATTCATGTTCGTGCGCCGAGTGCTGTTGCATCGTCGCGCTGGTGTGCGGCGGGGATGAGCGGTGGTGCGTGGGCACGCTGTCCATGCTGGCGCACAAGCGTGACGACCGATAAGCGACGCCAACACGTTCCTACGTTGACGCAACCGTTGCGATAGCGGAGTGCACACAAAAGCCGTAGCAGATGCTACGGCTTTTGTTCATGCTATGCTGATTGTTGTCGGCTTACACCGGGACCGCTTTCCGCGCGAGCAGCATTTCGATCTTCTGGATCAACCGCATAATATCGACGGGTTTTGTTTCATACTCATCGCATCCTGCGGCAAGGCATTTCGCCCGGTCGTCACTCATCGCGAACGCGGTCAAAGCAATGATCGGAAGCGTCCGGGTGAGCGGCATCGAGCGGATACGCTTGGTTGCCTGCCATCCGTTGATCACGGGAAGCCCCATGTCCATCACAATCAGGTCTGGCCGATCAACCCTGGCACGCTGCACGCCCTGGATACCGTCTGACGCTGTTATGACGTCGTACCCTTCGATCATCAGTCGTCGAGACAACATATCTCGAATCATTGGATCGTCCTCGATAGTTAATATTTTCGGCACACCGTAGCTCCTTCTCGTACACTTGTGTTTGATGTCATCACGTTCAAAACCTCTATAGGTACGGCCCGTCGGCAATGATGGCATCCTGGGCAGAGAAGTGATAGTGTTTGAGGATGCTAATCAGGCGCTTCTGGTCGATTGGTTTGGTCAAATACTCGGCAGCACCGAGTTGGCGAGCGCGGTCTTTCTCATCAACGATGGTCAGCATAATCACCGGGATATTGGCCAGTTCAGGATTCGCCTTAAGCTGTGCCAGCGCATCCCAGCCGTTCATTCCTGCCATCACCACATCCATGATGATCGCGTCTGGGCGAATCTCATCAGCGCGGCGATACCCTTCTTCACCGTCCGTCGCTGTTTCGACCATGAAGCCTTCCTGGGTCAGATAGCGATTCAGCACATCGACGGTTGCAGGGTCATCGTCTACGACCAGCACCAGGCTACCAACCCAGTCACTTGCCGTCGTGGAATCGGCTGACTGCTTATACTCGGTTTCACTCGCCGCGACGAGCATCTCTTCCTGGTGAGGTTGATCGTTGAGGGACGCCGGTAGGCAGACCGTAAACGTGGAGCCGACACCAACCTGGCTCGTGACGGTAATATCACCACCCATCAACATACACAGTCGGCGGCTGAGCGCGAGACCGAGGCCTGTGCCACCATATTTACGTGTTGTCGACGCATCGGCCTGGGTGAACGTCTGGAACAAATTACCCACCTGTTCCGGCGTCATACCGATGCCGCTATCAGCCACCCGAAAGGAGATCCATTCGCGGCCTTCCTGCATTTCTCGGCTTATCGCCAGCGTGACGTTGCCACCCGACGAAAACTTTGATGCATTTCCGGCGAGGTTGATGAGCACCTGCCGCAACTTCGTGCTATCGGAGTACATCATGCCGATACGATCATCCACACGCACCGTGAGCGTGTTGCGGTTATGGTCGCACAGCGGTTGAATCGTTGAAACGACATCGTTGATCAGCGGCGTCAGGTTGAAGAGCGTAGGATCAAGGTCCATCTTTCCGGCCTCGATCTTACTGAGGTCGAGGATGTCGTTAATCAGCGACTGGAGATGCTTGCCCGCTCGTCGGATGCTGTCGATATCATCAACTTTGATATGACTGTTCACCTGCACCTGTTGGTACAGCAGGTCACCATATCCGATAATCGCCGTCAGCGGTGTGCGTAGCTCATGGCTCATATTGGCGAGAAACTCGCTTTTAGCACGGTTCGCCTGTTCAGCGGTGATGCGAGCATGTTCGCTCGTTGCATGCTGCATGCGAAGTTGGGCGGTCATCTGGTTGAACGAACGTGCCAGTCGGCCTAGCTCGTCATCGGATTAACTCTTGATCGTGGTGTCAAGGTCGCCAGCAGCGACTTTTTGTGTTCCTTCCACCAGCGCCGAAATCGGACGCAGGAGGTGCAGACTGAACAAGGCGACTCCACCGAGCGCGAGTAGGAGCGACACTGCGATGGCGAGCAACGTGGAACGCATCGTACTCGCTGTGCCGTCCTGAATTGCCGTGATGACGGTTCGTGATTGTTCGGTGACTTCGGAAATCGGTGCTGCTACGCCAAGCCGCCATCCGAGATCGCCGACCGGTGCCGTCGCGAGGAACATTGATTGCTCGCCGAGCTCCACCATCTGAACACTGTCCGTATTCCCCTGGACTGAGGCGAGCACCTGTGGGTTGTTGATCTGCACACCGATGGCCTGCGTTCGATCGTCGGGAACCGGCATGGTACTCGAACCGGTCAGGGCTTTGACGGCTGTCGCCGAACCAGCGATGACGTTTCCGGAGGCATCGGTCAAGAAGGCGAACGTGTTCGGCGTTAATTTGAGTTCGTTCATGTGGTCGATCATCTGTTGCAGCGTGACATCCATGCATACAACACCGTCGAACTGCGACGAAGCATAGACCGGGGTACAGGTTGTGATCATCAAGCCGTTCCCCGCGCCATCCAGGTATAAAGGCGACCAGATTGTCTTGTGGTCTGGATTCTTCTGCGGACCTGCCGGCTCGAACCAGGGTTCTTTGGTCACATCCACATCTGGTGGCACGTTGCCTTCCAGGGTGTTGTGGGGATAGTAGCGCGTGATCGGCTGCGGGCTGACATAGTACAGGGCCACCGCTTGCTTGTTTTCCCGCATCAATGTCGGGGCGAGGGTATCCAGGGCAGCCGAGTTGATCACCGCTCGTCGAACCGCCGGATCACCTTGCGAAACGAAGTTCGGTATGAACACATCACTCTGCCGCCCCGCTCGCGCATCGAATGTATGTCCATCTTCATGAAGCGTTAATGCGGGCGTTTGTCCCGCTGCCATCGCGGCCGTTTCCTCGGTCGCGCCGAGGGACGCGGCCGCGATTCGGCTTGCTCGCGCTGGCTGTTGCAGGTAATAGGTGGTCAGTTGACCTTCACGCTGAACCAGATCGCGCAGGGCGTTTTTCCCTTGCTCTTGCAAACCCGCAACGCTTTGTTGGGCTGCGTTGCGCTGCGTCGCATAAAATCCACGAGTTACCGTGAAGGCCAGCGCGCTGGCGAGCAGGAGCAGGGAGGCGAGCGTGATGAGAAAATAGCTTCGCACGTAGTGTCATGAATGTCGATCGCATAATGATTCCTCGTTGCTTCCGTATCAACACGCCTAACTGGCGAGCGATACGGAGGGGGTAGCAGCCGACCGTGGCATGGAAAGCAGGTGGATGCTTTCCATGCAGTGATGACTAATGGTGGGGCGGGCATCGAAAAGGCCACAATCGGTTCCGGCGATGACCATTCGCTGCAAGAGTGCTTCGTCAAAGGCAGGGCTTTCCAACCCGATGTCGGCTAGCCCTGCAAGGGTGTTGCGTCCATCGAAGTGCTGACCGGGCCAACTATCAGCCCACTTCGCCGCTTCACGGTCGGGTGGCATCAGCATCAGCAGCGACTGGAGTGACCGGTACTGGTCCGTCGCGGCCTGCGCGGCCAGGGTTTGATACCACTCGTCGTAGGGTCGTTGTTGAACCGCATATCCCAGATCACGCAACACATCGATAATCCATGACCATTGTGTTTTTTCCGGGTTGAACAGGTGGAAGGTATGATTTGCCGACGATGCCTGCTGCGATAGATGTACCATCGCTCGCGCTGCATAGTCCACGGCGATGAGGTTATCCAGTTGGGGTACGTCCGGTGCTATTCCAAGGTGGATACATGCACCCAGAAGATGCACGAACAGGTCATCCGGGTTGGCGAGCGCCGTCTGGCTGTGGCAGCCGATCCGTCCGGGTCGGTAGATGCTTACCGGAAGCCCACGTGATTGGGCCAGACGTACGATACTCTCGGCGACCCATTTGCTCTGGACGTATCCCATCGGGCTCACGCACGCCGGCATAGGGGCGTCTTCAAAGACACATGTGGGTGCCGGTGACACGGCTGCCAGGGTGGAGACAAAATGGAACGACTTGGTACGCTGCTGGCAGGCGAGCCGCAACAGGGCTTTTGTGCCCTCTACGTTCGCTGCTTTGAGCGTCTGATAGCTGTGCAGGTAGTTGACTTGCGCGCCAACATGGTAGATGGCATCGACCGTGGTTTCCAACTGGCGCATCGTTTCGGGGTCCAGGCCTAGGCCGGGCGCGGCCAGATCGCCGACCAGCGGGACCAGGCGGCTTGTCCAGGCCGGATTCCATATCTGGTAGCGGGTCAAGGTCTGTTTCAGCCGTACGCTGGCGTCGCTCACATTGCGGGCGCGAATCAGACAGTAGATCGTGGCGTTGGTCTGCGTCAGGAGTTCGTGGAGCAGGAACGCACCCAAAAATCCGGTCGCGCCTGTCAGCAAAATCGCCTCAACGGGCGCATCGTGGGCCGCAGTCGGACCAGACGGTGCGATGGCGGCATCCAGGACAACTTCGGTTTGCAGATCCAGAACGTTCGTGGGCTCGGGCGGGCTGATCGTGGGTCCAGGATTCTCGCGAACATCGCCACCGACGGTGCATCGAACAATGTCCGTAGGGAAACATTCTGTGAAAACGTGTCTTTGACCTGTGTGATCACCTGCGCCGCGAGGAGTGAATGGCCGCCGAGTGCGAAAAAGTCGTCGTCGATACGCACATGGTGGCGACCCAGCACACGCGCCCAGATTTCCGCAAGGATGATTTCCGTTGGTGTGCGCGGGCAGACTTACGCAGGAATCGGCGCCGCTTCGATTACGGGTGCCGCCAACGCGCGTCGGTCAACCTTCCCATTCAACGTCAGCGGAAAGGAATCCAGCCGAACGAAAGCCGACGGGACCATGAAGTCGGCTAACTGCCGTCCGAGATAGGTCCGCAGGTCATCCTGGCAGATCGATAGTTCGGCATTTGTGCGTGTACGAATCTGATCGTCGGCGAAAAGTCGGCGGTAGAACGGTGTCTGCTGATACGATGGGGCATTGTGATACGATGCGTATTCAAACGCGACCGCAGCGCCATGCTGCCGGATCAAACGTCCGCGCACCACGTAGTCAGGATTGAGGCCGTTCTCGCAGGGCTCGCTGCTGATTACCACCTCGATCCGGTCGCCAGCGTGCGCCATCTCGCCTGCATCAAAGATCGGGATATACACCGGCAACCAACAGTGTTCGTGATCGAGAATGTCGATTTCCTCGTCGGCATTGGTGAACAGGCTCAACCAGACCAGGAACCCGTCGATGCGTCCGTCCTGCGAGATGGTTAGCGTTTCCGCTCGTTCATACGCCGGTTGTTCGATGGTGGTGAAATCCAGGTCTTCAAAAATGCCGGTTGTCGATAAGAGGTGCTGGCGACGCATGCCCCGTAGACACACGCGCAAATCAAACGAATAGCCTTGCTGTGCAAAGATCTGCTCTACATAGTGACCGCTTACCGCGCTAAATGCGGGCTCGTCGCGTAAATCCATCGGGAAGGCTGATGGCGGCGATACGGGTGGTACTGCGCGACGGGATCATCACGCCCTCCGGCTTGCATGAAACGCCAGGCATCGTTGATGATCTGCCGTGCGCCTTCTGTGCCACCAATCGCGCCGACGATCTCCGAAACACACACGTCGATCGGTTCCGGCAGTTCGATTGTGCGCGCATCGCCATGAATCAGTGTGATGCGATCCTGAAGTCCCAGGCGTTCGATGGTTGCGCGTGCCTGTCGGTATGTTTCGTCCAGGAGTTCGATGGCGTAGACCTTGCGCGCTCCCGCTTCGAGCGCCAACCGCGAAAGAATCGCGTCTTTGCCCGTGCCGATGTCCAGCACGACCTTGCCAGGGGCGACCTGTCGGAGCGCCACCAGATAGCTTTCGTTGCGTCGGTAATCACTGGTCATCGCGTGGTACAGCAGTTCATCGTACACGAAGTATTCCGCGACCGACGGCCATAGCTCAATCGGTTGCGTGTCACGCGGCGTTACATAGGCCACCAGTCGGCGATCACCGGGGATATCTTCACGCGCCATGACGATGGCATCGCCCACGCCGGGATGCTGTCGGAGGACCGATTCGATCTCGCCAAGTTCGACGCGATAGCCGCGCAGTTTGACCTGGTGATCGATGCGCCCCAGGAATTCCAGGTTGCCATCGGGTAGATAGCGCGCCAGGTCGCCGGTTTTGTACAGGCGAATCGTGGTGGCTTCCGACGAATCGGTGTCGGGCGTCCAGTCGATGAAGCGTTCTGCCGTGAGTTGAGGTTCATGGAGGTAGCCACGGGCCAGTCCGACACCAGCGATATAGACTTCGCCGGGCGCGCCGAACGGTACGGGCTGTCGCTTGTGCTCATCGAGAAGAAAAATGTCGTAGTTCGGTAACGGGCGACCGATCGGCACGGTGCGTGCGTCGGCGATACGTTGCTCCATGACAAAGCAGGTGGGACCGATGGTTGCCTCGGTGGGACCATAGGCGTTCAGGAAACGCCGACCGATCGACCAACGCTCGGCGATCTCCCAGGAACAGCTTTCGCCCGCCGAAATGACGGTGCGGAAGTCGGGCAGGTCATCGGCTGGCAGGATCGACAGGAGCGACGGCGGAAGCGTCGCGGTGGTGATCTGTTGTGTCCGCAGCAGGTCGAGCAAGTCCGGCGGCGAGATCAGCGTATCGCGTCGCGCCATGTAGAGCGTCCCGCCGGCTACCAGCGTGGTGAAGATTTCAGAAACGGAAGCATCAAAGCTGAACGAGGCAAACTGGAGCACCCGACTGGTCGTATCGAGGTCGAATGCCGCGATCTGACCCCAAACCAGATTGACTAACCCGCGGTGATGCAACATCACGCCTTTGGGCTTGCCGGTCGAACCAGAGGTATAGATCGCATATGCCAGGTCGTCGGCAGCGTTCGTGTGAGGCAGATTGGTCGTCGGAGCGGCGGCGATGCGTTCTGCATCGCGATCCAGATACACAATTTCTGCCCGATGGTCTACCGCCGCGGCTGCGGCTGCGATATCCATCGAAAAAAGCTCCGCGCCACTGCTGTACTGTGTGAGCAACACCGGCATACGGGCGTTCCCGATCATGTAGCTGAGGCGTTCCTGTGGATAACTCGGGTCGAGCGGCACATAGGCACCACCGGCTTTGAGGACAGCCAACACAGCGATCACCAGTTCGAGTGAGCGCTCGACGCAAATCCCGACCAGTACCTCCGGTCCGACGCCCAGGCGCACGAGCTCGTGAGCAACCTGGTTGGCGCGCGTATTCAACATGTCGTATGAAAGGGTCGTTTCTTCGAAGACCACAGCCGCCGCATGCGGTTGCTTGCGTGCCTGGTCCTCGACGAGCCAATGGATGCATTGCGCGTTGGCCGGGCGATCCGATGAAGCTGTATGATCTGTCATCGTATTGACATCGAATCCCGAGGAAGTGCAATGAATCTGATCCGGCAGCCCGTGAGACATAGTGACTCCTTGTAAGGCCGGTCTGGTTTTATCCCGATCGTCCAAAATGAATAAATGCTTTGTTTCTGGTAAACCCTGATCGGGATTGGTCAGCGAGTCATCCGGCTCGCACAGCGGCTATCCTCAGGGCGCTATCGGTTAATAATGGTGGAAAAAGGAATAAATTGCCGCTCTTTGTATGCTATCGGCTAACGAGTGCAGGGTCCATAACGAGTTAATCCTGCTACGCAGAAGCGTCAAGTACTAGGAGAATTTAGACTGGAATACTGATCCGCTTCTGCGGCACAAGCGCCTCGTTTTGAAAATCAGCTAACAGCTTGTCCAGCGTCTGCGATGGTACGGGTTCACTGAAGTAATAACCCTGTCCACGTTCGCAATCAAGGGCGTTGAGTTCTGTTACTTGATATGCAGTTTCGATACCTTCACCTGTTACTGTTAGATTTAACGCTTTGGCGAATGCGATCACCGCGCGTACGATCGCTGTGTCTTCGGGGTTTTGGCCCAGACCATCGACGAACGAACGATCGATCTTCAACGTATCGACAGGAAAACGCTTGAGGTAATTAAGCGAGCAATAGCCAGTGCCGAAATCGTCGATGGCTAGCTCGACATTCAACAGTTTCAATTCGCGCAGGAGAATTCCGGTTTGAATGCTATCTTCCATCATCATACTTTCGGTAATTTCGAGCTTTAGGCACGATGGCGTGAGTTTGACTCGCTTCCAGTACTTCTCGGATGGTATCGACCAGCTTGGGGTCCTGGAACTGGCGAGGTGACAGATTGACCGACATCACCAATGGAATCGTCGTCGGATAGTGTTGCTGCCAGGTCACCGCCTGCTCGCATGCCTGTTCGAGCACCCATTTCCCGATCGCCAGGATCATGCCAGTTTCCTCGGCGATTGGAATAAAATCTGCTGGTGGAATGAGGCCGCGTGTGGGATGTTCCCAGCGAATCAGGGCTTCTACTTCGCTGATGAGTTTCGTATCCAGGTTCACCACAGGTTGGTAATAAACACGAAACTGGTTGAGCTCCAGGGCCTGTCGCAGATCGGTTTCCAGCGTCAGTCGATCCTGGACCAGATCGCTGAGGCTCCGGTCAAACACGGCATAGCTCGCTTTGCCGGTGGTTTTGGCACGGTACATCGCCAGGTCAGCGTTGCGAAGCAATTCGTCAGGTCGATTGCTCCCCGGCGTACTGAATGCAATGCCGATGCTTGCGCGCGGTGAAGATCTGCTGTCCCTCAACAACGAACGGTAGCTGCAAATTTTTCAGAATACGTTCGGCTACGTGGATCGCCTGATTGATATCATCAAGATCTTCGAGCAAAACCGTGAACTCGTCGCCGCCCAGCCGCGCCACCGTATCGGTTGGACGCACTGAGGATCGGATCTGTTCGGCAACGGCGATCAGCAGTTGATCGCCCACGCGATGACCCAGGCTGTCGTTGATGAGCTTGAAATTGTCGAGGTCCAGAAAAAAGATCGCGGTATGTTTATGCGAATACACCGCCCGTGTGAGCGAGTGTTGGACGCTGGCAGTGAACAAGGCACGGTTAGGCAGATTCGACAACGGATCGTGGAATGCCAGGCGGGTCAATTGTTCCTCGTAGCGCTTGCGGTCGCTTACATCGCGCATTGTGATGACAACGCCGCCCACGTTCGGGTCGTGGAGCAGGTTATTCGTGTTCACTTCACAGGTGTACCACGTACCATCGGCATAGCGCACGCGGCTCTCGATTGCCATATTGAGGCTTGGGCATTCCAAAGACTGACTGAACAGCAGGTCCGCATGGGTTACATCGTCGGGATGGATCAGAGCCATCCAGGGCGTCCCATGTAATTGGTCAGGCCGGTAGCCACATATTTTCGTTGAGGAGGGACCCTGGTACTGTACGATCCCGTTGGCATCGACAATAAGTATGACATCCGAGGCATTGCTGAGGAGGGCATGGAGGCGTTCTTCACTTGTTTGAAGCGCGTGTTGTTGGTTCGCCAACGTCGCTAGCTTGCGCTTTGTCTCCTCGAAACGCCAGAACAAGATGCTATTGGAAACGGTGGAGGTCGTAATCGCAAGGTGTTCGCCCACCTCTACCACCGTTTTAATGCCGGTTGCGAGGCGCTTCGAGACTGTTCCTCCGACCTGGAGGGCTCGCGATGACCAGCGATTTGCCTGATGGATCGCGCTCATATAAGAATCCTTTGATCTTCCATCTTCATAAGGCAAGGTCCATTTCAACAAGAACCTCCTGAAAATCGACAAAAACGTCAATAATTGCTCTGATGCATGTGGGTGGATGCACATGAAACTCCCGGTGAGCGGCTTCGCTGCTCTCATGCTGATCTGAATGTCGACCATGTGAATGGGATATAGCCAAGCATACCGATGATCTACGACAAAGACTAGTGACCTACAGCTTGATGTACCCCATACCATTGGGGTATATCGTTCTAGTACCAGTGCAAGGCGTATCGGTCCCTGGGTAGGAGATGCACGTGTGGGGTGATCGAGCAGTGATGCGAGCACGGAACCGTGTCCAACCGTGTGCGGTGGATGGTGTGGAGCAGCGCATGGGTGCAGGATGCACCTGAGCAGGTGGTTTTCGACGCCATGCACGCGGGCGGGCTGGTGTCAATCCGCGCACCCGGGCATCGTTTACGACCCGTACGCAACACACGAATCGCTGCCCACGACGGGGCACCCGTGGCCACAGGATGACGCGTTCAGACGTGCTAGCGGCTAGGTGCAACCCGTACCCCGGGGGCTGCGTCAAACTCCCGTTCAAGACGACTCCATGGGCGATAGTGTCACGCTGAGTGGAGCGACGGAGTCTGCCCTCGTTCGGAATGATCCTTCAGTGCGGTTCAGGATGACAGATTCGACGACGTTGACGGAATTTTGCCCGTACCCTGTCGAACACACGTTGAGGGCTACAAATGGATCACGATCCGGCGATCCTGGTACTATCATCCTGATCCAAACGAGAGGGCACGACACCCGTCGTCGATCGCCGACCAGAAGCTTGCGAGGTCTTCCACGCGAAGGTACCGGTCCAGGTTGTGCAATCCTGCCGGGATCGGGGTCGCGGATAATCGGAGCAGACTTAAGACCTGCATGGTCACGATCGGGTCGATATACTCGGTTTTCACGCCCTTCTCGTGGCGCGCGAAGAAGTTGACGACCAGCCCATCCGCCAGCACGACCACGCGTTTGTCCATCCTGTTGACCCGCAGATGGTAGATCGAGCCGATGTCCCGTCGGATTTCCTTGCGCACGCTGACGTTGTGTTTCACTTTCCGCGCGATGTACGCGGCGAGGCGCTGCCGCCACGCTTCACTCTCATGGGCAGTCAGGCCAAGCGCGTTGGCGACCTGTGGCGCGGTCCGTATGAACTGCTCCCGCGACTGGTCATCGTCCGGCACACCGAGGACTGTTCGCATCGTTTCAACGTCATGGTCCCGTAGAAAGCTCATGTCCGCTCCATACCAGGCGGCAAACGTGTCAAGGTACGCGGTGGCGTCGTGCGGGCTGCCTTGCAGCGCCACCAGGGTGTTCAGCGCGTCAATCGCGTGCCGGAACTCATAATCCTTGGACGAGGCGCTGATCAGCGCCAATTCGTCGACCTCGCGCGCGGTGCTGCGCCGCGCGAAGAACGCATCCAGGTGTTTCGCGCTGAAGATGGAAAATCCGGTGCTGCCGACGATGGTATCGATGCCGCTACGAATGGGGCGCGCCGCATCCTTGAAAACCAACACCGTTGGCGCGGCCAGCAAGACGATGCGCCTGGAATCGCTATCCCGATCAAGGGTCAGGCAGATGCCGCGCTCGTCGCTCAATGGTTCCTGGTGTACCACCTGGTAGCCCGATCGCACCCGGACCGCATCCCACAACCATGACGCATCGACCTCGGGCAACGGTGCGCTATTGGTCAGGGCCAGCGTTGCGTATGCTCCGGGGTGGGATAGAAAGTCGTGGATCGTCCGCTCGACCGCGGCACCATCGATGGGAACATCGCGCGCGCCATGGGGTCGATCAAGGATGACCGGCAAACACGAATCATCCACCACGAAGCGCGGCAGGTGATGGTATCGCAGGCGGATCGCCGCGTTTGGCACGGCCACGGGGTCGATGTGCAGCGCGAACGGCTGCTCCGAGACATCGACCGCGACGACGTTGGCTGTGCTGTTGTGGAGCAACGTAAATTGCTCCACCAGACGTGTGCCGATAGCGCCGTTGCCTCCAATGATCGCGAGGCGGCGATTCTGGAACGTCGGCAATCCCAACCGCCCGAAGGATGTTGAAGCGGCGTGGATGACGGCTTCACCCACGCCCACGGCTTCGTACACCGCTTTAATGTCGCTGCGTGCGTTCGAGAGCACCGGGAACAAGGCCCGACCATGATTGTTCGCGATGGCCTGTTGATTCTTGCGTTCGCCCGCCACCGTGACCTCGACCACACCGATGATGGTGCCATCGTCAACCGCTGCGCGGATCAGGCTATGCTGTGGATGCGTGGGATCGCGGTAGATCTCGTAGATCCGACCAACGAAATATCCGCCATCCTCATATAGCAGGAGCCGCTCACCTGCGGCGTTGCAGCGTTCGAGCGCGCGTATCAGACGGTACTCCGCCAGGGCTTGCATCGCGTTCAGGTAATCGCCGGCGATAGCCGGGTTCTGGTAGAGGGCAAACAGATCCCGTTCACTTTGGAGGTCCAGCGATGAGGACTGCTCGAAGTCAAATTGATAGCGGGACGGCTCGGTGGGATGGGTGATTAGCTTGAGCGACAGGTAGTTGTGGCTCGCGGCATGGTCGAGCAAGGTGATGTAGTCCCAGTTCACATCACCATACGGAATACCGATGCAGGTGTCGAGCGCGAAGCCCAATTCCTGGATCGTCCGCAGCGTCCGCGCGACTTCATGGGAGCGGTGGTGAATGACGATCACCCGAATCTGCGAACGGGCGTCCTCGGATTGGGGCAACGCGCGTATGATGCTTCGCTGAACCGGCATGGCGATGCCTGCGATCATCGCTTCGGCCTGTTGTGCCGTGGACCATGCCGGGTCATCATAGATGGTCAGAAAGAGAAACGCGGACGTCGTTCGCGTGGGCGCGTCGTAGAACGCACCCTTGACCTGCCATTCAATCGTGAAGGAGGTGCTGACGCCATTAACACTCTTTCGGACCACCAGCGTGCCGGTTCGCCGATCATCGCTGGCCGTGTGATGGAAGTCGAACGCGCCTTCCGTGATGCGTGCGGATAGTTGTCCCGACCGAAGCAGCGAGAACAGCCCGTTCAAGATGACCGCGCCGGAGGGCGCGCCGGGTCCGACGAGGTGCTGGAGCGTTGCGGGCTGGGAGAAAAAGGAGATTCGGATCGTTTCCTGTTCGGGAACCTGGGCGACAAGCCGGTTTGCGCCGGACACAATGAAGGCATCAGCGGAACGGATGACGACCACTTTCTGGAGCGGGATGATCGGACTGCACTCATACATGTCGGTGGCGAGTTCCTCGGTCAGTACCGTGAGGTAGTAGCCCGACAACACGCTTTCGAGTTCGCGCGTGTTGCTCCTGCGCAACTCGTGGCTAATGGAGCGTGAGATATTGTGCAGGATCATGTGCGCTACTGGCACATCGTCAAACACAGCGGGCGGCAGCACCAACACCGTGGTATCAGGGTGCGTTGCTACGATGGTCGCGGTGCGCGGTTGCCCATCGGTCAACGCTATTTCCCCGAACGATTCGCCCGGCCCGATGCGCCGAACGACACGCAGTTCAACCGAGGCACGCTCGACCGTTCCAAGCCGCGCAGGGTCCAGCATGACCGCCACTTCGCCGGACAGCACGATATAGATGTCACGCCCGAGGCTCCCTTCGGCAAACACCACCTCGTCACGCTGGTAGACGACGATTGTGCCCGCCGCGACGATGGTGGCGAGTTGCTCTGTCGAAAGCCCCTGCAGAATACGTGCTTGTTTCAGTATGTCCACATGCTCCACGATCGACTCCTCCCACGATTCCAGGGTGAACCCACACGTTGCTCTGTGCCATCGGGGGCCGCAGCAGAATCGTGCGGCCCCGCCTGACCTGCGTTTCGACGTCAGGTGGTTGGCGTACCGTCGGGAGCGTCAACGTTGACGACCACCGGACCAGAGCCGACCCGTACAACCGAAAGGATCTGATCCTGCTCGGACGGATTGGATTCCCGGTGTACTTCGTGTGGAGGAATAGCAAGGTGATCGCCGGGGCCAGCGTCTACGATCGTCCGACCGTCCGGTCCACATTCCAGCCGGGCGATCCCCGCAAGGACATAGATCACCGTCGTCCATTCGCCATGATGATGCCACCCGGATTATTGCCGGGAGCGGTGCGGGCGATACCGGCCCATAAGGTATCAGTCTCGATTGCCGCTTCACGGCTCATGCCCGGCGTCTGCATCCCGGCAGGCGTACGATCCGCGGCCCTGATGAGCCGCACGCCGGTGGTTGGTTTCGCTGCATTCGTCGCTTTGTTGTCCATGCTGCATTCTCCTCTCTAAAGCTCAAACATATCCTGGTCTGTCCACTGTGGCGCGCACACGACCAGGAACACAAGGTCGTCAGCCGCCTCATTGAATACCTGGTGGACCTCACCCGGCATGATCAGACAAACGTGTCCGGGCGATAGTACGAACGCGCGTTCGTCGATCACCATCCGCGCCTGACCTTGCAGTATATAATAGGTCTCCTCCGATACTTTGTGGTAATGCCGGGGCGACAACTTGCCGGACGGCACGACAACCTGAGCAAGACTATGCAGGGTGGTTTCGCCAATGCCCGGGGCGTTTCCTACAAGTTCGTAGATGACTTCTCCTAGCGGCGCGACCAGCGGTTCGGTAACTGCATCCTGTGTCGTAATGTGCATCTGTTGCTTCCTCCACTGCTATCCATGTGTTCCACTGTTGGCGCTTGATCGCTGGCAGGCACGCACCTGACCTCGCCCCTGATTTCGCGGACCGCCGGTAGCTCGCGTGATCGGCGGCTACGGCCTACGGTATGCGCGGCGCGGCCTTCGCCTGGTGCAGTTCGTCGAGGCGTGCATGGAGCCCCGACACATCCCTCATACGGTCCCGTAGCCGCGCCGAAAGGATGCGAATGATGCCGCGTACGACCTCGATGCGGTCGCTCATCAACTCATACAGGGCATCCTGGTCAAGGCGAAACAGGCGTGTGTCGTCCAGAGCCGTCACGGACGCCGTGCGCGGAGCCGCGTCCAACACCGCCATCTCGCCAAATACGTCCCGCTCGCCCAGTTCATTCAGTGTCAGACCCTCGTCGTGGACCCGTACCCGACCGTCTACCACGAGGTACATGCACGTTCCCGCGTCGCCTTTTTCGACGATCCGGGTGCCTGCCGGGTATTCGACTTCCTCCAGGATCGACGCAACATCGACCAGCACTTCATCGGGCGTGCCTGAAAAGATATCCACTGTTTTCAGGATCAGGACTTTTTCGATCGTCGAGAGCATCGCGATTGCTCCTGTTGAAGGTTCATACGGGGTTCCAATGGAAACGGGTGTGGTGACTGCACTGGTCAACGCTTCGTCGTATGTTCGCAGCGTCCAGGCTGCGGTTTCCGCCACCAGCGGGTCCGTGCCGACGAGCGCTCGGAGCGCCAGTTCACGGTGGAGTCTCGGCGCGACTGACGCCAGCGCGTACAGGGCGCACGCGCTGATCCATGGATACTGGTGCATGGCCCGATCAGCGACTAACGCGCCCAGTCGCTCAGGGGGCGGGAGCCTTGGTTGCGTCCAGAGCGCGTCAAAGCGATTCCTGCGCTCATCAGGCGTTACCTCATCACATATGGCGAACACGACGGGTTTGAGGTCTTGTTCGACCACCGTATCGAGCACTTCCAGGGCATAGGCACGTTTATCGCGTGAGGTGTGGAGGAGGTTGTCGCGGGCGCGCCCGATCGTTCGCGCATCATACAGCAATGACAACAGCGAAAACAAGCGTTCACGACCCTGACTTACCTGGTACTCCAGGGCGGCATGCAGCAGGGCGGTGGCCTGATCCGCGCCCACGTCGGTCCCCGCCGCGACGAACACGGCGACCTCGCGCCCTTCAGCCGCGATCTGGTCGCGGACGTGACGGCGCTCGATACCCTGCGGAGCATAACTACAGCGCACCAGCGCCGCCAGCACTTCGCGTCGAACGCGCGCGTTGGGCGCGCCCAGGTGCGCTGTGAGTACCTGGATCGCCGTGTTGCCACGCACACGACCACAGATACGGGCAGCGCGGCTCAATACATCGGGTGGTTGGTCCGCTTGCGTGAGCAGCATCCCCAGGGCGGGGAGTGCGGCCTCGCCGCCTGCCACGAGCGCCGCCATCGCCGCCTCGCGGACCGTGGGAACGGCAAGTCCATCCAACACGAGCGGCCACAACTGCGGATTCTTGAGCTTGCCAGCAGCGGCGAGCGCGGCTCGCCGCGTTTCCGGATGCGAGTCCAGTAAGAGCGGTGCGAGCGGGCGATAAAAGCTGATGATCCCGACCTCACCCAGCGCCCGCGCGGCGAACGCACGCTCGGACGGCGCGGACGAACGGGCGAGGTCGATCAGTTTCTCGCCCGCGCGCAGGACGCCCTCGATGCCGCCGTGACGTAGCAACCCGACCATGGCTCCGATCTGTACCGCAGGATCAGGATCGTCCAGATAGGCCGCGATCTCCTCGAACGCCTCGGTTTGCCCCAGCGCAACCACGGTTTGCACGGCAGCCGCCCGCGCCGCCGCGTCATCCTCCCGGCTGAGACGCCGCCGCACCGCTCCCAGAGCCGCCACCAGATTAAGCTGCTCCACACGCCGTAGCGCGTCCCTGCGCACGACGGGCGAAGGATGGTCCAGGAGGTCGATCACGATCGGTCCGAGCGCGTCGTGACCGCTCTGTTGCAGGAGTTCGAGCGCATACACAACCACTTGATCGTGGGGGCTTTGCGTGCCCTTCCGCAGCATCTCGAAGCTTGATTGATCGGTCAGCGTCAACGCGGAGCCGTCAAGCCGCCGTTTCGTCAACGATTCGAGCAACATGCCAGGATAGGCCCGACCCAGCCGCACGCCAACGACCGTAAGGACCACCAGGATGATCAGCCCGGTCGCGGCAAGCGCCACGACGTCGAAGTGCAGCCATTGGACCAGCGCCAGCAATCCGAGCCCCGCCACGATCCCGGCTATGGGATCGACCAGCGATTCGCTGAGTGTTTGTACGCGTAACCGGAGCATGGGCGGGAGCGGCTGATACAACATCTGAAACGCCGATTGGTAGATCGAGCCACCCAACACCGTATCAATCATCTTGGTCGTCGTCAGCAACCAGAACATCAGCACACCCACACCGGCTACGCCGCCCGTCAGCAACACGGTCGTTATGCCTGCCCCGTCGAGTATCGGCAGCAGCACTAAGCCGACGAGCACGCCGTACCGACCAATGATCTGCCCCGAAACGACGAGGCGAACCACCAGCAGACATGCCCCGGCGACCGCGTTGAACACGCCAAGAAACCCTGCCAACTGATCGGGATCGGGGAACCGTACGGTCGTGAGCATGAGGAACGCATTATCGATCACATAAAACGCCAGCCAGGCCAGGCTGGAAAAGGCGAACATCAATACGACATAGTGGTTCCGTGCGAGTTGCTCGAACGCCCTGCACGGGTGCTTCCTTCGTCTGCTCCTCCTCCGCCGTCATCGTGGCACCAAAGCGCCGGATAATGGCAAGCAGACACACAATCGCGCCGCCAACGCCACCTGCGGCGACGACCAGAAGATTCGCCGTCCCGATCAGGGGAACCAATACCGGAACCATCAACCCGGCCACGATCGCCGCGACAGCTTCGCCCGAACCCACCAACCCAAACAACCGCTTGCCCTGACGGACGTTGAACAGGCGTCCCGCCAGCGTCCAGAACTCCAGGTTGAGCAGGACAGATAAGACAGCGGACCATAATTGAAGCACCAGCGATGGCCAGCGCGCACCGGGCGTCGCGAGCAGCACGCGGATGACGACCGCACCGAACAACAGGACGCTGAGGTTGACCATCAGGAGCGTCGTAAGAGGCAGTCGGTCGCCAAGCTTGCTGTAGCCCCAACCCACGAATACGGTGACAACCGACGAGAGCACATAAACCACGGGAAGGTTTTCCGCGCCGTAACTGACCAGAAACAGCGCATCGGCTGCGGTTGCGGTAAACACCAGCACGATGCCAACGAACAACGAATGCAGCAAGAGCAGCGCGACGACGTTCCCCTCGCCCGCGCGGATGCCAAGGCCGGATATGATCGATGCTCGTAAGCGCGTATTCATCCTTGTCCTGACACCAATGGCGCTCCCATCGTATCGCTAGTACACTTGGGCCAACGTATTGCCACCGTTTGTCATTCTGAGTGGAGCGAAGAATCTCGTCGGTACGACTGGCAGATCCTTCGGCTGCGGTCTCAGACACTGTTTAATATGCAGTATTCCGCCCCGGTTTGTCATGCTGAGGCCGCAGCCGAAGCATCTTTCTAGACCGTCAACAGAGGAAAGATTCCTCGGCTGCGGCCTCGGAATGACAATAGTGATGCTTGTACCGAACTTCGCAAACAGCCTCTCAGGATGACACTACAAAACGACCGTCCTCCTTGCGCAAAGCTGTACTAGCGGTATCGGTGCGTAAGGCGCGTCCCGTCGTCAATGACGTCGTAATCCTCGGTCAACTCCTCGCCTGCCACGATGTCGCGCGCGGCCATGGAATGCTGACCGAGCGCGTCCGGAACGCAATTCGGCGTGCGCGAGGCATTGAAAAATCGAGCGTCGTCGGCGCATAGAATAAACATGCCATTTTCCAGGTAACAGTATCTGAGCACCTGTTCCCTGGCGGGTATCGCCAGGCGCTCCAGCGCCTCCTCCGACAGCATCAGGTCGAATCCAGGCTGGAACGTCCAGATCAGCGTGCGCTTCGGAATAAACTCAGCGGCAAAGAGCCCGAGGCCGTGGATTGTGCTCGGGCCGATCGTCGTCTTAACCAGCAGCATGGGCAACTCCAACACGAAGGTCCACGGTGTATTCGATGGAACGCGCCGCCATGATCGCGTTGAGCACATAGGGCGGCAGATGTCTGCCGTAGTGTGCTTGCCAGGCAGGGTCCAGGTAATCGTCGTTGGAGACGATCCCTCTGCACCTGCTACTGCCGCATGTGCAGACAATCTGGAAGGGCGGCGCGATGTCCTCGGTAGCGTAGTCGTATGTGATCTCCTCGTCTGGCTGAATATCTCGGATCGCGACCAGGGTCATGCTCCCATCATCAGTCCACCCAAGGTTGGGATCGCATGAATGATTCGTGAAGCGGTCGATATTGTGCGTGTAGGCGAACTCATGCTCGCCGCATTGAAACCCATGGATGAAGAACGTCGTTTGTTCCTCCTCCGTCCACGTCTGGATTTCCCGTAAGGTGTACAGGCGCTCATGCGGGTCCAGCCGCCACACGACAGTTCCCGCAGGGATCAGGGCGCAGGTTTTAATCCCATGCCCCTGGATCACGCCGATGTTTGTGACATAAATCGACGGATGAAGCATACAGTCGCCTCCGAATTGTCATACCGTGTCTGCTCAACGAAGCAGCGAGCGGGCGAGTATCCACGCCGCAGATTCCCCTTCGCAGCGGTGTTCTCGCTCCACGAACGTCTAGGGCGATCATCCCTGTTCCTGCCCGGATAACAGGTCCAACAGAACTGCTAATTCGTGTCTAGGCCATCGTGAGTGGCGCGTAGGAACGCTCCCATTTGCTGAGTGGTGCCATGATGTCGGGGTCGCAGCGGAGATCGATCAGAAATGGCGTGTCACGATGGGCAACGGCTCGTTTCAGGACCGTGTCGATGTCGGTCGAGCCGTCGATCACCGCCCCGTCGCCGCCATAGGCACGCACGAGCGCCACGAAGTCGGGATTTACTCAGCGTCGTGCCAAACGGTCGGGCCTGTTGCGCGGCTACATTTTGGAGCAGGCCGTTGTTGAAGACGACGATAATGATCGGAAGGTTGTACTGCGCCGCTGTCGCAAGCTCTCCCACGACCATCTGAAAACCACCATCCCCGCAGATCGCCACAACCCGGTCATCGGGCTGCGCGATCTGAGCGGCAATCGCGGCGGGAATGCTAAAGCCCATCGTTCCAAGCCGGCTACTGACCAGCAACCGCTGTCGTTTCGTCAGTTGGAGAAATTGTGCAGCCCATAAGGTATGCGCGCCGGTGTCGAACACCACGGTCGTATGTTCATCGAGGTAGCGGTTGAGGTGCAACAGGAACGTGATCGGGTGGGCGTATTCGTCCACCCTTCCGCCTGCTTCATGGCGTGCGAACTGATGTATGAACGCTTCACGCTCCTGCCCAAGTGCGTCGATCATCGCGCTGTGGGCACGACCGGGGAGGCGCTCGCTCAGCCCGCGCGCGATGGCTTCGAGTGGCCCGACGAGCGCGTGGGTGCGGTAATACTCATGGGTCAGCGCGGAAAACTGCGCCTCACATTGGAACAGGCTCCGACGTTGCACGTCCGTATCGTTGGTCAAAAACGGTTTCAACGTATCGGTGCCGAACGCAAGAATCGCGTCGGCTCCATGGAGGATGCGCTTGGTAGCTTCTACGGCGGGAAAGCCGAAAATGCCCAGTACGCCGAGCGCATACGGGTGGATTCGTCCACGATTCCTTTGCCGTCCAAAGAGGTGACCATCGGCGCGCCGAGTTTTTCCGCCAATTGCTCGATAGCGGCACCGCAATGGAGGGCGCGACGACCCAGGACGATCACGATCTGCCGATAGGTCTGGAGTTCGTCGGCAACGATGTCGAGCGCCTCGGATGGCGGCGGCAACAGGTTCAACGGTGCCGGAATCTGCCCGGCGGCGAGGTGAAAGGCCGTGTCTACATCGTTCACCTCAGCCGTCAGAATATCCGCGGGGAGCGCAAGATGCACCGTCTCATGTTGTTGGACGGCGTGACCAACATAGTTTCGTAACAAGGCTGGTAGCTGACTGGGATGAATACAGGTGGCGCTCCGTGACAACATCGTGCCTAAGAGCCGCGCTTGATCGACATCCTGAAATTCCCAGTGGCCTTGATTGGCCGTGGATACCAGGCCAGTTAGCGCAAGTACGGGTACTCGATCCAGATGGCCGTCTACGACGCCGCAAATGAAATTGAGAGCACCCGGCCCCGAGGTCGCCATGCAAACACCCAGTTCGCCGGTCGCCTTGGCGTAGGCCGATGCCGCAAGCGCTGCGGCGTTCTCATGGCGCATCAAAATCCACCGAACGTCGGTTTGTCGTTCGAGCGCGGCAATCAGCGGGACCAACGGTGAGCCGGGATAGCCAAAGATGCATCTGACCCCACATCTGGACAGGAACGAAACGAGGTAGTCGGCGATGTTCATACATAGATCCTTCGCGACGCGTTTGTTACCGGGCTGTTTTGTGATGGAGGTGGATGCAGCCGATGACACAAGCATATGGATAGGGCGTGACATAAGCGTGACATGAGGTAGAGCCTTCATGCGCAGCCGTCAGCGGCCTACGTTACAAGCGCTGCAACGGCGGCAAACAGCAGAATTGCGGCGATCCACAGCAGGCTCAACCTGCGAAAATGTCCGATCACGATCGTGAGTTGGCGCTGTTTGGCGCGGTACACATTCGCGATCTCGACAATCTGGTTCGAATAATCTTGCAGCAGATCTTCGGGGCTAGCGGTCGACAGTCGATCAAAATAGTCATCTTCGTCGTCCCGCGAGCGCGCCAGCAACGTGAGGGGGAACAACAGGGCAAGCGACTGCGAGTCCGTTCGCAGCGGTTTCGTGGAGGGTGCCAGCACTTTGGCAGCGGCTGCGATCACGAAGAACGCCATCACCATATACGCCAGCACCACGCCGCAGACTACAAGCCGCACGATGACCTGCCATTGTTCGTCAGCAGGAACACTCAACGCCCGTACCAGAAGCGTGCCAAGCGCCGCGGTCAACACGCCGACCGCGGTAATCGTCAAGCTCGCCTTTTGATCGATAAAACGAACAAGATCCTGATTGTTGCGTAGCGCAACCTCGGCGAACCTGAGTTGCTCTACGCGAAATGACCGCTGCTCGGTCGGTATGTTGGCTTTCATGGTGAATGCTCCCGCGCTGTAAAATGAAACGTGTGGAAACGCGCATGTTATGGGTCCGACGGTGCGTGTAACGCCGCAAGCCGCTGTTGCAGTACCGCAAGGTTCCGCTGCTTGCCTGGTCCAAGTACACTCCGCGCGGCGGGCGTCCAATAGCGGTGGGTATGCAGAAACGCTACCTGCTCCTCGTACCAGGCACGGTCGGACACAGGTCCAATGTGGCGATCCATTTCCGCGCGCAGTGCCACGTTGCGCTCGGGAAACGCTGGTTGTCCTAGAATGCCGAGGTCGGCATCCGCCATAATGCGCTCCAGGTGGGTATGGGGTGACTGCGGCAGGCGTGTCGCCGCGATGATGCCTTCGATAACAGTGATCTGATCACGATCGAAACCGAACCGTGGCAGCGTGTCATGCGCGATACGGATGCTGGCGGCCTCATGGTCGGCATACTGCTCCACGAAACCAACATCGTGAAAGCTCGCCGCTGTGCGCAGGAGTTCCAGGACGTGAGGCGGCATGGTTCGCGCCGCAAGTACGTCGATCATCGGTAGTACATCGTCGCGGGTGTGGACAATGTTATGGTAGACGAGCGTTGGATCGAGGTCGCACTCCAACCGCTTCAACGCGTGCGCGCGGGCTCCGGCAAAATCGATGGTGGACATGATGGGGCGTCGCTCCTTTCCGGGTGCGTGAAGCAGCATATACATAGACCCTCATACCGTGAGTGCGTACTCGATCGCACGGGCAGCGTCGAGCGACCGTCCAAGCGCGAGCGCGCTTTCCCGCGTTGCCTCGTCCAGACCCGCCCGCGCGGGCATCAGGAGGCCGTCAAGCCGGGCCGCATCCACCGGACTGAGCGGCGCGCCCAGTTCGTCGCGCAATCGCGAGGCAGCGCCAACAAGGCGCAACGCTCGCTCGTACGCGCCCTCGGCGGCGGCCAGGCCAGCCATATCTTCGAAGCGATACACCAGTTCCCACGTGTCTTCGTATACCCGAAAGATCAGCAGACTTTCACGGTACAGTTTCCAGGCCGCAGCGCGGTCGCCCAGGACGCCGAGGGTATACGCGAGATTCCCCAGACAGTTACCGACGATGCGGGTATCCCCGACCTGACGCATCAGCGCGAGTCCCTCCTCCAGGTATGTACGGGCTAGCGCCGCGTCGCTGCGGTTGAGCGCGACAAGCCCCAGGTTGATCAGCGAAGCACCCGTCCGCCAGCGGTCGTCGAGCGCCCGCCGCAACCCAGCGCCTCCTGCTGGACGGTCCAGGCGCGGTCATGCTCACCCATGTTGGTGAGCATGATGCCCATGTTATTCAGCACATGGGCGGTATTCTCAGCGTCGCCCAATTCGCGCCACATCGCGAGGCTCGCCTCGTACGCTTCGGCGGCGCGTGTGTAGTTGCCCTGACGATCAGCGATAGCACCCTGGTAGCCCAGCGTTTGCGCGATTCCAGGGCGGTCGCCGATGTGCAGGAAGGTCGCGTAGGCAAGGTCGATCAATTGTTGGGCGTCCGCGTACGCGCTTTGCCGCCAGCGAGCATAGCCCAGCGCCGACCGACAGCGTGCCGCCGCCGCAGCATCGCCCAACGCCTCCGCGCTGGCCAGCGCCGCGCTATAGCGTTCAACCGCCGCGTCGAGGTCGCCAACCAGTTCCAACACTTTGCCAAGCTTCAACCACGCGGCGATCTGTTCCGCGCCGTCGAGCAGCGGCGCGACCCGCTCGTAATAGTCGATGGCGGCGGCATTGGCGTAGGCACGCTGCGCCGCTTCCGCGGCGCGCAGGAGATATTCGCGTCGTTTCCCCGCGTTGTTGCTGCGGTCGTAGTGAAAGGCCAGCAGGTCGAGCAGGCGCTCGATTTCGTCGGGATAGCGGTGCTCTACCGTGTCGCCGATCTGAGCGTGCAGCACGGATCGCGTGGCGAACGGGAGACTTTCGTACGCCACTTCCTGGGTGACGACATGCTTAAACAGGTAGGTCAGTTCCGGGTCCGGTGTATCGAGCGGCGTAAGCTCCATCGAGCTCAAGGTATCAAGTTCGATCCGCATGGCGACCTGATGGGCCTCGAACACGCTCAGACCCCACAGGATCGGCGCGCGGAACAGGCGGCCGATCACGCTGGCGACCTTGATCAGCGTTTTTTGGTGCTCCGTGAGTTGATCGATCCGGCTCAAAATCAGGCGATGGAGGCTGGGCGGCAGATCGATCTGGGCGAGTGCCTGCGGCTGGCGCGGGTCCAGGCCGAGGTCATGTAGATAGTTCAGGAGTTCCTCAACATAGAACGGATTTCCCTGTGCATGATTGTTGATGTGTTCCACCAGGTCGTCCGCCACCGGTTCCTCACTGGCGAAGACCTGCTCAAGCTTGAGCCGAATGAGTTCCCGCACCGAGGCAGGTGGTAGGTTCGTAAGCTGCACCTCGTGAAAATGCGCGAGGTCGACGACGCGTGGCGCATGGAGGCGGCGGACGTCGGGAGGACGATATACCAGCACCAGCAGGATCGGAAGGTCGACCAGCGCCCGCCCGATGACCTCGATCAGGTCGTGCGAGAGCGGGTCGAGCCAGTGACAATCTTCGAGGATGATCACAAGCGGTGTCTGGGCGGCACGCGCTTCCAAACACCGCACCAGGAGCGATTCGAGCGAGGTTTTCCGCAACCGAGCGTCGAAACCAGCCGTCAGTTCATTATCCGGAATCTCAAGGTTGAGCGCCGTGGCGAGCAGCGGTAGCCGCGGGAGCAGCGCGGCGTCGAGGCGGGCAAGCGCGATGGTGAGCGCGGCGATCTGCTCGGATGGCGGCAGCGCTGGATCGAGGTCGAACAACCCACGCCAGATGGTCCTCCACACCAGATAGCTGGTTGTGGTGCCATATGACTGGCATTCGCCGCCGTACGCGACGATGCCCCGGCGCTGCGCGATGCGTACGAGTTCGGCGACCAGGCGCGACTTGCCCATGCCGGCTTCGGCGGTAATGCCAACGATACGCCCCGCTCCCAGGAGTGCCTCGTCCATGCGTGCGACAACGTCCGCAAGCTCAGCCGTGCGTCCGACCATGGGGAGTGCGTAGCGCGGCTCGTGGAGGCGCATCCGGCGTTGCTCCTCGTTGCCAAGCAGCCGGAACACGGTCACTGGCTGTGATTTTCCCTTCACGCGGATTGGCGCGAGTTGCTCCCAGGCGAATCGGTCGCCGGTGGGTTGGCGGGCGACCTGGCTCACGAAAACCTGCGCGGGTGGTGCCTGCTGCATCAGGCGGGCGGCCATGTTCACCTCATCCCCCAGCGAGCCGTAGGTGCGGCGGACGTCCGCGCCATACGCGCCGGTCCGCATCTGTCCCTGGCTGATCCCGATCTGTACGGCATCAAGGTAGTCGAAACGCGGCTCGCGCAGATCGAGCGCGGCAAGGCAGGCGCGTATGGCGTCGTCCTCGTAGGCGATGGGCGCACCGAACGCGGCGTAGAGAAAGCAGCCCTTGTCGCCGATAGTCAGCTGGATCAGGGCGGCATCGTAGCGCTGGAGGATGCTCTGGACCCAGAGAATAAACGCGTCGAGTTTGAACTGCGCCAGATCGTCGGCGTCGAAGTCGATGCCACCGAAGCGCAGAAAGAGCGCGACAGCGGGACGCAGTTCGGTTAGGAACTCGCCCTGTCCCGAGCGCAATCGCTCGTAGATCGGGAGATGCAGCCACGGACGTGCGACCTCGTCGGCAAGCGCGTCGTCGGCGATGGGCGGCCAGGGCCGTGGTGGAATCGGCACGGTAAGGTCGCGCAGCACGGCGAAGCGTCCAGCGCCGTCGTGGTCCTCGCGCCATTCAGCGATGCGTGCGATCTCGCCCAATGCCGCGACGGTCGCGGCGTCAAGGATCACGTCGCCGCGTTGGGCCTGATGCTCCGCCGCCGCCATACGGTCGAGCGTCGCCCCCGCCAGCACGTCGATGCGCTGGATCGATGGGTCGCCCACCACGAAACGTCGCACCGACCCCGTGGCGATGCCGACTTTGACCGCGAGGGCGACGGTGCCAGCGCCCGGGATCGTGACCGCGGCGAATTGGCTCATGGTGGCCTGGAGCGCCAGTCCACACGCGGCGGCGCGAGCGGCAGCGGTCACGCCCCGCGGGTCGGCGACCGCGACCGCTGGATCGCGCTCCGGTCGGGTTTCGTCAAACCAGCACGTAATCGCGTCGCCGGCGAAACCGATCACGCTGCCGCCATAGCGCTCGACTTCCCCGATCAGCGCATCGTAGACCTCGTTCAAGCGTAGCGGCAGTTCTTCAGACCCACGGCGCGGTCCTAGCGCCAGGACGAGCGCTTCGGTCAGCGGCGTGAAGCCGCTGATATCGGCGAACAGGACGGCTCCCGAAGCACGCTCAGGTAGCTCCCGATTGTCGATCAGCGCCTGAAGCCGATCGGCGGGAATGTACGCGGCAAAACGTTCCATACCTGTTAGCCCTCAACACGCATCACTTGAACCAGAAATCCGCGCGCTGGGTCGTCCCATCTGTGAAGGTGAGGACAAACTGGCGGCAGGTATTCGCCCATGCCTTGTTGGTTTTCCAGACATAGGTGTAGCGCCCGCTCGCAGCGTCATATTCCAGACCACTGCCCTGTGCCGTCGTGGTTTCCTCGATCGCGCTCACGGGTACGCCTGTCGCGCAGACGATTTGATGCGAGGCAGGAGAGTCCGGACGCGAAAATGTTCAGCCCACGATCCCCGCCAAGGGCAAACTTGACCGGAATCGCGCTACCTGCTTTCACGCTATTGAGCACCGGTTGATTGTCCACGGGGGAGAAAAAGCCTGTGAACGGCCAGGTGCTGACGTTGAGCGCGATGGTCACAGGTGACGCGGGCGTGTAGAACGGCTCCGCGAACGTCTGTGCAACTGGAGCCGGTACCGCGCCGCCGAAGTACGCACGCACGGTATAGCCGCCAACCGGCAGGCTGAGCGTACCAAGCCGCGCGACGCCAGCCCAATTCGTCTTGGCAACCACCGATATGAGCACCGTTTGGCACGCCCGTCCCGGTGATGATGAAGAACACCGGCGCGCCGAGCAGCGTCCGACCGGGGCCATCCCGCAACGTCACCGCGACGTTGCTATCGCCGCCCGCCGACATGCTGGCGGTCGTGGTGCTGGCCGTCAGGGTGGTTGCCAGCCTCGTCACGGTCGTCGTCACCGTCGAGCGCGCGGACGACGTTGCGAAGCCTTCAGCGCCATTAAACGAAGCTCCCAGCGTGTAGGTGGACGGCAGAAGGTCGAGCCGAACGGTAACCTGTGCGCGACCGTCGCTCCCGGTTACGGCGGTGCGGGTCAGTTCACCGAACTGGAAGGTGACCACCTGCCCCGCGAGCGGTTGGTTCGTGGCGAGTGTCGCCTGGAAGGTGACGGCATCCCCGACGGTCGCCGTGGCGACGGGCGTGTCGAGCGTCAGCGTTGTCGGCGTTGGCGAGCCGCCCTGTGTGGGCGACGTGTCGGTGAGGCCGAAGTACCTGCCGCCGTTGTCGTCCACCGCGACGAGGCCGATGCCGCTAACGGCCTGCACGATATAGGCGAAACCGGGACGATTGACGTTGGTGAGCGATAATTCACCCCGCCAACGAACCGTGTCGAGGTTGTCCTGGGTCAGCGGGAACGTTTGCCAGGAACCACGTCCATCGGTCCAGGTTATATACACGCCCTGCACGCCCGCGGCCGGGTCGCCCACAACCTGGAAGTCGAACACGACACTGTTGGTGCCGACGCTGGTATTGGCGCGCGCGATTGACGGTGGACCTGCAAGGAGCCGTCCGTTGGCGTAGAACGACGAGGCCGGGTCGGAATAGAACATACGGAATGAGAGACTGTTATAGCGCCGGAAGGTGCCGTCGCTGCTCGATGGACTGGTCGAGCGGAACTGCACCGGCACGTGTCGTCAGCCGGGTGCGACCGCTGCCAGCGCTCAACAACTGATCGTAGCTGTTGAGCAACCAGAACTGTGCGGGGAAATACGCGGTGCTGTTGAACAGCGGCGCCGGACGATGCATCTCTGTGGCCGGCATGGCGACCAACGGTGTCCCCGCACCATCGGTGTATGTCCCGCCGAGGAACAGCGCGCCCTGCACGTTGCGTCCGGCTACCGTCACGTCCTGCTGCGCGATCGGCAGCATCGGCTCGCCGGGCCAGCCTGTGCTCAGGCCGTTGGGTCCGCGAAAGAGCGTGGCTGTGCGGTTCGGGCCGACGCCATCCTGGTCGGTCAGCGTCACCGACTGTGCGGTGACGGTCGTTCCCAGCGTCACCGTGGTATCGGCTGAGGCAAGGCCGAGCGTAGCCCCTGGCCCACCGGCGACGGCCTGTGGAACAATGCCATTGGAAGCGGGGGTCGTGGAGATACGCTCGCCGGTCATGTTGACGCGAAGCATCGGCAGACCGTACAACGTGCTGACCAGGTACGATTTCTGGTACACGCCCTTTAAGCTCGTGCCGAGTTGGGCGGCGTAGGTACGTTTCGCGGACATCAACGCATCGCCGATGGAAACCGGCCCGCTGCCTGTGCGTAACGCCCGGCTGAGTTCGAGGTAGAGCCGTTCGCCATAGTCGATGGTGTAGGCCGAGCCATACTGGTAGCCGGTATTGGCGATCAAGGTCGCGCCCCGGCGGGCGAACACCTGCGGCAGATCGGGCTTGGGCTCGAACCACGGCGGCACCGCGCTCGCGGGGACGTTGTAGCCGGAATGACAGCCGGGCGACAACACGATCATGTTACGGAGATCGGCAGGCGCCGCCAGGAGATCATTGGCTCCGATGGTGGTCTTGAAGTCGGCGGCGAGCGCCGCGTAGGCGTCGAAATGACCAGCCAGGTACATGAGATCGTAGCGTTTGTTGAGCACATATGCCTTGGCTTCGTCCGCTGTCCAGGCACAGGATTCCGTCGGCGCGCAGGTGCGCGGGGAGATCAGGCGTGTGGTTTCGCCGGTCGCGTTGTTCAGGCGCGTATTCTCGCCGCTGGCGCCAACAAGACCACGGTCGAACTCGTCCGCGACGGCTGCAACGCCGTCGGCGAGGAAGTCATAGCCGGTTACAAACGCTCTGGTCGGCGTCGGCACCGTGCCGTTGACAAGCAGAAAAGCGTCGATCTGACCGATGATGTCCTGCGGCGTTTCCGTCAGGCGGCCTATCGCCAACGTAGCGACGGGCAGGCGTCCCTCGCCGAGCGTCACCTCGTCCACCGCTCCATAGGCGTCCTGGCTGAGGATATATCGCCGCTGAAGGGCGGCCTGAATGGGTGTCTGGTCCTTTACTGGCGGGACGTAGCTCGATTCGGGGTCCTGCTCGGTCAGGTCGGGATAGCGGAAGAATGGAATAACGTCGTCGCCGCCCGTCAGCACGCCGTACCGCGTGCTGCTGCTGCGATAGCTCTGCATGATCTCGCGGATCGCCTGCGCGACCAACTGCTTCGCATAAACGCAGCCGAAGTTGTTCGGCGCGTCCACGAGCGCGTTAAGCGCCTGCACACGCGGCGACGAGCCAACATCGATCAACACCCCGTTGACCGCCGTATGCGCGGCAAGCGTCTGGAGCTTTCCGAGCAGTTCGGGTGTCATCGACATGCGCGTGCCGTCATAGAGCAGGATCGACGTGTAGGTGCCGTGCGCTGGCATTGTCGACGCGAGCAATGGCTGTTGAAGCGCGGCTGCGAGATTGGGATAAACTCCGGCACAGGCCGGATCGATCAGGCGCGTGACCTGGAGCGTAAAGGTGCCGATGCGGTCGAACGCACCAGCACGCCCGCGAACACGCACATAGTAGTCACGGTCGTTCAGCCAGGTACCGACAAAAGTCAACTCAGGCAGGCGGCCTTCGTTGCCCGATCCTGCGATAATCGAGCGGCGCTGAGCGCGGGCGAAGGCGACGGACTCTGCTGCCGGTGCGTCGACTGCCAGTTCGTCGGCCTTAAACGTGAGCGGGTCAAACACTTCCTGGCTCAAGCCGTCCGCGATCGACACGCCCGGCGATAGGTGCTTATCGGTCACCAATGTGTTTACGTACTGGTCTGGATAGGTGTCAACGCTCCCCGCTCCGGTGTACACGCCATTGGGTCCGGTGTACACACCGTTGGGTCCGGTATACACACCATTAGGTCCGGTGTACACACCATTGGGTCCGGTGTACACACCGTTGGGGCTGGACTCCGCCTCCTGACGCGCCATCAGATAGGACGGCGCACCGATTGCCGGGTTGAGCACTTCGTCGTAGGCACGTTTCACATCGTTGTAGACAACCAGGTCATAGTTAACGGGTAGGTCTTTGGCCTCAATGCGGAGTGTTTCGCCCGGAAGCACGCCGAAGCGGTACCAGCGGGAGCGTCCTTCGAGGTCGATACGCTGCTTAATCGTCGTCACGATCTCGGTGTCGCTTTGCTGGACCGTTACGCCCGGAGCGGCAGGTCCGCCGAGCGTTGGAAGTTCATAGGCGTCCGGCCAACTATCGTTGCCGGGACCGCCGGAGCCACAATCGCTATAGGGGGATGTACTGCCGTTGGGGTCCGTCGCGGTGGCCGTGATGAAATCGTTCAATCCCACCGTGCCGGGTAACTCGACGACGAAGCGCAGATTGCCCGTGCTGTCGCTTGTGCGCGTTGTGGTTCCAAGGTAGAGGTCGCTGCCCGGCAATTCGTTTTCGCTATCGCCACAGGTTGCCGCACTGTAGAAATCCATGGTGTACGCAGTGGAGGGCGCGCTCACGAGGCTGCCAGCGATGACGATCCTGTTCCCGATGTTCGCCGTGCGCAGAATACGTGGGTAATTCTGCAGGTCATTGGGTCCGGTATCCGCGTCTCCGGCATCATTGGCGGCTCGGCCAAATACATCTAGCTGGATGTTCCCACTGGGATTGTCATAGATCCGGTTGCCCCGAATGCTGTTGCGCGTTGGGGCGTCCTGAATCCAAAGGCCGACCGCACCGTTATGGGCGATAAGGTTGCCCTCGATGGCGTCCCGGACACCATCGCCGTTGGTGCCGATGATGTTGTTCGACGCGCCGCCATACAGCCCAACGCCATGCTGATTCGTCACAATCGCGGGACGACCTTCAGCATCGCCGATGATATTCCCGCGCACCACGTTGCCTGTCGATCCAGAGATCACCAGACCCCATGCCCTCCCCGCGACGATCTGGTTGCCTTCGGCGACGTCATACAGGCCATCGCTGTCGGTGCCGATCAGGTTGTTGTTCGATGCGCCCGAGAGTGAAATGCCGGTGATCGCGCTACCGATGCTCCTTGTGCCGTCCGCGGTAAGCCCGATACGGTTGCCCTGGATGGTGGTGCCGGTGGCACCGCTATCCAACGATAGCTCGCTGACCGAACCTGAAATCACGTTGCCGGCGCCTGGTGCTCCGCCACCGATGATAACCCCAGAAGTGCCGACGAGGTTGATCCCGATGCTCGTCTTATAGAAGAAACCATTGCCTTCGAACTTGAACTCGATCGCGCTTGTACCGTGGCGGTCGGTCCCGATATAGCTGCCCTGAATACGCACGACGCGGTTGGTCCCGCCGTTGACGCGGATATTGTCGCCGGTGCTCGTGCCAGTGCCCGCGATAATGGTGCGGGCGGCCGGTGTCACGCCGCCAATCGTCGCATCGCCACTCGTCGCGTCGATCAGCACGGAGCTACACAGGCCATTGGCGTATGGGAACACCTGCATGAGGCAGCGGTCCATGGGAAAGGAGGTCGTTCCCGTGGCGTCCAGGCCGATGATTGAACCGTCGAGGGCGTTGTTCGTCCCCGAACTGAAGCGGACGCCGGCGTCGATAAAACGATTGATCACCAGGCCGCGCACACGGTTGTTGTTGCCGGCGAAGATGATCGCTGCCTTGCTTCCCGGTGTGTTTACGTCTACACCGAGGCTTGCGCCGCTGAGTTCGATCAGCAGCACGGCGTTGTCGCCCGTTGCCAGCGTATTGGGTGTGGCTCCGGGTTGCGTGTACCCGTCGATGGTCACGTCCCCATTCGAGCGAGGGGAGTTGTGATGTGGGCGCGATGGTGTGAACGCCCGCGCCGGGGATGTTAAAGGTGATGGTGTCGGCTCCGGCGGAATTGTTCGCGTCGATGATCGCCTGGCGGAGCGAACCCACTCCGCTGTCGTCGGTGGTCGTGACGGTTATCGACGCTGCCGCGACCGGCGGTACCAGCGGCGTGATCGTCGCAGCGATCCAGAGCCCGATGACCAATAGATACTGGCCGCATCGCGACCGTTGGAAACCATATGATGTTTTCATTCCTGATCTTCTCCTTCTCCGTGGTGCTGGGTCCGGTTCACGAAGGCGTCATCCGTGTGCGAGAAGGGTCGACCGTAAGAGAGTGTAGTGAGGAGATGCGAGGTGAATCGTCAGCCTACGGTGAGCCGCTGATAGTAGTGTAGCGAAGCACCGTGACAGAAACGTGACAGACCTCCATCAAGGAGGTTCAATAGTGTGGACCGGCACAATCTGGAGAGTAAAGGAGGGGAACGCACGCACGATGCGCTGCTGTCGATGTGCGTTGAACACATCCGGCAAGACGGACAGGCTCAATGTGGCGGGCAACGCTGCCGATGCAATGCGTGATCAGGGGGTTGGGGAACTTCGGTAGCAGTGACGGCGCGAAGATGACAAGGAGCGCAACAAAACAGCCTACGCTGATGTTTTCTACGCGGCTCATGGCGGCTCATTACCGTCTTCCAGACCTCGGAATGGTGCATACGGTCGCTGGGGTATTCATCGGCTCGTCATCGATGCCAACACGGACACAGGTAAAGCCGACCGAACTGCCGCGACACGTGCCGTAGTGTGTCGTCACGTACACCCTCATCGCATTAATCGGGCGTTCATCGACGCCGCGCATTAATCGGGCGTTCATCGACGCCGCGAAAGCTGCGGCTACGCGGATGGAGAACCAAACGGAGGTGCGCGTTGCTCGCGCGAGGGTCGCGAAAGCCAATGTACGGCGGCGACAGCATAGGTATCTGCACGTGGCTCCTTCGCGTTGCCAAGGGTAACCGGAAAGCTCGGCAATGCCGAGCTTTCGGAGTGTGACGCATGTATCACCTTCGACCTGTCGGAGCGCGTAGGTCATCTGCTCCGCGCTGAACGATGATAGCTCGGCCCGTGCTTCTTCCCATCAGGGCCCTACTACCAGCGAGACAGGATTCGGGTGGCAGAGCCATCGGTGACGGGCGAGCTATTCAGGCCGTTTTGCCGGTGTAGCTCGATGCCCGATTCATGAACCACATGACCAACATCACCACAAGTGCGACCAGGAGCGCCCAAAAGACCAGCATAAACAGCAAACCAATGAATCCACCGCCCATCATGCCACCACCCATCATTGACCCAACGCCATTGTAGTAACCGCCCATCATGCCGCCCATCCCCGGCCCTGGACCGACAAAACTGCCACTAATACCGGCGATAATCAGCAGGATGACGATGGCTGACCCAACGACGCCCAACAAAACTTGCATGTTCTTAGTCATGAGATGTTCCTCCGTTTGTGCTTAATCATAAGCCGCCCGGGTACGATCTAAGTAGAGGAGACACAACCGGAGGTGAAGGCTCGATCATGACAAGGGCTTGTGCAATGTCGGAGAACTATTAGCTGAGCCGTGGCGAAGCATGACAATCGTTGCGGTTCGGCTGCGTTCGGCGGCCGTTGACGAACCCTGTATACATGGCACGCGGTTCGTCACCAGTGGTGCATGTCGTCTATACTGGACGAAACGTCGGTCTTGAAAGGAAGGATGTCGTGAAAGTTCTCTTTATTGGCGGTACTGGCATCATAAGTTCAGCATGCGTGGACCTCGCGGTTGCCCGTGGAATCGACCTGGTGCTCCTTAATCGTGGTCAGGCGACCCGCCCTCTTCCGGCGAATGTGCCTGTCTTGCAAGGCGATATCCGCGACCGAGACGCGACTGCCAGGCTCTTGAAGGACATGAGCTTTGATGTCGTCGTGGACTTTGTTGCCTTCACGCCCGAGCATATTGAGACGGATCTGGAGTTATTTCGTGGGCGCACCCGGCAATATATCTTCATCAGTTCGGCTTCAGCCTATCAGACGCCACCGCTCAACTGGCCAACGACGGAATCGACGCCGCTGCGCAATCCCTATTGGGCATATTCACGCGCCAAGATCGCGTGTGAAGAGCGGCTGCTGGCGGCCTATCGCGATGAAGGCTTCCCCGTGACGATCGTACGACCGTCCCACACCTATGACGAGCGCTCGGTGCCGATGGATGGAGGCTACACCGTGCTCGACCGCTTGCGTGCGGGAAAAAAAGTGGTCGTCCACGGTGATGGAACATCATTATGGACGTTGACCCATCATCGTGATTTCGCGAAAGGATTTGTCGGCTTGCTCGGCAACCCACAGACGATAGGTGAAGCCGTCCACATCACCAGCGATGAACTCCTGACCTGGAACCAGATTGTTGACATGCTGGCCACGGCGATGGGCGTACAGGCAGACATCGTCCATATTCCTTCCGAGGTGATCGCGAGGTATGACGCGGCATGGGGCGCGGGCGTCTTAGGCGATAAAGCCCATACGATGATCTTTGATAACAGCAAGATCAAACGGCTCGTGCCGGGGTTTGTGGCAACCATTCCTTTTTATCAGGGGGCGGCAGAGATCGTTGCATGGTATGAGCGCCATCCTGAAGCGCAGAAGGTGAACCAGACGATGGATCACCTGATGGATACGATGATTGCCGCGTATGCGTCGGCGGGGGGCGAGAAGGCTGAGCGCAGCCTGGGCGCGTTCTAAACATCTGTGGTTAGGAGCGTGGTCAACCTGCCGCGTTGACCACGCCTCATCAGCAGACGGGTTTGTTCAACGCCGGAAAACGGCCATGCTCAGTGGAGCGAAGCATGACCGTCGTTGAGATTCGGCTACTTGCGGCTGGACGTTGCACAGGCCCAGTCGGCAGAAGCGGCGACGTTGGACGATGTCGCGCAGCATGGCATGGGGCGTTCTCAATCGTATCGGGTGATCGTGATGGAGAGCTACCCGCTCCAGGGATGATACAGTTGAGCAAGCCCATGCCCGCTGTTGGGCAACTCCGCGATCTGCAGGTCGCCGAGCTCATTCCTTATCTGGAATCGGCGCCTTCGGACCACGGGCCTTCTACGCCAGGGTAGCTGAAGGTGAGCGACAGCCACACGGCATACAATTGATGAGCGCGTGCGAAACGCGATGCCCCATACACGCTGCAATGGCGTGGTGTACGTGCGCCAACGAATGTATGCACCTCGCCGCTTTCAGTTAGCCTAGACGCCTCGACAACGCCTGTCAGCGGATGCGGTGACAGAAGGCATGTTGCGGTTCGTTCGACGGTCCTGATGGTCCACGGCTCATTTCAGGATACGATACCTATTGCACGCCTCACAATACTCCATGGCAAGGACATCCTTCGATTCATTTCTCACAGTATCGTTTCCATGTATACGTCAACAACGCGTCAACGATTATTTCCCCTCTAAGACTCACGGACAAACATGGTGTATATTCTGCAAAGGTTCTTCTATCCTTTCTCACACGTACCTCGAGAGAATCGTAGACGTGAATCAATCACACGTGGAAAACATGTTTCCATCCGTGTCGTCTATCATCCCACATCCCTGTCTCCAGACGCGTGTGAAGAATTGCCTGGTGAGCGAATGAGCAGAGCCGCGCCCACTATTCAGGCATGGGCAGCGTGCTCGTATGAGGAACTTCGTTGATGCGGTATGCTACGATGGTCGCCACGGCGATGGCGCCACGCGGGAACTAAGGGAGAGCCTGGCATACATAGCGGGCAGAGCCAGCTATGTATGCCAGAATGATACGCTCCTGGTACCGATGGGCAAAGCCGACACCTCACGTTCGATGGAGAAGCGTATGACATCGTTTTCCGTTATGACCTGGAATGTCGAGAATCTTTTTCGTGCCGGAACGAAGTATGGGCCAAAGACAGAATCTGAGTATCAGAACAAGCTCAGTCGTCTGTCCGATGCGATCCTCCGGCTCGATCCCGACGTTCTTGCGCTCCAGGAAATTGGCTCAGTGCAGGCGTGTAGCGATCTGATCGCTCGCTTAGGTGGACTCTATCCCCACGTGCGCCTGTCGGCGCGCCCCGACGGTCGAGGCATCCGCGTCGGTTTTCTTTCCAAGCTTCCCATCGAGCAGAGTGAGGATATTACGGTCTTTCCAGCAGAGGGATTGACGAGTGTGCCAGGAATTGATGATATGGGAGCGGTGACCACTATTACGAGATTAAGCCGGGGAGCCCTGCGTATTCGGGTTCGACCGCGCCCGGACCTGCCGGTTGATTGCATCACAGCGCACTTCAAGTCAAAACTCCTGACCTATCCCCAGCGTCCAAAAGTTTCGAGTTTCAGTCCCCTGAACGAACGCGAACGCGCACGGGTAGCCGGATTCGCGTTGCTCAAGCGGACGGCGGAAGCGGTCGCGCTCCGCATTCACTGCACGATGCTGATCGAGGGAAATACTGATACCAGTCTTATCGTGCTCGGAGACCTGAACGATGGGCCAGATGCGGCGACGACGCAAATACTGTATGGTCCTGGTGGGAGTGAGATCGGAACGACGGGGTTCAATCAAGCCGACAAAGGTGATGACACACGGCTCTTTAATCTGGCACCTGCCATTGATGCCACGCGACAGTACTCGCGTATCTACCGAGGCAGGAAAGAGCTTATCGATCATATCCTGGTCAGCGAGAACCTGTTGCCGGGTAAACCGCGCACCGTTCCCATCGTCGATAGTCATATTGATATAGGCGATCAGTTGCCATCCGTGACTGATAACCCCAACGAGGAGCCGAAACACCGTGGCTCTGACCACGCACCGATTACAGCGCACTTCGAACTGCCGTGAGCGGTTGCGAGTGTGTCGTGGGTCCAGGCCATAACCATCAGCATCGACGATTGAGCACTCCGTATCCGTACGATGCCGGTGGAACTGCCTCTATACCATCTCGCAAGGGGTGGACGCCCGGACCCACAAGGTACTCACACCGTACGACAATGAAAGCATTGGACCAAAATCGTTCGATCGTCCTGAACTGACAGGCGAGGGATACGACTGGAGCAAGCTGACGCATAGCCGACTATACGCATCTGTGTCGTTCCTGTTGGTGGATGACGCAATTGTTGCCCCGTGTTGGTACGCGATGTTGCTTGGACTACACGCCCGCTGTCGGTCACGACGAAGTAAACTACCTGCGCGAAGGAGGAACTGAGTTCGTTTTACCCTATCGGATTGTTGGACCACCGGCGGACGTCGCCCACGCTCCACGACATTCCACCCCTGACGCCATTGGTTGGTACGGAAATGGAACCATCGTAGGAGGTCATACTCATGAGCGGTCGTTCGACATGGTTGCGCTGGGTTGCGCTCGTTGGCATTGTTGGTATGCTCGGGTGGTCGGGGACACCATCCCCGACCATCGCGCAACCCGCACTGATTCCGATCCCTCAGGCGAGCCGTCTTTCACAGGGGGTCTTATTTAATTACTGGCTTGCCCACCCCGATCAGGCACCTGCATCGTTGCAAGCACGCCTGCGGGTACGCCTCGCTACGGGCGCGTCAGTATCGGCTCCACCGAGCAACGCCGAAGGTACGCAGGCGGCGGCATTGACCGCCGACCGCTTCAATAAGGATATATATGGCATGCCGCAAAACGAGGAGGCGGTTACTGCCTGTCGGACGCAGCCGTCCGTTGTCCTCGGCGGTACAAATGATTACCGTGGCTTGCTCGGCACCGAGCAGAACTTCACCGGGTGGCATCTTTCGACCAATGGTGGCTCATCCGTAACCAACGAAGGCTTCTTGCCCGCGATCGAGGTGACGGGTGACACCCCCGGACTAACGCCAACGTCGGATCCCTTTCCATCGCCGACACCTGACTTTTTCCCACCATATCCGACCCCAGAACTGTATAAACTACGCCTCCCATCAGGTGGCGATCCGGTGGTTGCCGCAGATGGTAAGTGCAACCTTTATGCTGGTAGTCTCAACTATGACCGCTACTTCTCGTTTGGTGGTCCGAGTGCGGTTGGTGTGTATCGCACGACACCGGCAACCCTTACAAAGTGCGCGGGAGGCTCAGATGCAAGCTGTTGGCCTACCCGACGTGCCGTAGCGGTGGCACGAGATGGGCACTTCCTGGACAAAGAATGGATGGATGTCGGCGTGAGTGGCTCTGCTGGCAACGTCGTCTGGGTTGTCTACACCGACTTCAATCTGTTTGGCGACCAGTCTGAACCTCTGTCAGCCATTTACGCGGTACGTTGCTCGGCAAACCTCCAACGATGCACCGCACCGATTCTGCTCAGCGGCGACGACCGTGATGTTCAGTTTTCGGATGTCACGATCGGTCCCGATGGACGGACGTACGTCACCTGGACCGAGGTGGTGCAACCTCCTGGCAGCTTCACGCAAACGTTCGTCCACAAACTTCGAGTTGCTCCCGCTGGCAGCACCACGTTTGCACGCGAGCGCACCGTCTACGTCGAAGGCCGTCCGATACAGTTCGATGCCTTCCTCCCGGCCAACGATTTTCGGGTTGCCACGTATCCCAAGCACGCCGTGCAGCGTCTGCCAAATGGAACCGCCCGCATCTTTGTGGTTTGGGATGCTTGCCGCGAACGTATTCTCGATGACCGGGTTTGTGAAGCGGCGCAGGTTCGCCTCTCCTACTCTGACAATGGAGGTGTTTCCTGGGTCGGCCCTCGAACGCTCTCGCTCGGTGGCTCGAACTACTTCCCGACGATTGCCGCAGACCCGAACGGCACTATGGTGGCGATTGCCTGGTACACCAGCCGACAGGATGAGGTATTTGGCAACCGACAGGACGTTGAGCTCGTTTCGCTGAACGCAGAAAGTGCGAGCGTCGCAAAACGACAAATCATTACGCCAGTGTCGAATGAGCCGGAAGCCGATCCGTACCTGGGTGGGCTGTTCATTGGCGACTACATCGACGTGTTCGCGAATGCGGGGACGGCTTACGTACACTACAACGCAAACTACCAGCGGCTACGCTTTATCGGCGCGGGCCTTCCGGTAGCACAGCAGGATAATTACCTCACCAGGGCGAATTTAGTAGAGCAACCGTAGGAATCACTCCGGTAGGCGCTACGGGATGTCGTCAAGCGGTGTCAGACGAGCATGGTCTTTTTGCTCTGGTATACGATGGTTATGTGCACACCACCATCGGTCCAGGCGAAAAGGCCATGCCTCATGGGCATGGCTTGAGGTGGGTGGCCGCATGGCGTCCGACCGCAGCAAGCCGGGGCGACTGGGATGGGGATAAACGCCCAGCACCACAACCGCACCGTCGCGTGGTTGCGGCGCGGTTGTGGTGCTGCCGAGCACGCTTCGTATACGATGTTCCGCTTCGATCCTGCCACATCGCTCTTGCATAGCTCCACGTGGCGGCTTTTCTACTAGATTTATTAGCTTTGTATACAAACTATTTGCCGTGAAACCGAAAAAAGTCAATTCCGCAGCGCTCGCTTGCGCTGAAACATCCCTGATTTCCCATCCATACGCTGAAATACAGGGTATTTGTCGGCATTCCTACTTGACACCATGACTCTTGACTGTATACTCGTATACAAAGCGGATCACCAATTTCATCATGCTGTCGATCCAACACGTCGTGTAGTGGAAAGGCCGAAGGTGCCGAAACTCCATCCTGTACAGCTACACCGCGCTCCACGATTTCGTGAAGCAGCGTACGCCGCGATCAAAGAGGCGATTCTTAGCGGGCTCTTCGAGCCCGGTATTCCGCTGGTCGAGGAACAGATCGCCGAATCGCTGGCCATCAGTCGTACCCCCGTGCGGGAAGCGCTCGCGCTCCTTGAGCACGAAACGTTGCTCGCCCCACGACAAGGGCGTGGCTTATATGTACGCGAACTCACCCACGACGAATTCATCGCCATGTTCGTCGCCAACGAGATCGTCGAGCCTTCACTTGTTCGGTTTGCCGCGCTCCGTGCATCGCAGCAACAACGTGAAGCCATGCGCGACGCGATCGAGCGCGGGAAACAAAGCGCCCTCGTCGAGAACCTGAGCGGATTTCTGCGCTCGGGTCGCGACTTCCATCGTCTGGTGGGCGAAGCGTCGGGCAACATTCCGTTGACTGAGTTTGTCGTGCGAAACGAGGAGCGAACAGACCTTTATCTGTTGAGCTATAACAAGGTGATCGATACGGCGGGCATGAACGCTTCCAATCGCGAACATAGCGCGATCTACGACGCGATCATGGCACAGGACCCGGACACAGCGGCGCGCTTGTCGATCTACCATTCTCAGTCGTTGCGCGAACGCCTCGCCACGGTCTTCAAAGGCGCGAGCGATGCGGTTGGTGCACGAACGGGACCTGCCGTTTCATCCCTGATCCAGGCATCCGATGACCTGTATTGCTCAAATCTACGATTCGCCTTGGTGGAGAACCCCATGCCAAGCAATAACGAGTATGTCGAACGCGCACGGCGTGTCATTCCGGGAGGAGTTAACTCCTCGAATCGTATCCTGCCATGGCCTATCGCAGTCTCCGAAGCAGCGGGGGCATACTTTACGGATGTTGAGGGCAAACGCTACCTCGACTACCATGCCGCGTTTGGCCCGCTGATCCTGGGGCATAACCATCCACGCGTGAATGCGGCAGTTCGCAATGTGACCGAACGCCTCGACATCGTGGGGATTGGCGTTACCGACATCGAAGTGGAACTCGCGGAAACGCTCGCGCAGCATATACCCTCCGCCGAACGTATTCTGCTCACGAATTCCGGCTCGGAGGCGACCTACGCCGCGCTGCGGCTTGCGCGTGGGGTCACAGGCCGCAATTCAATCGTGAAGTTCCAGGGCACCTACCATGGCTGGCACGACGCGGTGCTGATGAACGTCATCAGCGCACCCGAGAAACTGGGTCAGCGCGATCCCCTGTCGCTGGGGATGCTGCCCGAAGTTGTCGAACATACCATCGTGCTGCCGTTCAACGATGTCGAGGCTGTGGCGGACACCCTGCAGCAGCACGGGGACGACATCGCCGCTGTGCTGGTCGAAATCATCCCACATAACATCGGCTGTGTGATGCCACGTCCTGAGTTCCTTCAGGCGCTCCGCGACCTGACAAGCGCGCATGGTAGCCTGTTGATCTTCGACGAAGTGATCACCGGGTTTCGTCATGGCCTGGGTGGGTATCAAGCAATCGCCGGAGTTACACCCGACCTGAGCACCTTCGCGAAAGCGATGGCGAATGGCTATCCCATCGCCGCGCTCGTCGGTCGCAGTGAATACATGGACCGATTTGGGCCGGGAGGCGGGGTCTTTTTCGCCGGAACCTACAACGGGCATCCGGTTGGCGTGTCGGCAGCGCTCGCCACCATCGCCGAACTTGAAGATGGCTCCGTCCACAAACATTGTTTCGCGCTGGCGACTCAGGCCGCGGAGGGACTACGCGCCATCGGTCAGGAGTTCGGTATCCCGCTCACCGTCGCGCAGTTCGGATCGGTGTTCGTGCCGTATTTCATGGAAGGGCCAATCGTCGATTACGGCGATTTGCTCCGAAACAATACCGCTCGTGATGTCGGCTTTCGGAGCAAGATGTGTGAAGCGGGCATCTTCATGCTTCCCACCGCGCTCAAGCGCAACCATGTGAGCGCCGCGCATACCCAGGACGACATCGACCGCACGCTCGACATCGCGCGCCGTGTGTTACGCGACCTGCCAGCATAAGCGAATACCCTGCCGTTGATTCTGGTGCAGGTATCACAAACGTTTGGCGGCACAAATTATCAGGGCGTGATGGCAGGCTCGGTCCTGGCGTGTCTGCCAAGCCTGATCGTGTATCTGGTGTTCCAGCGCAACTTTGTCCAGGGGATCGCTTTATCAGGCCTAAAATAACGTCGGGAGTACACATGGACCCTATCCGTTTTGGTGTGATCGGCATGGGACGTGGGCAGAGCTTTATGCGCATCTGCAACGTCGTCGGTGGTGCGAAGGTAACGGCACTCTTTGATATCGACGTCGAGCGCGCCGAACGAACAGCCTCCGCGATTGGCGCGCAGGCATTCGGCAGCATCGAAGCGTTCCTTGACGGTCCAATCGACGCCGTTGTCGTCGCGTCACCCCTCCAGTATCATGCCCAACAGGCGATCCAGGCGCTCAACGCGGGAAAGCATGTGCTCAGCGAAGTGACGGCCTGTCATACCATGGCGGACGCGCGCGCGCTTGTCGCGGCGGCAAAAGCCAGCGATGCGGTCTACATGCTGTCGGAAAACTACTGTTATCGGGACGAGGTTGAACTGGTCAAGCGCATCAACGACGCAGGGCGTTTTGGAGATGTGTATTACGGCGAGGGTGAATATCTGCATGACTGCTCGGACCTCTGGTACAACGGCGACGGCAGCCTGACCTGGCGCGGCAAAGGGTTGTTGAGCGTGTATTGCACGCACAGCCTGGGACCGCTGATCTATATCACCGGCGATCGGGTGACGCGGGTGAGCGCGTTGGCCGTGCCGGGCGGTAAGTTCGACCCGCAGGTACAGCATCCGACCATGCACCTGATGCAAATGGAAACCGATCACGATCGTATCTTCCGCGTCAGGGTGGATCATGTTTCACCGCGTCCACATCAGATGGCCTATTACGCGCTGCAGGGAACGCATGGGAGCTATGAGGCCTGGCGCGGATTCGGCGACGCAAGCAAAATCTGGCTCGACGATGAGCACGAACCGTCCGTCGTCAGTGCGGGTACGAACTGGCATGCGCTGTCGGACTATGCACCACGGTACACGCCCGACCGCCTGGCCGCCCCACCCGAGGCGCGTCAGGGTGGACACGGGACAAGCGAATACTGGCTGCTACAAGAGTTTCTCCAGGCATGTCATGGCGAGCGACCATCGCCGATTGATGTGTACACCGCGCTCGATTACACGTTACCCGGCATCTGCGCCGCTGAGTTCCGCCGTCGGCCACGGTGCTCCCATCGTTGTTCCCGACCCACGCGATTGGTAGCAAGCCCTGCGATGCGTTAGTACACCAGCCTCCCTCGGCGTCGATGGGGGTGGTGTTCGCCGTTCTGTTTGGTAAAGGTGTCATGTGAAGTTACGAAGCGCGGAATGGTTTGAGGGACGCGATGAACTGGGACCACAGAATCGGGCCGTCCTGCGGACCCTCGGATGGACCCAGGAATTCTTTGCTGGGAAGCCGGTCATCGCCGTCGCGAACTCATGGAGTGAATTCAACAATTGCAACCTGGGATTACGCCCAATCGCCGATGCCGTGAAGCGCGGCGTGATCGCGGCGGGTGGGATTCCGCTGGAATTCAACACCATGTCGCTCGGCGAGGAACTGATGAAGCCGAGCGCGATGCTGTATCGCAACCTGCTGGCGATGGAAGTGGAAGAACTTCTGCGCTCGCAGCCTGTCGATGGCGTGGTGCTGCTGGCGGGATGCGATAAGACCACGCCGGGGCAACTCATGGGGGCGGCAAGCGCGAACCTTCCCGCGATCCAGGTGTGCGCCGGTTCCAAGAACACCGGACAATGGCGCGGGCAACCTGTCGGGTCGGGAACCGATCTGTGGCGCTATTGGGACGCCTATCGTGCGGGCGACCTGAGCGACGAGGAATGGCAGGCGCTTGAGGCGAGCTATTCGGCAAGCTATGGCACCTGTAACACGATGGGCACCGCTTCGACCATGGCGGTGATTTCCGAAGCACTCGGCATGATGTTGCCGGGGTCCGCCACCATCGGCGCGACCGATACGCGCCGCCTCGCCAGCGCGGAACAGGCCGGACGGCGTATCGTCGGCATGGTCCACGAAGACCTTCGTCCGCGCGACATCATGACCGCTCAGGCCTTCGAAAATGCCCTGCGGGTGTTTCTTGCCGTGGGCGGATCGACCAATGCGGTGATCCACCTGCTGGCTATCGCGGGGCGGCTATGCGTGCCGTTGCGCCTTGCGGATTTCGACCGTCTGGCAGCGGAAACGCCGCTGTTGCTCGATCTGCTTCCATCCGGCACCAGACTCATGTCCGATTGGGATACGGCGGGCGGCGTTCCAGCCTTGATGCATATATTACAGGCGTATCTGGACGGTGATTGTGTTGGCGTGAGTGGGAAACCCCTGCGAACGACCTGGACCGAGCCACACGACGGGCAGGATGTCATGCGTCCATTGCACAAGGCGCTCCATCCCGGTCCGGTGCTGGCCGTCTTGCACGGCAATCTCGCGCCACAGGGGGCGTTGCTGCGGACGACGACCGCATCCAGCGCGTTATCGCAGCATCGAGGTCCGGCGCTGGTATTCGACAGCTATGGCGAGATGCTCGAACGGATCGATGCTCCAGACCTGCCGGTGACACCGGACACGGTGCTGGTGTTACGCAACGCCGGAGCGATTGGCGTGCCGGGCTTGCCGGAATGGGGCGCGATTCCGATACCGAAGAAACTGCTGCAGGCAGGCGTGCGCGATATGGTGCGAATCAGCGACAGTCGCATGAGCGGCACCAGTACGGGGACGGTCGTGCTCCACGTCACACCCGAAGCCGCCGCGGGCGGGCCATTAGCTCTGGTGCGGGATGGCGACCTGATTGAATTGAATATCGCGGCGCGCCAACTCGAACTACTGGTAGACGACGCGGAACTACAACGGCGCAAGCAACACTGGACGCCACCACGGCTGCATCCACGCGGATACCCGCGGATGTACGCGCAGCATGTGTTACAGCCTGATCAGGGCTGCGACTTCGATTTTCTGCGCCCGACATCGCCGGACGACCTCGCCTTTATCCCGCCGATTGTCGGTCGCTCATAACACAAACGATACTCTCGCCCGATCAATGGTAATGGAGTGAACGATGAATGCCACCCCGGACGTGACGATTGACGACGAGCGATTAGCAGCATACACCTATGAATTGGTCGCGATAGCAAGCCCCACCGGCGACAGCGCCGCCGTATCCGAGCGCTACGCGGCGATGCTGCGCGAGGCCGGACTGGACGTGACCATCGACGCGCATTTTCCCGGTGGACCCAACGTCATCGGCACGTGGCGCGGCACCGGCGATGGTCCGCGGGTCGCCTTTGTCGGTCACCTCGACACGATTCATGCCGCCCACGCGCCGGCAGTTCGCACGGATGACGCCGTACACGGTCGCGGCGCGGACGACATGAAGGGTTCGATGGCGGCGGTCGTCGAAGCCATCCACGCGTTACGAACCGCAGGCTACACGCCACGCGGCGAGATCGTCGTCGCGGCGCACTCGTTGCACGAAGCGCCTGTCGGGAATATGGAAGGATTACGACGACTGCTCGAAATCAGGGCGCTCGGCGATGCCGTGCTCGTCGCGGAGTTGATCCCGACGCAACACCAGATTCTTACGGGCAAGGGACAGGCGATCTTCTCGATCACCATTCGTCGCTCCGGTCATGTCATGCACGAGAACGACGCCCCACCGGGAACGGTCAATCCGGTCGATGTCGCGCTGGAGGTTGGAGCGCGGCTACGGGCGCGCCATCTGGAACTTGCTGACGCGGGCGATCTGCCGATGCTTGGACCGGAAACGCTGTTCATCGGCGAGATCCATGGCGGCGATTTCTATAATCGCGTTCCGGTCGAGGCGCGCATCGGCGGTATCCGGCGCTTCGGGCCTGAACGCACCTGGGCTGAAATTGAAGCCGAGTTTCAAGCATTGACCCAACCGATTGCCGCCGCGACTGGAACAACCATCGAGGTGACGTTGGGCAGCAACGGTCTGGGCTATGCCGTGCCCGCTGACGCCCCGGTGATCGGTGCGCTCGCGCGCGCACACGAACATGTAACGGGCGCGGTGCTGCCTGTCACAGGCACGAAGTCGGTAACAGACGCCAATATCATCAACAGCGACGGTGGCATTCCGGCACTGTGTTACGGACCAAGCGGCGCGACCGCGCATGGCGACCGGGAATGGGTGACGACCGCGGACCTGCATCGCGCTGCGAACGTCTACGCACGGTTCGCCATCGAATATCCTGGACTGATGGAACGTGATGTGTGAATTGGCGCCGCACGCGTGAACAGGCATACCCGCGATGACGTACCGCCGCGCCATTCACGAATGGAACGGAATCGTCGCATGGGTGGAGGCTGGGCGTCATGCGCAGTCGCGACTTGCGCCTCGCTACTCCTATGTTCCGGCTGAAACCGGGATCGGCATGTCACGAGGTCGTTGCGTGGTTGTTTGCCCGGCAGCGATTGGCAACGGTTCCATGAGCAAGTGGTCAGGCGTTCATCAAAACAGTCGAGGTAATACGTGTTGAGAATCAGGAAACGAAAGGATAGAGACACATGAAGATCACCGGCGTCGAAACCATATTGCTGTCACGTGCACACGAGCCGGAGCGCCAGTGGTTCACGGCACGCTATCGCTCGGTCAAGGCCGATTGTGCGATCGTGGCGATTCATACCGACGAGGGATTGTGTGGTATCGGTGAAGCATGTGCCTATGGTGGCTTGCCGGACATCCAGCAGGTCGTAGACTGGCTGCGACCGGAGATCGTCGGCCGCGGCGTTGATGACTGGAGGATTGTGCCCCACCCCAACGGGCGGTCGATTGCATACGACTGCGCCGTGGCGGGCATCGACAGCGCGCTCTGGGACCTCCGCGGACAGACAGCAAACAAGCGCGTCAGCGAACTGCTTGCCCCACAACCGCTCGACCGTGTGCGGCTCTACGCATCGAGTGGGGTACGTTTCGACTGGCGCGACCGACCCGAGGATCTGATCGACGAGGTGCTAGGCTACGTCGCCGATGGCTACACCGGCTGTAAGGTTCGCATCGGTACGGAGTGGTCATGGGACGGCATTACCACGGACCACTATATCGGATTGTTGCGCGAGCTTGCGGCGGCAGTCAACGGGCGCATGGAACTGATGGTTGACGGCAACCAGCGTCTGACCGTCGATCAGGCGCTGGCGATTGGTCGCGAACTCGGTCGGCTTGGGTTCGTGTGGTTCGAGGAGCCGATTCCCCAGACGGACATCGATGGCTATGTGACGCTCAGCAAGGCACTCGACATTCCGATTAGCGGCGGCGAACAGTTCACCACGTTGGAGCAGTTCCGTCCCTACATCGAACGACGCGCGTACAGTATCGTGCAGCCCGACGCTGGCTGTTGCGGCATCAGCGAAGGGCTGCGTATCGCCGAGATGGCCGCCCGCTACGGCATCGACTGCTGCCCGCATAGCTGGCACAATGGTCTGATGGCGATGGCGAACGCACACCTTATCGCCGCACTGCCCAATCCGCGCGTGCTCGAAGTCTGTATGGTGCAAGGTCCGTTGCAGTGGGCGATCCTTGCCGAGCCACCGCGGATTGACGACGGGTGGCTCGTGCTCCCCGAACGACCCGGCCTGGGCGTGACACTCGCGGACGACCTATCCACCCAGTTTCCCTTCATCGAGGGCCACTACGGGATCGAAGTCAGCCGCTAGCGCAACGCGAGGGGAACGGCACTTACGCGCTGTTCCCCTCGCGCTTCAACCCCACCGTCGATTGTGACGACGACTTCGGGTTGACAGTTGCCGGCACCATGTATAGCAGGTGCATGGTGACGATTATGTGTGATCGCCCTATCTCACCTGTCGTGAGCACAACCGCGATAGATACAAAGCCAGCATGTGTATCCGGTGTTCTCCATGGCTGGAAAGTGAGCCGGTATGAGCACTTTAACTCAAACCTGGTGCCTTGCATACACGGGACCCGTATCGATATAAACACACGGGCGCGGCATACAGGGTGTTTGCCCGGTCGCATCCGGCAACATCGCCCAATCATTCTGGCCGATAGTATATGCCACGACCGACACAGCCTGCGAGGCTGGCTCGCTATCGCGATGTACCACGTCTGACATTTCGGCGTGAGCGGTCGGGACGAGAACCAGACATAGCAACATGAGAACTGGAGAAGCCATCTTCCAAATCATGATGAAACTCCTTTTAATGACCATAAACCAACGATGAACGGACATATACTCACCGCGAGCGTGTCGCACAAAACATGATGTTCTGTTGATACTGGCTGTGTAGTGTGCGATAGCGAGGATATGTGCGATCTGTGATGGTTGTAGTAAACCATGTGGGAGATGTAGTTGGGTCACGCTCGATCGTGACAAAATTGGGACAACGGAGCGACAATTTATGGTGATGTTGATTACGAGGATGAATGGGATAGTGATGTGAGGCGACATGGAGCAGTGAGTGTTGCTTCCGCGATGCTGGTTGCCGCCCACGGCATCGGCTCGTCATACCCAGCGTTTGAGGCACTGGTCATGGAAGCCGATTACCCTGGCGCTACACACCCCCACGATAACGATCAGGGCGCGTGAAGCGCCCCACACGCCCGTACCGGCCACCTTAGTAACGACGATATCAGCCAAAACAAACTTACGCTCTAGCGCTAGCGTGCTGTCGCAGCGTGACACCGAGGCCAAGCAGTACGAGGCTCATCAGCAGAAGTAGCCATAGGCTCGGTAGCGCAGATGTCGAGCCCGTCGCCGGCATCTGCGTATCAACGGGGGCGTCCATCGGCAGCGCGGCGAACGATACGATCTTACCCTGTTCTACGACGGCGTTTGACGCAAGCTCAATCGGCTCCGCCAGCGCGTCGACTTTGAGCCGTGCCGTCCAGGTTGCCTTGTTACCCGCCACCTGAAGATTGAGCATCTCAACATGGATATGGTGCGAGATGTCGTTGTTCAGCCATTCGCGTAAGGCAGCCTTCCCTTGATGATATATCGCCCTGGATGTCGGCTACCCCGTCATCGGCGAAGAAAGCGAGCGAACCGTCTACGTTCCCAGCGTTCAGCGCTGCATGAAAGTCCCTGAGCACTGATGTCACGTCGCCCGACTGCGCGTGAACACTGACGGCAGACGCGAGCAACCAGATGAGGATCAGTGCGCTGAGCGCGATACCTGCGAGGTGCGTCGTCCGATTCGTCCACATTCCTGCTTCCATGTACTCCTCCTTGCAATATAGACTGATATCGTCCATATAACCACGGCGTGATATCGCTGTGGTCACGCTCCAGCGGGACAGAATCGGGACACAGTATGTGCACGCCCGTGCTATAATCCGCCGCGACCATCGACACCTGATCTCCGCGGAGATATCAATGGATGACGACGCGCTCACGTTCGGCCCATGGTTGCAGCGCCGCCGTATGGCACTCCATCTCACGCAGCAGCAACTTGGGCATCTTGCCATCTGTTCGGCCGAGACGATCCGCAAAATCGAGGCCGAACTTCGCCGTCCGTCGCGTGAGGTCGCGATCCTGCTTGCCCGTGCTCTCCAGATTCCGGCTGCCGAGCAGACGGCCTTTATACGTTTTGCTCGCGGTGAGCGTGCGATCGGAACCCACAGTAGGTGGTGTGTCCGCGCCCGAACGTCCTCGCGCTTTGCGTCCGCCCAGCAACCTCCCCATCCCGCCCACACAACTCATCGGACGCCATGCTGAGCTAGCCGCTCTGGGTGCCCTGTTGCTGCGGCCTGAAGTGCGCTTGGTGACGCTCACCGGTCCCGGTGGTGTAGGCAAAACGCACCTCAGCCTGGCGTTAGCCGCGACGCTCCATACCGCTTTTATTGACGGCACATTCTGGGTCGATCTGACTCCGATCCGTGATCCTGCCCTGGTACTCCCGACGATAGCCCGCGCGCTCGGGGTTGGGGAACGGGGCGACCATTCGTTGCTGGAGCGCGTGCAGACGTATCTGCGTGACCGCCAATTACTGTTGCTGCTGGATAACTTCGAGCAAGTGCTGGACGCTGGACTGGTTGTGGCCGATCTGTTGCGCGCCGCCCCATGGCTGTGTGTACTGGCCACGAGCCGCGAGGTGTTGCATCTGCGTGGAGAGCACGAGGTTGTGGTCACGCCACTGGCCGTGCCCACCGGAGCGGTGCGTGATGCCGAGTACGTGGCGGGGTTCGCGTCGGTCGCGCTGTTCACGGCGCGGGCGCAGGCGGCTGTCGCGGGGTTCCAGCTTACGGCCACGAACGCGGCCGCGGTCGGCGAGGTCTGCACACGGCTGGAGGGACTGCCGTTGGCGATCGAGCTCGCCGCCGCGCGGGTCAAATTGCAGTCGCCGGAGGCCTTACTGCCACGCCTTGTCAGGCGTCTGGAGGTACTCACCGATGGACCACGTGACCTTCCCGCGCGTCAACGCACGATCCGCACGACGATCGACTGGAGCTACGACCTGCTCGCTCCCGCCCAGCAAAGCTTGTTTCGGCGATTGGGTGTCTTTGTCGGTGGATGGACCCTCGAAACCGCAGCCGCTATCTGTGATTTCGAGGGTCAAATGCCGTCCAACATTCGTGATGGTCTGCAAGTGCTGCGCGACAAAGGCTTGCTGCGGCGCTCTGACCAGTCTGAAGGAGCCGTGCGACACGGGATGCTGGAGACGATCCGCGAGTATGCCGTCGAACAGCTGGAGGCAAGCGGTGAGGCCGACTTGATTCGGGAGCGACACGCAACCCACTTCCTGGGATTGGCACAGCGACAAAGCCTAACGGGTGGGCGCATCCAACCAAAGCTTGACTATCTTGACGCCGATCACGACAACCTGCGGGCTGCACTCCAGTGGTCGCTCAAGGGACCGAATCCAAAAATGGCTGCCGCATTCGTTACGGCTCTGACAAATTTCTGGTGGTTCCGCGGCTACGAGCGAGAAGGTCACAATTGGGTTGATGCTGTCATTCCGCTGACGGATGCCCTCGACGCGCTCCAGCGCATGGGCGTGTGGAACTGTGCCGGACGGATGGCTGTGTTGCTCGGGGACAAAGCGAGAGCACGTGCCGCATTCATGGAGGCGCTTGCGTATGCGCGCGCCGCCGACAATCAGGACCAGGTCGCCTTCCATCTGCAAAATCTGGCTTCTCTCGCTTGCGGCTGTGGTGAGTACGGCGACGCAATAGCCTTGTATGAACAAAGTCTGGCGGGATATCGCGAATTGGACGCAGCGGAGGGTGTGGCGCTGGTATTGATGAACCTTGGGAATGTATGTGCCTTGCAGCATAACGATGCGGTCGCGATATCGCTACCTCAAAGAAAGCATGGCACTTGCAAGGGAAATCGGCTCCGATCAACTCGTGTATTACGACGCATTGTACCTGGGGCGGATTGGGGCGCGTCATGGCGAGTTTGTGCAGGCGCAGGCATATGCTGAGGAGTGTCTTGCTGTCGCGCGAAAGCTTGGCAGCCCAGGTTTTAGTGTGTCGGCGATATTGCTCCATGGTGACGTTGCCCGGTCTCGCGGTGCGTATCGTGCTGCGGCGGCATGGTACCGCGAAGGGTTATCGTGCCTGCGTCCGGACCTTGATGGGATTGCAGCGGCGATCGGCCTGGAAGGGTTGGGGTTGGTGATCGGAATGTCTGCTGAACCATGGAGCCGCCACGGTCTGGGTGCGGCACGACTGGGCGGTGCGGCTGACATGCTTCGCCAATCTATCAACGAGGTCCGCTCACCCGTCGAGCAGCGCGACTACGAGCGGGCGCTTGCTGTCGTGTCCGCGAGGCACGACCCCGCTACCTGGGCGGACGCCTGGGCCGAAGGACAGGCGATGACGTTGGAGCAGGCCGTCGCGTACGCGCTGAATGAGGTCGCAGATTCTACTTAACCATCCTGGTCAATGGCGCGATAAACCGTGCTGCGGTTGACCACGAGGCCATGCTGGCCGAGCCACCGCGGATCGACGACGGGTGGCTCGTGCTCCCTCAACGACCCGGCCTGGGCGTGACACTCGCGGACGACCTATCCACCCAGTTTCCCTTCATCGAGGGCCACTACGGGATCGAAGTCAGCCGCTAGCGCAACGCGAGGGGAACGGTACTTACGCGCCGTTCCCCTCGCGTTTCCATACTTCATATTCCGCCCGTCCCTCGGCTGAAAGCGGGTAATACTTCCAGATCGAGCCGCCCTCGGCGAGTTTTTGTCGGCTGAAGCTTTCCCACTCCTCGTGTTCCAGGGAGTCTTCGATCAACATCGGCGCGATTCGACGCGGCACCAGCACCGCGCCGTCGTCGTCTGCGATAACGATGTCGCCGGGTAGCACCAGGACGCCCCCGCACGATACCGGAACGTTATGCGCCCACGGGAACTGTGCAGATTGTGAGGCGTAATTTGGCGTGAAGCCGGTCGTCCAGAGCGGTAGCCCGATCTCCTGCACGCGCGGCCAGTCGCGAATACAGCCATCCACCACCAGTCCAATACCCCCGCTTCCTTTGAGGTAGGTTACGAGCATCTCGCCAAGGCAGCCTGTGTACGGATCGGCGTTCGCCGCGACGACGAGCACATCGCCGGCCTGGATCGTGTCAAGGACCGACCAGAGCGCGCTACGCTGCTCCACCGCCTCCTGTCCCAGCCCGCTCGCGACATCCTCGCGCTGCGGCATGAACTGCAGCGTCACCGCCGCGCCGACGATTTTGGAGCCTGGTCGGCGCGGCAATGGTCCTTGAATGAACGTGCGCCGGATGCCGAGCCTGTGTAATTCGGCGCTGGCTGTCGCGCTCGATACGGCGTGTAGCCGCTGGATCAAATCGGCATCGGGGCGTTCCCACGATGGTCCAACGATTGGTAATGTCACTCCCGGATTGGGGAGGGTTTTCGCGTTATCCAATGCTTCTCTCCTTGCACTCGCCTTTCGGCGGAACGTATCACGTATGCGACGCTCACGCGCCGCCCGATGAGGTCATCTCGTGCCGGTGGTGTCCCAGCCGCGATGACCACCCTCCTTAGCCCCATGGTCCTTTGTAGGTCGGGGTGTTGACGTATCGCTCGATTCCGAGTTCAAGCCGCAATTCAGTTCCTGGCGGCAGCAGTACAGCCAGGTGTGTGTCGTCCGCTGCCTGCTGGCGCGGGACTGTTTCAAGCGCAGGCGCGGCGTATGCCCCGATCCTGCCAGGGTAGTCGCTGGTGCGCTCAGGATAGCTTGCCGTTGTGAAGCGATGCTCGGCAAAGGTTCCGGCCTGGACGACTACTGTCCGTGCATGGAGCACGCTCAGATTGACCAGCGTCAGGACGATCAGATCGTCCTCTACACGCTCGACAAGCGCTGCCACGTCCGGCGGTAGCCCCGGACGTTGCCGTTGCCCATCGAAGTAGCGTACCGGCGCGTGCAGGAGGCCGCCGTTATAGATTGGCGCGGGAGCGCCGAGCGTCAACTGCACGAGTGCCTCACACAGGACAGGGTTGAGGTTCTGCCAGTGGTGGATGTTGACCGAGCGCAGGTCTGCCTGATCCTGCCGCATCTGCTCCACACGCCGAGCGACGTGACCGTAGCTCGCGCGGAGGATCGCCTCAGGATAGCCGGGATTCTCGCCAGCAAGAAAGCGTAGCCACGGTTGCTCGTGGCCACCGTCCTCCTTGTTCCGAAATGGGACGACGGTGCTCCAATCGTATGGCTCGATTGCCCGGATACGCTCGACGCGCTCCCAGTCCTGCGCTTCCATCGAAACGTTCCAGAGCGCGACCGGATACACCGGCGACATGGGCTGTTCGTCGAACCAGCCGTCGTCGCTGTAGCGGTAGGGAACAACAAACAGCGTGCGCGCATCTCCCATGGCCTCGAACTGTCCGATCCAGTGGTGTTGCAAACTCCCGTGCAGGGTTGCCACGTCGCGGAACGTGCCAAGCTTCCAGATTGCGTCGATCTGCATACGCGGAAGGTCTAGATAGCGGCGGTCACGCGTCAGCAGATGTGCATTCGCTCCCGCGACCAGGGCAGCCATGCCAACGTTATAGAAGCCGTGCGGCCACGTCCAGCCATACAGTCCACCGTACCATTTCCCGTCGAAATCCTCGCCGACCTCGCCGGAAAGTCCCACATTGTCCGGCAGCAGGCCGCCGTTGCTTTGGGCTCGCTCGCTCCAGGCATCTACATACTCCACGACCCACTGCCGGTATCGTTCATCCCCCGTCATGAGATAGGCATTGGCGACCAGACTGGTAACGAGCAGGTTGGTCGCGACATCGCCACGTCCCATGCGCGTCTGTATCGCTTCGCCCATACGTCGCGCAAGCACGGGATCTTTGAGGTCGTCGTAGCTGTTGATCCCAGGAATGTCTGTTAAGGGCAACCCATACGGCTCCATCGACGCCGACCAGCCATAGACCGGGTCGCCGTCAAAGTAGCCCCAACGCGGTCCACCGCTGCCGTTGTGCGGTGCGCGGATCAGTCGGTGTTCGGGGTCGTAGTTGGGTGCTTCGGGGTCGTCGTTCAGGAACAGGCCCGCGAATCGACGCGCCCGGTCATGTAGCAGCGGGTTCTGCGGATCGGCCAGGCAGAGATAGTAAAAGTAGGTGTAGTGCTCGCTTTGATGAAACTGATCGTAGCCGCGCTCATATTCTTTGTGGACAGGCCCGAGCGTCGTCAGTTGTCGCGTCACCGCTTCCCATTGTTGTGCGGCGAGTGGGAGCAGATCGTCCGGCCCACCGAGCAAATACAGCAGCGGCCAGTTATAGAAGGACTCATAGAAGTCGTCAACACCATCACGCGTGTTCGGCCAGGTATCGCGCCAGATCAACGTCCCGTCGTCATGCGTGTATTTCCGCAGAAAGGGCGGGATCGCCTCGACCATGAGTGCGATTAATCCCCGCTGGAGCACCGCCCAGGTTGGTGGTGCCAGGCATGGTATCGTGGACTCGATTGTGATCATCTCTGGTTTCGTACCTCTACCTCAAGCATGCTCAACCGTGCGTTGCGCGGAAGAAACATCGATAGCCGGGCAACCGGGCCCGGCTATCGATGGCTAGCGTTCAGGACGGGGGTACTGGGCGTCATGGGCCACTACCCGGCTCCACCGATCAGGCTTCAGGCCTGGTTGGCCTTCGCCCATTCGTCAACCTGCCGTTGGATTTCGGCAAGCACCTTGTCAGATCCCGCCTCTTTGTGCGCCTGGATCAGCGCGGGCAGCGCCTCGGCTGCGTCGACCAGGCCATTGCCGAGCGGCTTGCCCAGTTCTGCGCCAACTGCCGCAAGCTGTGCAAGCTCGGTCTTGACCGGCTCGGAGTTGAAGGAGAAGCCCAGGACAACCGACGGTGTTGCACTGCGGTTGAGTTGTTCGGTTGCCTCCCAGACGTTGTCGTCGGCCTGTTGTTCGGACACGTAATACGCGTTGAATTGATTGCCGAACATCCAGTCCGTATTGGGATTGTAGGTGCTCGTTTCGGGCGTGACACCCTCAGGGAAGTCAACGATCTTGCGCCCCTCGTCTTTCCAGACCCAATGTTTGCCTTCAACGCCCTTTGCCAGGAGGTTGTAGACATCAACATCGGTGTTGAGCAACTCAAGGAACTGCATGGCCCGCTGGGGATCGGAGGAGGTGCGGCTGATGGCGTTCAGCGTAGCGACCACGCCGGATGTCGTCAGAACTTCGGTGCCATTGTGTGGCTTGACGAACGACTGCTGAACGAAGTCATAGCCATAGATCGTTTTCGCTTCCGATTCACCACCCGGCTTGATCACGTGGATGCTGCCTGCAAACTTACCCGCCCGGAACTGCGCACGCTCGTCGTCCGAAGAAAGCTCTTCCTCGGGGATGTATCCGGCCTGGACCCACTTCCGCGTGAGATCGGCTGCTTGCTTGAATTCCGGTGTTTCGAGCGCAAGCAGTACCTTGCGATCCTTGTCGTCGAAGCGCACGACAAAACCGCCGTCGAAGAGCGGATCGTAGCCCCAGTACTCGCTAAAGAAGAGGCTTTTCCCTGGTGTCATCGGCGAAATACCGTCGGCCTTGACTTTCTCGAAATATGGTTCGAGGTCCTCGAATTTGGTCATCTTGCTCAGGTCAAGTTGATGCTTCTCGGCGAGGTCTTTCCGTGTATACGGACCCCACGGCTTCACGAAAATCTGCTGGTTGATCACGCCGTAGATCTTGCCTTCGACGCGCGCGGCATCCCAGACTTCTGGCTTCATGCTTGACCAGAGTTGGGGCGCATCGTTCTTCAATAGATCGTCGAGCGCTACCAGATTGCCGTTGGAAACGTTCTGGTAGTAGTTATTGATCCATGGAGCGGTAAAGACGACGTCGAATTTCTCGCCCGCGGCGGTAGAAAGCTTGATTTTCTCGTCAAACGCGCCCCAGTCCTGAGTTTGTAGCTTGATTGTCGCGTTGATTCTCGGTCGCAGGATCTCGTTCATGGCATCCTGGACGATATTCAGGTCCGTGAAAATTGTTCCGGGATAGATGTAGGTCAGTTCGACTGGCGTCTGATCTCCGGCAGCAGCAACGGGGGCAGCCGTTTCGGCGGCAGCGGTTGTGGGCTCTGCGGCGGTTGTGGGCTCTGCGGCGGCTGCGGTTGTGGGTTCGGCTGCGGTCGTTGGCGCTGGTGCTTCCGCCGCGGGAGCCGGATTCGGCGTGGCGGCGGGGGCACCGCACGCCGCGAGTACCGCACCGGTTGCCGAGACACCCACCGTTGTCAAGAACCGTCGTCGACTCAGCTTCTTTGAAGTGTCGGCCATCTGTTCCTCCTTGAAACTATCTGTAGGGCGTGGCGGCCGGAGCCAACTCACGCTTTTCCACTGGGTGAGACCATAAGCCCGAACAGGTTACGATTTGATCGCCCCGACGGTAAGGCCACGGATGAAGAACCGCTGCACCAGGAGAAACGCCAGCACCGCGGGACCCGTCGCCAGCACAACCATCGCCATACGTACCGTAGCGATCGGTGTCGTAATGCCGGTGGTTTGTGGATTGGCGGCGAGCGCCTGTGCATTCGTCAGAATCGCATACAGCATGTATTGCAGCGGACGCAGATTCGGGTCGTCGATAAAGAGCAGTGGCAGCCACCAATCGTTCCAAAAGTTGAGGATCATAAACAGGCCGACGGTGGCAAGAGCCGGCGTGGAAAGTGGGACAGCGATCTGAAAGAACGTGCGCCATTCGCTTGCCCCGTCGATCCGCGCCGCGTCGAACAGTTCCGAGGGCAGTTGCACCATATACGTGCGCAGCAGCAGGACATACCAGGGCACCACGAGCGCCGGCAGGATCAGCACCCAGATCGTGTTCTTGAGGTGTAGATACTGCGTGACAAGAATATAGAACGGCACCAGACCACCGTTGAAGAGCATCGTGAAGAAGATGAGGAACGCCAGCGGCTTACGGTAGGTGAACTCGGGGCGTGACAGCGCATAGGAGAAGAGCGCCATCATCAAGAGCCCGACCGTGGTGCCAACCGTGGTGACGAAGAGCGTCACGCTGTAGGATCGGATCAACTGGCTGGGAACCTTGAGAATATAGCTGTAGGCGAAGGTCGTGAAGTTGCGTGGAATGAGGCTATATCCATACAGCGCGATGTCATTCTCCGCTGAAAACGAGGCCGAGATAATCAAGATCATCGGCAGGAGGCACAGGATGCTCGCGGTCATGAGCAGCACGTGGACGATAAATTGTTGGAGGGTGCTCCTCCCTGGGAGTCTACGCCGAGAACGCGTAGTAACCATCTTCTGAACTCCTCGTTATGCGAGACGATATGCGGGAACGACCACCATTCAGTCACCATCACCACGGTTCGGTTTTCATCGCTACGTGCATGCCGCATTAGAATAAGGCCCGGTCGGGGTCGATACGACGCACGATCCAATTGGAGAAGATGACCAGCGCGAAGCCGACGACCGATTGGAAGAACCCTGCCGCTGCCGCCATGGAGATATCGCCGGATTTACGCAGCGCCCGAAAGACGAAGGTATCGATCACATCCGTCGTTGAGTAGAGTTGGGCTGAATCACGTGTGACGTGAAAGAAGAGGCCAAAGTCGGCATAGAATATGCGGCCGATCGAGAGCAGCGTCAAAATCGTGACCAACGGCAGCAACAGCGGCAGCGTGATGTGGCGGATGAGCTGCCAACTACTCGCCCCGTCGAGCCGTGCCGCCTCGTAGTATTCGGGATTGATCCCAATGATGCCAGCGAAATAGATCAGTGCACCGAACCCAACCCCTTTCCAGAGGTTGACAATCGTGAGAATCGCGGGCCAGTAGCGTGGCGCACGGTACCAACTGATCTTATCGAAGCCAAAGTTGATGATCAGGCGATTGATGAGCCCGTCACTCTGGTTCAAAAGGGCAAACATAAAGGTGCCGACGATCACCCAGGAAATAAAGGTTGGAAAGAACAGTGCCGATTGATAGAAACGGGTAAGCCAGTGGTGCTGAATCGCGGACATCGCGATCGCGATGGCGATCGATAAAACCGTACCCGTCATAATGAACAGGCTATTCAAGAAGAGCGTATTAAAGGTAATGCGTCCGAGCACCGAGCTCGTGAGTAGAAAGCGGAGGTTTTCGAAGCCGACCCACTCACTCCCAAAAATCCCTTTGTCAAAGCGGTAATCTTTGAACGCGATGATCAGGCCGATCATCGGGAGATACGAAAAAACCAGGACCCAGACGATGACCGGAAGCGCCATCAAAAGGAACGGGATGTTTCTGCGGAACATACGGGCACGTCGGGCGCGCGCCGAGGTCTGGCGTAACGCCACCTCACTATGTGTGGCCCCTGGACTTACCTTTGCTGTCATGTCGCCTCGCTGCGAACATTATGGACGGATATACGGCGTTCTTCCGAGGGAAAGCGGCTCGCTGGCCAATCATACGTACTATGAGAACATGCCGATCCGTCTACCAAGCTGCCATGTAATGACCCCTTGTAAGGGGTGACGATGTGTTTCGTGAGAGGTGATGAACGATTCGTGTTCCAGTCAGTGGAACAGAATATAGCATTGTTCCAGCGCCATGTCAACTACATATTGAGACCAGTCCCCGCCATCTCGGCCGGGCTGTGTCAACGTCCCATTCACGGGGACGCCATTCGCAAGATTGTCACTCTGAGCGGATATTTCCTGGGCCAACGTGTCTATCTGTCGGTCGACAATCCGTCACTGCGGTTCAGGATGACCCATTTCACGACGTTGACGGCATCCCACCTACCGAGCAGTGGACCGTTGACACCGGGATAGCAAAGGAGTACCATAATATTGTGTTCCAGCCTGTTCCAGCCATGGTCACGCACAACTCTTGCTTATACATAACCATGAATAGTCAGTCATAGACATATAGGCATACTGCGTATGACGAATAACGTAACAGTTCGTGACATCGCACGTCAAGCGGCGGTTTCGATCGGGACAGTGTCGCGCGTGCTGAATAATCATCATCATGTTGCGGACGCGACGCGGCGTCATGTGCTTGATATTGCCGACAGCCTGGGGTACAACCTCCCGGTCCGTAGCGATAACAGCATGCGTGCTGATGTATCAAGTGTGCGCGAGATCACGTTCTTGTTTACGCCGGTCAACCCAGGGACGGTCGCCGCGGCGAATCCCTTCTGGTCCCGTATCCTGGTCGGCGCCGAAACCGAGGCGGCGAAATGCGGCATCAAGCTAAATTACCGCTCACTTCAGCCGTCGTCCTCATCGCTCCAGGTCGTGGACGAGGCGATACGGGATGCGCGTGTGAACGGCGTATTGCTGGTCGGGCCGACCCAACCCGCGATTCTCGCGCACCTCGAAGCCAGCGCAATACCGCTGGTGCTGGTCGAGCACCATGTGCCCGGGCGCGCCTTTGATACCGTCTCTTCCGATAATTTTGCCGGCGGACGCCTTGCGACCGAGCACCTCATCGACGCTGGTCACCAGCGTATCGCGTTTATTAGCGGACCGAAAGTCGACGAACGACGCCCGATGAGCACACTCGCGCCCGTTGAACTGCGTGCAAACGGGTACCGGGCGGCATTGCTTGATGCCGGTCTCCCGATCGATTATGCGTTGTACGAGCCGAGCAACCTGACCCCGGAAGGTGGATACCTCGCCTGTGAGCGCTTATTGCAACGCGATGTAACGTTCACGGCGCTCTTCTGTGCCAACAACTCTACCGCAGTCGGCGCGCTTAAGGCATTGCGTGAAGCGGGCAAGCGCGTCCCCGGAGATGTCTCGCTGATAGCCTACGGCGACTATATGGACATTGCCGCGCAGTTGTCGCCGGCACTCACAACCGTGCATACTGATCTGACTGGCGCAGGGATGATTGCCGTTCAGCGGCTCATCACGCGCGCCATGCGGCCTGACCTCCCACGCGTGCTCCACCTGATCCACGTCGAACTGGTGCAGCGTGACTCGGTGTGTCCGCCAGCCGAGGGCTGAGGCAACGTGGGGGAACGGTCAAGCTGAGTGGAGCGAAGCATAACGTTCGTTGCGGAGCGGCTGCCTTCGGTATAGACGGTGCATGAACCCTGTCATCATTCTACTTCGAGCGAAGGCGACCGCACGGGTATGCTAAAATGCCGCTTCTCGTTCCTGTAGCTGAGGTAACGCGCCATGCTAACCAGCACGATTCCCCTTCGCGACGATACCGACCAGGTGTACCTGGAAACCTATGTGCTCAAGGACTCTCCCGAGTTTCAAACGGGCACGCGCCGTCCGGCTGTGATTCTATGCCCTGGTGGCGGCTATATGATGACATCCGATCGCGAAGCCGAGCCGGTCGCCCTGCGCTTTCTGGCGCGCGGCTACCATGTGTTTGTGCTGCGCTACTCTGTGGGAACCCGCTTTCCCGCGCCCATGCTGGACCTTGGCAAAACCATCAAGCTTGTGCGGGACCGCGCCGACGAGTGGCGGGTCGATCCAGACCAGATCGTTCTATGCGGTTTTTCCGCTGGCGGGCACCTGGTCGCGTCGCTCGGCGTGCTCTGGGACAAGCCCCTGCTGACCGAGCCGCTCGGCGTCAGCCCGGAGCAGATCCGACCTACCGCCTTAATCCTGGGCTATCCCGTCATCGACCTCGAACTCGTCGCCAACTTCCCGATGAACCATGAGGGGAGGGCGGTAGGGATCAAAGACCATATCCTGGCGACTGTGCTGGGATCAAATCCGGAACCTGCCCATCAGGACCAGTATCGCCTGGATCGTCATGTGTCCTCATCGACGCCGCCGACCTTCATCTGGCATACGGCTGAGGATGAGCTTGTGTATTCCCAAAATGCCCTGCGGTTTGCCCTGGCGCTGGCAGAGCACCATGTGCCCTATGAATTGCATGTCTTCGAACAGGGTCGCCACGGCTTGTCGCTGGCTGACGAGACCACCGATAGCAATCAGCAGATGATCAATCGCGAAAGCCAGATCTGGATCGATCTGGCGCTGGCATGGCTACAGGTTCGTCGTAACCAAGCAGCGCCAAACATCACTAGCGACGGCTAATATTTCGATTTGACATAATAAGGAATCCACCGCTAGCGACCCGCTTCGATGCCTCGCCGGCTAGGGCATCCGCTTGTATCGGCTGTAGCCACCCAGGGCGCTCTCGCGGGGTGTCAAGACGAGTGACGGTTTCGGCGGGAACCGTCACCGTCATACATGCCGAATCGACCGTGCAAACTGCTGGCCTGTCCGCGGAGGCAAGCAGATCGACCATGGGCGTGGAGTCCATCAGGCCCGCGTTGGCGATCATCACCCGCTCTGTTATAGCTGCGGTTGAAGGATTCGCAAGGATGATAACCGTTTCCAGCGCCTGCTCGGTATAGCGCTCAAACGCCAGCAAACGGTCCAACTCGACGAGGCGGAAATCGCCGATCCGCAACGCGCGGTGCTGTCGATGCATCGCGATCAGCTTGTTGATCCACACAAGCTCCGGGTTGTCAGGCTGCACCAGGTCCCAGCGCATCGGCCCACGATTCTCCGGATCGCCGCCGCCGAGCATCCCGACTTCGCTGCCATAATAGATGTTCGGTGCCCCGGGCAACGTGAACTGGAGCGCCTGGACCAGGCGGCGCTGCGACACCTGGGGTAGCTGGGTCGCGATGCGCGGGATGTCGTGATTGTCGATCACCATCCACGATTTGAGCAGCGGTTCGATGCCACAATCGCGGACCAGACGGTCGATTCTGCGACCTGCTGTTGCCGGTGCGATGACGCCGACGGCTGCATCCAGGACGAGGTGGCGCAAGGTGAAGTTCATGACCGCATCCATGGATTGCAGCCATGCATCAGGGTAGTTGACGATCTCGCCAACGATCAAGGAGCCGGCCTTTTCCGCGTGCGCCGCCTCGGTGAGATCGCGCAGATAGCCCGGTCCCAACTCGTAGGCCGTGTCGAGACGCCACCCATCGGCACCATCCCGGAGGTAGCTACGGACGACGGAGTCGGCGTCCTCGTAGAGATAGGCGCGTACTGCGGGATGCTCAAGGTTAAGTTCTGGCAGATTGTGGTAGCCAGTCCAGACGCGCGCGCCGCCATCGTACTGGGGACCGATGGCAAACCAGTCGCGCCACACGCTTGCTGGATTAGCGAGGGCATCCTGAAAGCGCGGTGCGTTGCGCCCCATGTGATTGAACACGCCATCCAGCACCAGCCTCATGCCCCGCGCATGGACATCCGCGGCCAGCCGGATGAAGTCCTGACGGTCGCCGTACTCGGGGGAGATGGCCTGAAAGTCGAGAGCATCATATTTATGGTTCGTGTAGGCGAGATGGATCGGGTTCAGATACAGCACGTCAGCGCCCAGGTGTTGCACATAGTCGAGCCGAGCGCTGAGACTGGCGAGATCGCCGCCCCAGAATTCGAGTTCCTGGCTGTTGAGTTGCGCGTCTGCCAGGTAGGTGCCCGGTTGCGGCACTTCTGACCAGTCGCGCAGCACTTTGGGTGCCGGATACAGTCCGCGCTTCGCGTCCAGCCGCATTGAAGGTGCGAAGCGGTCAACGAGAACTTGATAGACGATGGCACCGTTGCGCCAATCGCGCTCGCGTTGGGCGAAGGTTTCGGCGTTCATATGCTGCCCTCCGATGGTAGCTTGATGCTTGTCATGGTCGTCGCCTTCCTGAGCAGTACGTCGAACAGAATATTTGGTTTCTAATCGAATCTTAGTCGGTTGCGTCAACATCCAGTGTGCTGTGATACAAACCGACGAAAACCGAGGTAGTAAGGTGTTGGCTCGATAGCTGTGGGGCAGCACGACCCTGAAGAGCCTCGCAGACGGTGGCGATGGGGTCGGTATTGGCGCCCCTGCGCTGTCAGATGGCATCGCCGATGCGATGTATCGAACGTCGTGTTAGGGATCGCCACATCGCGCAGTTGCTTGACCGTAAACGGTGCGGCGGCCATCGCGCTCCCACCCAACTGCACGCAGTTCGCCCGCGCGATTTATTCGAGGTCGGGCGAATCCTTGGCATGTTGGATCACAATCTTGCGGTCCAGGCAGTCGGTCATGATGGTGAGAGGGGACGGGTGTCCGTCGAAGGAGAAGGCGCGTCCCATACCATCACCGTCCACGGTCAGGATGCCAGGCGACCAGTCGCGATCAGTGGTGCGAACGAGCTACCGCCGCCTAGCTCGATGGGAATGGTCGCGGCAATGTCCACGCCCGTGTGTCCGCGCATTATCTCCACGACGCGCTTCCCCTCCCCTTGCAGGAACCGCGACATTATCACGTTGAGCGCATCTTATGGCGATGCATCGAGAAGGCTCGCCGCTGTGTAGCGATCAGTGATTAAGACGTTAACCCATCGCCCGAGCAAGGCTCCTCGTATCGCCGCAAGTTTCTTTTTACCACCCGCAATGCCGACTGCTCGCGGCACGCGTTGAAGCTGTTCGAGGCTCATTCCGATCACACGTTCGTTGAGCGGTGTGACGACGGGCATGCCTTCGGCATCGAAGAAGCGCAGACAGATATCGCCGACGGCATGTTCCTCGCGCAGCATGTCGAGTTCTTGCGGTGAAAAGCTATTGCCGCTGCTTGCCAGCAGGCTGGAGGGTTCGAGTGCTCCGATACCCACCAGTGCCATCGTCATACGGTCGAACATGGCGACCGTGTTCTGAATGTATGGCTCCTGGAGGAAATGGCGCGTGGCATCACCCGATCCTGTCACGCCGGGAGCAGACAGGAAGGTCGCCTCGCCGCGCACCAACGATGCGAGTTGGTGCGAGAGGTGCACGGCATGCCCTTCCGCCGCAGGGTCGCCGATACCACCCAGAATCTGGACTACCTGCGATTGCGTTGGGCGGGACAACGGTTGCATGGCATGGACCATCGCAAGTAGCGTTGAACTCCATGACGATATGCCGATAATCTCACGTTGTTTAAGCGTTGTTTCAACGTAAAACGCTGCCGCCGCACCGATGTCGCGCAGGAGTTGTGACCCGCCTTCGGTATCCATCGTATCGACCACGATAGCTTCCTTCAGGCCATACCGTTGTTGGAGCGCATCTTCAAGATCGCCATAAAACCCTTTAGGTACGCTCACCGTTATGCGGACGATCTGTTCTTCTTCGGCTCGTCGCAGGAGACGTGAGATAGTAGCCTGTGATAGATCGAGTTGTGCAGCGATCGCCGACTGCCGTTCGCCGCGTTCGTAATAAAGACGGGCGACTTTAGCCAGCAGTCGAAGTTCGTCCGTGCGCGACATAGTGCATCCTTTCTCCTCAGTTCGTTGTCTGCTTTATCGTAGCACGCATGATTACATCCCACGTAGCACATGCCTGCCCATCGAAGACTGCGTGAGCATACTGTTTCGTTGCTCCCAAAAATGTGCGTCCATTTCCTCCATTTGCCATCTTGACAGCGCACGATAGCCATGATAATCTTGTAAATATTCAATCATATATGAATAAATATTCATCAGTTGCCATCGCTTGTGACACGTTCCCGCACCACACCGTACGTCGTACCCTAACGAAAGGAGCCGCCAAGACACCACTGCACCAGTGGTCCATTCCGTCCACCGTGCATCCGCCCTGATTGGATAGACACATAATCAAATACAAGGAGGTAATACAATGTCGAAGGTGCTCCGCTCACTGCGTACAGTATGGCTTATCGTGTTTGTAGCCAGTGTTGTCGCATGTGGCACTCCCCCAACCCCTGATCTTGGCCAAGCTCCCACTCCAACGACGCAACAAGCAGCCGAACCGACCGCCGCGACCGCCGCGCAAGGAAGCGACGCCACAACAGCACCCGCGACCGAGCCAGCCGCATCGGGTGAAATGACCGATGTTGGCACTCCCCGCAATGAAACAGTCATCTTTCAATCGTTCGATGGCAAAAACGACAATCCCGATAATATGAATCCGCTTTCGGGCAGCTATGCACTCTGGCGTGGTTTCCGCGAACTGGCCTGGGGTTACCTTTGGGAAATGGACACCGCGACCGGAAAGTCCTATCCCGAACTCGCCGCCGAACTCCCCAAGGTCTTGAACGATGACCATACGCAATTCCAAGTCGTGCTCAAAAAAGGCATCTATTGGAGTGATGGAGTGGAATTCACTGCCGACGACGTTATCTACACCCTTGACACCTACTTCGCGGGCAAGGGCAAGTTGACCTACTTCGGTGTAGCAACCATCACCAACTATGTGAAATCCTATAAGAAAATCGACAATTACACCGTCGAAATCGAAACAACACATCCTGCCTTTGACTTCGCGACGGTGCTGGGCGTCTATACCTGGGGCTCCGCGTTCAATATCGTACCCAAGCACGTCTTCGAGAAGGAAGCCGACCTCGCAGCCTTCAAGAACACCAATCCGGTCACGCTTGGACCCTACACGATCAAATCTTTCGATACGACCGGACAGTGGCATCTGTGGGAGCGACGTGAGGACTGGAAGCGTTCGGCCTGGGGCGACCTGGGTGAGCCTGCCGCGAAATATGTGTTGTACAAGAACTTTGGCGACGAACAAACGCGCACCCTGGCCTTTATCCGAAACCAGTACGATGTCGACACCTTCATGAGCCCCGACAGCATCCAGGGAGCGCAGAAGCAGAACCCCAACATTACGACCTTCTCCAAAACGCTGCCATATCACGACATGGGCGATGCCTGCTCGTACGGCATCATCTTCAATCAGCAAAAGGCACCGCTGGATAATCCTGACGTACGCTGGGCGTTAGCGCTGGCGCTCGACCTGCAAAACGTCGGCATCAACTCGATGAGTGGTCAATTCAAGGCATCAGCATTGCCGATGCCTGATACCCAGATCACGCGTCCCGCTTTCTTCGATCCGCTCCAGGATTGGCTCAAGGACCTGAAACTTTCTGACGGCTATCAACCGTTCAACCAGAACTTCGCCGCCGATATGCTCGCGAAGTTGGGTGAGATGGGTGGCGATACGTCGCAGTTCCCGCAGGGCGACGACGTGACCGCGAGCTATGGTCTGGGATGGTGGAAGACGGACCTTGTCGAGGTCGAAAAGCTGATGAATGCCGCAGGCATGAAGAAAGGCGCGGACGGCTTTTATGCTATGCCGGACGGACAGACCTGGAACGTCGAACTGGTGATCCCAAGCGACTGGAATAAGGTCATGCAGCGCGTGGGCTTCTCGATCGCCGATAGTTGGACCAAGGCTGGTTTCAAAGTCAACGCTCGGCAAGTCGAAAACAGCGAGTTCAATGCGGTACAGAACACGAATTCGCTCCTGACGACGATGGTTAACTGGTCGTCAAGCTGTACCTTCAACACCAACTACCTCAACAGTTTCCGCAGCATCACGGCGGATAACTTGAAGGATGCGAATTCCACCGAGCCGATCATCGGCAACATCGCCCGTATCAACGACGAAAAGGTCTTTGGTCTGATCGCGGAAGCGCAATCGATGGATCAATCGTCGGAGCAGTTCATCGAAGCGGGTCATGAAGTGATCAAGCGCATGGTAGAAAACATGGAATATCTCAATATGATGAATATTCCAACAACGATCCCAACCAACACGACCTATTGGACGAACTTCCCCAAGGCCGACAACCCCTATAGCGTCCCCTATACGTGGTGGAGTTCAGCCAAGAAAATCCTGGTCGAAATCAAGCCAGCAGGACAATAAACCAGCGGGTCAGGCGACGTGGAGGGTCTGCGTCGCCTCGCAGTTGCCGCAGGTGGCCAAATACCGCCAGTCCTTGACAAAAGATGAGGTAAACCATGGGTTTTCTGCAGTACGCTTTCCAGCGATTCTTGAGCTATCTGCTGGTGTTGTTCATTGGGATCACAATCACCTTTTTCCTGCCCCGCCTGATGCCGGGTGATCCCATCAACAACTATATTGGACAGATTCAAGCGCGAGCAGGTCAGACTTTGACCCCGGAAGTCGCCGAACAACTGCGTAGTTCGCTGGAAGAGTTGTATGGCCTGAAAGGGAATCTGTTGACACAGTATGTCGGGTTTCTGAGTCGCGTCATACTGCATTTCGACTTTGGTCCTTCGTTTACATCATATCCGGAGCCAGCAGCGAATATCATCTTTGCTGCACTACCCTGGACGGTGGGTCTGCTGGTCACGACAACGCTCCTATCATGGTTGCTTGGCAACATGGTTGGATTGGTCGCGGGCTACTTCAATAAACATCCCGCCGCGACCGCCCTCGAAATCTTCGGGATCGTGCTCTATCCGATCCCATACTACATTCTGGCGCTTACCGTGATCCTGGCTGTTCGCGTATTTCCTGCCCCTCTTTCCTCTATCGCCGACATTTCTGCCTGGTCCGCTGTCGTGGCAGAAAGTACGGCATGATCCTCTACAACTCGTTTCTACCAGCGATGACCCTGGTTCTGGCAGGGTTCGGCTGGAACATCCTGAGCATGAAGTCACTGGCAGTGGCGACCAAAGAGGAGCCCTACGTAAGCTTTGCACGGCTCAAAGGAACACCAGACTGGACGCGCATGACACAGTACGTTTTTCGCAACGCCATGCTGCCGCAAGTCACGGCATTAGTGCTCTCGATCGGCACGGTCTTCAACGGCGCGCTGCTGACTGAGATGTTGTTCTCCTATCCCGGCGTTGGTCTGGTGATGCGCACGGCAGCGGGTAGCGGCGATTACAATCTGCTCTATGGGACGATCACGATGGCGATCATCGCGGTGGCGACCGCTGGGCTCGTCATCGATCTGATCTATCCGCTGTTCGATCCTCGAATCCGAACAAGTTGAGGCGCTGATGAAGCAAACTATTGGGTTGCAGCGTGGCATGACGCCGCCTGCCGTCACCTCGCCACGTCGGCGGCGAATGAGTTCTAAACCTTCGCCTCACGCATCGGGCTTACGATTATTGCGGTGTTCGCGGTGGGCAGTTTCATGCTGCCGCTGTTTAGCTCGGTCGATCCCGTCCGCGCAGGCGACATACCTGAAGAATCTACCGTTGAGCGGGCAAGCACCTGCTCGGCACGAACGCGTCTGGGGCAGGACATCTTCTGGTACCTGGTGTTTTCGATCCGCAATTCGCTGCTGCTTGGTGTGTGCGTAGCCTGGGCGTTACTGCCATATCGCACATTTGTCGGGTTGAGCGCCGGCTATATCGGTGGCTGGTACGAACGCGTCGTCATGCTGGTCGTCGATACGTTTATTACCATTCCCGTGCTGCCGATCCTGATCATCCTGGGTGCGCTCGTCCGGGGCAATACATCGTTCCTGACCGTCGGCCTGATCATGATTACCTTCGGCTGGGCCTGGGGCGCCCGCACCGATCCGCTCGATGGCGCTATCACTGCGCGAACGCGAGTTCATCAACATGGCGCGCTTCTCCGGCGCCAACACCTTCGATATCATTTTGCGCGAAATCTTCCCCTATGTCTACGCCTACATGATGGTTGGCTTCATCAACACGATCCTGTTTGCCGTGAACACCGAGGCGACTCTGGCGGTGATCGGTTTATCCAAGGTAGAGGTGCCGACGCTTGGCTCGATTATCTTCTGGGCGCTGAACTACAATGCGCTCTTCACCGGTCAGATTTCGTGGCTGATCGCGCCGATCGTTTCCACGGTGATTCTGTTCCTGGGTCTTTTTCTGACCTCGACAGGTTATAACGCGGCGTTCGCCGACGCGACGGGGTGTTGCATGATCCGCCTTAAGAATGTCGTTGCGACCTATACCACGCAACGAGGCCAGGTCAACGCAGTCGATGGCGTCACGCTTGAGATTCCTGATGGCTGTCATTCGTCGGCATCGCGGGCGAATCAGGCTGTGGCAAGTCAACCTTGATGAAGGTGATCTACGGTGACATCGGATTCCCGCCGTCGCCATCGCCTCCGGCATCGGTCGATTACGGCTTCCGCAACGAACGCGGCGAAGCGGTGACCACCAAAAACATCCAGCGGGAATGGTTCAAGCGCATCTCGTATATTCCGCAGAGCTCGATGAGTTCGCTCAATCCGGTGGTGCGTATCCGCGATGCAGTTCGTCGATTTTCCGGCAACGTCGCGCAACAAAGCACAGGTGTTGAAACAGGTACGAGCCTACATCGGGAAGCTCGGGCTACCAGCCGAAGCCATCGATAGCTATCCGCACCAACTGTCGGGCGGCATGCGCCAGCGCATGATGGTCGCGATGGCGACATTCCTTCCAGCCCGACATGATTCTGGCGGACGAGCCGACCACCGCGCTCGACGTAGTTGTGCAGAAGGCGATCCTTTTGCTGCTGCTTGACCTTCAGGAGCAGATGAAGAACACGATCATCTTTGTCTCGCACGACATGGGGGTGCATTATCAGATGACCCACAAGATGCTGATTATGTATGCGGCCAAAGCGGTCGAATATGGCGACACCGAAGACATCTTCCATGAGCCGCTCCATCCCTACACGCTGATGCTGACAAGTTCATTGCCGACGATTGGCGACGACCGTGCCAGGCAGGGCTTGCCGGGAAGCCCACCAAGCCTATGGGAAGCACCAGCAGGCTGTCGTTTCGCTCCCCGCTGTCCGTTGGCGACAGACCTTTGTCGCTCCACGGAACCGCCGCTTCACGAGCATCGACCTGGACGCTTTTCGGCGTGTCATTTCGCACAGGATGTTCCTGCGTTGCGCGATAGTCTGCGGGCCGCACCGACACTCAGCGAACTCGCACACGACGCATCGAAGCTGACACAGGTGGTCGAACGAACACTCAGGCTCGATAGTGCGATCGAGCACGCCGAACATGCAGCGGGGATCACATCATGAAAACGATCCTGAAGACTGAGAATCTTACCAAGGTCTATCGAATGGGAAGCTTCCCGCGCACTGTGACTTTGCAGGCACTCGACGGTATCAATATCGCCGTCCAGAGCGACGCGCCTGCCATCATCAGCGTGGTCGGGGAGTCGGGGAGCGGCAAAACCACGCTGGCGAAGATCATCCTGCGGCTGGTACGTCCTACCTCCGGCGAGCTCATCGTCGCCGATCATGTCGTCGCAGGAGCGGGCAAACAGCCCGACCAGACAACATTTCTCCAAACGGTTCAGCCGATCTTTCAAAATCCGTTCGAGGCGTTCAGCCGCTATCGTACGATCGACATGTATCTGCTCGAAACGGCGACCCGAGTGGCTAAACTGGATAAACGTGCTGCGATTGATGCCGTGGACGAAGCATTATCCTCGGTCGGCCTCGAATATACAGACGTTCACGGGCAAATACCCCAACCAGTTTTCAGGCGGCGAGCTCCAACGCGCCTCGGTCGCACGAGCGCTGATTCCACATCCAAGCCTGATCGTCGCTGACGAACCGGTCAGTATGATCGACGCATCCCGCCGCATGATCATCATCAATCTTTTTATGGCGCTCAAGGAGCAATACAAAACCAGCTTTCTGTACATCACGCATGACCTGGCGACCGCCTATTACATCAGCGATTACATCGCCGTGATGAACAAGGGCGTCATTGTCGAGTTTGGCGACGCGAAGCAGGTGCTTTCACGTCCGCAACACGCTTACACACGTCTGTTACTGGACTCGATTCCGACACTCGACCGCAAATGGGAACGTCCAGCACGCGCCGCCATGTAGGCGCAGGATACGTTCGCACCAGCCGCATCTATGAATAATGCAAGGAGACGCTCGATGACGACGACGCAAACTGTGGAACAATGGGGTATATACGAAATCGTGCTCCAGGGTCCAGCCGATGGCAATCCGTTTCTTGATGTCGAACTTACCGCCACGTTCACCTGTCGGCATCGTACCGTTGAGGTCGATGGCTTCTATGATGGCGAGGGCGTGTATCGCGTGCGTTTCATGCCGGATGTACAAGGAACCTGGCAGTATCGCACGTGGAGCAACCGCGACGACCTGAGTGGACGCGAGGGATCGTTCACCTGCATCGCACCGGGAGCGAATAATCACGGCCCTGTGCGCGTCGCCAATACCTATCACTTCGCTTATGCTGACCGCACGCCGTACAAGCAGATCGGCACGACCTGCTATGTCTGGACGCATCAGGGCGACGAACTGGAGGAGCAAACGCTCGCCACGTTGCGCGACGCTCCGTTTAACAAAATGCGGATGTGCGTTTTTCCCAAGCACTACGCGTTCAACGAGAACGAGCCGCCCCGCTATCCGTTTCCCTGCCTTGCACGCGGTTCGAGCAGTTGGAGCGGTAGCTACAAGGTCGATGTGCAGGAAGGATGGCGCTTCGATTTCGAGCGCTTCGAGCCGGACTTTTTCCGACACTTCGAGCGTCGGGTCGGCGATCTGCGGGCGCTCGGCATCGAGGCCGATATTATCCTGTTCCACCCGTACGACCGCTGGGGTTTCGCGACGATGGACGCCGCGACTGACGACCGCTACCTGCGGTATATCGTGGCGCGCCTTGCAGCGTATCGCAACGTCTGGTGGTCGATGGCAAACGAGTTCGATTTCATGGACGACAAAGACACCGCCGACTGGGATCGCTTCTTCCGCATCGTCCAGGAACGCGATCCGTACCAGCATCTGCGCTCGATCCATAACGGACATGTGCTGTATGACCATAGTAAGCCGTGGGTGACGCACCAGAGCATCCAACGATGGGACCTGGAACAGGTGCGGGCGTGGCGCGAGCAGCACCGCAAACCGGTCGTTGTGGATGAATGTGGCTATGAAGGCGACATCTGGCAACGCTGGGGGAATCTGTCAGCGCAGGAGATGGTTCATCGCTTCTGGACCACCACCGTCTATGGTGGCTATGCCGGACACGGCGAAACCTATCTCGACGACCATGACATACTGTGGTGGTCCAAAGGTGGACCCCTGCACGGCGACAGTGCTCCACGTCTGGCCTTTCTGCGAGACATCCTGGAACGGGGGCCGAGCAATGGTCTCCAGCCGATTGACGGTGTGATCGGCATGTTCGCCTGTTCCGGACAGGAGCACGAGTATTACATGCTGTATTTTGGTGTTCATCAGCCAGGGCGACTGATGCTGAGCCTGCCCGAAGGTGAAACCTACAGTGCAGAAGTTGTCGATACGTGGCAGATGACGACGACGCCGCTGGAGCAGCAGGTGACACGCGATATTCCGGTGACGTTGCCGGCCACGCCCTACCATGCGCTCATTTTGCGCCGCACGCGGGGACGTTAGCATGCTCAAAGTTAGCGATAACGGGCGCTTTCTGGTTCACGACGACGGAACGCCCTTTTTCTATCTTGGCGACACCGCCTGGGAATTACTCCACCGTTGCACACGCGACGAAACCGAGCGGTATCTGCGCGACCGTGCCGCCAGGGGCTTTACGGTGATCCAGACCGTCGTGCTAGCCGAACTCGATGGCTTGCACACTCCCAACATGCGCGGCGACCTGCCGCTGATTGACGACGACCCCACCCAACCCAACGAGGCGTACTTCGCGTACGTGGATGAGATCGTCGCGCTGGCTGCGGCCTATGGCCTGCACATCGCCATGCTGCCGACCTGGGGCGACAAGTGGAACGTGAAATGGGGCGTCGGTCCGGAAATATTCACCCCCGACAACGCCCGCACGTTTGGCAGGTTCATCGGTGAACGCTACGCGGCCCAGCCGATCATCTGGATGATGGGCGGCGACCGCCCCATCGAAACCGACGATCATCGCGCGATCATGCGGGCGATGGCGGAAGGTGTGCGGGCGGGCGATGGTGGGCGCAACCTGATGACCTTTCACACCTGGGGACAGCATAGCACCAGCGAGTATATACACGACGAGCCGTGGCTCGATTTCCATACCTGCCAGAGCGGACATCAGCGCAACTTCGAGAACTGGCGTTTCATCGAGGCGGACTACGCGCTGACGCCAGTCCGTCCCTGCATGGATGCCGAACCAGCCTACGAAGATGGCGCGGACAGCATCGGGAATCTCGCAGGCGGCTTTGTTGACGACTACGAGGTGCGCAAGGCGTTGTACTGGTCGCTCTTTGCCGGGGCGCATGGACACACCTACGGTTGCTGGACGGTATGGCAGATGTGGGATATGACGCGCAAGCCAATTACCTGGGTGCGTCGTCCCTGGCAGGACGCGCTGCACCTGCCAGGAGCAAGTCAGGTGCAATACGGGCGCGCGCTGATGCTCTCGCGTCCATATCTCGACCGGATTCCCGACCAATCGATGATCGTGTCCGAGGTGGGCGAAGGAACCTTCCACGTACAAGCGACACGCGACAGCGCCGGACGCTATGCCTTCGTATATGTGCCTGCCGGTCGTCCGGTCGAGCTTGACTTAAGCTCGTTGTCGGGCGAGCGCATCAACGCCGCCTGGTTCGATCCGCGCACGGGCGTCGTGCGTGCGCTTGGCACCGTGGACAAGACGACGCCGCGTCGTTCACGCCGCCCGGCGGCGGTCCTGATTGGGTGCTGGTGCTGGACGATGCCGCACACGAGTTTCCACCACCAGGAAGCAGGTTTCAACAATCGTTCGCATAGCATGCCCCACAAGGAGATTACCATGACCACATATGAGTTTGGTGCCGGAATCTGGATGTTCCAGCAGTTCGTCGATCGCTATGCGACCGACGCCTACGGGCCGCCTGTCGATACGCTCGAAGCGATTCGGGCCGCCGCCGAGGTTGGCGATATCAAGTGCCTGGACATCAACTATCCGTTTGCCGGCGACAACGTGACCGTGCAGGATGTACGCGATACCTTGGAAAGCACAGGCATTCGCGCACAGGCAATCACCCCCCACCTATATATGCGCGAGTTTCAGATGGGGAGTTTCACTCATCCTGACGCGGCGGTACGACGGAAGGCAATCGACCTGAGTAAGCGAGCGGTTGAAATCGCCCAGGAACTTGGTGCCGCGTATGTGAAGTTCTGGCCGGGGCAGGACGGCTTCGACTATCCGTTTCAGGTCGATTACCACCGACTGTGGGATCATGCCGTGGAAGGCGTGCGGGCGGTCGCCGAATCCGCGCCACAGATGCAGTTCGCCATCGAGTATAAGTTGAAGGAGCCGCGCGTCCATATGTTTTCAGTTCGGCGGCAATACGACCGTTCCTGCGCGGACCGCTTCGTTAGGTTCCGTATTGCTCGCG
>CAWAJS010000019.1:0-45604 GCA_963782315.1 uncultured Chloroflexia bacterium
CGTCCCCCGATTTCATGGATACGTGGTTTATGCGGCTCTCTCCTGTTGAGCGAGGCATGTTTCGTACTCAGCGGGACTGAGATAGCCTAACGTCGAGTGCCGCCGCTGCCGATTGTACCAAACCTCGATATACGCAAAGAGCGCACGACGAGCTTCCAGACGCGTCTGCTAGTCCGCACGCTCGATCATTTCCTATCCCAGTGTCGCAAAGAAATTCTCTGCAACCGCATTGTCATAGCAATCACCCTTTCGGCTCATACTGGCAGTCATGCCAGAATGTGCCAACAGCGCTTGGTACTCACCTGCAGCATATTGCACGCCGCGATCCGTATGATGAATCACACCTCGCGGCGGTTGGCGACGTGCAATCGCCATTTCGAGCGCCGCCATTGTCAGCGATTGCTCCAGTGTTGCCTCCATCGCCCAACCCATCACGCTTCGTGAGGCGAGGTCGAGCAGCACCGCCAGGTACAGCCATCCTTCACGTGTTGGTGTGTATGTTATGTCGCCAACCCAAACCGTATTCAGTGTCGTCACATCGCCGACGCCAAAGCGGCGCTGAAGCAGGTTTGCGGCAAGCGGATGCCTGTGGTTGGAGTTCGTCGTCGAGCGTGTACGACGACGAGGTTTAGCGTGCACCTGCTCGATACGCATCAGATGTTCGATACGTTTACGCCCACAGCGCGTTCCCTGCGCTCGCAATTCACCATGGATACGTGGGCTGCCATAGGTGCTTCGACTTCGGCGATGAATGGCACGAATCTCGATGCGTAAGCGCTGATCGGTGCGTTCACGTTGACTTGGTGCACGTCGGTGAGCTGCGTACAAGCCAGAGCGAGAGACACCGAGGACCACGGCACATGAGCGCGATCGAGAACTGGTGACGATGCTGCTGAATGAAGGCATACTTCACCGCACATTCTTGGCGAAGTATGCCGTCGCTTTTTTTAACAGGTCACGCTCCTGGCGTAGACGTTCATTTTCGCGTCGCAGCCGGTCAAGTTCTTCTTCTTGACTTGGCACGTGGCCCGTGCCAGGGAAGATGTCGCTAGGAGCGAGGCCGCACGTCCTTCTGCTTGACGTTTCCAATTGCGCAGCATATCAGGACGAATGCCAATTTCGCGTGCTGCTTGCGCCACAGAGCGTCCGTCTTCAGTAACAAGTCGAACCGCTTCAATCTTGAATTCGCTGGTAAATTGTCGTCGTGTGGTTGCCATGGTTCACCTCCACCCAATACTATAGGGTTTCTTGAGGTGTCCATCAAACTGGGTGAAGTCTATGGTGTCTACGGTTCTGGTTGCTGTTTGTCGTTTGTGGCGCGGCACAACCTGCGTTCGCGGCGCATCGTGAGCCACACGTGCCCGACATGCGGCAGGTCGATCCGGTACGCAATGGCTTGCAACCTCAGGTGCTATCGTTCGCGAACATGCGCCTCTGGATTGCGTCTGCTGTGCGCGATTGTCTCGATGCCTGGCGAGGACACCCGAACTCCTCGTGCGCGGTTACATCCTTGTTCGATCACATGCTCCAGTGTGATCCATGTGGAAGCGCACCGCTCGAATGCACATATGTTTCACATTACCCATCAGTCACCGGCGAATATATGACGCACGCGTCATGCTCCGGCATAATCACCAGAAGTTAATGTGATCAGCCCAACGAGTTGATAAATTCGTTCATGTTGAAACCTGTTCCTCCCGAACGAGCTGTTAACAGATCCATCATAGCAAAAATATGGTAATAATGTTGTTTGATGTGATTATTGACAAGAAATGTGCAAATAGATTCGTAGACGATCGCCGATACGTCCGCTACTATTGAACCAACCTCAGGAGAATCCAAATGCGACATGTACTGTACCCCCGTACATCCGGTTGTTCCATACGACGGGTCGCTCTGCTCTTGCCGTTGCTGGTGGCTTGCCAGTCCGTCGCCAGCGCTCCGGTCACTCCAACGGAACCCCAGGCGGCAATCAGCGCCATCGTGCCCACGAATCCGCCGGCCACGGTTGCTCCCGAAGCGCCAACACCTGCAGCGGAAGCAGCCACAGTCGCGCCCGCGACCGCGGACGCTACAACGAAGCCCACAGAAGCACGGGTGAGTCCAGTTGGAGAGACGCTACGGATCGTCCTATACGAACCGACTATTCTCGATCCGCAAAAGATGGCCGATGTCGGAGACGTGGCCTATGCCAATCTCAACTATCTGCCCCTGATGACGTTCGATCGTTCGACGCTCAAACCAATTCCCGGCGCGGCGGAAAGCTATACGCTCTCCGATGATGGTCTGGTCTTTACCTTTAAACTACGCCCGAACCAAACGTATTCGGACGGCGAGCCACTGACCGCCGAAAACTTCGAGTACGCCTGGAAGCGGCTGTGCGATCCTGTGGTTGCTGGCGACTATGCATCGATCGCATTCCCGATCGTGGGATGCGAGGAATATTACACGGCCTTTGAAACGAGTGGACTTTCTACCACCGATACCACAAAGCTTCAGGAACTGCGTGATACGGTCGGTGTGAACGCGCTGGACGAGAATACACTCGAAATCAAACTCAAGGAAGTGGCTCCATACTTTCTGAATGTCACTGCACTGTGGGTTGGCATGCCAGTACGCCAGGATATCATCGAAGCGAACGACGAGAACTGGTGGCTAGATCCCGCGAACTACATCGGCAATGGTCCGTTTCAATTGACGGATTTCGAACAGCAAAGTAGAGCGCAATTCAAGCGCAACGCTAACTATGTGCTGGCCGATAATCGACCGCAGTTTGATATCGAAGGTCAGATCATCAGCGACGAGAATGCGGCGTTTACCGCCTATATGAACGACGAACTCGATATCCTGTATTTTGGTGCCGATGATCTGGATACGATCGAGGCTGATCCTGAACTGACCGCCGAACGCACCGATGCGGTTGGAGCATGTACGGGATATTATGGATTCAATATGAGCCGGCCGCCGTTCGATTCGAAAGCGGTACGGCAGGCATTTTCCCAGGCGCTCGATCGCGACGCGTATATCCGTGATATTGGTAATAATCAAAGTCTGAAAGCATTGTCGCTGATTCCACCGGGAATGCCGGGGCATGACGATGAGGCGAAGTGGGATTTCGACGCTGCAGCCGCGAAGCAACGATTGATCGACTCAGGCTATGACATGTCGCAGGAACTCGTACTTTCGTATGCCGCGAGTCCTCGCAGTCAAACACGCAACGAGTATATTGCCGCGCAGTTCCAGAACGTGCTCGGTGTCAAAGATTAAGCTCGACCCTATCGAAGCCAGTGTCTATGGGTCACTGTTCAGCGATATCAAGACGACGCCGCTGTTTTATTCGAATGGATGGTGTGCTGATTATCCCGATCCGCAGAACTGGTTATCCGTTGAATTCAAAACCGGCGGTGTCGTCGCACAGCAGACGGGATACTCGAATCCGGAGTTCGATGCATTGGTGACAGAAGCTGATCGTCTCACGCTCGATGATCCAAGACGGGCAGAACTGTACGCCCAGGCGCAACGGATGCTGGTCGATGACGCTCCGGTGGTGTTCGTCACGTATAGCAAGAATCGGTTCCTGATCAAGCCGTGGGTGACAGGTATTCAGCCAACCTCGATAGACAATCCTATTCCAGGATTTCTGGACCTTGGTCGTATCAGGATTGTCACGCAGTAGAACGCCGAAGCGAAAGCTGGCAGGGCTTTGCAAAGCCCTGCCAAAAGCAGCCGAACCTCAACGATTGTCATGCTCGGGGGCGAAGCATCGTTCGCAGGTTCAAAAAGACCCTTCGGGCCAGGGGCACACGCTCAGGGTGAAATCTGGATGAACACTGTTCCGTCCATCGGACTTTGACGGAGCCCGGGGTGTGTCGAGGGAGACGATGAAGTACATCGCCTTGAGCCACTTCATGCTAGGCTGACTTGCCCGTGTCTGACCTTTTCTGACGGTCGCTGAGCATGCGCGCTATACCATACTGGAGAGGGGTCACGTACGAGACACGCCACCCAGCCTATCCGTCCACCGCACAGCCACCCGGAACCGGATTGAAGCCAGAGCGCCCGCAATGCATCGTTCAGCGGTACGCGCTCTGGCTCCATCGAGCACGCGTGTCGCGTGTCCTGTGCCCCATACGCAGGTGTTGCCGTCCACCCCAGTCGTCGTGCGACTTTGACCACGGGCTTCGCGTTCAACAGCGCTTAGTCCTCGATTGCCTGATAGACAAGGGTGCGTAGATCGTTCTCCGGCAGGTCAAAGCCAATCATAAACTGGGTCATGAACAGGCCAACCAACTCCTCCCTTGGATCGACCCAGTAATAGGTTTTGGCGGCACCAGCCCACCCGAACTCGCCCACCGATGTTGAAACCGCAGCCTCGGCCATGTTCGTGCAGACCCGTGAGCCGAGGCCGAAGCCGTAGCCCGGCGTCGCGACGCCTTCTATACCGTAGGGCAGGAGTGCCGGGGGCAAGTGATTCTGGTGCATCAACTCCAGCGTCTTGCGGCCAATGATGCGCGTGCCGTCCGCAGCCTTGCCGCTGAGTAACATCGTAGCAAACCGCATGTAGTCGGCTGCGGTGGCAAAGAGGCCAATGCCGCCGCGGAGGAAGCCGTCAGGTGCATCGGTCGGGTACGTGTCATCCACCTCACGCCGGCCGCTATTGCCGTTCATAAAATGACCGAAGAGGGCACCGAAGGTCATGTCCTGCGCGAACAGGTCGGGATGACCATACATCGCGGCGAGACGGCTTCGCTTCGCCTCAGGCACACGGAAGTCCGTGTCGTCCATGCCCAGAGGCGTAAACATGCGCTCGCGCATGAATTCGTCGAGTGGCTGGTCGGCGAGCACCTGAATGAGGTGAGCGGCTACGTCGGTACCAAGGCTGTAGTGCCAGCGGGTGCCGGGTTGGAATGCCAGGGGGATGCGGGCGAGTTCATCGATGACCGACTCGAGGCTGCGTGAGGCGTCGTTCATCAGGCGGGCCTCGCGGTACATCGCGCCGACCGGGGACTCCTCAAGGAAGTCGTAGCTTAGCCCGCTGGTGTGGGTCATCAGGTCACGGACCTGCATCGGGCGCATGGGTGCTTGATCAGACAGAGCGCCGCCGGGGCCAAGCACCTTGGTGGCGCCAAACGCGGGGATGAATTTAGCTACCGGATCAATAAGCTGGAAGCGGCCTTGCTCGTAGAGGGTCATCAGCGCTGTGTAGATCACTGGTTTGGTCATCGAGTAGATGCGGAAAATCGTATCCTCGGCCATGGGGACTTCGGCTTCGCGGTCCTGCCAGCCCACCTGGTCGGCGTAGATGACCTTGCCACGGCGCGAGACCATGGTGCTGATGCCACCGTACCCCTTTTGATCGACGTAGGACTGCATGACAGGACGAATGCGCTCAAGGCGATCGGCGCTCATGCCGACCAACTCCGGGGTCTCAACACGCTGAGTCATGATGTCTCCTTGCTACAATGCATGGCACTCGGTTTTCGAGATAACGCGGTCATCTTACCATGGGTACGACGGCTCCTTGTGGGCGCTGTCAAGGTGGTAGGCCATGCTATCATGCGCCATATCCAGGGCAGTCAGCCCTTGAGTGTGGAGTGGCGAGGCGGGGGCAGATCAATACCGGTGAGCAGCGTGAAGCGATGCCGCACCATCGAGATTGACCCGTGGTCGCGAATCAGATCAGGGGTCGCTCCACAGTATGGTCAAGCGAACATTCTTGTCGATGGGGTTGTCAGAAATACCATAGGCGTGGACGGCACAAAGCAATCGTGGCAACAACGTGTCGTCAACGAAAAAGCACCAGGGCCTCACGACGTACACTTAACAGGGTGGGCGCAGAACCAGCGATGTGCCTCGGTTCTGCGCCACCGTTACGTACGACCTTACCTTCCCACTTCCTCGTGCGCGCGGCGGAGCAATGCTTGCATATACCCGATGGTATAGGCCGTGCCGATGTTACGGTCGCCGCCCATCAGCGGAATGTGGTCGGCAATGGCGACCCCGTTGAAGCCGACTTCGACCAATTCGCGCATCACCGTGTACATATCCATGTAGCCGTCGTCGACGAAGGTTTCCACAAAATGGGGCAAGGGTTTATCGACATTTCGGAAATGGACCTTGAACAGCTTGCCTTGCTCGGCGAAAAAGCGGATCGATTCAAGCACACCCCGCCCCATCAATGGTCCACCCTCAAGCCAGCATCCCACACAGAAACAGACGCCCACGTTGGGACTATCGGCGATCCGTAGAGCACGCTCGTAGCCAGCGAAATTCCCAAAGATACAGCGTGGCACGCCCGCCAGATCGACGCCTGGCGGGTCGTCGGGATGGATGCCAATCTTGACCCCTGCTTCCTCGGCGACTGGCGCAACTTCCTCGATAAACGAGGAAAAATTAGCCCATATCTCATCCTCACTGTAGGTGCGGCCATGCGATAAGGGCATGAAATACCGCGTGCCAGCCCAGTGTCCACTTTCGGCGGTGGCAAGGTCGAAGGCGCGTGCCGGAGCATTGCCGCGCGTGCGTTCTGGCTCGGTGCTCCAGATACCGTTTGCCATGTGCGCGTACGTTGTGTAGGGAATACCTGCCCGACCAAGGTCGCGCAGGTGCTGTTTATATTGCTCAACTTTGGCGTCGCGACCGGGGAGGTTGAGCACAATCGCGTCCTGATTATGGACATCGCGGTTGCCAAATCCATAGATTTGAAGCCCGGCACGTTCAAAGAGTTCGCGCCGGCTCGCGAAATACTCGTAGCTGGCGTGCGTGGCATCGGTCCACAAGACCGCGTACTTGACACCCATCTGGACGGCAAGCTCAAGCTCGGCTTCGCTCGGTTCCGGCGACATCTGGAGGGCAATTTGTGTGCCCATCCCGACCACATCTGTGCTCGATGCTTCGTTTCTACGGGACGCTGTGTGCATGATCAATCCTTTCGCTAACCGCGGCGACAGGCGCCTAACGGTGGGTGAGTGCTTCGATGTGATGCTACACTGCCTGCACATAATGCCGCAAGTCTGGTGCGAACATGGGTAATGACGGACAAACAGTCAGCGTTGAACGTTCTGAGCCTGGTTATTGCAAATGCCAGTATATCTCCGACGCTACATATCGTTCGGTTGACGATGGATTGGCGACCACCCCTCACGGGACGTTGCAGCTCTTACAGCTACTCTCGTTCGAGGCCTACGACCACTGTCCAACCTTGCACCCAGGATCAGCCCAAATAACGCACACAACGTGATGGCTGTTTCTTCCCATAGTCTGAGGACGCTCCGAAGCTCCGTGCCTGGTGCTGATGGCGGTGCGTGGTGTTTCGCTTGTTATGGTAGAAAGCATCCAAGGGTGAGAGTAGCGCCTCGAAGAATTGCCCTGCTCCCAGGTCTGAGAGGCACTTAATAAATAATTTATTGTTTGACATAATCAGTGCCGTGTGCTGCCTACCTTTCTCTAACCGGGTCATGCCGTCGAGAAGGAGCGGACTGTGTGCCTGTTATTCGGCTAACAGGCACACAGTCCGCCATGACGAAGAATTAGTTCGTATGTTTCTCCCCGACGAAATGCACCTTAGTATCGGTAGCACCTCACGAGGACCGCCAGGGGCCAGGATGACGTGCAAACGTCCTGGCCCCTGGCTGCTTGCGTATCCCTTAAGACCGCCCACTAGTGAACGTTTGGAATGCACCCATGTGCTAGACCTGAACACGTTCGACAACAACTTGAACCTGTTGCCCCTGTGGATCAAAGGCAACCAGCACGTTTCGCCCATCTACCAGGTAGGTGCCGCTCTCGAATTGAGCCTGTCGTTCGACGCGACGTAACGGTACCCCATCGACCCGGATGGTTTGCGGCTCAATGTCGTTCAGGCGCAGGGTCAATTCAGGCACGCGCACCGGCAGATTGAGCGTGACCGTTCCGTCATCGACGCGAAGATCGGCCATGTCGCGGGCGATGGCGTAGGTGGTGATTTCGCTGCATTTGCGCCAGCGTGTATACGCTCCTTCGGGATCGCGTTCTTTCAGTCGCCGCACTACGGTCTTGAACGCATTGAATCCGCGTTGATCGTCACTGTGGAGGCCGTAAAAGCCCTGCCAATGGCTGACCAACACCGCCGGATCACCAGCGTCGATGACTGCCGGCAGCCGGCCCCCTTGTAAATCAGCGGTGATATATTTATCGACGCTGACCTCGTCGTAGCCGGTCCAACCGCCGGTCCAGTCGTCGGTGACGGCGATGATTTCGCCGGTCGCTTCGCCCCGCGTTCGATTCGCGTACCAGACCGGCGTGGGCACGGGTTTGTCCAGGAAGACCTGCTGGAAAAAGTAGGGGGTCGGGTTGCCGGTGACCTGGCGAATGGCTTCCCCAGCTACTTTGGCATACAGCGGAAGCGATCTGCCACCGAAGCCGCCGGGCGAGGTGACACCTGCGGGCGTTAGCCCCACGTTGACCAGAATCTGGCAGGCGGTAGCGATGTATTCGATCAGCAATTCCTCCTCGTCGGCGGGCAGGGTTTCCCAATCGTACTGCTCCCAGATGCGCGACTCGCGGGGCCGGCAGGTTTTGGGATCGACGACGAAGGTATGGGTGATCATCTCGGGAGTAATGTCGAAGGCCGGGGTAATCAGGTCGCGGCACATCGCCAGCCAGCTTTTCTGCTGCTCGGCGCTGAACATCGGTAGCCCCTCATCGACGCGCCCGAGCCCCGCCGGGCAAGGAACCACACTGAATTTGCCGCGCACATTGTTGTCGAGGCACCACTCGGCGAAGCTGCGGGTGAACCATTCGGGGTGGGCGACGGGCACATCTTCCCAGCGGCGGCCCAGACCATCGACCGGGTTGCGATCCCGCATCCAGAAGTAGTTGAGATTGACCAGCACGGTCGAATCATCGATAATCAGCGACAGGGGCACACGGTTGAGGGCATGGCGAATGATCTCTGCTTTCATCCTCGTTTCTCCCATAAGGATCGGTCTATGCGCTACGGTGGTCGCTCCATGGGTTGAACATTTGAGCGACTTGAGGCTCACGTTCCGGTCCTTGAAAGCGAAGAAGGTGCACCATCCATCCACTGACCATATTCTGCCCGAACGTGGAGTGCATTGCAAGCGGGCAATCTAGACAGCGAGCCTACTCGGAATGACAAAACAATGGGACGTTGACCGAGCCCTACCCACGAACGACGAGCGATTGACACGAGATCGACAAGGTGCTACTATCGAAACACGCTTGCTGTACCATAATATGCTATGTTACTTCGTGCCAATCTCGCCATTTACCGACACGAACGTCTTTTTATAGGGATACTGTCCCTGGGATTCAGTACCCTTGCGTCTCCTTTAAATCCTGGCCATGGAAGCATTGTGCAACCTTGAGGGCGTGGTAGCGATCAACGCTTTCGCGAATCGAGGAGACATCGTAGGCAATACCTGACCGAACGATCCTTACTCACCAGGCCTTTCCCTTTCCATTGACGTACCGGTGTAAGCTATACTGCAATCACGAAGAGTAATGCATACGCTTTACACGCGGCCAACGCTTCAGATCAACGTTAATCCCATCGTGCAGTATTATTCGAACAATTGCCGTCTTGCTTCATCCTGCCGCGTTTCGACAGGTGCAAAGCTTGATTGGATAGACCAATATATACACATCATCTAAGGAGGTTAACAGACCGAACGCGAACGAGGTAGTTCGACGGAGAATGAGGATTGAGGGCGAAACGACTCATCGGCGAGTACTGTATTCATTGAAGGACGGTCAACAATGAAGCGGAAAGTTTCCCAATTCAGCCTACTACTGATCTTTGCGGTCTTAACAGTCCAATGTGGCACGACACCAGAAGCGCAAACCCCAGCGGCGGAGGCGCCGGCGGCCGCAAAAGCAACACCCACCGAAGCGCCAAATCCGGTGGCGGCAGCGCCAACCACCGCACCGGAAGCCGCCGAGCCAACCACGGCTGCTGAGCCGACCGAGGCCACCACCGAGGCCGCCGAGCCAACCACGGCTACTGAGGCGACTGAGGTTGCCACGACTTCGGGTGGAGCAGTTGGTGCGATGGATCGCACCAAGACAGTCATCTTCGACATCGACGGTGGACGTGTCGTAGCCCCGGACCTCTGGAATCCATGGGTTCCCGGCAGCCGCCGCGACCACGGCTTCCATCAGGCATTGATGGAGCCCATGTTCATCCTCAACTACCAGACTGGGCAGATCGAGCCCTGGCTCGGCGAGAGCTTCACAGTCAACGATACGCTTGACGTCTGGACACTCAAGCTGCGGGAAGGCGTGACCTGGAGTGATGGCGAGGCCTTTAATGCCGATGACGTCATCTTCACCATGAACATGCTGCTCAATAACGAAGATAAGACGCTCGGCGACGCCGCAACACAGCAAGATTGGGTCAAGAGCGTCACGAAAAAAGATGACCTGACGATCGAGTTCCAGCTTAACAAGCCCAATCCGCGCTACCAGCTCGATTACTGGTCGGTTAAGATCTGGGGTGGGCTCAACATTATGCCCGAGCACATCTGGAAAGATCAGGACCCGCTTACCTTCAAGAACTATGACCCCGCCAAGGGCTGGCCGGTCTTCACTGGACCATACAAGCTTGAGAGCATCAGTGCGACCGAGTTCAGCTATGTTCGCGATCCCAACTGGTGGGGCGCCAAGACTGGTTGGAAGCCATTGCCCGCACCGGAGCGGCTGATCTGGACCTGGGCTGGTCCGGAAGAGACCCGCACCGCCTTGATGGCTGACGGGCAACTCGACAGTCTGATGGATATCACGCTCGGCGCGTTTGAGTCGCTCAAGGCTCGCAACCCCAACGTCGTCGCATGGTCCGCCAACCTGCCGTATGCCACGCTCGATCCGTGCTCGCGCACGTTTGAGTTCAATACGACCGCTGCCCCATGGGACGACAAGGAGATGCGCTGGGCGCTCAATTACGCCATCAACCGCGACCAGATCGTGGAGATCGCGTACGAAGGCACCACCGTACCGTCTAAGCACTTCTTCCCGGCCTACCCACCGCTGAACCGGCTAGTGAAGCTGCTCGAAGACAAGGGGATGTACGAAACGCATGACCTTTGGAACTATGATCCGGCCAAGGCCATGCAGATCATCGAATCCAAAGGTTGGACGAAGAACGGTGATTACTACGAGAAGGACGGCAAACAACTCGCGGTCGACATCCAGACCCACGCCGCCTTCATCGAGAAGCAGCGTATCGCCCAGGTGCTCGTCGAGCAGTTCCAGGCGATCGGCATCAATGCCAGTACGCGCAGCTTCGAGGGCTCGACCTGGGACGACAACTTCCGCTTTGGTAAGTTCGACGTCCGCATGGGCTGGCAGGCGTGTGGTTCGGTGAGCGAGCCATGGGCTTCGATGGATCACTTCAACAAGAAGTGGATCAAGCCGCTCGAAGAGCGCGCCGACGACAACGCCTGGCGCTGGAGCAACGATCGCTACAGCGAAATCGTAGACGAGATGGGCAACCTGCAGCTTGGTGATCCCAAGATCGATGATCTGTTTGTCGAGGCCATGGAAATTTGGCTCGACGAACTGCCGATTATCCCGATCACCCAGGCCAAGAAGCTGATCCCGCTCGATCAGACGTACTGGACCAACTGGCCAACGCAGGACAACCCGTATCAGAGTCCGTGGACATGGTGGCAGAGCACGCATACCCTGATCCATAGCATCAAGCCGGCGGGTCAATAACGTTTTTGCTGGCGGCGGTCGGTCAAGGGTGACTGGCCGCTGTCCCGATGAGCGGCGGCATGGCGCTGTGGATCACAGACGATTTCGGGCTCATGCCGCCCGCTCCATTTGCATGTTCTGCAGCAACCAAACCCGCCGCTTTCAAAAGGTGAACTATGCGTGGGCTGACGAAAGAATACGTCCTTAAGCGTCTCGGCATGTTCGTACTGACGGTCTGGCTCGGCACGACGATCATCTTCACGGTGCCACGGCTGGCACCCGGTGACCCAGTTGCGTCTATGGTCAGCCGGATGAGCGGACAGGCGGGCTATGTCGAAAATAGCGGAGAGATCATCGAGGCCTGGCGCAAGAAATTTGGACTTGATGAGCCTTTGCCGATCCAGTACATCAACTACCTACGAAACGCCTTTACCTTCGATCTCGGCTACTCACTCGCATCGTTTCCGGTTCGAGTGGAAGAGATGGTTGGGCGCGCACTGCCCTGGACCATCGTCCTGCTGTTGTTATCGACAGCTATTTCGTTTATCGCAGGCAATACAATCGGCGCCCTGCTGGCATGGCGTCAGACATCCCGGTGTTAAAGATACTGTTGCCGGCGACGCTCACCTTTACCTCGGTCCCGGCGTTCATGTTAAGCATTATGCTGATCTTTGTCTTCGCCTACTGGCTGCATTGGTTTCCGTCATCGCGCGCATATGCGCGCGGACTGACGCCCGGCTGGGATCCGGCCTTCATTGTCAGCCTGGTCTATTATGGCACACTGCCGGCCTTGAGCATTGTGCTGACATCGATGGGCTTCTGGGCGCTCGGTATGCGCGGCATGATGGTGACCACCGACGGCGAAGACTATATGGTGCTTGCCAATGCCAAAGGTCTCGGTTCGCGTCGCATCTTCTGGCGCTACGCCGTGCGAAACGCTGTGCTGCCGCAGTTTACAGCGCTGGCGCTGTCGTTAGGTACACTGGCCGGCGGTACGATCCTGGTCGAATCGCTCTTTGCGCTGCCCGGGATGGGCTCACTGCTCTACCAGGGGATCACGAACAACGACTATACGCTGATTCAAGGCATCGTTTTTATCCTGATCGTCGCCACCGCAACCGCCGCGCTGATCATCGACCTGATCTACCCGATCCTCGATCCGCGAATCACCTATCAGAAGAGGTAGTAGATGGCACTTGCCACACCTGACCAAGTTCTGCCGCCGGAACAAGTGGCTGCAACCGAGGGCAAGCGTTTTAATCGCTGGGATAATCCATGGCTCAACCCACCGTTGTTGATCGGCACTACGATGCTCCTGCTGGTCGTGTTGATGAGCCTTGTCGGACCGCTGGTGTGGGATACGACCCTGGCCCGTGTCGCCTCATCGCCACTGAACAGGCCGCCCGCCTGGCTCGCCGGCGGGACCTGGGCACATCCCTTCGGCACCGATAACAGCGGTCGAGACATGCTTGCCCTGCTGATCACGGGCATGCCTGCCTCGCTAAAGATTGGCATCATCGCCGCCGGTATCGGCATGGTCGTCGGCGTCATTCTCGGTTTTATGGCCGGCTTTATGGGCGGCTGGGTCGACGTCGTGATCCGGACGCTCGCGGACGCATGGCTGACGATTCCCGCGCTGCTGGTGCTCATCGTGATCGCGACCTATGTGCGCCAGATCGACACCGGAACACAGGCGCTGCTGCTGTCACTCTTTGCCTGGCCCGGACCAACCAGATTATTGCGCGCGCAAGCGTTGACACTCCGTGAACGCGGCTACATTCGCATGGCCCGCCTGTCCGGCGCTTCGACGCCGGATATCATGTTCCGCGAGATGATGCCGAACATGCTGCCGTACATGGCCGCTAGCTTCGCTGGCAACGTTTCCGGTGCAATCCTGGCCGCAACCGGCCTGGAAGCGTTGGGGCTCGGCCCGACCCGTGTTCCAACGCTGGGTATGACCATTTTTTATGCGATCAAGGCCTCTGCTGTGCTGCGCGGTATGTGGTGGTGGTGGGGCATTCCAATCGTGGGCCTGGTTATTATCTTTACCGGCCTCTTCTTGATTGCCGTTGGACTGGACGAAGTCGCCAACCCGCGTCTGAGAGGAGTGAAGGCCGAATGACAGCAACACGGAATGACACCACCGTCGATGCAAGCACCGGCAACAATGAAGTCGTGCTCGACGTCAAGAGCCTGCGTGTTCATTATGAGACGACCGGTGGCGATGTGATCGCCGTCAACGGCATTAGCTTTCAGGTCCGCCGCGGTGAAACACTGGGATTGGTCGGCGAGTCCGGTTGTGGCAAGACGACGGCGGCGATGTCGATCCTGCGCCTCGTCCAGCCTCCCGGCCGCATTGTGGGCGGGCAGGTGGTGATCAACGGCACCGATATGGTCACGTTGAATGATCGGGAATTGCGTGAGATGCGCTGGAGCGAGGCGGCACTGATACCACAGGGTGCCATGAACTCGTTGAACCCGGTCATGAAAGTCAAGGACCAGATCGCTGATTGCATCACGGCGCACGAACAGCGCACCTCGCGCAAGGACCTGAAAGACCGCATCCTGCAACTGCTCACCATGGTCGGCTTGTCGACCCGGGTCTACGATCTGTTTCCACATGAACTCAGTGGCGGTATGAAACAGCGTGTTTGTATCGCGATGGCAATTGCGCTCAACCCGCCGCTCATTATCGCAGACGAACCAACCAGCGCCCTCGACGTTGTCGTGCAACGTATCGTCGGTCAGACGTTGCTCGAAGTCAAGCGGATGCTGAACGTTTCGATGATCTTGATCGGCCACGACATGGGGTTGCAAGCCCAACTGGTCGACCGCCTGGCGGTGATGTATGCCGGCAATATCGTCGAAATCGCTCCGGTCGCGGGTGCGTTCAGCGACCCATTACACCCCTATACACAACTGCTCATCGCCTCGATTCCATCAATCAAGAAACGCAAGCCCTTGATGGTCACCAGTGGGCTGACGCATGATCTGCGTCGTCCACCGCCCGGCTGCATCTTTCAGTTCCGCTGTCCACACGTGATGGATATTTGCCGACAGGTCGCGCCGCCGCTCAAGGAATACAAGCCCGATCATTTCGCGGCCTGCCACCTTTACGAAGACGTGACAACTGCTCAAGCTGCAAGGACGGTCAACAATGTCTCAGCCCCTGCTGGAAATTCGTAACGCGACCAAGGTGTATGGTGGCGGCTTCCTCGAATCTGGGGACCGCACCGTGGCCTTGCAAGACTTTAACCTGATGATCCCGGACAGTCCGGCGTCGATCACGACAATCGCGGGTGAGAGCGGCAGCGGCAAGACGACGTTGGCCAGCACTGTGCTCGGCTTTACCGACCTGACGTCAGGGCAGGTGTTCTTTCGAGGACGCGATGTCGCCACAATGGACCGTCAACAACAACTCGATTATCGTCGGCAGGTCCAGGCGGTCTTCCAGGACCCATATGAGGTCTACAATCCCTTTTATCGGGTCAAGCATATCTTCGATATGGTGATCAAGAACTTTCAGCTTGCCACGTCGAAACGCGATGCTGATGTGCTGATCGAAGCTGCTATGAAGGTGGTTGGGTTGCGGGCTAGTGAAGTGCTGAGCAAGTTCCCCCATCAGTTGAGCGGTGGTCAACGCCAGCGCATGATGGTCGCGCGAGCCTACCTGCTAAAGCCGAGCCTGATTGTCGCTGATGAGCCGGTTTCGATGGTCGATGCGTCGTTGCGCGCGATGATCCTGGACATCATGCTGCGACTGCGCGACGAGGCCGGAATCTCGTTTATGTATATCACCCACGACCTGAGTACCGCCTATCAGATCGGCGACCAGATCTACATGCTTTACCAGGGCTCGATTGCCGAGAGTGGCCCGACCACGCAGGTCATCGAGAATCCCAAACACCCCTATGTGCAGTTATTAATCGACTCGATCCCGGTACCCGACCCGGGCATCAAATGGGGTGAGGACATTCAACTCCCCACCGACGAGGAGTTACGTCAGCACCTGGATAGTGGGTGCCGTTTTTATCCGCGCTGCCCGTTTCGTATGGACCGCTGCCTGGAGAAGCAGCCACCGCTGTACGCCATCGACGGCGAAACGCATCGCGCGGCTTGCTACCTGTATGACGAACCAGGGGCCGATGTCCGAGAGATCACACTCCAGGAACAGGTCTGAGCGACTGTCGCCGTTGAGACGAGCATCGAATGTGGTGAAACGCGCTGACACGGGTTGGGCTAACCTCCAACCCGTGTCAGCGCGGGTCGCACTTTCAGGGGCCGAGTTCAGTTTTTGGCAAGACTGATATCGCTCCGTCGTCCTGCCTTCTCACCTATTTTCGTTACCGCGAATACAGGTGTATACGCTCGTACACTGGTAAAAAGCTCGCGGGTGGGGCGTCAGGAACAGGCATAATAGCATTCACCCCATGGGTGACGGTCCGCTGATTGACATCAAGGCTACGGGCAAAGCGACGGCACTGTATGCCATCGACATCCAAACGGATGGGGCTTTGAGGTCTTCTGGCGCACGCTGCGCTTTGGGGTATGGGGTGTCGCGAGAGTTGCACACGCGACAGAGCAAGCGCTGCGAGCCAGCGCGGGTCAGGTTGTCACTCTCCTGAAAATGCGACTTGTGACAGTTGGGACATGTTCATGTAGCCAGGAAAACTCATCCACGCTCTCATCGACACTCCAGCCGGTCAATGTCCAGGGTTCCGTCAACGTCGTGACCACTGTCATCCTGAACCGCAGTGAAGGATCGGTCCGAACAAGCCACAGACGCTTCGCGGCAACCCAGAGTGACACAATCGACAAGTCGCTTTGAATGGGACGTTGAGGCAGACCTGGGTCCAGCGTATCTATGAGTTGTCTCGTTAGCACGGTAACTGACGTTACATATGGCTTTTTTCCGTCGTTTGCGTTGGGTCGAGGAGCACCCAATTATGCGATACGTAGGGTTCACTACAGAGATTTCGGTTAAAACAGCAGGGGCGTCTCATTCCTTTGTTGAGTTTGTCGAGCGCAACTTCTATATGCTTTTGGCGGGTCTCCGGTGTTTTGACAGCGCGTATCCAGCGAATCCAATCCCAACGGGCAATTGGAGTAATATCCTTCCATAGGGCCTCGGCTTTGGGGGAAGTTGCCAAAGCGTTCTTTAAGTCGTCAGGAACGTCTGGCTCAATCCATTCTTTGGTTGGTTCAAGTGAAACGTGTACCGTATCGCCTGCCTTTGCGGAAGCGTCATCAAGCAACTTTTTGTCAGGTCGAAACCAGTGGCTCGGATTGTTGCCCTGATGCATACCTCCCATCTGGTTCGAGCACGGTTCTAAAAGGAGCGCCATTGATCGTCCCTGTAACCATTGTCATACCTCTTGACGGAAGCTTTGCGGAGGCACTCTCAGGCAGCCTGAGAATGGTCCATGAGCCGATGGTATACAGTTTCGCTTCAAAATGGATGGTCGACATAGTTCCTTGCTCCTTGATTGTTCTCATAAGGGCAATCTTAGCAAAGCTTCACTTCGTGGTCGAGCACGGCATGTACAGTGAGCGTGTGCCTCTGCTGTTCGCCTAACGGATGCGTTGTCCCCTGTGCTGACGAAACTGGCGACGGTTGGCCACCGCTCCGACGAGGGTGTCCCGGGGATTGGCGTCGCAACGAGGAACCTCATACACCATGCAGGGGGAGACCGGATGAGACAGCGAGCCAAACACGGAGAGCAGGTTTGTATTGATTTGTTATGCTGACACCACCTGCTGTCGTATCAGCAGTTCGAACGTGAGAGACTCAAGGATGCAACGATGACCGTCTTCGATCAATACACGGCGCAGGAGCTACGGCTCCTCCAACTGCTCAGCCAGCGCTATCCTACCATCACCACCGCACATACGGAAATGATTAACCTGCACGCGATTCTCGCCTTGCCCAAAGGCACCGATCACTATATTTCCGATATCCACGGTGCCTACGAGCAGTTCGACCACATCTTGCGGCATGCTTCTGGTGCGATCCGCCGCAAGATCAGCCAGACGTTTGGTCCCGAGCTAACCGAGCGCGAGCAGATCGAAATCGCGATGCTGATTTACTATCCCGAACAGCAACTCCGCAAACTCCAGGGTTCGCGGCTCGATCAACCTGCATGGCTAGCGGAGACCATCGGCCAACTCATCCGCATCGCGCGAACGTCCTCGCAGAAGTACACGCGCAGCAAAGTGCGCAAGCGGCTTCCGCCAGAGTTGCGCTATGTGCTTGAAGAGTTGCTGACCGAAACCCAGACCGAGCATGGGCAGAAAGAAGCAGTATTACTACAGTATCATCCGGTCGATCGTGGAACTTGGCGAAGGCGAAGCCGTGATCATCGCGCTGGCCTATCTCATCCAGAGCCTGGTCGTTGACCGCCTCTACATCCTGGGCGACATCTACGACCGTGGTCCGGCTGCCGAGAAGGTCATGGACCGCTTAATGGCCTACCATTATGTTTCGATCCAGTGGGGCAATCACGATGTTTCCTGGATGGGGGCTGCGAGTGGCTGCGATGCCCTGGTTGCTAATGTCATCCGCCTCGCCTTGCGCTATGCTACCCTGGAGACCTTACTCAACGGCTATGGCATTAATCTGCGCCGCCTTGAGCAGTTCGCTGAGGCGACCTACGGCGATGATCCCTGTACGCTCTTCCGGCCGCTGTCCGGACGTCCCGTCGAGGACTACCCGCCCGAGGTTGTCGCGCGCATGCACAAGGCCATCGCGATCATCCAGTTCAAGCTCGATGCCCAGGTCATCCAGCGCCATCCCGAGTACGCGATGGACGACCGACTGGTCCTCGACACGATCGACATGCGGACTGGCACGACCACCCTTTACGGCGCGACCTATCCGCTGCGCGATGCCAACTGGCCGACCCTCGACCCGTCCAACACCGCTGCCCTCACGGATGACGAGGCGGCAGTCATCGCCGATCTTGCGCCTTCAGTTCCAGCACAGCGCGCGACTGCAGGAGCATATGCGCTTCCTCTACAGCTACGGCAACATGTTCCAGGTCCAAGATGGCAACCTGAAGTTTCATGGCTGCCTCCCGGTCGACGAGCAGGGCGAGTTTATTGCCGTCCCGCTCGGTGGTGCGATGGTGGCAGGGCCCGCGCTCCTGCGGAACTACGAGCAGCTACGCGCGTGCTGCATTCTTCAGTCCCGATCCGCTCGCCAAGCAGGCGGGGCAGGACGCGCTGTGGTATCTGTGGAGTGGGCCGCAGTCCCCGCTCTTTGGGCGCGAGCGCATGACGACCTTTGAGCGCTATTTCGTAGCTGATACGGCTACGCATGAGGAGCCCAAGGGGCCGTACTATGCGTTGCGTCAGAACGAGGATTTCTGCCGCAAGGTCCTGGCAGCGTTCGGCGGCGACGTGGAGCAGGGGCGAATTATCAACGGGCATACACCGGTGAAGGTTAGCAAGGGCGAGCGACCATTGCTGGCGAACGGCAAGTTGATCGTGATCGACGGTGGGATGAGCGAGGCTTATCAACCGGTGACAGGTATCGCGGGCTACACGCTGATCGGCAACTCACACGAGCTCGGTTCTGGCGGCACACGAAGCTTTCATGTCGGTCGATGAGACACTGCAGGCGGGCACTGATGTGACGCCGCAGACCGAGCAGATTGCAGCGTTTCCCCAGCGAATCTTAATCTCCACCACAGATACAGGGCACGACTTGCAGGGCCAGCTTGCGGACTTGCAGAAGCTGGTGGATGCGTATCGGCAGGGGGTATTGGTGGAACAAGTACGTGACGCCCCGCAGCGTCGTTGATCCTGATATGTTCGCAGGTCTGAGAGGCGTGCCGTAGGATGCCATGCCGCAAACTCCTTTCCCTCAATTCCGAACTGTTACCAGGTCTGGGCCATGAGGGTATCTTTTGTGCCCTCCTGTAGAGTTAACCGCCGAACTGGAACTTCCTCCACAATGTTTGTCTCGTGGAGCATGCGACGATTGGAGTGGTCACTTTTCAGTGGGAAACTGGCATCGCTGACCAATGACCAGAGCATGCATCCACTGCTGGCCTATCGACCGCGAGAAATGGAGAACTAACGTGAAAGACACACGCCCATCGCTGCCGAATCTACGACCAGGACGCGGTCTCATCATCAGCACCTTCGTCGTGGTGGCGATTATCATCGCCTATGTCATCTTCGGTAACCTGTTCGGCTACGTGCTCTACAGTGTGGACTCGACCGAAGTTGGGATCCGATTCCGTGGCAACAACCCTTACGAAGTCGTGCCACCCGGACGCTATACCACGCTTCGGGTTGTTTGAGGAAATGCGGACGATCAATGTCAGCGGTCTGCCATTCTCGGTCACCGACCCCGAGATTCTGACCAAGGATCAGCAGCGCCTCGGCTACCAGGTCGCTGGGACGATCCACCGACCTGGTGTCGACAAAATGGGTGAAATCATCACGAACTGGGCCAACTACTCGATCTTTTATACCAGCGATCAGGCGCTCGTGGGAAGCGCGGACCTGCCCGGCTTGGTCACCAATATCGCCAAGCAGGCGATGAAGGTTTGCGTCGGTGCCGTCGATTTCACGAATGCTGTCGTCGGCAACTCGCGCGATACGCTGCGCCAGTGCATCGACAGCGAGCTGGACAAACTGGCTCAGGGCTATGTGCTGGAGGTGCGGAACATCGTGGTGCCTGAGGTCGTGCTGGGCGAGGCTGTCCAGAAGAAGCTGGACGAGATCACCGATGCACGCTTCACCACGCAGGTCGCCGTCCAGCGCGAAGAGCAGGCGCGTGCCGAGGCCGAGCGCGACCTGGCGGTGCAGCAGGGCCAGATCCGCGTCGAGCAAGGCAAGATCCAGGAAAAGGCGCGCCAGGATGCGTTGACCGCCAAGCTTAACCAGGCCACGCTCGAAGCCCAGAAGGATGTCATCGAGGCGCAGAAGTCCAACGATCTTCTGGGCGCACAACGCGATCTAGAGATCGCGGCAGCCCGTAACCGCGCTGCCACAGAACAGGCTAAGGCCGATCTGGCGCCCGAAATGGCTCGGGCGTCGATATATCAGTCCAATCCAGCCTACACTCGCTACCTGGAGGTCCAGGTGCTGGCCTCGGCCTATAGCAAGATGGACAAGATGATCATTCCGGCCAACGTCGATCCATACCTCTTTCTTGGAGGCCAGCCGCAAGTGACGGTTCCGACGGGTCCCCAGTCACCAGAGTCTGAGGCACCCAAGTAAGCAGGATTCGTTCGCATGAAGCGCGGCGGGCTCACCGCGTTTCATGCCGTCCGGAGAAGTCAGGTTGCCCTAAAAGAATCAGCCCGAGATTCTGGCCGGAGATCACATCAGGCATTGGACGCGACAAGAACAGACGGCTCATATCATCAAGCTTGTTGACCAGAAAGAGCACATCCCCAACTGCGAAAGCCAGGCCACCCCATCGCTGGATTTTGCGAACGAAGACCTATTCCTGTCGGCTTTATGGGTATCGGAAGGTGAAACTCTTTCGTTACGGTGTTCCTTTCACGTTATCCGGCGGTAGTCATGCTATCCAACGTCAAAATGCCGCTTGCTTTGGTGGATAGAGAACCAACGGCACCGACCGAGAGCAAGCTGTGTCGTGCAAGTATGTATTGCCTGGCGTATTAGAGCAGAGCACCGTATGCCAAAGCGACAACATCCCTGGCACGGCGCGCCATCTGCAGCCATGCTTGAGCCTCGTGATAGCATGAGCACAGCAGAACGCTGTGGACATTGCGATAGGCCGGGAGGCAACACGTTGGCACCGGAGGTCACATGACTTTCGACAGTGCACGTTCCCAACTCGTCCCATCCAGTAATGGCTTTCAGCAAGCTCAAGATAGCTCATTCCGCACATGCCAGACCGCTCCTACTCAGCTATACGTGAGGCTATGCAAGGAGATACCCATATGATGGAGCAAGCATAGAGCATCCGGAATGGCCGACTGGCAGCATTGATCGGTGGGGGCAGGTTGGATCGGTTTGATCCTCCTTGGAGGCATGCACGATTTCTGGACATCCACGCTGGGGCCGCTCAAGTATGAGGTTGCGGCGGAATCGAGGATATTGTGCGGCAGGTCATCACACTTCGCGTATTCCATGGTCCGAGAATCATACGAGGACTGTACCGAATCAACCAAATTGAACAGGATCATCGTGGAGTGAAACAGCGATACTACGCGATGCGTGGTTTCGGGAACTTTAATGCTGCCTCCCGCTTCTGTCGCGCCTTTGATGAACAGCGACAGTTCTTTCGCATGCGCAGACGATGCGTCAACATTTCCCGCCGTTGCCGGAGCAACGACGGGAAATCCGTGTCCATTGGAGCACACTGATGGACGAGTTCATGGCAGCATAACTGCAGGCTTGGATATATGATCGCGTCTCTAACTCTTGAGAGCCCTTCCTCATGTATTGAGTTCTGACGCAACCGACAGAACCATCGCACGGGGTGGATTCGATCCATTGCCCCTACGGGATCACTGTGATACTCTCCATACGTTCGCCGCACACCAAGCGGCACTCCTACGTTGAAAGAAGATCTATGGTCGCGCCACGCACATCGTACCGCCGCTTTTTGCAAACCTATCTGCTGCCGCAACGCACGCAGGTAACGATCCTGGCAACGCTGCTGCTGGTCGATCTGGTGCTGCAACTCGGTTTGCCGCGTGTCGTGCAAACCTTTATCGACGGCGCGACGCGGCAGGTTCCGCTAGGTGGGTTGCTGTGGCTCGGCGTGTTGTATCTTGGCGTGGCGCTCGGGCAAAACTGGACGCTGGTCGGTTGGCACTACGTGGCGCAAAACATTGGCCTCATCGCGACGAACCGCATCCGCGCCGACCTGACGACGCATTGCTTGAAGCTCGATATGGGGTTTCATAACGCCCGCACGCCAGGGGAACTGATCGAACGCGTGGACGGCGACGTGAGCAAGCTGCAAAACTTTCTGTCGCAGTTTCTGGTGCAGGTCACGCTCAACGGTCTGCTGCTGCTTGGGGTGATCGTACTGCTGTTTCTGCTCGATTGGCGCGTCGGGCTACCCTGCCTCATCAGCGTCGTGGTGGCGACGTGTGCGTGCGTCTGGTGATGAAACCACTGACCGCCAGGAGCGTGCAGGAGCGTCAGGCCAGCGCCGAATTGTTCGGGTTGTTGGAAGAACGGTTGTCAGGCACCGAGGATATTCGCGCCAACGGCGGTGTGGCCTATGTGTTGCGTCGTCACCTCGAACGCTCGCGCGCGTTGTTCTGGGCGAGCCTGATGCGGGCGTTGCTCGGTATCGCTGAGTTGGCGGTCCCTGAACACGTCGATCGAGATCGGGGCGATCGTGGCGTTGGTGTTGGGGGCGCTGCTGGCGCTGAACGGCACGCTGACGGTGGGCGAAGTGTACCTGATCTTCGCCTACACCGCCATGCTCAGTCGTCCGGTCGAGGAACTGATGCGTCAACTGGACGATCTGCAACAGGCAGTCGCTAGCATGGGGCGTGTGCAACAGGTGTTCGCGACACAGCCGCGCATCGTCGATGCGGAGCAAACCACGCCGCTGCCGTCCGGTGCGCTGGCGGTGGCACTGGATGATGTCCGCTTCGGCTATCCCGACGATGACCTGGTGTTGCGCGGCGTGTCGCTCGATGTTCCGGCTGGCACCACGCTGGGTGTTGTCGGGCGTACAGGCAGCGGCAAGACCACGCTCACCCGACTGCTCCTGCGTTTGTACGATCCGCTCGAAGGCGTGGTGCGGTTGGGCGGTGTCGATGTGCGTTGCGTGCCGAACGCCAACCTGCGTGCGCGTGTGGCGATCGTCACCCAGGACATTCAACTGTTCAGTGCGACCGTGCGCGACAACCTGACGTTTTTCGACGCCACGATCCCAGACGCACGGCTCTGGGCCGCGCTCGACATGCTGGGAATGGGCGACTGGGTGCGTGGGCAACCCAATGGCCTTGATACCATGCTCCAATCGGGCGGCAGCGGACTTTCGGCGGGTGAAGCGCAGTTGTTGGCGTTCGCGCGTGCCTTCCTGCATGACCCCGGCCTGATCATCCTCGATGAAGCGTCGTCGCGGCTCGACCCTGCCAGCGAGCGGCGACTCGACCAGGCGCTCACACAATTGTTGCGTGGACGCACGGCGATCGTCATCGCGCACCGATTGAGCACATTGGAGCGGGTCGATCATATTCTGATTCTGGAGGAAGGGCAGGTGCGCGAATACGGACGACGCGCCGACCTTGTGAGCGATCCCACGTCGCGCTTTGCACAGTTGCTGCGCGTCGGTATGGACGATGTGCTGGTGTGATGTGCACGACCAATGACTGACGACCAACGACCGATAGACGTGATGAGGTTCTTATGTGGACGTGCTGTACCCAGAATATTGCGCCGGAAACATGGAGAGGATGGTTAGGTGGCAACGCCTGAGCAGCCCAACACGCTCCATCGCCGATGACCTGGCGGCATGTCGCACGCCTGATCCGGTTCCGACCGGGCATGTACATCCTGAGTTCACTCGGCATCATCAGCTTTTATTTGTGGCCTTTGCTGCCGGGCGTGTTCGTTCGGCGCATCTTCGACCTCGTTTCCAACAATGCGCCGCTGACGCAGGATACACGCTCGACGCTGTGGGCGCTGGCAGCAGTGCTGATCGGTGTCGCGTTCGCACGTTCGTTTGCCGCGCTGGCGTATCCGTTCGGCGAACATGCAATGATCGCGGTCGTCGAAACGCTGATGCGTCAGAACGTGCTGCGGAGTATCCTGCGGCGTCCAGGCGCGACCGCGCTGCCGCCTGATTCGTCGCCAGGCGAGGCCATTAGCCGTCTGCGCGACGACATGGCGCATATCAGTATTTTCCTTTCCTGGACCGCCGACCCGATCGGACAGGCGCTGACATTCGGCGTCGCCTTGGTCACGCTGGCACGCATCGACCTACGTATCACGCTGTTTGGCTTTCTGCCGCTCGTGGCGATCCTGGCGTTGGTCAATATGCTCAACACACGCATCCGCAGCTATCGCAAGGCGAACCAGGAATCGATCGGGCGCGTGACCGGGCTGTTGGGCGAAGTGTTCGGCGCGGTACAGGCGGTCAAGGTTGCCGGGGCGGAAGCGCAGGTGGTGGCGCACTTGCAGCGTGTCAACGAACAGCGGCGGGCGGCGACATTGCGCGACCAATTGCTGAGCAAGCTGATCGATACCTTGTCGTTCGGGGCGGCTAATATCGCCACGGGTGTGTTGCTGATCCTGGCGGCGCAATCGTTGCAGCAAGGACAGTTCACTGTCGGGGATTTCGCGCTGTTCGCCTCGTATCTGGGTCATATGGCGTTTGTTATGGGCGCGGTCGGTGGCTACGTGACCAAGTATCAGCAGGTTGGCGTGTCGTTGCGGCGTGCCTTCGATTTGTTGCAGGATGCGCCACCGATGCAGCTGACAGCAGCACGACGACGACGTGCGAATGCGCGGTACGCTGCCGTCCATTCCCACGCCCGTTCGGCAGGAAGCGGAGCGGCTCCAATCGTTGAAGATCGAGGGTTTGACCTATCGGTATCCCGGCAGCGACCGTGGCATCGAGGAGAATCGATCTCGCTATCACACGCGGGAACTTCGTCGTCATCACCGGACGCATCGGCAGCGGCAAATCGACGCTCCTGCGGACGCTGCTGGGATTGCTGCCTGCACAGGCGGGCGACGTGCGCTGGAACGACCGGCGCATCGATGACCTGGCGGCGTGGATGACGCCGCCGCACGTCGCGTACACGCCGCAGGTGCCGCGCCTGTTCAGCGAAACACTGCATCGACAACGTCATGATGGGGCTCGATGGACCGGACGACCGCTGAACGACTTGCGGCGGCGCTCCATCGCTCGGTGCTGGACCGTGACATACCGACGCTTGAGCATGGGTTGGAAACCATGGTCGGACCACGCGGCGTTCGGTTGAGCGGCGGGCAGATGCAGCGGTCGGCGGCTGCGCGTATGTTCGTGCGCGAGCCGGACTTGCTCGTTTTCGACGACCTGTCGAGCGCGCTGGACGTCGAAACCGAGCGGCTCCTCTGGGAACGTTTGTCAGCGCCGGATGTTACCGTCGTCGCCGTATCCCACCGCCGTATCGCTCTGGGTCGCGCAGATTGGATTGTCGTACTCGCCGATGGACGTATCGAATCGCAGGGGCGGCTCAATGACCTCCTTGCCACCAGTGCCGAACTGCGCGAACTGTGGCAGGTCGAAAAGGATGGGTGATGTGCCGCCGAACTGGTTGTAGCGGGACGGAGTGCGCGTATGGATGGCGACGATAATCGCGGCCATCGGCATGGGGAAGCACCCTCCACCCCATACGTGGCTGGGGCAAGCGATCTACGCTTGAGGATAATTGATTGATGATGTCTAGCACTTACACGTATTCCATCGTTAGTCCTCTGACGACAATGCAGTGCCATGCCCACCAACCTGCAATAACAGCATAAGCAGTGATATTGGGTATACCCATGTATGGAGACCCTGATGTGTGAAAATCGTATGTACATCGGTTGTGCAGGCTGGTCGATTCCGTCGGTGTATGCTGCTCGGTTCGCATCTCTGGGAAGCCACCTGGAACGCTATAGTTCACGGTTTCGTGCGGTCAGATCAACTCTGCCTCTTCTACCGCCCACACAAGGTGTCAACCTCACCCCGCTGGGCGACGAGTGTACCAGCGGGGTTTCGGTTTGCCGTAAAGATGCCCAGGGAGATCACGCATACGCGACGGCTACGTGACATCGCTCGCGCCGCTCACGCGGTTCCTGGACGACGTAGCTGCACTTGGACCCACGCTTGGTCCATTGCTGGTACAGTTGCCGCCGAGCCTGGCATTCGACGCTGATGTCGTTCATGTGTTCTTTGCCATGCTTCGTGGACAGTTCGTTGGAGATGTTGTTTGCGGCCGCGCCATGTGACCTGGTTTGGAGCGGAGGCCGAGCAGGTGCTGGTAACGTATCGGATCGCACGTGTGGCGGCAGACCCGGGCTCGTCCCACAGGCACGTGTTCCCGGCGGTTGGAAAAATCTCGTCTATTATCGACTGCATGGTTCACCCCAAATGTACTATTCAGCGTATGGCAGTGATTACGTCGCACGTCTGGCTCAAACGATAGGTGAGTTGGGCGAAGATGTATCGGTCTGGTGCATCTTCGATAACATCTGCCAGCGGCTCAGCAACGAGGATGCGTTACTACTACACGAGAAACTCGCTAGCTCGCCGTGACTTCCTACCCAAAAAGCGCAGCGCATGAGGAGAAAACTCTTTCGAATTGCGTAAAAGGTGGTGTGCTTATCTTGAGAAGACTCAATCATCATTATGATTTAACATAATAGCAGCTTCTGTATCCTGCCTGTTCTTCGTTTTCTTCTTTATAGTCCTCGAATTGGGCGGCTTGAACCGGAGCAGGATGTATGGCAACCAGCGCCTGAAGGGAACGATTAGCCATGTTGCCGGCGTTGAGGACCGCGATGATGGTATGGTCGAATGGTACATACCCAGCCCCAGGGAGGACACCGAGTTCTCGACCGTCAGGAGTATCCAGTGGTCGGGAACGTCCAGCACGGCGATGCAATTCGGTTGATTTGGTTGGCTTCATCAGCACCGGGCAACGCGTGGATCTGCCGGTAGATATTACGAAAAGCGTGACCGAGCAATATCCAAGAAGCACGCCAACGATCCCCGGCTTGCGCAGGCGCTGTGGGAGGTGTCCGAGGTGCTTACGCGGTAGCGTGCACATAACAACGGAAACCGAAACACTGCCGAGCGTGTTCATCAACGATGACGTTGCAATCGGTGAAGGTCGCATGTATATTCGCGCGTGAAATGCGAAGCGTTGCCATAGCCCACGCGGTATCGCGCTGGCGGCATCCATATGCTTGCCCAACATCAAACGGTGAGCCTCCTGCAAGCGTAATTGCTTCTGAGATTGCGGCGGACTCATCGCGGTCAGCGCCCGAAAGTGATGGTGAAAGCCTGACTGAGTTTACCGAAACTTAGGGGGTATTCCGCCGTTTGTAGTCATCGCGAGAAGGCAGTAGCTCTTTTTCGTCAAACTACCGCCACTCACGCGGCGACGAAGAAATGTGGGTTCTATTTCTATTCGGCCGAATGCACCTCATCTCTGGGGGCAGGTCTTATTGCCCTTGCGCCTGCACCAATATCGAGGTAATGAGCGGGAAAGACACGAGGCGTCAGTCCTCGTGTCTTTCCCGCGTGCTACAGCACCCGTGGCTCGTCGCCGTATACGATGATAGCTGTGCGTGTACCGTGCGTGCTGCTGTCCGGATCGGCGCGTGTGCCATCGCTATGGCGTCGTGCTTATCCCTTGCTCGTGCGTTGCGCCTCGCGTTCTTCCACGGCGACATAATCTAGATCGTAGCCGAAATAGCGCGGACCCACCAGCGCGATACCTTCGGGCGTGCGCCATTTCTCGTGCAAGGCATGGCGATAACGACCACGCGGAAACCATAGCGCAGCGATTCCGTCGTGATCGGACCGCCCGTTTCGGCATCCAGAATCGTGATCAGGTCCGGCACGCTCACCCGCACCTCGCCGTCCTCGATGGCGATCAGAAACTCATTCTGGAACTGGATCTTGAGCGTACTGCCGCTGTTGGCACCTGTGCCTTCGATGGTCGCCTCGCCGCGTGCGAAGCCGCTGACCGTGCGGCGCTCGATGTCGCCGATCTTGCCCGCAAAAATCCTGTAGCCGCCCGTCACGTCGAGGACGGTATCGACTGGATCGCGTTCGCTTTTGCGCGCCTCGCGGATGGTACGACCGATACGTTCGGCCAGCGTGATCGTGCCGGGGACTGCTGCTTCACGTAACTGCTTCCCGGTAATGGCATACAACGCGATCATGGCGGAACTGCCCATATCAATGGTCAGGCTCCGTGCTAGCCGCTCGGTCCAGCGGTTGTCAACGGTTGTGATGATCGCGCTGTTGCCTTTCTCGTCGGCAATCGCCATGGGCGTGGCGGGAATGCCGTACATCGTAAAGGTCACCATTTGCAGTTCGGGAAAGGCGCGTCCCATGGCGTCGGCATCGACCATGGGCAGCCCGATGCGTGCGGCGAGGGCAAAGGGGATCGTCGAGTTCAGGCCACCCGCTTCGATCGACATGGTTGCCACGATCTTGCGCCCCAGGAAGTGTTCGAGCGCCCGAAAGGCCGCCACAATTTCGTCGCCCGACGGGAGTTTTTCCACCATCACGGTCGGCGCGCCCATCATCGCGGACGGCACGACGATCTCGTCGTCGCCGATCTCATCGATGTCCAGCAACGTGACCGGGCCGCTTTCACGCATGGCCTGTAATGCCATCAGTTTGCCGACGTAGGGATCGCCGCCGCCGCCCGTGCCAAGCACGGCAGCGCCGATGGCGAGGTCTTCGATATTTTCTGTTCCAAACGATCGCATGGTCAATTCCCTTGTATGTTTGCACTAATCGGCGGGACGAACGGGCGGATAAACGCGGACATCACGAGCGCAGCAAAAGGTCGCCTACTGCCTTGGCGCGGACGCGTGTCGCATTACCGGGAAGATACGCCAGCGGTACGTCCTCGATATCGACGATCTGGACGGTGCCCGGGTCGGCACCCGCCGCCACGGCGCGTCCGATGGCCTCCTCGCGTGCCTGGTCCAGTGCCTGGTCGCGGGTGATATCGGCGAGCGTGAAAATCTTGTCGATCTCGCCGCTGATCTGGGCGATTGCCGCGCCCACGGCGTTAGCCACCGGGTAGTGGTCGGGCTTGATCAGCACCGACGCTCCCGCAAGTGTGTCGCGCACCAGGACGCTGCCGCCGCCAACGACGATCACGGGCAGAGCGACGGCGCTGGTTTTCATGCGGTCCACCGTTTCGCTGACCATCTGCTGAATCCGCTCCACGACCTGCTCCACAAACGCCGGATCGAGGTCCGCTACCGCCGACACGTCGCCGAACTCGGCCATGCCAGCGGCAACAGCTATGTCGCTGGTAGTCAGTTCATCGCCACCGTAGATCAGCGCCCGTGTCCGCAATTCGTAGCCGACCGAGCGTGGACCGATTGTAAGCGGGTCGCGGCGCACGAGACTCCCGCCGCCCAGACCAGCCGAGTAGATGTCAGGCATGCGGAAGTTGGTCCGCACACCACCGATCTCGACCGCAACCGATGCTTCACGCGGGAAACCGTTGGTCAGTGCGCCTACGTCGGTGGTGGTGCCGCCAATGTCCACGACGATGGCATCCTTGAGGCCGCTGAGGAAGGCTGCGCCGCGCATACTGTTCGTGGGACCTGACGAGAACGTCAGGACCGGAAAGCGTTCGGCGTAGTCCGCGCTCATCAGCGTGCCATCGTTCTGCGTCAGGAACAGCGGCGATTGGATGTCCAGGTCGCGCAACGACTGTCGGAACGCGCCGACGGTCTTGCGTCCCATGTCGTGCAAACAGGCGTTCATGATCGCGGCGTTCTCGCGTTCAAGCAGCCCGATACGTCCGATCTCGCTCGATAGCGTAATGTTGACGCCGGGGAGTTCGGCACCCAGGATCGTCGCCGCCTCGCGTTCCATGCCGTCGTTGACAGGCGAAAAGACCGCCGAAATCGCGATGGAGCGAATCGCCTTGCCGCGAATATCGGCTGCGATGCCGCGCAGTTCGGCCTCGTCCAGCGGGGCGATCTCGCGACCGTCGATCTCGTAGCCGCCATGTGCGAGGTAGACGTGGTTGCCGAGTGCATCGCGCAGGTCGGTGGGCCAGTCCACCATCGGCGGGAGCGCCCGCGTGGCAGGTAATCCGAGCCGCACGATGGCGGTCTGCATCAGGTCATGTCGCTGCACGACCGCGTTCGTGAAGTGTGTGGTGCCGATCATCACGGCGGTAATATCCGCCGGAGCGACGCTGGTTTGCGCCAGTAGATCGCGCAGCGCCGTGGTGATTCCCCCCAACACGTCCCGTGTCGTGGAGGCTTTGACCCAACTGATGACCGATGTCCCGGACAGCAGTACGGCGTCGGTGTTGGTGCCGCCGACATCGATACCGATACGAAGCATTGTGTGTTCTCCTTGTTAACTGACCGCCGATCGCTGACCACCGACCATTGGAGACGCGCTGACATTCATTGGTGGTGAACCTTCAGGTTTCATAGATTGCTCGGAATGACGCTGGTTGGTGCGTTTACCATGCTTGTGTCCCTACCACCGTCCCTTGTTCCTATCGCGTGGTCCATCATGCGGGCATTTGCTGCCGTCCTCCGGTCGTCGGGCGTCACCGCACCACGCTCGGCTCGAACGGCACGTAGTCGAAGGCATAGCCAAACGCCCGGGGACCGACCAGGGCAAGACCGGCGGGCGTGCGCCATACCAGGGGAGCGGGCAGCACCAGCACGGCGACCTGTTGACCGTAGCGCAACGATTCGACCGGAATCGGATCGCCGCTGCGTAGGTCGAAGACGACGATAATCTCCGGCACACTCGCTCGCACCGACGATCCGAGCAGTGCAACCAGATATTCGTTCTGAAAGTGGATCGCGAGTGTGTGCGACTGGAATATGCCGGTTCCGGCGAGCGTTGCCTCACCCCGAGCGAACCCGATATCGGTCTGACGGCGCACGTCCATGACACGCCCCTGGAACAGCAGGTTGTCGCCCAACACGTCCTGCATCATGGCGAGACGCTGTTCGCTGGTGTTGGTGACGCGTATCATCTGCCCGATCTCGATGGTACGGCTGATCGAGTGGGGGATGGCGGCTTGCTTGACCTGCGAACCCAGCAGCGGGTAATCCGCCGACGCCGCGCTGCCGCCAAGTTCGGTGGTGAGCGAGCGCACCATGCGCTCGGCTGCCGCTGGACTCGGGGTTTCCACCAGCACGCGGCTACCATCATCGCCGTAGAGGACCAGCGGTGTAGCGGCGAAGCCATGCGCCGCGAAGCTCGTCATCTGGAGTTCGGGCAGCGCACGACCCATCGCGTCGGCATCGACCACCGGTAGACCAAGTTGCGCGGCGACCGGCAACGGCGTGAGCGCATTTAGACCACCGATTTCGAGCGTCATCAGCGCATCGGCGCGTCGGCCCAGGTGGCGTTCCAGGTAGCCGAGGGCATCGACAAACGTGCTTTCACCGAAGGGTCGCTCGATGCCGACGGTCGGCGCACCGATCACGCATAACGAGATCACCAGGGCATTGTCGTCCAGTTCATCGAGGTCGATCAGGCGCACCGGACCGTGTGCGGCGATGGCCTGTTGCGCCTGAAGCTTGCTGATATACGTGCCGCCGCCACCGCCACCGCCGATCAGTGCCGCGCCCACCGCCAGGTTTTCGATGTCCTCGTGTGTTAGCAATCGCATGTGCTCACCATGCCCGTGGTACGTCGCCGACGGCCTTGACCCGAATCCGGGTGGTGCTGTGAGGCATGTAGCTCAAAGGAACCTCGTCCACTTCGGTCACACGTATGGTCGCCGGATCTGCTCCGGCGCTGACAGCCTTCTGTACGGCCTCCTGGCGTGCCTGGTCCATAGCATCGTCGCGTGTCATGTGTGCCAGCGAAAAGATGTGGTCGGATTCGCCACCCATTTGCGCGATGGCAGCGCCGATAGCGTTGGCGACTTCGTAATGCTCTGGTACGACGATCTCGGAAACACCGGGGAGGCGGTCGTGGACCAGAATACTGCCGCCGCCGACGATCACGGCGGGTAGCGGATCAGGCGTCATGCGCATGTGGTCGACAGCACTGATCAGCTTGCGCTGGATCGTTCGCACGCAGCGTTCGACGAAGCGTTTATCCAGATGCGCCACCCGCGCCCGGTCGCCCAGGTCGCCCAGACCCGCCGCCACAGCGATATCGGTGGCGGTCAGCGTGTCGCCGCCAAAGACCAGCGAGCGATGCATCAGGGCGTGACCGACGCTGTGCGGTCCGATGCACGGCCCGTCAGAACCCTCGCTCACGATACTGCCGCCCCCAAGGCCAATCGAGTACACGTCGGGCATACGCAGGTTATTGCGGATGCCACCGATCTCGGTCGCCACGGTCACGTCCGTGGGAAAGCCGCGTGTGAGTACGCCTACGTCGGTGGTAGTGCCGCCGATGTCCACGACGATCGCGTCGTTGAGCCCACTCAGAAAGGCTGCGCCGCGCATACTATTGGTCGCGCCACAGGCGAACGTCAGCACGGGATAGCGTTCGGCGTAATCAGCGCTCATGAGTGTGCCATCATTCTGGCTGAGGTACAGGGGCGCGTGGATCGACAGCGCGTGGAGTGCGTGCCGAAACGCAGCAACAGTGTCATGTGCCAGGTCGCGTAGACAGGCGTTGAGGATCGCGGCGTTCTCTCGTTCCAGTAGTCCGACCTGCCCGATTTCGTGCGATAGCGTCATCGCAGCGTCGGGGATAACCTCGCGTACGAGTTCAGCCACGCGCAGTTCCATCTCGGCGTTGACCAGCGAAAAGACCGACGATATTGCGATACAACGCACACCAGCGCGCAAGAGGTCGCGGGCGATGGCACGAATCTCCTGTGGGTCAAGCGGCGCGATGGGGCGACCGTCGAACTGGTAGCCACCATGGGCGAGATGCACATGGTTGCCGACTACGGCACGCAGATCGGCAGGCCAGCCGCTCATGGGCGGTACGGAACTGGTCGAAGGCAGACCGATACGGATGACACCAACGGGCATCAGGCGCTGGCGCTCCACCACCGCGTTCAGGTAGTGGGTCGTGCCAATCATCACGGCGTCGATGTCGCCCGCCGCGAGGTGCGCCTGTCCCAGCATCATCCGCAACGCCGTGGTAATGCCATGCGTCACCGCCGGGGTCGTCGGCGTTTTATAGGTCTGCAACACCGACGCATGCTCCATGAGCGCCGCGTCGGTATGTGTGCCACCGACATCGATTCCGATCCGCATCGCTGCTCCTTCCACGTCGCGATGAACCGCGCCAGCGGTTGCCCGTGGAGATTGTGAAGGTATGAAATTCCCGAACGACGCGACGATAGCAGAAGGTATGCGGTGAAATAGCGGGAGCGTCCACGCTTCCCCGTGCGTTCGTGAACGAAGGCAAGTGTACTGCGGCAGCGGTTAGGTGTCTACGTTTGTTGACAACAAACGGCGATCCTGGTCTTTGTGCTTAACACACAAGCGCCGCTGGAACATCGTGCGGTGGTGCGTGAGGATTGTGCCATTCGTCAGGTATATTCTCTAAGCCATGGGGTCATATCGGTCACTGTAAGGCACAAACCGTTCACGTTTCTGGGATGAAACGTGAACGGTTCGTATATCCGCATTGGAACACACCTGGACGCTGACGAAGCGCTACTGTAACCCCAGCAAACGCGCCAGTTTGCTGACGATATGAAAGCTCAGACGGTGCGGGCTGCTCATGGGGTTGACGTCGAGGATTTCCTCGATGCGTTGGAGCCGATATTTGAGGGTATTGGGATGGATGCACAGGCGCTCAGCGCTGACCGTCAGCACGCCGCCTTCGTCGAGCGCCGCTTCGAGGGTTTGCACGAGCGTCGTTTTGTTGCGTCGGTCGTAGTCGAGCAGCGTGCCGAGCCGCTCATACAGCCAGCCGCGCACGTCTGGTTGGGCGGCGAATTCGTCGAGCATCACCAACAGTTGCGCGTCCTGATAGTGGACGATCTCGCACGCACCAGTTATGTGCGCCCGCACACGCAACGCCCCGACCGCCGAACGGTAACTAGTATGGAGCGCCAGTGGCGAATCGACGACGCTACCGACGGCAATGGCGCATCGCCGCTGTTCGTGCGGCGGGATGGCCTGGAGCAACCGTTGCGCTGTTTCGCCCAGGACATCGCGCATCGCCGCCGCCGTGCCGCCAAGGCTTGCCAGGATGATAGTTTCTTCGCCGCGCTGGCACACCACGCTTCCCACACACACGCGGCGTGCAACGTCAGCGAAGGAGCAGGTCGTCTGAGTGTCATTCACGCCGCGCACGACGAGCACGCTACGACAACGCCGCAGGTCCCAACCGACCTGTTCGCCCTGGCTAACGCCTGTTCTTCATGCTGGATACGGCCTTCGAGGAGCGCGTCGAGCAAATCGGACTGGCGCATACGACGGTCGGCGGCGACATGTGCATGTTTGAGCATGTTGAGGGCGATCAATTCGCTGGCCTGTTCGATGGTCGTCTGCGCTTCGCGGTCGAAGGCATCGTCATGTGTGGTGGCGATCCAGCCGGGTCGTTGTGTGCCGGGGAGCGGCGCGATCCACAGGTGCGCCGACAGATCGGCAGGGGCGGCAAAGATGCGCGGGCGGGTAGGTCGGCTATGCGCGACACATTGGTGCCACTGCTGGCGCTGCTGATCGTCCAGCCCCGCTGCCACCACGGTTTCACCGTCGCTGCTCAGCACGAACACGGCTCGCCGCAGACGCGAGGCCGTTGCGTTCACCAGATGATCGAGCCCGAAGCCGCGTAGCATCAAGTCGATCAACTGCTGTTGGAACATGCGTCGGCGTTCGAGCGCGGCGCTTTGCTCGTGCGCCAAGGCTGCCGCCACCGACGCGACAATTTCGGTATATGGCACCTCGGCGGCGAGTTCGATCAGCGGAAAAGTCAGGTGGTCCGCGAGGCGTAGGGCTTCCGGGGCGATCTGCATGTCGTGGGCGGGTTGCACCACCAGTCCGGCGCTGCGGCCCTCGACCAACCGTGTAATGTGGGCGCATTGGTCCGCCCCATCATGCGGCAACGTGGCGCGGCTCCCGATGTACAGCACCTGATCGTTGTCCGTTGGGGCGGTGTCGTCGAGCGGGCGAACATGCTCGACGGTGCGGTACAGTCCAGCGCCCCCGGCGCGTACCGTACTACGGCGAAGCGACGCGATTTCCAGCGTTTGTGCGACGGTGATACCCATAGGCAGCCTCAGAGCATAAAGAATTCATAGGATGGCATACAACAGCGTTGAAGAATCCCGTTTGCAGAAGCAATCGCACTCGGCAATGAGTAATTATCAAAAAAACTATACATCAGATAGGGGTACAGCGCAATTTTTACGATCAGGATTCCGTTAACGTCGATCGTCTGTCATGCTGAGTGGAGCGAAGCATCTTTCGTAGATTCAAAAAGACCCTTCACTGCGGCTCAGATTGACAATTTCAATGAACATTGTTCCTAGCCGGACGCTAACGGAGCCCTGATGCCTATACACCCCTTGAGCATCCCCCCCATCGACTGATGAACGCTCAATCCCCCATGCCACCACTTGTGGCTCAGCCACAAGGCGAGATGCTCCGGTTTGTTGTCGGCACACGATGACGCCGCGCACGCACGCGACTATACTGCGAAACATCGGTACCAGTGCATTTCTTTAACCTTGCCTGAACAACGTTTGTTCGCGATGACCACAACGTTTGTGCCAGCCGAACGATATGCGCCGCAGCCACCAGAGCCAATGTATTCCGCCTGGACGTGTCGTAGCAGTCATACGTTCCGGGCTTATCCATCGTTGATCCGCACTTCAGACAGTGTTTCTCGTTCCCACACAAGGAGAACCCCATGGCGACGGTAGATGACGATCAGATTCGGTTAACCCAGGACGTGATGGCACACTACGAGCGCAACGGCGTGAGCCGACGGCAGTTCCTGCGGATGCTTGCCGCCGCCGGAACCGGCATTTCGATGAGCGGGTTACTCGCCGCGTGCGGAGCGCCCGCCGCCCCCGCCACAACCACGGAAGAAGCGCCAGCAGAAGCCGCAGCGACAACAGCACCCGCGGAAGCCGCAGCGACAACAGCACCCGCGGAAGCCGCAGCGACAACCGCACCCGCAGCGTCTGGTGGTGGCTCCGGCGTGCTGGTGTTCGCCAGCACACAGGACATCTCGAACCTGGACCCGCACACCGGCCATGACTACTCGATCGCCAGCGCCCAGAAGGCGGTCTACGACACACTGCTGCGCTACAAGAACAACCCGCCCGAAGTGGAAAACCTGCTGGCGACGGAGTACAGCGCCAACGACGATGCGACTGAGTGGACCTTCAAGCTGTCGCCCGACGCCGTGTTCCACGATGGCTCGCCCGTCGAAGCCTCGGATGTGGTGTACTCGCTCGGTCGTCTGATCCGCAAGAACAAGGGCGCGGCCTGGATGTTCGTTGACATCATGAACGAGCAGAGCGCCACCGCCGTGGATGCAAAAACCGTCAAGTTTACGCTCGCCAAGCCGTTCGCGCCGCTGCCGTTGATCCTGCCATGGCTGTTCATCGCCAACGAGGAAGTCGTGAAGGCCAACGAAGAGAACGGCGACGAAGGCGAAGCCTGGTTGCTGGAACACGAGGCCGGCTCGCGGACCGTTCACGATCAAAAGCTGGACCGTTGGCGATTCCTATGAATTCGAGGCCGTGCCGACCTACTGGGCGGGCTGGAATGACGAAGGCCACGCGACAAGCTTCATCTGGCGCATCATTCGTGAATCGTCGTCGTCACGCCTGTCGCTGCTCAACGGCGATGTGCATATGGCTTTCGACCTTTCGACCGAGGACGCCGATGCCGTTGCCAAGGAAGCGGGCTTCAAGGTCAACGACCAGCAGGGGTTGGGCGTGTTCGCGGTCAAGCTGAACAACCAGCGTGGACCGTTCTCGGACGTGAATGTCCGCAAGGCCGTCAGCTATGCGATGGACTACGATTCGATCATCACGGCACTCAATGGCGGCGCGGTGCTGCTGGATGGTCCGTTGCCGAACATGGGCGAATTCAACGATTCCTCACTCGTGCCGTATCGCTTCGACATGGAGAAAGCCAAGGCCGCGCTGGCACAAAGCAGCGAGTACGCCGCTGGCGGCTTCGAAGTCGAGTATGTATACGTCACGGGCTTGCAGATCGAGGAGCAGATCGGGCTGATCCTGCTCGATAAGCTGTCGCAACTCAACATCACGGTCAAGATGGTCACCTCTGGTGTGGCCGGATATGGTGTCGCGTGCCTCGACGGCGGAAACCGCGCCCGACATGATGGCGGTGTATTCCGGCACGAGCTACGCCGACCCCGACAACTTCCTGTGGCAGGCGTACCACTCCAGCCAGGCGGGATTCTGGGCGGCGGCATCGCACTACAAGAACCCGGAAGTCGATAAGATGTTGGAACAAGCACGGTCGACCGCTGACCGCGCACAGCGCATCAAGCTGTACCACCAGATTCAGCAGACGTTGGTCAACGACGCCGTGGAAATCTGGGGGCAATCCGAGATTCAGCGGGTCGCGTGGACCGAGAAACTCGGCGGCTATGTGTACTGCCCGATCATGGGCGGTACTACATCCAACCGTTGTATCCGGTGGCGTAACCCGGTGGCGGGTGGATGGGGCGTCGGTCGTCCCACCCACCCGCCACTGTTTGTGAGGTGCCCGATTGAAACTGCCGCTGTATATCCTGCAACGCCTCGCGCTGGTCGTGCCTGTGCTGTTCGGCCTGACGATCCTGACATTCACACTGTCCCACATCGTGCCGGGCGATCCCGCACGCCTCGCGGCGGGACCCCAGGCCAACGCCAAGATGGTGGAGCAGATTCGCCGTGAATACGGTATGGATCGCCCGCTGCCCGTCCAATATGCCACCTATATCGGTGGACTGTTGACGGGCGATTGGGGACGCTCGATCCTCTCGCGCCGCCCCGTGCTCCAGGACCTGCGGGTGTTCTGGCCAGCGACGCTGGAACTGGTGATCGCGGCCATGCTCATCGCCGTGGTGCTGGGTATTCCTTTCGGCATCATTTCGGCGCTGGCACACGGGCGCTGGCCGGACCACCTTTCCCGCGTCTACGCCCTGCTGGGTGTGAGCATCCCGGCGTTCTGGTTGGCGCTGATGCTGCAATGGTTCGTGGCGCTGCGCTTCGGCGTGTTGCCTATCGGTGGGCGCATCGACGCCCAGATCGGCGCTCCCGCACGCATCACGGGCATGTACATCCTCGACAGCATCTTGCGGCTGGATGGCGCGGCGTTCCGCAGTTCGTTCAGCCACATCGTGCTGCCCGCACTCACGCTGTCGATGTTCCCGCTCGCGACCATCGCCCGCATGACGCGCTCCAGTCTGCTCGAAACGATGAGCCAGGAATACGTTCGCACGGCGCGGGCGAAGGGTCTGCACGAGCGTGTCGTGCTGTTCCGGCACGCGCTGCCGAACGCCTTTATGCCGACCCTGACGATGATCGGCCTGTCGATTGGCTGGCTGATGGGCGGCTCGGTGCTGGTGGAGAACGATCTTCGACTGGCCCGGAATCGGACTATACGCGGTTAAGTCGGCGCTGACGCTGGATTTCATGCCGATCATGGGCATCACATTCATCTACGGCGTGATCTTTTCGTTGATCAATCTCGTCGTGGATGTGTTGTATGCGTCGGTCGATCCGCGCATCCAACTGGCCTAGAAAGGACGCGAGCAGTGGCACCCGAACGCATGCAGACCGCGCTGGCAACCGGAACGATGGCGGCACCGACACAGATCGCAGCCCCACACAACACCCACGCGAAACGACGCTGGCGGCGCTTCCTCCGTAACCGCCTGTCGGTGCTGGGAGCCGCCATCGTGCTGTTTCTGATCGCGCTGGCGCTTGTCGGACCATCGCTCGCGCCGTATCCCCGCGACGCCACGGGCGCGGTGCATATCTCGGACCGCCTCAAACCACCGTCCGCCGCGCACCTGCTGGGGACCGACGACGTGGGACGCGACATCCTGAGCCGGATGCTGGTCGGATCGCGCCTGACGCTGGGTGCAGGGGTGACCGTGCTGCTGATCGCCGTCGCGCTCGGCACGTTGCTGGGGGCGGTATCGGGCTTTCAGGGGGGACGTACCGACACGTTGATCCAACGTGTGACCGAGGTATTCCTGACCGTGCCGGACCTGATCCTGGCGATGGCGGTATCAGCCGCGCTCGGTCCCAGCCTGATCAACGTCGTGATCGCGATCTCGCTGGTGTGGTGGCCCGGGTACTGCCGTCTGGTGCGTGCCGAAGTCTTACGCACCAGAACGAGTTGTACGTCGAGGCGGCACACGCCATCGGTACATCGCCATCTGGCGTCCTGTTCGGGCATGTCATGCCCAACATCACCGCTCCACTGCTGGTCAAAGCCTCGATGGATATTGGCTTCGCGGTGCTGACGCTCGCCGCCCTTGGCTTCATCGGCCTGGGCGCTCAGCCACCGACGCCCGACTGGGGCAAGATGATCTCGACGGCGGCGCTTCCTGCCCGAATCGTGGTGGATTACGGCGTTCCCTGGCTTCGCGATCTTCCTGACCGTGTTCGCCTTCAACATCCTGGGCGACGGCATCCGCGATGTGTTCGACCCGCGCGCGCGTGACTGATACTCCCCGTGGTGCCGCCGCGGCCCTGGCGCGTGCGGCGGACCCATTATAAGGACGTTTCATGAATCTCGTCTTGGCATAGAGTCGGTGGTACGAACACCGACGCGGTGGTGCTCGACGAACAGGCGACGCTGCTGGCGCGCTTCAAGTCGCCCACCACCCCCGATGTATCCACTGGCATTCGCAACGCGCTGGACGGGCTGGTGCAGACCCATCCCGACCTCGATCTGGGTGCAATCCGCTACGCGATGCTCGGCACCACGCATTGCACCAACGCCGTCATCGAACTACGCAACCTCAACAACGTCGGTCTGATACGTGTGGGTGCGCCCTCGACCCTGGCGATCCTGCCATTCGTGGAATGGCCCGACGACCTGCGCGCGGCCATCAACGGGCGATTCGAGGTCGTCGAAGGTGGGTTCGAGTATGACGGGCAGGCAGCTCGCCCGCTGGACGAAGCCGCCGTGCGACGTGCCGCCGAATCGTTCGCTGGCAAGGTCGATTCCGTGGCGGTGTCGGGGGCGTTCTCGCCAGTCGATCCATCACACGAGCAACGTGCTGGCGCGATCTTGCAGGAGGTGCTTGGCGCGGACATTCCCGTGACCTATTCCTATGAGATCGGCAGCGTCGGGCTAATCGAGCGCGAAAACGCCGCGATCCTTAATGCGGCACTGGTGGAAGCGGCGAAAGTGGCGGCGGGAGGCTTCCAACAGGCGCTACACGACCACGGTATCAACGCCCGCATGTTCTTCAGCCAGAACGACGGCACGCTCATGGCGCTCGATTATGCCATTCGCTACCCGATCCTGACGGTCGCCAGCGGTCCTACCAACTCGATTCGCGGCGCGGCGTTCCTGTCGGGGCTACAAGACGCCATCGTGGTCGATGTGGGCGGCACGTCCACCGACGTGGGTATTCTGGTCAAGGGTTTTCCCCGCGAATCGTCGGTAGCAGTCAATGTCGGCGGTGTGCATACCAACTTCCGCACGCCCGACCTGCTTTCCATCGCCGTGGGTGGTGGCACGCGGGTGGTGGTGGGCGACGAGTTACGCATCGGTCCTGCCAGCGTCGGCTATCGGTTGCTGACCGAGGCCCGCATCTTCGGTGGCGACGTGTTGACGCTTTCGGACGCGGCGGTGGCGGCGGGACGTGTCAGTTTCGGCGATCCGTCGAAGGTCGCCGACCTCGACCCGGCGCTGGTGGCACAGATCACCGAGCGGTACGCATCATGTGTGACGATGCCATCGACCGCATGAACAAGCGGGACGCCGATGCCAATCGTGCTGGTCGGCGGCGGTAGTGTGGTTATCCCGCAGGAACTGGCGGGCGCGTCCGTGGTGATACGACCCGAAAACTATGACGTTGCCAACGCCATCGGCGCTGCCATCGCGCAGTGAGCGGCGAGTCGAGCGCGTCTTTTCGCTCCAGGACATGACCCGCGATCAGGCGCTGGCGCAAGCAAAGCAGATGGCGCACGACGAAGCGGTGAAAGCCGGAGCCGACCCTGCGACGGTGCAGACAATCGACGTGCAGGAAGTGCCGCTGGCCTACTTGCCGACCAACAGTGCGACGCGCATTCGTGTGCGGGCGGCGGGCGAACTGCTGCTGAATTGATCGACGGCGAGCCTGCACGCTCGTCGGCTACAGGAGGCACACGATGCCCTGGACGTTGACCAAAGATGATATTGAACGAATCGCCATCGGGGCCGGGATTCTCGGCACGGGCGGCGGCGGCAATCCCTATCGCGGCATGGTGCGCTCGAAGCTCGAAATCGACGCAGGTCGCACGCTGCAACTGGTAAAACTGGATGAATTGCCCGACGACGCGCTGGTGGTGCCGCTGGGCGGCATGGGTGCGCCTACGGTGGGCAGGAGAAGATCGGGCGCGGCGACGAGGGACAACGCGCCGTCGAAATGATGCGCGAACACCTGGGCGTGGACATTGCCGCGACCATTCCGATCGAGGTTGGCGGCGGCAACTCGTTCGCGCCCCTGATCGCGGCAGGCCGCCTGGGCATCCCGACCGTGGACGCCGACGGTATGGGACGCGCCTTCCCCGAAGGCTCGATGATCACCTTCTACTTCAATGGACATGCGGCCTCTCCCACGGTGATGACCGACTGTCTGGACCGCAAGATCGTGATCGAGCACGCCAAGGATTCACGCGACCTCGAACGTATCGCGCGGGCGGTCTGCGTACAAATGGGTGGTAGCGCGATGGTCGCCGAAGCGCCGTTCACGGTCAAGCAACTGCGCGAAGTGGCGATCCCGAACACGATGACGTTCGCCCATCGCATCGGCGATGCCGTGCTGACGGCACAGGCCGCCAACGCCGACCCCATCGCCGCCGTCTGTGAGGCCGCTCAGGGTCGTGTGCTGTTCGTGGGCAAGATCACCGACGTGGACCGACGCTTCGAGCGCGGCTACAACTTCGGACGCCTGACACTTGCGGGCAGCGACACCTGCGGGTGAAACCGCCACCATCGACCTGCAAAACGAGTTCCTGATCCTGCGCGTCGGCGGTGCCATCAAAGCCATCGTGCCGGACCTGATCACGATGGTGGATTCGGAGCGCGGCGAACCGATCACGACCGAGGTGGTGCGCTATGGCTTGCGCGTGACCATCATCGGCATTCCCGCACCGCCCCAACTGACGACCAAACAGGCGTTGCGCTTCGTCGGTCCTCCGGCGTTCGGCTACAACCTGCCGTTTACACCGCTCGCAGAATTGTAGCGACAACCAAGGAGCCATGACGTGTCCTGGATACTCACAAACAATGACATTGAACGCATCAGCATCGGGGCGGGGATTCTCGGCACGGGCGGCGGCGGCAATCCTTATCGCGGCATGGTGCGCGCCAAGCTCGAACTCGCCGCCGGACGCACCCTCGAAGTCGTCGGCCTGGATGAGTTGCCCGACGACGCGCTGGTAATACCCATCGGCGTGATGGGCGCGCCGACGGTCGGCATGGAAAAGTTGTCGCGGGGCGACGAGGGAAGCGCGTCGTGGAGATGATGCGCGAACACCTGGGCGTGGACATTGCCGCGACTATTCCCATCGAGATCGGCGGCAGTAATTCGTTCGAGCCGCTGATCGCCGGGGCGCAGGTCGGCATCCCGACCGTGGACGCCGACGGTATGGGACGTGCCTTTCCCGAGTGGTCGATGATCTCGTTCTATTTCCATGGCGTCGCGCCGTCACCTACCATGATGACGGACAGCCTGGGCCGCAAGCTTGTGATCGAACGAGCGGGCGACCCACGGGCGCTCGAACGCATCGCACGCGCGGCGTGCGTGCAGATGGGGCGCGAGTGTGCATCGGCGATGCCCCGATCTCAGTGCGACGGCTGCGCGAAGTGGCGATCCCGAACACGATGACGTTCGCCCGTCGCATCGGCGATGCCGTGCTGACGGCACAGGCCGCCAACGCCGACCCCATCGCCGCCGTCTGTGAGGCCGCTCAGGGGCGTGTGCTGTTCGTGGGCAAGATCACCGACGTGGACCGACGCTTCGAGCGCGGCTACAACTTCGGACGCCTGACGCTTTCAGGCAGCGACACCTGGCAGGGTGAAACCGCCACCATCGACCTGCAAAACGAGTTCCTGATCCTGCGCGTCGGCGGTGCCATCAAAGCCATCGTGCCGGACCTGATCACGATGGTGGATTCGGAGCGCGGCGAACCGATCACGACCGAGGTGGTTCGCTATGGCTTGCGCGTGACCGTCATCGGTATCCCGGCGCCGGCCCAACTTACTACCACCCAGGCACTCGGCTGCGTCGGTCCGCGCGTGTTTGGCTACGATGTGGCCTACACCCCGTTCTAGCCATGCTGCTATAGCGCGTTGGCGTGTCGTCCCGATGAAAACGGCACGTCAGGTACCCCTATGGGACCGGGGCTAGATGACGATAGGGTGCAGTCAAGCGCGGTAATTTAGCTTAACGGGAAGGACGAATTCCTGCTGTCGAATCGGAATGACAATAATTAGAGTGCTCGCCGTTCCATGATGGTCGGTACAAAGCGGTAGGTCATCCACGTTGTCATTCCGCGTGACCGAAGAATCCGTCCTTGTCCTTTCGCCGATTTGTGTTCTGAGAACTGAACGGGGTTCTCGAACAGCGTGCTTGATTCCAGAGCGACCTTACGCCCAATGTAGCGACAACTCCAAGGACCGCCTATAATTGCGCCCCAGGACGTGTTCGCCTCAGACTGACATGCGAGGAGGTCGCGATGGACACATCAGAGCAGATGTACGAGGCTGCCCGGCGCTACTTGCCCGGCGGCGTTACCGCCTCAGCGCGCATGAACCGCGCTATCGGCCATCCTTTCTATGTTTCGCGAGGTGACGGTGCCTACGTGTACGACCTCCAGGGCCGACCGTTCGTCGATATGTGTCTGTCTCACGGCGCGTCGCTGCTCGGCCATAATCATCCTGCTATCACAAAGGCCGTGACGCGCGCGCTGGAACTTGGGGTAATCTGCTCCTATGAGACTGAACATCATCTCGCATTAGCCCGGCGTATCACCGAGATGGTGCCCTGCGCCGAGATGGTACGTTTCGCGGGATCCGGCACTGAGACGGTAATGCACGCGCTGCGATTGGCGCGCACCGCTACCGGGCGCGAAAAGGTCATCAAGTTCGAAGGCCATTTTCACGGCTATTCCGATGCGCTTTATTACAGCTCCGCCCCGCCACTCCACCAGGCCGGACCGCAGGACCAGTCCGATCCCCTTCGCCGAGTCCGCTGGCATGCCGGTCAGCGACAGCCAGAACATTGTTGTGATTCCCTTCAACGATTCCGAAGCGCTGACCATGGCGTTCGCTCGTCACGGGCACACGATTGCGACGCTGATCATGGAGCCGATAAACTACAACTCTGGGTGTATGGTGCCTGAGCCAGGCTTTCTGGAGCTTTGCCGAGAGCTGTGTCGGCAGTACGGCGCGCTGCTTTGCTTCGACGAGGTACTGACTGCCTTTCGCATGGCTCCAGGAGGCGGCCAGGAGTATACTGGTATCGTGCCTGACCTTTGTGTCCTCGGGAAGGCCTTTGGCGGAGGCATGCCCATCAGCGCCATCGCGGGCACACGCGACGTGATGCGCCATCTCCGCCCCGAAGGGCAGAGCGAGCTCAGCGGTACTTACCTGGCACATCTGACCGCCGTCCTCGCGGCGTCCGCCGCCCTGGACGAATATGCAGAGCCTACCTTCTACAAACGGCTTGACGCTCTCGGGGAGCGCTTCTACGGCGGCTTTCAGGACGTGAAATTCTTGAGCGCGCTGGTGTGCCGCTGGGAGGATTCCAGCAGGTTGGGCCGCGCTTCGGCATGTACTTCGGCGTGGAAATGAAGAAGTGACCAACTACCGCCAGTCGGCGCGTCAGGATAAGGCGATGCTCAAGCGCTTTTGTGGCCGGCTGCATCTCGCGCAGCGTACTGGCATATGGCCGCGCACCACGGCTTCTCGGCTGCACATACCGAAACCGACCTCACGGTCGCGTTGGACGCCATCGCCGGAGCACTGGAGGACGTTCGACGTCGGTTCGGGAGTGGCTGATGACGGTGAGCTATCAGGGCAAGGGCTGTCGTGCCGGATACTTGGCGTTTCAGACTTTATACGTTTGCCT
>CAWAJS010000020.1:0-143350 GCA_963782315.1 uncultured Chloroflexia bacterium
GCCGAGCACATCCTCATTCGCCAATGTATTCCCAACGCACCGAGTCCTGACGCATCCACCAGATTCCCATTTTGTCCGGGTTTTTGTCCGATTGATTCTGGCGGCTTGCTGTGGTCTACTACGGGTAGATTCTTCGCACGATACACTATTCCGAATGATTTGCAACAAACAAAGGCAACCAGGAGGCACGCCATGACCACACCAACGCATGACGCCGCGATCACCGACGATGCCGATGACTTCACCATTTCGCGACGAGGATGGGGTAAGCATTTGCTCCTGAGCGCGTCGGCGCTGGCGGTGCTCTTCGCCAGCGACAAACCAGCCACAGTCCGCGCCGCATCGACCACCGACACCTGGAAATTGGGTGGTAACGCAAACGTGGATAAGACCAACTTTATTGGTCCGACCAACAGCGCCCCGCTGATCATCAAGACGGCGGGCATCGAGCGGATGCGCGTGACTGCCAGCGGCAACGTCGGCATCGGCAACGCCAGTCCGACCGCCAGGCTGCTGGTCGACGTCGCCAATGGTGTCGCGATCCATGCTCGTCACACGGCAACATCCGGTGACGCCGCCGCCGTGCGTGGTGAAACCAACTCCACCGTTACGAATGCAGCCGGCGTGTACGGGGCGGCAACGAACACGGGCGCGAAACAGGGAACCGCGGGCGTGAGCGGGAACCACGCTGGAACTGGCTACGGTGTGCAAGGCACAGCAACGAACGGCACGGGTGTCTATGGAACTGGTGAGACAGGGATCAAGGCCGTGGGGACGCTCTATGGTGCTGTCGCACGGGGAAGTGAGTATGGGGTATATGGCAACGCCGGGGGAACCGGACAGGGGGTCATCGGTCAAGGCAAAACGGGTGTATCCGGAACCTCAAGCGTGACGGATGGTGTTGGGGTGTATGGGAGTGGCACGATAGGCGTTAACGCGAAGGGCACTTCCACCGGAGTGTCCGGTGAAGGGCCAACTGGGGTGAGAGGCAAGGGCGACCGTTATGGAGTGTTTGGTTCAGCCGACACTCATGGGGTATATGGCATCGGAATGACGGGAGTGTATGGATTTAGCCAGACTGACTACGGCGTGCACGGTGAATCAGCTACAAGCGGAACCGGCGTGTTTGGATTTAGCGCAAGTGGAAACGGCGTGTATGGATTTAGCTCAGGTGGAAACGGCGTGTACGGCAAGTCGCCGAACAACGTGGGCGTTTCGGGCGAAGGCGGCATCTATGGCCTCGTTGGCAAGGCATTAGGAACGACTGGCTCGACATACGGTATCTTTGCGCAGAGCAATGCGAATGGGTGGGCTGGGTACTTTGATGGCTATGTGCGCGTAGATGGCACCCTATCGAAGTCCAGCGGCTCGTTCCAGATCGACCATCCGCTTGATCCCGCCAACAAGTATCTCTACCATTCCTTTGTGGAATCGCCCGACATGATGAACATCTACAACGGCAATGTGGCGCTCGACGCCAAAGGCGAGGCCGTCGTCACCTTGCCAGCCTGGTTCGAGGCGCTTAATATGGAGTTCCGCTATCAGTTGACCGCCATCGGCGCACCGGGACCGAACCTGTACATTGCCGCCAAGATCAAGGGCAACCAGTTCAAGATCGCGGGCGGCACAACGGGTATGGAAGTGTCGTGGCAGGTGACAGGCATTCGGCAGGACGCCTATGCCAATGCCCATCGTATTCCTATCGAAGAAACCAAGCCAGCCCCTGAGCGCGGTCGATATATTCATCCCGAAGTCTTTGGCAAGCCTGCGTCGATGAGCATTGCGGCGTTGCACGGGCTACCGAATGGAGCATCAACTCAAGGGCAGTCTCCATCGGACACGGTGCAGCCGACCGCGCCCGACACGGCACATCCGTAAACGTGGGTTCTCCAAGCATGTATCGAAGGCCACACGATGTTGTGTGGCCTTCGATACATGCTGATGTCATCTTTCCCTCGAAAACACCTGGTCTCGGAGGGCGATGCGCCGATCCGAAACCTGCGCAAGGCTTCTCTGCTCTCACGCTCTACATCCCGCTCAATCTCCGGCTTGCCGTTATATGGCCACACTTATCACAATCTATAGGTCAATCGTACAGTATGACGCATGCTGATAACCCACGAGTAGTCATCGTTCGTCCACTGGCTACCCATTGCTTCCAAACGCCCATTCAGTTGCAGCAATGCCACCTGACAGAACCCAGCGGAGCGCGAGTCCATGCCGCTTGCGAGCGAGCCAGCGTTTGAGTGTGGCAGCACTGATGGCGCACAGGTTGACAGGATAGCAGTGCGCGGCATGCCGCGTTTGACAGCAGCCAGCGCACGGTCTCGAAGATCGACAGAATACCTTATGCCGACAGTATGCCATTGCTCATTTTAATGGACCGGCGCTGTAATCCATCCAAAACACGTCATTGACTTTGCATCTCCACCAGCGTAGACATTCTCACAATGACTGGTCAGGCGAACTATCGTAGCCCGCGATCACTGGCGTATGTGTATGACCTACAGCTAACACGGCGGTTACACGGCTGGCGCACAGCTACAGATAACAGCGTTACAACGATTGATCCACGCCGCCTCCTCTCGCGAACATTGATAATCCATGGTCTCACGCATTCATCTCCATACAACACGTGCTTCAAATGCAAGCACCGCTCTGCGGACGGAAACTTACGACGCCGCGCGGGTGATAGAGATACAGTGTACATAGGGTACGCGCATCGCAAGCAGCCGACCTGACGGACACCACTCGTTGCATGTGCGCGGAGCTACGTCGGCTTGCCGCGTCTGTGGTGGTCGATAGGTGGGCGACCGTCGCATTGTCGCGCAACAATGTGGCGGAAGGAGCGATGACGCGCCTCCAACGCATCCAGTGATGTGCGGGGTCGGAAACGTGGATGTGCGACGGCATCGATTGCTGATGGTAGGCTACGCGCGGAACTGAGCCGCATGCATTGACATGCAAAAGCACTCCTGTATAGTGGACGTAGCCAGTTGCCCTCATATTGGCATCACGCTCCTCAATCGGGTTACTTCCTAACCAAGCCAGCACTTGAACCAAGCGCCTGATCCATCTTTTATTATCGAAAGTAGGATGTTATGGCGATATCTTCTCGGACTCCAGCGGAGGCCCAGCAGGGTCAAGCGTCGCACCCGCCAACACAGCCACAACAATCGAGTGCCTTCACACCACCCTCGCTCGACCTGCCTAAAGGCGGTGGCGCGATTCGTAGCATCGGCGAGAAGTTCGCCGTCAGCCCGGTGACTGGCACCGGATCATTAACGGTGCCAATAGCGACACCGCCTGGACGGATGGGTGTCGGACCGCAGCTTGCGCTTTCGTATGATTCGGGCGCGGGCAATGGTCCGTTCGGGTTTGGTTGGACCCTCGACCTGCCGACGATCACTCGCAAAACCGACAAAGGGCTGCCGCAGTACCGCGACGACCAGGGATCGGACGTGTTCCTCGTTTCGGGTGCAGAAGACCTCGTTCCCGCGCTCGACGGCGACGGCGCGCCCTTCGAGGACACCACGACAGCACCGGGATACACGATCCATCGCTACCGTCCGCGCATCGAAAGCGCGTTCGCACGCATCGAGCGTTGGAGCGGCGCGGGCGACGACATCCATTGGCGCTCCATTTCTCGGGATAACGTCCTGACTCTCTATGGTGCCAGCGCGGACACACGTATCGCCGATCCAGCCGACAGGAGCCGCATCTTTAGCTGGCTGATTTGCGAAACCCGCGACGATAAGGGGAACGCGATCCTGTACGAGTACAAGCGCGAGAACGGGAATAACGTCGATCTCACGCAAGCCCACCAGCAGAATCGCGGACCGGCAGACGACCAGGGGCGACGAGCGAACCGCTACATCAAACGCATCCGTTACGGCAACCGCACGCCGCTGCTCGACGCCGCAGGCCAGCGCCCGCGCTCCCTGACAACAGCGCAGGTACAGAACGCCGATTGGATGTTCGAGGTTGTGTTCGATTACGGCGAACATGATACGAACGCCCCCATGCCCACCGACAACGGAACGTGGCGGGCGCGTGCTGATGCGTTCTCGTCCTATCGCGCTGGCTTCGAGGTACGCACCGCACGGCTTTGCCAGCGCGTCCTGGCGTTTCACCACTTCGCCGACGAGCCGGACATCGGTCTGAATTGTCTGGTGCGCTCGACCGACTTCGAGTACACATCCGATCAGGACCCCACCAGCACGCGTAATCCGGTCTATACATTCCTGCGGGCGGTCCGGCAGGTAGGGTATCGGCGGCGCAACGGCGGCTACGAGCGGCGCGGATTGCCGCCGGTTGCGTTCGAATATACGCTGCCCGTGGTGCAAGAGATCGTGGAAGAGGTCGACAGCACGAGCCTGGAAAACCTACCAAGCGGGTTGTATGGCTCGGCCTATCAATGGATCGATCTGCATGGCGAGGGCATTCCTGGCATCCTCTCGGAACAAGCGCAGGCCTGGTTCTACAAGCGCAACCTGAGTCCGCTCGGCGACGTGCCAGCTTTCGCACCGCTGGAACTGGTCGTGTCCAAGCCAAATCTCGGTCTGTCAGGCGGGCAGTTCCTCGATCTTGCCGGAGATGGGCAACCCGATCTGGTCGTGTTCGATGGTGTACTGCCGGGATTATACGAGCACGACGACGATGAAAACTGGCATCCGTTCCAGCCCTTCGCGGCACGCCTCAATCGTGACATGCGCGACCCTAACCTGCGCTTCGTCGACCTCGACGGCGACAGCCACGCCGATGTGTTTGTCAGCGAGGGCGACAGCTTTGTGTGGCATCCTGCGCTCGGCGAGCAAGGCTTCGGTCCGGCGCGTCGTGGCACGTTCGCGCTAGACGAGGAGCAAGGACCGCGTTTCCTCGCGTCGAACGACACCGACGCGATCCACTTCGCCGACATGAGCGGCGACGGTCTCGCGGACATCGTTCGCATCCGCAACGGCGACGTGTGCTACTGGCCCAATCTGGGCCATGGGCACTTTGGAGCCAAGATCGCGATGGACCACGCACCGTTGTTCGACAACCCCGACCAATTCGACCACAAACGTATCCGTTTAGCCGACATCGACGGCTCCGGCACCACCGACATCGTATACCTGCACCGCGACGGTGTGCGCCTGTGCTTCAACCAATGCGGCAACGGCTGGGACGACCCCCACACGCTCGCGGTGTTCCCGCATGTGGACGATCTGGTGAATATCACCACCATCGACCTGCTCGGCAACGGCACGGCCTGCCTGGTGTGGTCGTCGCCGTTGCCGGGTGATTCAGAACGGGCGATGCGGTACGTCAACCTGATGGGACCACACAAGCCGCATCTGCTCGAACGCAGCACCAACAATCTGGGCGCGGAAACGCGCATCGCCTACGCTTCCTCGACCCGTTTCTTTTTGCAGGACAAGCGCGACGGCAAACCCTGGCTCTCGAAACTGCCGTTTCCGGTGCATGTCGTCGAACGGGTTGAAACCTACGACCGCGTGAGCCGCAACCGCTTCGTGAGCCGTTATGCCTATCATCACGGCTACTTCGACGGCGAGGAGCGCGAGTTTCGCGGCTTCGGCATGGTCGAGCAGTGGGACACCGAGGAGATCGGCACCATCGCGACAGATCAAGGCGCGTCGGCGGACACCAACCTCGACACGGCCTCGTTCGTGCCGCCGATCCAGACGAAAACGTGGTTTCACACGGGCGTGTATCTGGCACGTGAACGGGTTTCCGACGCTCTGGCGGGTCAGGCAGGCGCGGCGCAACCGGGCGAGTATTTCCGCGAGCCTGGGTGGAGCCAGGCAGACGCGCAGGCGCATCTGCTGCCTGATACACCGTTACCACCCGACCTCGCCATCGACGAAGAGCGCGATGCTTGCCGTGCGCTCAAGGGGGCGATGTTGCGCCAGGAAGTGTATGGCCTGGACGGCACCGAGGCGGCGGCCACGCCCTACACCGTCACCGAGCAGAACTTCACGGTCGTACGCTTGCAGCCAAAGGCAAGCAACCGCCACGCCGCGTTCTTCACCCACGCCCGCGAAACCCTGAGCTATCACTACGAGCGCGACCCGGACGACCCACGCATCGGTCACGTGTTGACGCTGGACGTGGACGACTTCGGCAATGTCCTGCGGTCGCTGGCCGTCGGCTATGGGCGGCGGGCTGGGCGCTCCCCGCTCGTGGGCGAGGATCGGGAGCAGCAAGAGCGTCTGCTGCTTACCTACACCGAAACAGCGTATACCGAACCCGACCCAACGGAGCCGCTCGTGTGGCGGGAGGCGTATCGCACGCCGTTGCCCTGCGAGGTGCGTACCTACCACCTGACGGGGTTGACTCCTGCCGCTGGCGCGGTGCGGTTGGCGTTCGATGCTCTCGTCGGCAACAATTTCGCAACGCTGGCTGACCTGCCCACGCGTGCGTATGAATTGCCCGCCGCGCCCGATACGGCGGGGAAACGGCTGATCGAGCGCGTCCGCACGTTGTATCGCCGCGACGACCTCCAGGGTATGGTCGCGTTTGGCCGGCACCAGCCACGCGCTTTGTCCGGCGAAAGCTATAAACTGGCCTTTACACCGGGTTTGCTCGACCTGGCCTACACCCGCGCTGCCCAGCGGTTGCTGCCCACGCCAAGCGACGTGCTGGCTGGCACAGGGGCGGATCGCGGCGGTTATGTCGATCTCGATGGCGACAACCACTGGTGGATTCCATCGGGTCAGGTGTTTTATTCCGCGCGCGCGGGCGATGCTGCCGCCACCGAACTGGCGTTCGCTCGCCTGCACTTCTTCTTGCCCCATCGCTACCGCGATCCGTTCGGTAGCAGCACGGTCATCGCGTATGACAGCGACGACGCCAACCCGCAACGGAACCATAACCTGATCGCGCTGCGAACCGAGGATCCTGTGGGCAACATCGTTGCGGCGGTTGCGGATTATCGCGTGCTCCAACCCCGCCAGATCATCGACCCCAATGGCAATCGTTCGGCGGCGTCCTTCGACGCGCTGGGTATGGTCGTTGGCACAGCGGTGATGGGCAAGGCTGCCGCCGCCGAAGGCGATTCGTTCGCCACGTTCGCGCCCGACCTCGATCCGGCGCAGATCGCGGCGTATCTGGACGCCGCCGACCCGCGCCCGCTCGCGCCAGCGCTGCTTGGTAGCGCCAGCACACGCATCATCTACGACCTGGACCGCGTGCCAGTGTGCGCCGTTACGATCGCCCGCGAAACACATGCGAGCGACCTGGCAGCGGGCGCGTCGCCCACGGTGCAGCTTACCTTTTCCTATTCCGACGGCTTCGGGCGCGAGATGCAGAAAAAGGTCCAAGCCGAGGACGGGCCTGTTCCCCGCCGCACCGCCGACGGTGCGATTGTGGTAGGCGCGAACGGGGAACCAGCGATGACGCTCGCCAACGTCAGCCCGCGTTGGGTGGGCAGCGGCTGGACGGTGTTCAACAACAAAGGCAAGCCAGTACGCCAGTTCGAGCCGTTCTTCAGCGATACTCACCGCCTCGATGCCGACACGCGCATCGGCATCAGCCCATGGCTGTTCTACGACCCTGCCACGCGGGTGGTCGCCACGTTGCACCCCAACCACAGCTACGAGAAGGTTGTGTTCGGCGCGTGGCAACACACGACCTACGATGTCAACGACACCGTTGTGAACGCCGACGGCTCGACCGATCCGCTGCTGGACCCCACCGTGCGGGGGTCTTCTCGCGCGTGCCCGCCGCAGCGTATGCACCGACCTGGTACGAGGAGCGCGTGGCATTCGCGGCGGGCGATCCTGAGCGCATCGCCGCAGAACAAGCGGCGATCCACCGTCAAACCCCCACGCTCGCCCACCTGGACGCACTGGGACGGCCTTTTCTCACGGTCGCCCACAACCGCTTCCGACGCGCTGCCGCCACAATCGAGGAACGCTACGTCACCCGCACCGAGATCGACATCGAAAGCAATCAGCGCACGATCCGTGATGCCATCGTGCAAAACGGCGACACACGCGGGCGGCTCGTCATGCGCTACGACTACGACATGTTGGGTAATCGCGTGCATCAGGCCAGCATGGACGTGGGCGAACACTGGACCCTGAGCGATGCCGCCGGAAAGCAGATTCGCGTCTGGGATAGCCGCGACCACGACCGCCGCCTGCGCTACGATGCGCTCCGTCGGCCCATCGCGCTATTCGTACGCGAGAGTGGCGGCGAGCGTTTGGCGGAACGCACCGTGTATGGCGAGACGCAGGGCACTGCGGGTAACCACCGCGCCCGTGTGTACCAGAAATTCGACGATGCTGGCATCGTCACCAGCGTGGCCTATGACTTCAAGGGCAACCTCCTCGAAGGGCGGCGCGACCTGCTGCTGGACTACAAACAGCGGGTAGACTGGCAAACCAACCCGCTGGCGACCGGCGGCGGGTTCACCACTACGACGCGCTACGACGCGCTCAACCGGGCGCGGCAGGTCACCACGCCTGATGGCTCCGTCTATCGCCCATCCTTCAACCAGGCCGGTCTGCTCGAAATCGTGGATGTGAATCTGCGCGGAACGCAGCAAAACAACGCAACCCGTGTGGACGTCCGTCGTGACCGACATCGACTATGACGCCAAAGGCCAGCGCACCGCGATCAGCTATGGCAACGGCGCACAAACCGCGTATCGCTATGAGCCGCGCACCTTCCGGTTAAGTGGTGCGACGCACCGTGCGTTCGCCCGCTCCTGACGCCACGGCTGCGCTGATCTTCACCGACGCCGCCGTGGTGCAAGACCTGCGCCTGACCTACGATGCAGCGGGCAACATCACGCGCATCGCCGACGAGGCGCTCCAAACGATCTTCTTTGCCAACCAGCAGATCGCGCCTGTGTGCACCTACACTTACGACGCGGTGTATCGGCTGATCGAGGCCACTGGGCGCGAGCATCGCGGACAAACCGCGCACGCCGTCGCGCCACCCGCGGCAATCGGCGCGATGTCGATTTCAGCGGCCTGGCCGAACTTGTGGCGCATCCGAACGACCTCCAGGCAATGCGGAACTTCACGGAAGGCTACGAGTATGACGCCGTTGGCAACCTCGTGTCGACGCGCCACACCGCCGATGGTGGCAATTGGACTCGCGGCTACCAGTACGCTGCCGCAAGCCTCGTCGAACCAGCCAAGCAAAACAACCGTTTGACCCGCACCACCGTTGGCAACGGCGCGAACGTCGTAAACGTGTACAACTATGCCGACGCACAGGGACGCGACGTACACGGCTGTATGACCGCGCTCAACGGCAGCGCGATGGAATGGGACTTCAAGAATCAGTTGGAGCGTGTCGATCTGGGCGGCGGCGGCGCGGCCTACTATGTATATGACGCGGCGGGACAACGCATCCGCAAGGTGTTGGAAGATCAGAACGGCGTGCCTCGTAGCGAGCGCATCTATCTGGGCGGCTACGAACTCTATCGCGAGTTCGGCGCCAACGCCGTCAGCCGCGAAACGCTCCATCTCACCGACGGCACGCAGCGCATCGCGATCGTGGAAACCGCCACCACGCCCGTTGTCGGCGCACCGCTGATGCGCTACCAGTTGGGCAATCACCTCGGCTCCGCCACCGTGGAACTGGACGGCGGCGGGGCGTTGATCGCCTACGAGGAGTATCATCCTTTCGGCACGTCGTCGTTCCAGGCAGGCCGCAGCGCCGCCGAAGTGAGCCTCAAACGCTATCGCTATACCGACAAGGAGCGCGACGAGGAAACGGGGTTCTCGTATCACGGAGCGCGGTACTACGCGCCGTGGCTCGGACGCTGGATCAGCGCCGATCCCGCCGGCCTCGTCGATGGACCCAACCTTTACCGCTATGCGCGCAATAACCCGATCAAGCTCAACGACCCAAGCGGCATGGACCCGCCGCGCCCGAACGCATCGCCGGTGCAGGTGACGCCGCTCATCGGGGATGTTAGCCCCACGGGTATTTCTGGAAACTTCCAATTCCACAATCTGTTTTCCAGCGACCGCTCGGTTTCGGGGCAGGGGATCGTGAGCGCACGAGCGCGGGGCAGCTTCATCTTCAACATTCCCGCACTCAGCCTTTCCACTACGGGCGTTGGCGATGCTTCAGGGACGGCGGCTATCGATACGGACCTGGGGCGAGCGGGGGTATCGCTGCACGGCGGCGTGCTGCTCGGCGACCGCACTGGCCTCAACTTCGTGGCGACGGGCGAGGGGCAGCTACGCATCCCCGTACCCGCGCAGATCGGGCTGAACGGTGTGACCCAGACCTTCCTCAGTGCGCTACCGAACGCCGAAGGTAACGTGCGGCTCAACGGGGCGCTATCGGCGGGAACCTTCCAACTGGGCAGCTTCGGGGCGACCGCAACGCTCGATGGCGGCAGGTTTCAAGGCAGCTTAAACGCCTCCACCTTCGGCAACATCGGTCGGCTCCACCTCGATGCGGCGGGTCGGGTGGGTGCCGATGGCAATGTGTCGCTCGACTCCGCCCATCTGCGTGCGACAGTGGCCGTACCAGGGGTGAATCTCACGGCGACTGGCAGCGGCACCGCCAACGCTGACGGCAGCCTGGGCATACGTGCGAACGCCAATCTGCGCCTCTTTGGTCTGCCGTCGTTGCAGGTCGAAGGCACCGGCTCGGTGTCCGGTTCGGGCGCGAGCCTGAGCGGAACGTTCCGAGGCGCTGGTCCGCTGTACACCTCGTACATCACGGGCAACTTCGATCTGAGTACGCAACACGGGGTAGGCGCGAGCGCGGGCGTGTTCGGCCTCACCTACACACCAGGCCTCAGCGTCACCGACCCGTCGCCGCCGTCGGCTGGAATACGCGCCGTCGCGGGCGAACCACGAACGCCCTGGTCGCCCAGCGGCTTGACGCTCGGCGCGTCGTTCTTCCAATACAGCCAGGGCAACTTCAACTACATTTCGGGCGGCTTCATGCCCGATCTGAGTGAGCGTATCCTCACCAATCCACGGATTGGAGTTTCGGCACAGTGGCATTTTTGATCCCTCGACGAAAGGAAGCGAACCATGAACGTCGATAAGCATACCTATCCCGTCAGCGACGCCATTTTCCGCGAAGTCTACGACTTGCCTGCCGCCTTGCCCGGTCGTTATGCCTGGGTCACATGCGATGCGGACGTGCGCCGCATCGAGGAACTGCTTGGCATGTTGCCACACACCATTGGCGCGCCGCTGTGGGTGAGCGGCGACCGCAAAACCTGTTCTAAATGCCGCCGCGTGGTCAACTGGCTCGACATCGTTTCGTCGGCGTTGCAGCACGTCCACAGCCGCGAAATGATCGCACAAGTGATCCTGGGCGACCGCAAGTTCGTCAATACCGAAGCGCCCCGTGCTATCGCCAATCTCCAGTGTTTCAAGTGCAGCACGCCGTTCGAAAACCTGCGAAGTTTCAAATGCCACAACTGGGCGTATGCCAAGGAGGCACTCCTTAAAGTCCTCCAAGAGATCGCCCTGCGCCACCCGTGAACGCGCACAGCCGATCGGGCAAGCGTCGGGGCGCTTGCCTCTGGACCCATAAGGAAACACCATGCAAACAATAGTTGCACCGCTCCAGCCCGGCGATCAGGGGCCAACCGTCGTCAACCTGCAAGATGGACTCCGACGGCTCATCACAGCTAGCCGGATCGACTTCGACCCTGGTGAGGCACAGGATATCTTGAGTGCGCTGGCGAAAGAATCACGCGAGCATATCTACGGCGACGCCACCGAACGAACGGTCCTGCGTTTCCAGAGCCAGCGTCAGATCGAACGCTCCGGTGCCGTGGATGAGCGCACCGCCGACATGCTCAACCAGGATATCGCCGAGCTTGGCGGTTTCGGCGACGAGGGCGGCTGGACCAAAGTGGTCGAGGCGCTCGGGGAGCAATCGCGCACGCTTCACGCGATCAGCAAAGGCACCGATGTGCTGCCCGGCATCCACGAGCGCTTCGATGGCCTCGCCGCCGACTCTACGCTCCAAAACGTGCAGCGCGGCACCGACCACCTCCAGGACATCGACGCGCATATCGCCCGTATCGCCGACATGAGCACGAGCCTGGGCATCAACGCGCGCGGCGATGCCGTCCGCGATGCACAGGCCATGCTCGCACAAGCAGGCTACGTGCTGCCTCAGGCCGAAACCGACGCTGCGCTCTTCGGCGTGGGGACGCGCGAGGCGCTCCAGCGGCTCCAATCTGCGAACAAACTGACGAGCACGGGCGCACTCGACGCCGCCACGCGCGTCGCGCTCGCCACTGCCGCCGCCGCCGCCGCCCATCCCAACCGCATCGAGGGGCGCGTGCTGTTGGACAACGGGCTACCAGCGAGCGGCTTGCAGATGCGCGTCGTCAACAAGGGCTTCGGCGACGCGGAAACCGAAATCGGCGTGATCCAGACCGACGCGCAGGGCTTCTACACGCTGCCCTACGCGCCCAACGGGAGGATCGACAACCTCGAAGTGGAAGCGCTGACGGACCAGGCCGCCCCGCTGAAACTGTCGCGGTCCAGGGCGAACATCGGACGCAACGAAATAATCGACCTGGTTGCGCCCAGCGCCCTCAAGCCCGACGCCGCCGAGTACGCTCGGTTGGTCGCCGACCTCACGCCCAAGGTCGGCGAAATGAAACTGCTGGCGAGCGCCAGGGAAGACGCCGAACGCCAGGACCTCAGCCGCTTGCACGATGCGACTGGCTGGGACGCACGGGTGATCGCGCTCGCCGCCATCGCCGAACGTCTGCACAACGATGCCGCCGACGCGGCGGTGCCGTTACGCCAGGACGCCGTGTTTGGCCTGTTGCGTGCGGGGTTGCCGTCCAACAGCGTTATGCTGGCACAGGTCAACCCGGATGTCGTCGAGCGTGCTTTGACGACCGTGCGCGACGCTGGCATCATCGGCATGTCGAACGACGAGATCACGCAGTTCAAGGGAGAGTTCAAAACATACGCCACCACCACGCAATTGTCGATTCCGGCTCCCGGCTCGCAGTCCACCTATAACCAGATTCTCGCCACGTCCGGCTTGAGCGAGGACGCGCGCGCCGCGTTCGGTCCAGTGTTCCTCGATCACGGCGGCGACGCGGCACAACTATGGAAGGCCGCGAGCGACGCCGGACTTAACGACGCCGAGATCGGCAAACTTCAGCTTCAAGGCAAGGTGGCGTTCTTGACGGGCAACAGTGCGACCGTGACCGCCAGTCTGTTGAACGCGCAGATCGACGATCCAGCGCAACTGGTGGAGCAACGTCTGTACAAGGCCGACGAGTGGACAACGCAGATCACGCAACTCGCGGGCGACGAAGCGCAACTCGCCGCCATGATTCCCGCCGCCTACGAGGGTACGACCGTCGCAGAACGGCTCGACAAGTATGCTGGCGATATGGCGCGCAAAGTGCGTCTGAGCTACCCCACGCACGTTGTCAGCCATATGGTCGAACACGATCAAGCCGACGCTTTCCACCTGGGGGCAACCCGCGCCGACACCGCCAAACTGTTGAAGAACGCCGCAAATCAGGGCTTTCGCCTGGGTCAGACCCCCGCCACGACGTTCTTTGAGACGCATGTGGGCGCGAAGGTCGGTTTGAGCAACGAGCGCTACGAGGCCGCGCAGCAGGACGTGAAAAAACTGCACCGCGTCTACCAGATCACCCCGACCGACGAATCCATGACCGTGCTGCTGGACCTGGGTCTGCACTCGGCCTACGACGTGGTAGCCGTGTCAGAGGACATCTTCCTTGACTTGTACGGTCACAGGTTCCCGTCGCGGGAACAGGCGCGACTGGTGTACCGCAAGGCCAAGCAAGTGACCAACGTCACCTACAACCTGTTTACTATCGCCCGCACCATCGACAGCAGCCCGACCGTCCACGGCATGTCGCCGTCCGCCGACGTGCGCGAAGGCGTGAAGAACGAACTCATCAAGCATTTTCCGACGATGGAATCGTTGTTCGGTTCGCAGGACTTCTGCGAATGCGAGCATTGCCGCTCGGTTCTCAGTCCAGCGGCCTACTTCGTCGACCTCTTGCAGTTCGTCGATAGCGAGCCAGCCGTGTGGGACAACTTTCTGGCACGCTGGCAGACCGCCCACGACAACCAGCCATACACCGCCCGCTATACAAAGCCATACGATGCTCTGATCGAGCGACGGCCCGACCTGCCCTACATCCAGCTTACCTGCGAAAACACCACCACCGCCATGCCGTACATCGACATCGTAAACGAGATTCTGGAGTATTATGTCGCCCACGGTGCGCTCTCCGAAACCGCCGCACACGACACCGCCGACGCCACCACTGCGGAATTGCTGGCTGGGCCGCAAAACGTGACCAGAGAAGCCTACGACAAGGTGCGTGCCGCACGCTATCCGCTGGGGCTGCCGTTCGACTTGCCGCTGGAAACCGTGCGTCAGTTCTGCACGTATTTCGATACGCCCCTCGCGCACCTATTGGAGGTGTTCCGCCCCACGGATGCGCTGTTTGCCCCGACCCAGCCGTTCGACCGCGCCACGATCTTCGTGGAAGCGCTCGGCCTGTCGCCATCCGAGCTCGCGATCTTCGCCGACCCCACGCCGCTCGCCACCTGGCACGAGCTCTACGGCTATGCGAGCGCCGCCGACGCCACGACGGTTGCCATCGATGCCAACACCAGGCAGCGCATCGACCTCAACTCCGCCAAAGCCCTGTCGCGCCGCCTTGGTGTGTCCTACAAAGAGCTCGTCGAGATCATACAAACTGGCTTCGTCAATCCGCGCCTGCCCGCGCTTGCGATCCTATCCAAACTTGGCGTGAGCGTGAAGGACGCACGCTTCGCAGCCGACCGAGCGGTCTTTTACGATCAAAATAGCGATCTGATCGGCGCGGACCGTGCCACGCTCGCGCCCGCCGACCAGGTGCGCTACGATGCCCTGTCACAAACGGATTGGGCAGCGCTGGGCGAAGTGCAAGCGTTCCGGCAAGGCGTCCAGACCGTCGCCGCCACGTTCGATATACCCGCGGCGGACGTTGATGCCGCGTTACAGGCGATCCCGTTTGACAGCATCCTGGTGCTGGCAGACCCCGACGCTGGCTGCGACTTCGACATGACCACGCTGCGCTATGCCAACGGGAACGCCGCGCAGGCGATCGATTTCCTTCGCATCAACCTGTTCGTGCGCCTGTGGCGCAAACTGGCGTGGAGCATCGAGGAAACCGACCGCGCCTTGCAAACCTTCGTACCAGCAAACGCGCCCTACGACGCGGACCCGGCGCATCTCGCCGCGCAGCCGCTGCGGAGCGCCCTGATCAGTCTGGCGCACCTTAAAGCGTTGGATGAACGAGTGCGACTCGGTAAAGGTAGTCGGTCCAGGCTGCTGGCGCTGTGGGCTGATCTGCCGACTGGCGGCAAGAACGCGCTGTACGCGCAGTTGTTTCTTACCCGTAGCGCACTTCAAACCACGGATATTTTCGACCATCCGCTCGGTCGCTACCTCGAACCGGCCTGGATCGCGGCGCGAACCGAAGCACGCACCCATCAGGTGCAACGCGACCATGTTGCGCCCGCCGACAAGCTCGATCCGGTGCCATTCGCGGGCGAACCCCGGCTCGTGCTGTGGTACGACGACCTGGAAGAAGTGCAATACCTGTCCTATCGGGGCGTGTTGAGCGACGCTGACAAGGCCGCGCTGCTCGCGCTCTTGCCCGCCGCACCGCCACTGTTGGCGGAACTGCTCGACGCCGTGCAACGCGCCGCCGCAGAATTCAGACTGGTCAAAGCGCACCTGCTCCCGTTGAGCGGGGCACTCGGCGTGTCCGCCGCCGACATCGGGTATATACTTGCGGATGCGGGAACGTCGCTCGACACCGCCGCGCTTTCGCTGGCGCATGTGTCGGTGCTGTATCGCTACGCGCTGCTGGCGCGCGCCACCAAACTGACCGTGCGCGAACTGATCGCGCTGCGGCTGCTGTCGGGTCTGGACCCTTTCAGGCCGTTGCACCCCGACGCCCCCCAAACACTCGCGCAGGATCACCCCTTCTCCCAGACCCTACGTTTTGTCGAAATCGCCGACGCCGTGCGTGGGAGCGGCCTCGCCATCGACGACCTGGAATATCTGTTGCGCCACCGCTTTGACGAAACCGGCACGTACCGTGCGAATCGCGAGGCAACGCTGACGCTGCTCAAAACGCTGGCGGAAGGCGTGCGGTCCATCCGCGCCGAACACGCGACGCCAGACGATCCGGCGGCGTTAAGCGACGAGGTGTTGCGACAAAAGCTCGGACTGGCGCTGCCGCCGCCCATCGTCGAGCGTTTCCTCGCGATGCTCAATGGCACGGCGGAGTTCGTGGCGACGAAGGCCGCCGTCGCTCCGGCGGATCAATTGGACCCGGCGCGGTTCACGGGCGAACCTGCGGTCAGCCAGGTCGCGTGGAGCGCGACCACCCAGACGCAGCGGCTGGCCTTCCGGGGCGTGCTGTTCGATCAGCAGAAAACCAGCATCAAGAATAACCTCAACCCGCTGCTGACCCCAGGCCAACGCACGACGCTGGCGGACCTGCTGGACGCGGTGCAAACAGCGGCACGGCAACAAGCGAGCGCGTTCTTCACCAAGCACCTGGAAAAGCAGCAGATCAACGCCGAATCCACGGGTGGCTTTCTCGATCCAGCGGACTTCGATCTGCTGTTCAACCTGCGCCCCACGCTCGACCCCGGCGAAACCGAACAGGATCGGCTCCGCACACGACGCCGGAAGCTTGCCGATGCCTTTCTGCCCTTCCTGCAACAACGCCTGATCCGACAGTTCGTGCTGGAAACGCTGACCGCGCAAGTGACGGCTGCCCCGTCACTGGTGGAGGGACTGCTGACCGACACACGGCTGCTGGGCTTGACACAGCCCGCGGGCTTGCAATCGCTGCTCGACGCGGTGGTAGCGACGGCTGAGCGCGGCGTGACCGCGACGTTCTTCGCCACGACCGACGGCACGGGTGCGGCGCTTGACACAGCCACACTACCGGATGCTGACCTCGGCCTCGTGGATGGCGACGGCGCCCCGCTCACCCCACTCGGCACGAACAGCGCTGTGGTCGAAGGCTACCTGGAAGTCCCGACGGCGGGAGCGTACCGCTTTTACGTCGCGCTGGGCAAACAAAACGCCCGCGCCGAACTGCGTTTCGCCCACGTACCTACGCCGACGTTGACCGGAACGGCGACCGCCGACGGCGATGAAGTTGGCGACGCACCGGGCGAATACGTGGAACTGAAGTCGGGTATTTTGTACCGCTTCACGCTCGTTCTGCGCGATCTCGCTGGTGATGGGGCGCGGCTATTGGTGCAGGGCGAAACGCTGCCCAAGGATCTGGTGGCGCAGGTTCCCTTGTATGCAGCCGCGGCCATGGACCGCGCCGAACGCGCCTTGTTGCTGCTGGCAAAGACGTTACAACTCGTGCAACGCCTTGGCCTGAGCGAGCGCGACATGCGCTATCTGCTCACTCACGCGAGCGACTTCGCGGGCATCGACCTGAAGCAGTTGCCGACACTGGCGACAGACGATACACCCGCCGCTGCAGCCGCGCTTTTTGAACAGTTCCTACGGCTGGTCGCATACAGCGCCACCAGGAGCGCTCTGGCGGGTGGCACCGACGATCTCATCGGCATCTTCGAGGCCAACGGCGCGGGCGACACCGACGCTGTGTACGCACAACTCGCCACGCTCACGCGCCGCGACGAAGCCACCGTGCGGGCGGCTGCCAACGCCTTGTTCGCCGTGCCGACGTTCGCCAGCGAGCAGCCCGTGCAACGGTTGTGGGAGGCGCTGGAAATCGTGGGACGCTTCGGCGTGACGGTGCGAGCGGTGCGGGATTGGACGCGCATCACAAGCAGGGTCGCCACGCCCGACCAACGCTTTGCTATCGCCAGCAACCTGCGCGAAACGATCAAAGCCCGCTTCGAGCCGGAAGCGTGGCAGCGCGTGGCACAGCCGATCTTCGACAAGCTACGCCAACGCCAGCGCGACGCACTGGTTGCCTTTGTCATGCACCGAAGCAACTTCGAGCGCCCGGAACAGCTTTTCGAGTATTTCCTGATCGATCCCGGCATGGAGCCAGTGGTGCAAACCTCACGCATACGGCTGGCGATCGGCTCGGTACAACTGTTCATCCAGCGCTGCTTGCTCAATCTGGAATCGCAGGTGCATCCTGCGGCGATCATCAACGCCAAGCAATGGGAATGGATGAAGCGCTATCGCGTGTGGGAAGCCAACCGCAAGATATTCCTGTTCCCCGAAAACTGGCTGGAACCGGAGTTCCGCGACGACAAGACCCACCTGTTCAGCGAACTAGAAGGCGCGTTGTTGCAGGGTGATGTATCGGACGATCTGGTGGAGGACGCGTTCCTGGTGTATCTGAAAAAGCTCGAAGCATTGGCGCGGCTCGACATCGTCGCCATGCACATCGAGGACAAGGACGATCCCGCCCAGAACGTGCTGCATGTGATCGGGCGCACCTATGGCTCGCCGCACACCTACTTCTACCGCCGCTACGCTCATCAGATGTGGACGCATTGGGAGCCAGTCACCGCCGAGATCGAGGGCGATCACATCGTTCCCGTGATCTGGCGCGACCGACTGTACGTGTTCTGGGTGACGTTTATCGAAAAGGCAGTACCGAATACCGCGCCCGTCAGCGTCGATTTCAAAACACCGATCTCGGTGCCATCAGCGCCCGCCAGGCAACTCGAAGCACAGTTGCACTGGAGCGCATATGTGCAGGGCGCATGGAGCACCCGCGAATCGGGCGAACACGATCCGCCAGCCTCGCAGAAACTGACGGCGGCAAGCGTGGACCCACGCTCGGTATTCGTGCACGTTTCCAAAGAAGCGCCGGAGAACGGCGAGGAGCGCGGCGTGTTCGTTCACCTCGCCAGGCCATTCAACCAGGCGTTCTACCTGGCTGGTCGCAACAGCGCGCCGGAACGAGCAAGCAACAGCGCCGTGCCGCCTAACCCCTATAGCGCCACGGGCGTGCGGGCAAACCGCTACACTGGCACAGGCGAATTGACCGTGCAGTTCACCCAGCGCATCACCACCGAACCGGGCAAACCGCCCACGGTCGCGGCGCAGAAAATCCTGCAAAATGGCAGCGCGCACACGCTCCTGCCCAGCGACAACGCGATCATGCCCCAACTCGGCGAAATCGCATCGCTGATCAAGCCTGTGTTCTACCAGGACAACACCACCACGCTGTTCGTCGAACCGAGCGTGACCGAGCGCACCATCGAGGACTGGCAAGAGTGGGTGACGCCAACACCACGACCGGACATCGACTGGCTCGACCCGGACTGGTGGAAACGATTCCAGGTGATTCCAATCATTCCCAAGCGCGTGCCGCTCCCCGATGACTTTCTGCGCCTTGAGGACGATCGCTACTCGATCTACAAGGTCCGATCCGGCGAGGACTGGCTGGTGAACCCAGGGACAGGATTGCTGTACGGCGACGAAGTGATCGGTGCCACGGGGCGCGGCGGGTTGGCGGTGCTTCCGGCGACCGACCTGGCGGACGCAACCAGGGGGAGCTACGCGCAGGTCCGCGTTCATGCGGGCAGCGGCGTTGCTGCGGAAAACGTCATCGTCCTCACGGCGGGAGCGTCACTCGAACAGGCTGGTCTCAAGCACGTTGCCGGAGGGTTGAACGTCGTCGGTGCTTCCGGCTTCAACACGTCGCTCGAAAAGAATTTTGCCTCCTTCAACGCCGCTGGCATCAACGGGTTCGAGCCGGGTATTGGCTAGGAAACCCCAGGAGATTTCACCTATGAAAGACATGATGGTCCAGGCCACGCGCTTCCATGGCTATATGGACACCGAGTACTACCACGCAAAGCGACGCGTGGACAACGTTCGCGAAACCAAGCGTTTCATCATCCAGGAACGCGATGTAAGCTATCGCATGTATCTGCACCAGCATCCTTATATCGGAAACCTGATGCAGAAATTGCTACGCAAAGGTGTGTCCGGTCTTCAGGCCAGCGACACCGAATACGCTCCCGACCGCGCCGCGCTGCCCGACAGCATCGAGGTCGCGCTGAGGGTCAGCACAGCGGTGCCCATCCCGTCCGGTGCGCGGATCACCCTGGTCGAGGATGTGAACGCTGCGCTGGCGGTGGGCGGTCAGATCGCGTTGGCGGCGACCATGCAACTCAAACTCGTCGCGGCCGCATCAGCGACACTCGGCGCGGGCGGAAGCGCCACCCTGGTGGGCGGTATGCTGCACACGCCCGACCCCGGCACGGTATTCGCGCTGCTCCAGGACAGCGCGGCGACCTTGCGCGCCGACACGGCGGCAACGCTGGCGACGACCGCGCGCATCTTTCTGCCCGATGGCAGCGAGGCAACGCTGCCCGCTACCACCAAGATTGTGGTCGTCGGCGGCGTGCAAACGACGCTGCCTGCTGGCACACAGGTGACGCTTGTGCGGCGTAAGTGGTTACCCAAAGAATTGTATGCCGACATCTTTGGACCAACGCGCTACAACCCTTCCACACTGGTGCAGCGACCCTACCCGGTCAAGGACCTCGACTTCAGTTCCAGCGGCGCGTATGCCGTCTACAACTGGGAACTGTACTTTCATGTGCCGATCACGATCGCGATCCATCTGAGCAAGAACCAGCGATTCGTGGAGGCACAACACTGGTTCCATTTCCTGTTCGATCCAACCGACGACAGCGACGGCCCGACACCGGAACGCTTCTGGAAGGTGCGTCCGTTCCAATCCACCGACGTGACGAAGGTCGAGGAAATCCTGGTCAACCTCGTGACAGGCGACGATGAGGCGCTCCGCACGGAAACGATCCATAGCATCGAAGTCTGGAAGGACGCACCCTTCCGTCCGCATGTGATCGCCCGCTATCGCCAGCAGGCGTACATGTACAAAACCGTGATGGCCTACCTGGACAACCTGATCGCGTGGGGCGATGCACTATTTCGGCAGGACACGGGCGAGGCCATCGACGAAGCGTTGATGCTGTACGTGCTGGCTGCCAACATCCTCGGTCCGCGCCCACAGGCTGTACCACGCAAGGGAACCGTGCGCCCGCAGACCTACCACAACCTGCGCAACGACCTCCGTCAGTTCGGAACAGTGTTGCGCGATGTCGAGGCCGACATTCCCTTCGACCTGATGCCCTTCCCCGCCGAAGACAGTGGCGACAACGATCAACTTGCGACAATACGAAGCCTGGGCAAAGCTTTGTACTTCGGGGTGCCGCGCAACGACAAGCTGATGGGCTACTGGGACACGGTTGCCGACCGTTTGTTCAAAATCCACAACAGCCTAAACTTCGCGGGCGTGTTCCGGCAACTCGCGTTATTCGAGCCACCCATCGACCCCGCGCTGCTGGCGCGAGCGGCAGCAGCGGGGCTTGACGTTGGCGCGATCGTGAACGGCCTCAACCAACCACTACCCCTGGTGCGCTTTCAGTTGCTGGCGCGAAAGGCCAGCGAGATCGCCCAGGAGGTCAAGTCGTTTGGTACGAGCCTGCTCACGGCGATGGAAAAGGAAGACAACGAAGCGCTGGCAATCCTGCGTACCAAACACGAGCGCACTGTGCTGGCGATGGCAGAACAGGTCAAGTACGGTCAGTTTCAGGAGGCGGTCAAGGCCAAGGAAGGACTGATGCAATCCCTCGCGTCGGCGGTGCAACGCTACACGTATTTCGAGCTACAACTTGGCAAGCAATCTGAGGATATCGTGCGCTCGATTCCGGAGTTGAGTGAACTCGACCGGGAAAGCCTCGGTAAGCTAAAGCTCGCGGCGGGGGAGCCAAACGTGGCAGCACGTCCGGTCGTCGTAGATATCGCCCAGGATTTGAACGCTGCGGGCGGCAAGATCGTCAGCAGCCACGAGGCGCAGGAGTTGACGAAGCTCAAAGACGCAAGGCAGAAGCAGGACTCCGCCGCCGACCTCGATAAGATAGCTGGCGTGCTGGCGATCGTTCCCAACTTCGGCGGGCATATCCAGCCGTTCGGTCCCGGTGCCTCGATCACGTTTGGCGGCTCCAACCTTGCCGCTGCCATGAATTTCATGGCAAGCTTCGATCGGACCGAGGCGGACCGCAGCGTCTACGAGGCGGGCAACAGCGCCAAGATCGGCACATTTTCGCGCCGCGAACAAGATTGGGCGTACCAGAGCAATCTGGCGGCTGGCGAGATAACCCAAATCTTCAAGCAGGTGCGGGCGGCACAGATCCGTGAAGCCGTGGCTGAACTGGAACTGAAGAACCATCGGCAGCAGATCAAACACGCCGAAGAGATCGAGCGGTTCCTCAACGCGGACGGCACTGAAAAGACCGGTAAAAAGACCAACAAGTCACTCTATACCTGGATGAAGCGCGAGGTGCGTGGGCTGTATAGCCAGAGTTTCCAGCTTGCGTTCGACACCGCACGCAAAGCCGAACGGGCGTTGCAACATGAGTTGGGCACCTCGACGCTCAGCTACCTGCAATTCGGCTACCTGGCCGGGAATGAAGGACTGCTGGCTGGCGAAAAGCTCTACCTCGACATCAAGCGCATGGAACTGGCGTACCAGGACCTTAACCAGCGCGAGTACGAGTTGACCAAGCACATCAGCTTACTGCAAGTCGATCCACTGGCCCTCGTGCAACTCCGCACCACCGGACGGTGCAGCGTGCGGATTCCCGAAGAAGTCTTTGATATGGACGGACCCGGCCACTACTTCCGCCGCATCAAGACCGTAGCGCTGAGTATTCCGTGCGTCACGGGTCCGTATGCCAGCGTCAGTTGCACCTTAACCCTGCTGAAAAGCAGCCTACGTACAACGCCGGTGGTGGGCGACACCTACGCCCGCACGAGCGCCGAAGATGCGCGCTTCGACGATTACTTCGGACGCACACAATCCGTCGTCGTCAGTTCGGCGCAAAACGATAACGGATTGTTCGAGGCCAACCTCAACGACGAACGCTACCTGCCCTTCGAGTATGCCGGGGCGATCAGCGAATGGCAGCTTGAGCTTCCGGCGAACCCCAGCCAGTCCGATCCGGCGCAATTCGATTACGCTACTATCAGCGATGTTGTGCTGCATATGCGCTACACGGCGCGTGCTGGGGGCGGGTTGCTCCGCAACGGCGCGGTCGCAAACATCAAGGACCAGATCGACGAGGCGACTATGGCGGGTAACGTCCGGTTGTTTTCCGTGCGCCATGAATTCCCGTCGGAATGGGCCAGGTTCCAGCGCCAAACAGTAAATCAACGCTTCGAGCTAGCGCTTACCCTGCGCGCCGCCCATTATCCGTTCTGGGGTCAGAAACGCCTCAACCAGGTGCGACGTGTAGACATCCTGGCACGAAGCACGCACCCACCGATTCCCGCCAGCCTGGATGTTTGGGACCAACTCGACGATCAACCTGCGCCAGCGAACAGGGATAGCCTGATCAAGGATGCAGCGTTGGGCAACCTGTTGGTGGGCAAGCTCACTAACATCGCGCTGCCAGCAAGCCCCACGAGTGACCTCACGCTATATTTCGGCACCAGGGCGCTCGATGATGTGTGGATCGCCGTAACATGGAGCGGCTAAGCACGACGTTGGCGGTGCGACGGGAATACAGCAGCCGGGCAACCAGGCGTTACGATTCCTGGTTGCCAACTCGACAATTAGTGGTACGTTGTTGACCCATGACTACGGTTGTGATAGAACGAAGGCAGGAGGTAGTGTTCCCCGGCTTGATGGACACCTCAAGAAACCCTATAGTATTGGGTGGAGGTGAACCATGGCAACCACACGACGGCAGTTTACCAGCGAGTTCAAGATTGCAGCGGTTCGTCTCGTCACCGAAAGCGGACGCTCTGTGGCACAAGCTGCGCGCGAACTTAGCATTCGTCCTGATATATTGCGCAACTGGAAACGTCAAGCAGCAGGACGTGCCGGCCTCGCTCCTCGCGACGTCTTCCCTGGCACGGGTCACCTGCCAAGTCAAGAGGAAGAACTGCACCGACTCCGGCGCGAACAGAGCGTCTTCGCCAGGAGCGTGACCTGTTAAAAAAAGCGACGGCATACTTCGCCAAGGATGTGCGGTGAAGGATACCTTCATTCAGCAGCATCGTCACCAGTTCTCGATCGCGCTCATGTGCCATGTCCTCGGTGTCTCTCGCTCTGGCTTGTACGCAGCTCACCGGCGCGCACCAAGTCAACGTGAACGCACCGATCAGCGCTTACGCGTCGAGATTCGTGCCATTCATCACCGCAGTCGAAGCACCTATGGCAGCCCACGTATCCATGCTGAATTGCGAGCGCAGGGAATGCGCTGTGGGCATAAACGTGTCGAACGTCTGATGCGTATCGAGCACATGCATGCCAAACCTCGACGTCGTCCACGCTCGACGACGAACTCTAACCACACGCATCCGCTTGCCACAAACCTGCTTCAGCGCGGCTTTGACGATGTGACGAAAAAAAAAAAAAAAAAAAAAAAAAAAAAAAAAAAAAAAAAAAAAAAAAAAAAAAAAAAAAAAAAAACGCTGAAGCAGCCGTTAACAATGGCGGCGCTCGAAATGGCGATTGCACGTCGCCAACCGGCGCGAGGTGTGATTCATCATACGGATCGCGGCGTGCACTATGCTGCCGGTGAGTACCAAGCACTGTTGGCACGCTCTGGCATGACGGCGAGCATGAGCCGGAAGGGTGATTGCTATGACAATGCGGTTGCAGAGAGTTTCTTTGCGACACTGGAATGGGAAGTGATCGAGCGTGCGGACTGGCAGACGCGTCTGGAAGCTCGTCGTGCGCTCTTTGAGTATATCGAGGTTTGGTACAATCGGCAGCGGCGGCACTCGACGTTAGAGTATTTGAGCCCGAATGAGTACGAAACACGCCTCGATCAACGGCGAGAGCCGCATAAACCACGTGTCCATGAATGCGGGGACGACCACAGGCCCTCGCACCACCATTGCCATTCTCACAGCAGCACCCCCCAACAGAACCTTGACCATCACCTTTCTCGCGTCTTGAGCAGCCAAGGCCGCCAATGTGACAACGCCGCGTGTCCCATTGGCGGCCTCACGGGGAGGCTCCAACCAGTCATAACCTGTGTCAATTGCATCAGGACCGCCTGTCACGACAGACGGGGAACCTAGGGCGTATACGCAAACCCTTTGGTAGACTATCGGTATGCATCGAGGAGATTTGACTGACGCACAATGGAAGCGACTGCAGCCTTTGCTTCCACCGCCACGCCCATCCAAAGGCAGTCAAGGGGGTCGCCCACGCAACGATGACCGACCGATCATCAATGGCATCCTCTGGATCCTTCGCACCGGCGCACCTTGGCCCGACCTGCCTCCACGATATGGACCGCCGTCCACTGTCTCGACCCGCCTCTACCGCTGGAAGAAGGCCGGTATCTGGGACCGCATTCTGTCCGCCGTGCAAGCCGAGGCAGATGCTGCAGGTGAATTGGACTGGGAGACCCATCATGTCGATGCCACCGTCATTCGTGCCCACCAGCACGCAGCGGGGGCAAAAAAGGGGACCCAAAAACCGAGGCACTTGGCCGCAGCCAAGGGGGATTCAGCACCAAAGTCCACCTCCGCTGCGAGGGAAACGGAAAGCCGATCACCTTTGTGCTGACGCCGGGCGAGCGTCACGAGGCGACGGTGTTTGAGCGGCTGATGGAGCAGGGGGCAGTTGCACGATGTGGCCGTGGGCGTCCACGATTGCGACCCAACCGGGTTGTCGGTGACAAGGGCTACAGCAGTCGGAAGATCCGGGCCAATCTGCGACGGCGCGGCATCCGCATCACCATCCCGCGCAAGAGCAACGAGCGGCGCACAGGACCCTTCAACCGGGCAATCTACCGTGAACGCAACCGGGTAGAGCGGCTGATCAACCGGCTCAAGCAATGGCGGCGTCTCGCGACGCGCTACGAAAAGCGGGGAGCATACCATCAGGCGATGTGGGTCATTGCTGCCACCCTCCTTTGGCTATAGTCTGGGTTTGCGTATACGCCCTAGTATGTTTGTATGCTAATACGGTTGTGGGCAACCCATTCCCAATCGATCTCAACTCCCAGCCCAGGGCCTTGCGGCACCGGCACGCAGCCATTCTGATCGATCGCATCAAGTGTGTCACGGTACGTACCTGTATAGAGCCGGGTATCGTGGCTTGCTGGCGCCTTTGGGTGAACCAGTCCCATCTCATAGTAATTTGTATTGCGAACTGCGGCCATACACTGTCGCTGTGCCGGTCCAGGGCCATGAAACTCAATATCGAGACCCAACCCCTCAGCCGCATGAGCCAGCTTCATCACCCCGGTAATACCATCGTACCCAACATCGCCGCGTAGATAGTCTGTGGCATCAGCCAACGCAAAGTCGACATGTGGCTCCAGCGATCGAACATGCTCAGTCATCAGCAGTGGCGTCTTGATCAGTTGGCGCAACTTACGGTGCGCAAACTGTGAGATACCGCCGTCTCGATATGGGTCCTCATACCAAAAGAAACGCGCATCATCACAGGCGTGGCCGACCTTGACCGCGTCGCCGAAAGTGATATATTCGCAGGCTGGATCGAGCATCAGGTCCATGTCGGCTCCAACCGCCTTACGGACAGCCTGGACTGTCGCGACTTCCTGTGCGATCGGCGCCTGACCCCATCCGTGAATCTTAAACGCTGGATATCCCATCTCCTGACACTGGACGGCGAATTCACTATAGGCCTCCGGGCTGTCCAGACCACCGCTTATGTCACCATGGTAGGTGCTGGCCTGGCAGGGCAACCGGTCCTTATAGCCGCCGAGCAGTCGATAAATCGGCGTCTGATAATACTTGCCAGCAAGGTCCCATAGCGCGATATCGACCGGTGCCAGGCCGAGGCGGGCAACCTGACGCAGCGCCCGCTTCACATCCGCATAGATGCGCTCGCGCTCCAGGGCATGCTTGCCAATCAGGTAATGGACAAACGATGGCAGGATCGCATAATCCGCGGCACTGCCGCCAACATACTCGCCAACTAAACCAACATCGGTCAGGACACGAATGATATGGCCTGTCTGCTGGACAGCGCCGCCAGGAACATACACGAGATTGAAGCCGTTGTAGTCCTTGCCCAACTCGTCCAGCCGATAGGTGTATGTGTGGACCTCAATTCCGCTGATGCGTGGTTCCGCCATCCTGCACCTCCACTTTGAGTATTGTCCTGCGAAAGGCTACACTGCCCTGCTACGGATCACTAAGATATATCAGAATAGTAAACCATCCCGCATCTATAGTACACTGCCAGCACCACTGACTGGGGGTTCCCACTTCGCTCACCATTCTCGTTATCGAGACCGCCAAAACGCTCAAAGGCACTGTCCGCCGCGTCTTCATGGCGCGCACGGTCAAAGAACTCGGCCCTGGCGGTCAGCGTCGAGCCGAACGTGAGTTTGGCTGGAGCCGCGTCATCATCCGCAAAGGCACGCGCGAACTCGATAACGATATCCCCATCAAAGACAACTTCTCTGCCTGCGGTCGCAAACGCGCCGAAGACCATCTGCCCAACCTGCTCATTGACATCCAAGCCATGGTTGATGGCCAGAGCCAAACCGATCCCCAGTTCCGCACCAACCGCCTCTATCCACGCCTCACGGCTACCGAGGTCTGCCGTCAGTTGATTGTTCGGAAGGGTTATTCCGATGCTGAGCCTCCCACTGCTGAGACCATTGCTTCCTAGCTCAACGCCCTGGGCTCCTTCCCCAAGCAAGTCGCCAAGATCCGCCCCAAAAAAAGTCCCTGTAACGGACAACATCTTCGAGCAGTTGAGCATGGCCAATCAGATGGCTGATGAAGCCCCTGTCGTGTTGCGCATCTCGGTGGAAGCCAAAGCAATCGCTGACAATAGCGCTCGCCGACCAATTACGCAACGGTGACAGCACAGACGTGCTGTGTGAAATGGAGATTTCGGGGATCATCGAACCCGACCGCGATATCCTTAGCGAATACCGCATCCGGGGCTCAGCCAAGATGGTGGCGGCTGGAGCAATGTCCGAGATGTCTGGCGAGGCCAGCCATCCAGCCAGGGCCAACCGTCTGGCCGACCGATGCCGACAACTGGGCGAGTATATTGCTGCGGTCGAGGCATAGCAGGAAGGCGATGCCACCGATATGGCTGCGAACCTGCTGGCAGAACATGGCACGCACATACGCGCCGGAAGCGTTGCGGTGCCGTTCCTTAGCTCGGTCGAGCGAGCCGCCCAGCGCTCTTGCCTCAGTCCGGCGATATGGCGCTTGACTGGCGACGCAGCCACCGAGATCGGCGATACGGAGGAAATCGCACGGGCGGCGGCAAGAGCTTCGAATACGAGGGCACCTTCCACGGTAGCACATCCGTATGACATGACCAACGACTGTCAAAGATCGGGGGCTGAACATCATCGTCGGTCGTTGGTCATATCATACGAAGTGGTTCATCCGACAGGTTAGGTATAATCCAGGCACTTCGTAGCGCGAGGGGTCAGATGATTCAATTATGCGAGTTGACACCTGAAGAACAAAAGATCATTGAATATTTCGCCCGTTTTGCTCAGTGCCGAATCACGCCTCGTCAAGCGAGCACGGGTGACTTTGCATGCCAGTCAAGGCGCTAGTGTCCCGACAATTGCCTGTGAACTCAGGCTCCATTATCAGACGGTCCGCCACTAACTTAAGCGCTTCAACGACAACGGCAATGTTCTTTGTGGACGACCGCCACCGCTGATTGCTTCTGCCATATTGTTGACGTATTAGGGCCAATGCATTGCCCCTCCACCCAGGGCCAGGATGCGTCAGAGCTCAGGCCACACAATATTCCCGACAATATCGCCCTCACTTCTACGCCAAAAAGACAGCCCTCAGTCGCTTGATTTCCCACACGCCCTATAATGCCTCCATCTCAAAGCATCTCATTCTGGGACGCCAGTTGTGACCGACGAACCGAAGCAGGGAATTCTGCCGCATCTTATTGGTATTCGTATAGAATAACCGGAAGGAGTACAACGATGCCTTCAGCATTAATGGTTTGGGGTGGCTGGGAAGGACACGAGCCTGAGGCGTGCACGCAGATTTTTGCGCCGCTCCTTCGCGCAAACGGATATGATGTCGAGATCTCGGATACGCTGGACGCGTATCTCAATACCGAGCGTATGCAGTCGCTGGACCTTATCGTTCAGGTATGGACGATGGGCACAATCACAAAGGAACAGGAGGCCGGGCTACTCGCTGCAGTCAAGAGTGGTGTTGGCTTCGCCGGCTGGCATGGCGGCCAGGCTGATTCGTTCCGTAACAACACGGAATATCAGTTTATGGTCGGCGGGCAATGGGTTGCCCATCCCGGCAACATCATCGACTACCGCGTGAATATCATCAATCATGAGGATGAGATCACCGCCGGGATCGAGGACTTTAACATGCATACAGAGCAGTATTACATGCATGTCGATCCTTCTAATGAAGTGCTGGCGACGACGACATTCACGGGAGAGCATGCGTTCTGGATCGACGGCACGGTCATGCCGGTCGTGTGGAAGCGACGGTATGGCAAAGGGCAGGTGTTTCATTGTTCGCTGGGACACCACGCAGAAGATTTTGACGTACCCGAAGCACGCGAGATTGTACGGCGTGGCCTGCTCTGGGCCGGACGTTGAGCAAACGAGGACCAAACATGCAACGTAGCAAGATCGGCATCGTCAGGTGTAGTGTGATTCGTGGCATGTAGCTGACGACACATGCCGCTTCGACATTCTGGACATTGCCTGCGCTAAAGTCTGAACAGCGCATACGTGCATGCACGTATGCGCTGTTCAGAACTCTAGCGCCATCCAGCCTCACTGCCCAACCGAGTGAACGTGTTAATCGCGACATCATTGTTCAGAGCACCCTCGTGGGCTCTGCCGACAACCGTCACCCATTCTTCGGTACTAATGACAGTTGGCGAGACACAGGCGTCTTTCCCGTTCCCTTGAAGCAACACTGGCATCAAACCCGAGAAGTGGCACAATAGCCCCGAAACAACGTATGTCGAGTTATGTACGCTGTAGGGCGCTGCTCAAGAACGGGGACTGGTCAATGCAGATGAGCGTACGGGTGCAGTAAGCCGCGCATCGCTGAACTCCATCGTGTGCCCGTCCAGGTATATACTACATGGCGAAGCATACTTCGTATCGTAGACCTATTCACAATTGCTCGACCCATGATAGCCTATGGTATAGTGGAAAACTCTCGGACTTATAGTATTGATGAACTATTGAGCGTTTCAGATACGTCAACCATGCGTGCGATTGTGCCGACACTGGATGCCCTGACGGGTACGTTGGCACGCGCGTCGATGATGCCTGCACTCCAGGCGGCGATAGATGCCGCACATGCGGCGACCACGCCGCTGGCGCTGCTGGTCATCGACATTGACTACTTCAAGACCGTCAACGATGCCTTTGGGCATTTGCGCGGCGACGAGATTCTTGTCGAAGTTGCCGGGCGCCTCCGCACACTTGCGCCAGCACACGAGATGTTTCGCTACGGCGGCGACGAGTTCGTGATAATCCTGCGCCATACCACGCCGGACGCAGCGCATGCCTTCGCGATTACTGCCTGTCAACATATACATACACAACCTTTTGGTTCGGATCTTCCACTTACGCTGTCGCTCACTATCGGCTGTGCCAACCTCGACCGCAACACCACCACGGCACACGCGCTGTTCGAGCGTGCCGACCAACGCTTGTTGGCGGCGAAGCGTGCGGGTCGCAACCGTGTGTTTAGCGACGACGGCTGGGAAGCGTCCGAGGCTCCGGCGTCCCGCCGCCTGATCGAGCGTGAAGCCGCCTATAGTACGTTACAAGCGTTTTCGGCTGAACTGCTGGTGCAACGACGCGGACAACTCACCGTCGCTGGCGTCGCCGGATCGGGTCGCACCGCGTTCCTGAACGAAGCTCGCAGACGCCTTGAGGTGCAGGGCTTTATGGTCGTGGAGCTACGCTGCAATCCTGGGTTGCGGATGCGCGATTACGGCGCACTGTACGAATCAACTGCGGGTGCGCTCCCCGATCCCGCCGCATCGACCGAGGCATGGATCGCTGCGGTCGAAACACTGCTACAAGCCGAGCAGCGGCAGGGCTTGATCTTCGCCATTGACGGCGTACACGACCTGGACCAGGCAACATCGAGTCTGATCCGTGCCATGCTCCGCAAAAGCAAGCGCTCAGCAGTCGGCATCATCACAACCACCACCCAGACCGGGCAGCGGCGCTCGCGTGTGCTGACAACGCGGTATGCCATCGACCTAGAGCTCGCACCGCTGACGATAGGTGGCGTAGGCATCTGGTTACGCAGCGCACTCCAATGGGAAACACCACCAGAGTTTCACACCTGGCTGCATCAGCAGACCCTGGGCCTTCCGGCGCGTCTGGATCGCAGTATCCCCGAACTGATTGCTCAGAAGATATTAACGTCCGACGCATCCGGCTGGAACATACATCCCGGTTTCGCTTCGCGTTCCCTCGCCGACCGGCTGGCGGCCTTGGTCCGACCTCGGCCTCATAATGTCCCATTCCCTGCGAGCAATCTGATTGGCCGTGAACGCGAGATCGAGCAGATCAAGCGTGCACTCGACCTGATGAGTGGCCCGGTGACAGTGGTTGGTCCCGGTGGTATCGGCAAAACCCGCCTCGCACAGCAGGTCACTCTGGAAATTGTCGAACACTATGCAGACGGCGCGTGGTTCATTCCCCTCGCCGATATCAGCACCGCCGAGCAGATGGTGTATACCATCATGAACGTGCTGCACGTTACACTGGTCGCGCAACAACCGGCGCTCCAACAACTCATCAATGCTTTACACGACCGCGAACTCCTGCTGGTGGTCGATAACCTCGAACATATCCAGGATAGTTACGCGATCCTGTACGCGATTGTGGCGCACGCGCCAACGGTGTCACTGTTGCTCACGTCGCGTGAAGCTATCGCCCTGCCGCAGGAAACCGTTGTCGAGCTTGCGGGCTTGCACGTATGGCCAGCGGTCGATTCCCAACAGCAGTCAAGCGCCGTTCGCCTGTTTCGACAGATCGCAACCACGCGGGGATATGCCCTCAAAGCAGCGGATATGGCGGCAGTCAGCACGATCTGCCGTCTGGTCGAAGGAGTTCCGCTCGGCATCGAACTGGCGGTAGCCTGGATCGAACTCTTTAGCTGCGAGGAGATCGCCGAACAACTCGCGTCGAACCACCAGTTACTCCACGAACTAAATGGAAGCGCACAGGGCGACCTTGGAGCGATCTTCGATTATTTCTGGCGGCAACTATCGCCCGACGAGCAGCGTGTCGTACGTGGCCTCGGCGTCTATCGCGGCGGCTTCGAACGCGAAGCCGCTCACACGATCACGGGCGCGTCGCCCTTCTTACTCGGCGCGCTTGTGAACAAAGCCTTCTTGACGCGCACCCACGATGGACGCTATACCCTGCACAAGCTCCTCCAACAGTACGCCGAACGACACCTGACGGCGTGGCCTGACCAGCATAGGCGCATCAGGCATGAACATGCCATGTACTACCTGGCGCTGGCGCAACGTGCCGAGCGCGAGATTCTGGGCATGGAGCAAACCGCCTGGCTCGACCGCATGGATGCCGAACATGACAACCTCCGTATCGCGCTTGAATGGGCGCATGAAACCGATAACAGCACGTATGGGTGCCAGCTTATCGGGCATATCGGTCACTTCTGGCGGGTGCGCGGGCATTGCACGGAAGGCCGTGCCTGGATCCAACGCTCTTAAGGATGGACGCACGCACGCCATGCGTCACGGCGTTACGCTGGGCTGGCATACTCGCACAGGAACAGGGCGATTACACCCCGGCCAATACCTTTCTGACCGACTATCTTGACATCGCCACCCGCGAGCATGACGACGCAGCCATCGCCGATGCCCTCGGCTACCTTGGCTGGATCGCATCCGTGCAGGGTGAGTTTGCACAGGCCGAAGCCTATCTCGACGAAGGCTTACGCATCGTGCGACCGCTCGATCAGCCGGTGACGCTGATGCATGTGCTCAACAATCTCGGCGAGGTGACGTTTCGACGCGGGGCGCTGCACCTATCACAGGAGTACTACACTGAAGCCCTGGCACTCGCCAACCGTATGGGCGACCGACGCGAGATCGGCGAAAGTTTGCTTGGGCTTGGCAACACCTACTATATGCAAGGACAACTGGCGGAAGCAGAACGGTACTACAAGGAGTGTGTTGCGCATGCGCGTGCCATCGACGACCGCCGTCGCATCGGGGAGAGCCTGGGCAATCTGGGGTTAATCCTCATGGACATGGGCATGTACGACACGGCGTACCAGCACCTGCAAGCATCCTTGACATGCTTCGAAACCATTGGCGACCAGCTCGGTATGGCACACGGCTTCGTCGCGCTTGGCACCGTTACGACCCATCTTGGCGACCTGTCAACCGCCCGCCGCTACTTTTACGACAGTATTACGCTTGCAACATCCATCGGCGCAATGCCGGTAACGCTTGCGGCGCACGCTGGCCTCGCCACGCTCCTCGCTCGCGAAGGCCAACTCGAACAGGCCAAGCAGTGGTTTGCGGCGCTTATCGCCCATCCTGCCTGTGCGACCGAGCTATTGACACAGATACGCGCTGCCGAGGCGACCTATTGCCTGGAACATATGGCGTTGGAGGTTGGGGAAGAGCCGCTGAGCATCGAGGCATTGCTAGCACAAGGGTATTGATGCACCTGAGTGGGCATGTGAAACCAACCATTGTCAGTGGCCTACGAGCGCGATCAGCGATCCATCGCCACTGTTCGACGGGCGTATTAATCTTGTGCCAACCGTGCCCATGCAACGGCACGTCGAAGGATGAGCGGGACGTAAACAGCATAGACACGTTTCCAGATACGGGCAAGCCCACAAACAACGACGTTGGCAGACGCTGCCTGTCCCAGCCACGCATCGGATACAACCCATGGCTGAGGTTTCCATGGACACGCAATAGCCCTGCAAGGAAAATTACGTGCGCTCCATCGCATCAACCTGGGTGTTGGCGAACGGCTGGGCGCGCATCGTGTCGATAGCGTTTCGGCTACGACTGATGTAGTCGCGCAGCGGTTCGAGGCCATATTGCTGAGCGAGTTCATGCACGAGCACACCTGGTCGGCGTGCCTTGAGCACAAACCATTGTTCACGCGGCAGATACAGTTCTTGCTCGATGTCCTCGCCGTGGTCAGCGAGCAACTGATCGCGTTTGGCGAGATTGAAGTTCTCGTGAAAGATCGCGCGGTCGAGGTCGAGTTCAAGGCGACTTACATGAATGCCTGGGTCCTTCTTCGTCGAGCAAAAGTTTGCCCGTGATGTCGTAGACCAGGCAATCGCCAGTTTGGGTTGCGCTCACGATCGCAAAATGATGGTTCAAGGCATGCGCCTGGAGCGATGAGCCTGCCGAATACGCGCTTGGCCAGATCACCAGTTCGGCTCCATGGTCGGCGAGACGCTGCCAGACTTCGGGAAAATTGACGTCGAAACAGATCGCACAACCGACGCGCCCGAAGTCGGTATTCCATACTGGTGCTTCGTGTCCCGGCGCGACGACGTGCTGGTGGTCGAACTCAGACCAGTAGGGAAAAACCTTATCGTAGACGCCCGCAACGAGGCCATCACGATCGAGCAGCACGGCGCTGTTCACACGCTCGGTCGGGGTGATGCGGTCGATGGGGCAGAGGATATACGTGCGGTGGCGACGTGCTATTGCCGACATTGCCTGAACGGTGGGACCATCCAGTGTTTCCGGTGTCCGGTCGTTCTGCCCCAGAAACGTTTCAGGCAGCGCGATCAGGTCTGCTCCGCGTGCGGCTTCGTGCTCGACGGCAGCGACGACTTCCTCAAGGGTTGGACCGTTGGGAAAGCTGAATGAAACGATGGTTGCGGGTCGTCCAATGGTTTCCATCTCAATGCTCCCTATTAATTTCTCAATCGGTGACGACCAATTGCTAGGTGCTTCGTATACCGAGGAGGTTCATCGCCAGAATCTTTTCGGCGACTTCCATCGTTTTAACGGCGTCGGCGAAATTCGATGCTGGCTGGGTCTTGGAGCGAATAGCATCGGCAAACTCACGGTGCTTGGCCTGAAATCCGCCGTACACATACAGTTGATCGCTACCTGCCATCTCGCGGGAATCATACCGTACACCTCTGGTATCGCCGTCTGCATAGACATATGCGGCGACTTCGTGTTCGGCCTCCACGCAAATGCCGGGTGCGTGGATCTCGACGGCAAAGATGCGTCGCCCGCTTGTCCAACTGTTGAGGAGAACTCCTGTCGAGCCGTTGTCGAATTCTAGCATCGCCGTAAAGAAGTTGATGTCAGGCGTTCCTACCGCGCGCGTGATGGCATGGATGCCCGTGACCTCACCACCACAGAGCCAGCGTAACGTGTCGATCGCATGAACGCCATCATCCATCATATGATCGCGAGGTCCGGTGACGGGCTGTGGATCGTGCTTGTAAAAGCGGCACACGGCATGGGTGATTGGGCCACGTTGCAGACACGCTTGATGTAAGGCGACGACCATTGGCGTGGTTCGGCGCTGGAAACTGACCTGGGTGATCGCACCATGCTTGTCGGCAAGATACGCCAGGGAGCGTGCCTGATGGATCGTCAATCCCATCGGTTTCTCGACGTACAGGTTGAGCCCCTGTGCCAGACACCATGCCCAAATGTCGTACATATAGTGCGGCTGTCCGATCGCGTACACGGCATCGGGGGCAGTTTCAGCGATCATCTGTCGGTAATCGCTGAAGCGACCTTCGACTTCATAGCGGTCGGCGGTCTCGTTCAGGCGCGCGGTATCGAGATCGCAAATGGCGGCGATCTCGACATCGTCGAGCGAGGCCAGCGACAGGATAATGGACGTTATTCGCCATCGCTCCCGCGCCGATGACGGCGACGCGCAAGGGAGATTGCTGCTGTAAAACCATAGGTGGGCGTAACGACGAAGGTGCTACGCGCTTCCTCCTTCTATCGCTTTAAGGGTGCAAAGCGCTCAACTGAGCAACGAACGGGCATATGCGACGTCTTCGGCGATCAGCCGATCGGTTTCTTCTTCGTTGGTGTACTCTGCCGTCAGGCAGATGACGCCGTTGTATTGACGTTCGCGTAACAGGCGGGCGACCTGTGACCACGAGGCTAATCCCTGTCGTCCGGTGGTCCAGTAGGGCTCCCAATCGACGTCGATGGCTTCTGGTCCGCTGACACGGCGCCAGAAGGCGTTCTTCCAGTTCACCATCAAGAGGTGAGGCCAGATGATGTCGATGGCGAGGTCGAGTTGTTCACCGTTGAGGGCGTTATGCGCCACGTCCCAGACCGCGCCGATCAAGGCAGGATCGAACGGCTCCAACAGGCTGCGGAGCCCGGAGGCATTGCTGACATAGTTGCCGTTATGATTTTGCACGCCAATCTTGACGCCGCTATCGCGTAGCAGTGGCAGGAATGACTCGTAGTGCCGTTGGAGGCGAGCCTCGGTCGCACGATAGCCGTCACTGTCAATGGGTGCCATCGTTCGGATGATCGGAATCCCCACCTCGGCGCACGCCGGTAATCGCTTCGGGCGTCGGCTCGGTCGCAACGCTGGTGATGCGGACACCGTGATCGGCGAGGGTCCGAACGGCGAGCGGAAGGTCGCGGTTGATCTGGTGCGGTTCAACCTGATAGCCAGGTCGAACCGGCAATTCAATACCGTCGAAGCCCAGTCCGCTCACAAAGCGTGCGAGTTCAGGGAGCGACATCTTCCAGGGCTTGGTGAATACAGATAACGTGATTGCGTGGTGCATGGCTCTTTCTCTCGCTCAACGAATGGTTTTGTTACGAACGGCACGGGTAGAGGACAAGTTCGGGAACATAGGCGCGTGGCGGCATTTGAAGCACGAATAAACATGCTGCCGCGATGTCTTCGGGTTGCAACGCACGCGCCAACATTTCGGGTGTGGGTGTTGTGGGTCGTTGGAGTACCAACGGCGTGTCGGTAAAGCCGGGATAGATCACCGTGACGCGCAACCCGTTATCGCGTTCTTCTTCCATCGTGCCATGCGCAAGCGCGGCAACGCCGGCTTTGGTGGCCTGATAGGCGATGCCAGAACGATCTGGTTTCCGCGCTGCCGCGGACGAGATGTGAATGAGGATACCGCCGTGCTGTCTGCGAAATATCGGGACGCTCTCGTGCGTCAGATAAAATGCCGCCGAGAGATTGGTGGCAACCATATCGTCCCAACTGCTTCCGGTGAGTTCGTCGACAGTGCGGGCCTTGATGTTCGATCCGACAGCGTTGATCAGTCCATCGACCCGCCCATACCGTTCGGTGGTGGTCGCGAGGAGTGCCGTGACCGCTGCCTGCTGGGTGGCATCGGTCGGGATCGCGTCGGCCGAGCCACCATCCGCGACGATCTGGGCGCGAACGGTTTCCAGAGCATCGGCGCGGCGTCCGGCGATCACGACGGTCGCGCCCGCGCGGGCGACCGCCAGCGCTGTCGCCTTGCCCATGCCGCTTGTTGCTCCCGCGATGATGATTACCTGGTTGTGCAGCGGCAGATTATGAGGTGTGGTCATATCAATATACTCCCTGACCGCCATTGACCTCGATCGTTTCGCCCGCCAGGAAATCGGCGAAGGGTGATGCGAGGAACAATGCCGCCCCAGCGACATCGGCAGGCGTGCCTTCTCGACGCAGTGGTGTGCGGCTTACCGCGCCGCTGCGCATATCGGCAGTGCTGAATCGGTCATGGAATTGTGTACCGATCAAACCTGGAGCGATGCCATTGACACGGATACCCTGCGGTCCGACTTCCTTGGCGAGTGCCTTGGTGAAGGTGATGACCGCGCCTTTGGTCGCGGCATAGTGCGCCGCGCCCTGTCCACCGCCATCGTGGGCAGCGAGCGAACTGATCGTTACGATGGCGCCTCGTTTGGCCTCGATCATCCGGGGGAGTACCGCACGGCAGCATAAAAAGGTGCTGGTCAGGTTGAGCGCCAGCGCCTGATTCCAGAGTTCGAGCGAGCAATCAGCAACTGGTGAGCGCTGAATCAGGCCACCCGTGTTGGCAACCAGCACGTCAATTCGACCGTACTTCTGTATGACATCGGAGACGACATGCTCGACCTGATCCTCGCGGGTGAGATCGGCGTGAATGGCGTAGGCGCTGCCGCCAGCGTCTTTGATGGTCGCAACGGTTTCTTCGGCTCCCTGCGTGCTGCTGAGGTACGTGAGCACAACCCGCGCCCCACGAGCGCCGAACGCCTCGGCGATGCCGCGGCCAATGCCGGAAGCACCTCCCGTCACCAGCACTACCTGACCCCCGAAATCAAAATCCATCATTGATCCTTTCGTCGGCATAGACGAGATCGACGTTAGTCTTCATACACCCAGCGTCATCGTGCCTGCCTGCTGATGCTCGTGAAGAATATCGCGAACAACAACATCCGGGCTACGACACAAGCATACTCCATTTTGAGATACAGGAAACTGTGTTGATACACGAACATGGCGACACAGAGCGTCGGGTTGCGCGGTCCGCTGGCACCATGAATAGGAAAGGCACTGGCTGAACGAGGGATGAAGCGGCGTCCGCAATCCCTGCAGCGCCAGCGTTGCCCACCACGTCGCGTCTGCTCATCACCGCCCGTCCGCTCACACTCACATTGAACGCGTCGTCAGTGCTTGTTCCAATTCTGCACTGGTTGTGTACCTGACCGCGCCGTTGCGACAGAACCGTGATGCTGTGGAGAGATCGAGCGACGATTCCTACAGGTCGGCATTACTCCTGTATAGTGGTCTGGTATATACGCAGGTGTTTGAATCCTACTGGTATCCAACGTAGAGGAGGAAGCTTGCAGTGAAGACAGACTTAGCTGAACATATTCAGGCAACTCGGATGATCGACAGCCATGAACATCTGAATACGGAAGAGCTCTATGTGACGAGCGGACCAGATGTGCTACGCGATCTGTTCGAAAATTACGTGACTGCTGATCTGGTCGTGGCGGGCGCATCCTTGGTCGCAGTCGAGCGACTGCTTGATGGTACGGATCCGGATCTGGAAGCGCGCTTTGCCGGAGTACGCGACGCCTGGCAACGCTGCTTACATACCGGCTATGGCGAGGCGGTACAGTTGATCGCCCAGCGCGTGTATGCCATGAACGAGATTACCCCCGAGGCGCTGTATGCCGCGCAGGAGCGTAACGCGGCGCTACGCAAGCCGGGCGAGCGCTTGCGCATCCTGCGCGATGAAGGTCACCTCGATCATGTACAGATCGATAATTTCATAGTGGGCTTGCGAGCCGGATCTGTCGGGCCCCGACTTCTTTCTGTATGATCTTTCATGGGTCGGATTTTGTAGCGGTGACATCAAACCGGCGGAGATCTATCAGGATGTCGGTGTTGAAGTCGATAGCATTGCGAGCCTTGCGTACTGCTATGGAGGCGCTCTTCGCCAAATATGGCGCGTGTGCGATCGCCGTCAAGTCGCAACACGCCTACAATCGAACGTTACGCTGGGAAAAGCGTACAGATGCCGAAGCGGAGGCAGTACTCCAGAAGCAGTTAGCTGGCCATACATTGGAAGAGGCCGACAAGCTTTGCCTGGGTGATTGGGGGCTGGCACGCGGCGTAGAGCTCGCCATTGACTACAATCTTCCGTTCAAGATCCATACAGGTTACTACGCGGGACACAGTTCGATGCCTATCGAGCGTATTCGCAGCGGGCACCTGGCTCCCCTGCTAAAGGAGTACAAGGCAGCGCGTTTCGTCTTGATGCATATCGCCTATCCCTATAGCAACGAACTCATCGCGCTGGCCAAGCATTATCCCAACACCTATGTCGATATGTGCTGGGCTTGGAGCATTGACCCGTTCAGCGCCCGCGATTTTGTGCGGCGCATGATCCATGCTGTGCCGAGTCATAAGATCTTCGCCTTTGGCGGCGACACGGGTTGGCCAAACGCCGTCGTAGCCTACGCGACCCAGGCCCGGCAGTGGCTCACACGGGCCTTACAGGCGGAGGTGGATGAGGGCTTCCTGACCGACCGACAGGCGATAAGCCTGGCAACGCAATTGATGCGAACGAACCAGGAAGCATGCTTCGACATCGCAGGCACGCGCGCGGCGATTCATGAGAAGGCATTAACAGCGACGAATGCGACGATACGTCCATAAGATACGCGAGCCTTGTCCAGTTTTCGAGAACTGGACAAGGCTATAGTGGCCCTCGTCGATCAATGAGCGATGACGACAAGGCATGAGCTTCCGTCATCCTGAGCCGAGGCGAAGGATCTTACCCTAGACCTAGATAGATTCCTGGACCCCCTTAGCGGGTACCCCGGCTTGGAATGACAATGCAAGGAGTTCACCCCTCATTGGTGCGTTGGTAGATATGTTACGTGTAAGATGCCCGCTCGGGTGCCGGCTGGTAGGTACACCGCTGGTATCGGGCCTTCGGACAGCACACTGAGTTTTAATGTCCTATCTACCAAGCATGGGCATAAACACGTAGAACCCTGCCGGTGATCTGATACGCGCATAGGCCGGGGTAAACGAGGTCGAGACGATCACATCGTCAAAGGCGACGTCAAATGTCCGATCAGCCCGGCTCTCCCCTAACTCGACCTGGCCCACAGCCTCAGTACCTATGTCTTGCGTAATACTCAGTTCCTTGACTGCGGATGCCATCAAGCCACACTTCAACCAGGCTGTCTCGAACCATCGACACGTACGCGGATCTGCGCTTCGTGCCATGATTTCCGTTGTTACCCGATGCATACTCGTTATGGTTGTACCCGATGCGGCACTTCGATACCCCAGCAGACCCCTACGGTCGACGTACAAACTTACTAGTGCTGGAGCGTTTGCTCGGGCAGTTGGTAGTACGCGAAGGAGGTAGATTTCATTTGAACCCTGGCTGAGTATATTGAACCATATACGGTAATACACTTCACTTTGCGCTTGCGGGAGGTGTGTACGCGCATAGGCAACGGCACCCGTGCTTGTGCCCCGTGCACGCGTACTGACCTGTATGGACGTGCTCCTTCTGAACAACAAGGCCATGCACGTTCTCCCAAGAACGAAGGTCCCTCAGTTCCATTCCATCGCTGAAAAGGAATATCCATGCGGACGTACTTACCATGACCGCAGCACTTGCAGGTGATAGAGTTGCCGTTACCGTCGAATGCTCGCACTGCATACGAGTACTGTGTAGATTCAGTGGCAGTAATGTCGCTATAGCTCGTTTGTGCCCCAACGATTGCAATTTGTATATTGTCACGGTAGATTGCATACCCGGTAACACCAACATTATCTGTTGCCGCCTGCCATTCGAGGTCGATTCGTCCGGCATCGATGGACTGGGCTGTAAGCTCCGGTCGGCGCGGTAGGGCGGAGGCGGTCATTTGTTGGAACGAACTGAACGAGCACACGCGTAACGGAACCTGCCTGCCGTACCTTTAGGTATAGTTTCCGCCGCCTGAACATCGTAATAGTTGCATGAATCCGTACAGGCCGCGTATGTAGCCATCGACGTCACGGACGGACTGGGCACATCGTCGATGAAGACCTGCTCAGGGGGCGAAATGGACGCGGTCTGTATTTCGATCAACGCCTCTGTTGGATTCTGCAGTTTCAACTCAAGCGTGCGTTCGCTCGGTTTCCAACTGGTTCCAGAAATCCCCTTCGTGTAATACTGTGTGTAATCCTTGCCAGTAACCGTTGTAATTCCATCGACAGAGAAGCGCTTATCAGTTGCAAGTCCCGGCACATCGACAAAGGCGATTGGTTGCGTCAATGCCACCACGACATTGGATGCATTGCGCACTTCAGCCCGAACTACTGTCCTCGGCCCCGATAACGGAATCGTTTTCGTAGCCAAATACGTCGGTTGAGTCGCTGGGTCGCTTAGGAGTATCTGGCCATTCACAATCCAGTGGATCGTGGAGCCTGCGCTCAGCCCATTTGTTACGGCTAGCTCCACGTCTGTCGTTTGTAATGAATCCGAAACAAAGACGGGATATCGCGCCGGGTACGGTTCCTTCCTGCCAGGTTCGGGACTGAGCATGACTTTGCCAGCGAAACTTCCGGTCGCGACATACGTTCGGCCTTCAAATAAGGACCGCATCAGGGTGTCGAAATTGAGCATAGGTGCGTAGATATGAGTAGCATAACTCGATGTACTGAACAATTTGTGTAAGTCAGTCGATCCTGCTCCCAGAATTTGCACCCCCTGGTTAAGCAACGCATCCCAGATTTCAACCCACTCTGCCTTCCTGATCTCAATCAGGTCCGCACCGAACGCCCGCGTCGCCAGGACTTCGGTTTCGTCCGCGCCACCATCATCACCGGGGTGATTGAGCATTGCCAGGTATCCGGTTTGCTGCGTGGGAACGATACCGTTTACACCATCGCTGTATGAGACAAATTTCGATGGATCTGTGATACCAAAATTGAAGCGCTGCGCATGTTCCCTGGTGCCCATTTCGAGCCCTGGAAGGATGCGGAACGACGACGTATTGTACTGACGGATCAGTGTGCTGCGGTAGGCAAACTCGTCAGCCGGTGACACCGGTGCGCGAGCATCGAGCGAGTAGGTGTCGACGTAGGCATCAGCAGTACCTCCGGTGGCACTCGCGGCGATCTTAAGTGTGGTCAGCCCATTGTAGTCCAGCGGACGGTCTGCGGCTGGGATTGAGGCGAGGGCTGCACTCACATCGATAGTAAAAACGTTCCACGTATTCAGGCGATATGCGCCAAGCGGAAAGGTAATAACACGCGCGTTTGGATCGGTCGAGGGAGTACGGCCCGTCCCAAGCTGCCAAACAAGGACCGTGGATTTCCCAGGTGTGATAACACCGTCATGCGTCGTGTACCCATTTGGTGGTAAGACCGTCGGGTCGCCACCAATGCTGGCAGAAACATAGATGCCCGAGCCAGGATCGATTCGCGTCGGATAGATTGCGACTCGAAGCTCGATCTTACCCGAGCGAAAGTTAGGCCCTCGGCTTGCCCAGATAAAGGTCTCACCATGACTAGCCGACGTGCTCTGGAGGTGCAATGCGGCTGTTCCGGTATTGACAGGGGCACTAACTAACGTATTTGTTGTCGTGGCGAGTGAACCCTGTGTCCCCGGCGTCCAAAGACGATAGCTATCCTCAAACACCATATGGTTCGCGGTGAGACCACTGATCGGGAAGCTACTGCCGAGATTGTGGTCGGTTAAAAAGAGGGCATGATACCCTTCACGCTTGGCTGCTTCACTTAAAATACCAAGGTCATTGTAGCCATCAGCACTGAACGATGAATGAACGTGCAGATCCGTTTTATACCACTGCCATCCGGTCTGACCATATGTTGGCGTGACCCAAACGATTCCAACGGGAAATACAATAAGACTAGCACGTACAATGTAAAGAATGATTGTTCTCAAATTGTTCCCCTTTGATTATTTGAACTGGCACACATGCATGACCTAATCGCCTTCTTTGGACCCAGCCGGATGTCGTCCAGATGCTTCCCTATCAGTAGAACGATGGTTGCCTTGCAAATGGCCATCTATACAGCTTTCAAATCTTAACTTTTCCTATCAGATGAATGCTCTTCACGTCATGAATGATTTTTTGGGGTTGACGATCCTTAGCCATGCCCACAAAAACACCAACAATCCTCTGCTCTCAGCGCTGGATCGACGAACCACGACGCATAAACACCAAATCGGCGAATCATTTCAAACTCGTCGTTGACCTTGCAATATCCCCTCGTTTGCGCTGTCGGCACAACGACGGAGAACGAGCCCGCGCGGGGATCCCATGCTGCGTTCATTTTTCGTTATGTGCGGTTCCTATACGTTCGGGAGGGCATCTGAGTCGATAGAGAAGCTTTTTACCGCGCCATTCCTCCTTGTGTCCATTCAAGACGCCTCCAGTGTCGATCGTGTCACGCTGAGTGGGTGCACGCTTGGCCCAAGCATCTGCCTCTCGTTCGGAACGATCCTTCATTGCGGCTCAGGATGACAGATTTCACGACGTTGACGGAACCCTGCGATGCATGTACCGTAGATGCAATCGCCAGTTGGATGGGCTATGATGGGGACGACCTGGAAGCGAGCCTGCATGAGGTATCCGCGCAGGAACTCGTCGAAAAAAGATCACCAACGTGACCTACGTCTTGAACGACGCGTCGCCCGAACGATAACAACGATGTGGGATATGGGGATGGGATAGAGGGAGCATGCTACGTTGAACGAACATTCACGACGTTTTGAGCTTTTGGCCGAGCGCGATATTAATCGCGAAACGTTTGTCGAGCCGTGGCCCGAGGTCGGGCTGATCGTCGCCGACAGTCCGTACGATCCCGCGCCCAGTCTACGCATCGAAGATGGTACGGTCGTCGAAATGGACGGACGACAACGCGCAGATTTTGATATGCTCGATCAATTCATCGCCAATCATGCGCTTGACCTGGCGGTAGCACCCGAAGCAATGGCATTATCTGGCCTTGAGATCGCGCGCATGCTGGTCGATATCAACGTGGGACGCCAGGAGATTTTGCGGTTGGTCGGTGGCTGCACGCCCGCCAAGTTGGTCGAAATCCTGCGTCCGATGAACGTCCTCGAACTGATGAACGGCCTGGCCAAGATGCGTGTGCGTCGCACCCCGGCTAACCAGGCGCATGTGACGAACAAGCGCGAACATCCGGCCTTACTGGCCGCCGATGCCGCCGAAGCAGCGCTGCGCGGCTTCGCGGAGATCGAGACCACGGTTGGAGTAGCTCGATTCGCGCCATTCAACGCCCTGGCAATTCTGGTGGGCAGCCAGACCGGACGCGGTGGCGTGCTGACCCAGTGCGCCGTCGAAGAAGCGCTGGGGCTGAGGCTCGCCATGAAAGGGCTGGTTTCATATGCCGAGACGTTGTCGGTCTATGGTACCGAGCGCGCCTTCGTGGATGGCGACGATACCCCCTGGTCCAAGGCGTTTCTCGCATCGGCGTATGCCTCACGCGGCGTCAAAGTCCGCTTCACATCCGGTAGCGGTTCCGAAGCGCTGATGGGACATGCCGAACAACGTTCGATGCTCTACCTTGAAGCACGTTGCTTGCTGGTCACGCGTGGCGCTGGCAGCCAGGGTATCCAGAACGGCTCGATCTCCTGCATCGCCCTGCCCGAGTCGCTGCCGGGCGGTGTGCGCGTCGTGCTGGCCGAGAACCTGCTGGCGGCGATGCTGGGGCTAGAGGTCGCCGCCGGGAATGATGCCCTGGCGTCACATTCGGCGATCCGTAAAAGCGCCAAACTGATGTTGCAGTTCATCCCCGGTGCCGACTTCATCTTTTCGGGCTATAGCGCGGTACCGAAGCGCGACAACCTCTTTGGCGGCGGCAACTTCGACGCCGAAGACTTTGACGATTACAACGTGTTGCAGCGCGATATGCTGGTCGATGGCGGCACGCGCTCGATCACCGAAGAAGCAGCCCTCGCGATCAGGCGCGAAGCAGCGCAGGCGATTCAAGCGATGTACGCTGAGCTTGGTTTTCCACCGATTACCGATGAGGAGGTCACGGCCGCGACGACGGGGCACGGGAGCGAGGACATGCCGGTGCGCGATGTGGTCGCAGACCTGCATGCTGCCGATCGCTTCCTGGATTCTGATACGAGCGTGCTTTCCGTAGCCGGAGCGCTCCGTCGGCGTGGCTTCGAGCGCGTCGCCGCACACGTCCTGGAGCTCGGGCGGCAACGCGTCGCGGGGGATTATCTGCAACCCGCTGCGATCTTCGACCGTGACTTCAAGGTCCAAAGCGGCATCAACGACGCCAACGATTACGGTGGCCCGGGCACTGGGTATCGCCTTTCGAACGAACGTGCCGCAGAGATTGGGGCCTTGCATCAGGTCCGCTCGCCTCGCGACTTCATCGAAGACCGCATCGGCACGCCGCTCGTCAACCTCGCACCCCTCGGTCCCGCTCAGCCAGGATCGACCACCGAGGTGATCGTCGGCGTTGGACCGGCATTCGGTACCGCCCTGACACAGACCATCGGTGGGCTCCAGCACGACGACGTGCTGGCGGCAATTTTGACAGGTGTGGCCCGTGAAGGACTAACGGCGCGTATCGTCAAGGTACACCATAGCTCGGACCTGGCGGCAATCAGTCACGCCGCGACAGCGCTGAGTGGTTCCGGCATCGCCATCGGCCTCCAATCGCGGGGTACAACGATCATTCAGCGTCGTGGTCTCGCACGATTGAACAACCTTGAACTGTTCCCGCAATCACCATCGTTAACCTTGACGACCTACGAGGAGATCGGACGCAATGCCGCCCGCTACGCGAAAGGCGAGGCTGTCACGCCCGTGCCCGTGCAGGTTGATAATTGGGCACGGTTGCGCCTGATCGTCAAAACGACCCTGCTCCACCGCCGTGAAACCGAAATGATCGACGGACAACCGCCCACAGAACTTTTCTTCGATTGGGAGCCCGATGTATGACCAAGCCACGCTACCCGTTGCGCGAACATGCTGCCGACCAACTGCAAGCCGCGAGTGGACGTTCGCTCGCCGCGATAACACCCGATGCTATCGACCACATGCGGATCGACGACCTCCAGGTGAGTGCGGCGACGCTACGAGCACAGGCCGAGGTTGCTCAAGGTGCGGGATACGTCCAGCTTGCCGCGAACCTCATGCGTGCCGCCGAGCTAACTGCTGTGCCGAATGATGAGGTGCTGCGTATGTACGAGATGCTGCGGCCAGGGCGGTCATCGCACGCGGAACTGATCGCGTTGGCTGGGCGACTGGAACAGGACTATGATGCGACGCACACGGCCGCACTGGTACGCGAAGCAGCATACGCATACCAACCGACAACCAACGACCAACGAAGATGAAGTAACAGGGGATTGACGCACCTGGTATCGGGCAGGCAGCGGGAGAATGTCAGGGGGTCTGACGCTCCCGCAACGTCCGTGTTCGCCTTGACCGTCGTGGAACGGTCTCCACCATTCGCGATGTCACCACGCACTCCGACCGTTGCCGCCGTCTCACCGTAGCACACCCCACAAAACCGAGCTGACCCGTCCTGTTACACGGCAACCTTCCGTTCGCTGCGGATCTTCTCCATCGCAGCGATAATGGTTTGTGCCTTGGCTGTCGAGCCGCCCACATCGGGATGATGGGCACGAATCTGTGCTTTATAGGCCGCCTCGACCACGGTCATCGGAGCATCGGGCAACACCCCCAGCACTTTATAGTAGGCCGGAATGTGATCAGGTGTAGCAGCAGGAGGCGGCGCTGCATGCACCTGCGGATAGATCTGCCGATACATGAGCGCGACTAACTCGTTGAGTTCGCGTGCCTCCGCCAGTCGTATATGTTCGACGGCTTTTTGGATCGCATCCAGGTTATCGAGCGTGCGTTCATATTTCCGCATCGTGATCTGGATGACATGTGGTCCGTATGGCATTTCTCGGGTATAGATCACCGTCACCGCACGAGCCTCTGGATTCCAGGAAATTTGCGTCGCCTGCCGACCCTGGAGTTGCGCGATGACCTCGAAATCTGAGACTTCCCACTTACGCATCGTTTCTTCGAGTTCTTTATACACTTTGGCCCACGTTTTGGTCTGTTGTGCCACGTCGCTTCGTCCCTTGCTACTTCACTATGTCTCGTCAGTACGTCTCGATCCTGACATGCTTCTATCGTGAAGCACCTATCGGCGGAACTGCAAGATTGAGATCAGAAGAATACCATTCGCTGTGGTTTCGGTCGTCATCATTATTCACAAACGAATGGTTTATTGATGCTGTCACATAACCTGATGTGGTCCCGGCAGTGTGGTGTATTTCCCCAAGTGCATAGATTTTCGACCAGGCAAACCGCGGTCGCCGAGGGCGGTGACACACTACAAGACACCAGGTAGCAGGTCATCACACGTCGATCGGTCTCCAGTGGTGGTAAATAGAAGGAGCCTTTTCTACTCAGTATGGGGCGCCAGGTGACAAACCAGCGCAGACGGAATCACGGCATCAGCAGCACGTGCGTCGAGATGGCAACATGCACGAACGATATGCAGGATCGAACGGCGCAGGCGTTCGTGCATCCGAGGCACTGGGCAACGGTTCGAGCGCTCGGTCCTCCACGCTGGCACCTGTCCGCGTTCAGGCGGTGCGCCGATGCGCATTGGGATGACGCCCTCCACCAACCATCCGACCAGCGTCGACGGCGTGCCAACGAGCAACCTGCCGCTCGCACGCATATCCGCCTTGCTTATCGTCCTATCGAGCCTCCAGTCGCATCTGTCGCATCGATCTGAAGACCGAGCCCCGCGGCCACATCCGCGAGGTAGCGTCGGGCCATCAGGTTTTCATCGTTGAATGCCTCGCCCGCCACAGGATTGGCTGCATGCGCGCGACCTGGCACATCTTCAAGTTCAATCGAAATCACACCATTGTAGCCAACATCGTGGAGCGCGGCGAGCATCGCCGACCAATCAATTTTGCCCTTGCCCGGTCGCCAGTGCGCGTTGCTCTGACCATCGTTGTCGGAAACGTGGATATGAAAGATACGGTCGCCTAATTCATACACCGCCATCGGGGCGAGATCTCCACAAGGAAAAAGATGGCTCGGATCCAGATTAGCACCGAGTACCGGCGAGCCAACGTCGTCGATGAGGTGCCGCAAGCTCATAGCGGTTGTTGCCCAACGATGTGGATGCGTTTCGAGGGCATAGCGTAGGCCAGCCTCTGCACATATGGAAGCGCATGTGCGGAGTGCCTCCACATAGTGCTTGTAACCGTCCCGCCAATCGAGGCCCTTCGGCAGGGCGACGCTGACTTCCTGCGCCGTCGGAAGGTCAAGAAGGCGTGGAACGGGCAGGTCGAACGGTGTCGCCACGACCGAGTTGATGATGGTGGTCCCAAGTTCGTGGGCCACCGCGACGGCCTGCCGAAAATGCTCAATCGCGGCTGCACGACGCTCTGGCTCAGGTGCGGCTATACCGTTGGGCGTCGTGACGAACTCCGAGAGCGTCAGACCCTCCTCGGTCATCAGGTGTCGCAACGCGGAGATACGTTCAGGGGTGTAATACGTCTTAAGCGTGTCCCGATCCCAGGCGATCAATTCGACGTGGTGGAACCCGAGCCGGGCCACGCGACGAAGCGCGTCTTCGTACGGGGGGTACCATTGGAATGGCCAAATCGCTGCACCGAATTGCACAGGCTGCCTCCCTTGGCGTGGAATGCCACACGGTCATCCCGCTATATGACCACAAGGTCACTCGCGACCGTGGCCAATTGTTGCAGTATCATCGCACAAACCGAGCGACCTTGCACATCGATGCTTTGAGGGATGCAGTCAACGTGGGAAATCTGTCATCCTGAATCGCAGTGAAAACTTTTTCCGAACCAGACACACACGCTTGGGCCCAGCGGACACCCGCTCAGCGTGACAATGTCGCGGGATCTCGTGCTCTTGCTCGGACGTTGACCGAGCCCCGTGCCCTGTGACGGGTGCAGACAAATGTTGTCATGCGAAACAATGCATGATTGCATCGACCAGGGGGGCTTGGCTCGTTCGCCAGTGTGCCGGTGCTCATGGAGCGCGCCCGGGAGGTCGAGCCGGATTTTCGGCGTACCTGAGGAAAACGCGGACGCCATAACCATGATGCGTGCTCGTCGCTTAACTCGCAGTTTCTTCACGGAGCGCGCGGAAACTATGATGCGTTAGCTGCGCTACGAAGACTGAGGCTGAATGACGGCGGGGACCAGGAGTGGCAACAGCGCGAGGTACTTCCGTTCCTGGCGAGTTGCCTCAACGCGTATTCGCGCTTACGTATATACTCGTATGTGAGTAATGGCGATGAGAGAATTGGAAGAACAATGAACATGACCACACTCGACGAGCAGCTTGTTGCACCTGACTTTCACAACGATCCCTACCCTGTGTATCACCGCTTACAGGACGAGGAGCCGGTCTACTGGAGCGAGGCATGGGGTGCATGGGTCCTCACACGGTATGCGGATGTGATGAGCACCATCCGTGATCATCGACACTTTTCGAGCGAAAATCGGCTTCCAGCGCTGTTGGAGCACCTGTCTCCTGAGGACCGTGCCGAGGCCGCACCGCTTGAAAGACACTTTTCGACGAAGGGCCTCATTCATTCCGATCCGCCAGACCATACGCGGTTGCGTTCACTGGTCAATCGAGCGTTTACTCCGCGCGTGGTGGAGATGATGCGCACACGTATTCAGGCGGTGGTTGACGACCTGCTGGATGAGGTGCAGGCTGAAGGCCATATGGACATTATCCACGACCTGGCCTACCCATTGCCCGCAATCGTGATTGCGGAATTGATGGGTGCACCACGAGAGGACCGCGATCTGTTCAAGCGGTGGTCTGACGAGATTGTTGCCTTCCAGGGGACAGGGAGGGCCTCGGCTGCGGTTGTTGCGCGATCGCAGCGTGGTCTCATCGAGATGCGTGACTATCTGGAGATGCTTTTCGAGGAGCGGCGCCGTCAACCCAAGGACGATCTCCTCGGGGTCCTGGTTGCCGCTGAGGGGGCAGGAGACCGTCTCTCCCGCGATGAACTGCTCTCGACCTGTGTTACGTTCCTGATTGCGGGTCACGAGACGACGACGAGCCTGATTGGAAACGGTTTGCTGCTGCTGCTCCAGCATCCAGCGGATCTCCAGGCGCTTCGTGACGACCCGACGCTGCTGACCAGTTCCGTGGAAGAGTTCCTACGCTATGAGAGTCCCGTCCAGCGTGCAGCCCGCCGGATCACGGAGGATTTCGAGTATGGCGGGCGGAAGCTGAAGGCGGGCCAGACTGCGCTCCTGATGTTAGGTGCCGCGAACCGTGATCCGGCGCAGTTTCCCGAACCCGACCAACTCGATATCCGCCGGAAAGAGAACCGGCATATCGCGTTTGGATACGGCATTCACTTCTGTGTCGGTGCGCCACTCGCACGCTTAGAGGCACCGATCGCAATAAGTTCACTACTGCGTCGAATGCCCAAGCTCCGGTTGGCTACCGACATGCTGGAATGGCAGCATGAGAAGGCTCAGTTCCGCTGCCTGCGTTCCCTTCCGGTCACGTTCGAGCACGTATGAGGCGCACTATGGCCAATTGGCAGCGCCTCGTTCATAATCACTGGGCTAGTACAGCTTTGCGCACATAGGGCATTTGTATGGTCATCCTGAGGTCGCAGCCGAAGGATGTGCCAGTCGGTCGGACGAGCCGTCACTGCAGTCTATGGCGATGGACCAGTTCATTCATGTTACCGACGTAGGTTCGATGCGTGCTTTTCTGTTCACTCAATTGGCTGTGGAGGCCGACGACGCGAGCATAAGCCGCAGGGTATCGATCCGTGGAATTGGTGTACGTACCTGCAAGAATGAATAGGCCCGGACGGGCCTGACCGTGCGCGAAAGCCACGGAATCAGTCTCGCGCTCATCAATGAAGACCCGGCCATCGACCCCGACCTGAACAATGACGGGAATCTCGCCGCGGTTGAACAGTGTACTCAACGCTGTTTTAGGCGGTCGCGAGAGCGACAATGACGGACAGCGCGATGGGACAGTCGAGGAAATGAGCCGGCGCATGAACCAGGCAACGAATACAAGCGGTGGGCAGCCTGAGCGCTGGGAACTGCCCACCCTGTTCAATGTGGCATGGCACCCCAAAGCAACAGCTACAACTATCTTGATGGATCGTTGGTCGTTCCTCGGGGACACATCAGCACGATTTGCCCACGCAATCGCAACAATACCAGCGGCAGTACCCCGCCCTAAAAGATCGCAAGTCCCTGGATCAGCATTGTGGCGATCCAGCCCGCGATAAACAGGAAACCGAACTGCAGGTGCAACCGCGCCGTTTGGCGAAGGACAGGTTGAAGATTCTGCGGCTGGCTTTCGACTGCAACGATGCGCATCAGCCCCACAGCCGTCGGCAATGTGATCAGTGTAATGAGCGTCAGGATCGGTGCGATCCCGGCGACAGCCGTGACTGCCAGAGATACATATGTCGCCCCTATCAGCACATAAAATTCGACATTCGCGCCGTTTCGGCCCAGCAGGGTCGCCAGGGTCCGCTTGCCGAACTGTTGATCGATGTCAAGGTCACGCAAGTTGTTGGCGTGCAGAATGGCCGCGACAAGGAAGCCGACCGGGAGGGAGGCCAGGAGCACGGGCACGGTTACGGCACCGACCTGAACATAGTAGGAACCGCTGACGATCACCGACCCCATGAATGTGAAAACGGCAATTTCTCCCAGGCCATTATTAGGACAACGGAGACGGACCGGCGGTAGACAGAATACCGACGAGTACGCTCGCGGGGCCCAGCCAGAAGATAAATGGCCCGGTGACGCTCACAAGGTAGAGGCCGATCGCGGACCCGATCGCAAACGCGATCCCACTCGCGAGCAATACGTGCCACGACTGAATCTCGCCGCAGCGGCGAGCAGCATGCCAAGGACGAGGGGCACACTGTCGTGCAATGACTGATAGCTGTATCGTTTCATATGATTAAAACTCCAAATGTCTTTGTATTATTCTGATTCCAGGCCCAAATTTGTTAAAAATGCACCATATCCCGATGCTCGTAGGCAAGCCTGTGTTAGGAATTGATCCACCTGGACCCGACCGACGGAGAACGTCAAGGAGCCTGGTCATCGACGAGTGCGGTAGCCTCCTTCGACCTGACATATGTTCAATCGAGTTTGCCCAGCACACCACAGGTTCAGCCATGCAAGGTCGGGTTGCGCGTACGCGGCATAATACGATGAGCGACGCAACAGCCGCCTGGTGACATGCCGAGCAGACATCGTGTCGAGGAGCAAGGGTATGCAAGACTGGCAAGAAGCGGACATCGTGGTCGATGGTATCAGCCTGCACTACACACGTACTGGAGGCAACAAGCCGCCACTCGTGCTCGCGCATGGGTTCTCGGATGCCGGACGGTGCTGGACACCAGTCGCGCAGGCCCTGCAGGACCGCTACGACGTGATCATGGTCGATGCGCGCGGCCACGGACGGTCCGACGCGCCGCGGAGCGGCTACGGTCCGGTCGAACATGCCACCGACCTGCATGGCATCATCACCGCGCTCGACCTTCGGCAACCAGCCGTACTAGGACATTCTATGGGCGGTTCCACCACCTATGCCCTCGCTGCGCTGTATCCCACGGTTCCCGGCGCGATCCTGATCGAAGACGCGGCACCGATGAGCGTCGCGCCGCGCAAGCCCGACGAACCGGACCGATTCGCGGGCATCCTCGCCTGGATCGAGAAGCTCAAGCGGCAGACGCCCGAAGAAATGCTTGCCATCCAGCGCGAGCAATCGCCGAACTGGTCGGACGCCGAACTTGGACCCTGGGCGGAATCCAAACTGCGCCTGAGCCTCAACGTACTTAACCGGGGAGATGCCGCCGCGATCGACTGGGCAAGCGTGCTTCCCCACATCACCTGTCCGGCGCTGCTGATCACCGCCGATCCAGAGCAGGGCGCGGGCGTTACCGCCGAACGCGCAGCCGAGGTGCAACAGATGATTCCGCAGCTTAAGATCGCGCACGTTCCCGGCGCGGGCCATAACATCCGGCGCGACCAGTTCGACCGTTTCATGGCGGTCGTGGGCCCATTCCTGGCGGCATGGGCGGCGACACATACGGCGGGGCGAACAGTCTGACGAACGTCACGCCACCGACGATCGCGGAGCCACCCGGGATGTCCGGCAAGGAGCATCAAGGAGCATTATGGAAGATACCACGCGCACCCCTGACGCTGATAAGGGGCTCGCCGAGCGGATCGACGCGCTACTCCGACACATGACCCTGGAGGAGAAGGTTGGTCAGCTTGTGCAAAGCTCGCCGTTCCGCCCCGCCGATATCGCGGACTTCATCGCCCGTAGCAAGGAGGCGGCGGCGACGGGACAGCCGCTCGCAGGGGGACCGACACCACGTTCCGACCTCGAAGCGAGCATCCGGGCCGGACGCATCGGCTCGCTGCTGAACGTCATGGACCCCGAACTGCTTTCGCGATGCCAGCATATCGCCGTGGAAGAATCGCGCCTTGGCATTCCACTCATCTTTGGGGCTGACGTGATCCATGGCTATCGGACCGTATTCCCGATCCCGCTCGCGGAAGCCTGCACCTGGAATCCGGCGTTGCTCGAACAGGCGGCGCGTGTGGCTGCCGAGGAAGCATCCGCCGCTGGCATCGACTGGATTTTCGCGCCCATGGTCGATATCGCACGTGACCCACGCTGGGGGCGCATCGCCGAAAGCGCGGGCGAGGACTCGTTCCTGAGCGGCGTCATGGCACAGGCGCGTGTGCGTGGCTTTCAGCGCGACGACCTGGCAAGCGGACGGCGCATCATGGCGTGTCCAAAGCATTACGTCGGCTATGGTGCAAGCGAAGCAGGGCGCGACTATAACACCGTCGATCTGTCCGAGCGAACACTTCGCGAGGTTCACCTGCCGCCGTTCCGAGCCGCCTTCGATGCCGGTGCCGCGAGTGTGATGAGCGCCTTCAACGAGATCGGCGGCATCCCCGCCACGATCAATAGCCTGACCCTCCGCACAATCCTGCGCGACGAGTGGGGCTGGGAAGGCGTCGTTTTGAGCGATTTCGATGCCGTCAGCGAGTTGATCGCGCACGGTGTCGCCGTGGACCTTCGCGATGCCGCCCGCCTGAGCATCCTGGCGGGACTGGACATGGACATGATGAGTGATGCCTACGCGACGCACCTTCAGGAACTGGTCGAGTTCCGGCGAAGTGCCGAGCGAGCGTGTCGACGCCGCTGTACGCCGCGTCCTGCGGCTAAAACTCAGCCTGGGGTTGTTCGAGCGTCCGTATAGCGATCCTACACTCGCCGAGCGCATCATGCTACGCGACGACTTCCGCGCCCTTGCGCTCGACGTTGCCCATTCCTCGATGGTACTCCTGAAGAACGCACAACGCACCGATGCACGACCACTCCTGCCGCTGGTCCCTGGCACGCAACGCATCGCGCTGATTGGTCCCCTGGCCGACAACCAGCGCGACCTGCTCGGCGCCTGGGCGATTAACGGACAACCGGAGGACGTCGAAACGGTTCGGAGCGCGCTCGCGGCCTCGTTGCCGCACGATTCGCTCACCTTCGCGCAGGGATGCGCGATCGGCGACGATGACGGCACGGGGATTTCCGCCGCCGTCGCGGCGGCAGCACAGGCCGATGTGGTCGTATTAGTCGTGGGCGAAAGCGCGGACATGAGCGGCGAGGCTCATTCGCGCACGCACCTCGGCTTGCCCGGACGCCAGCAAGCCCTGGCGGACGCCATCGCCGAGACCGGTACGCCGCTGGTCGTGGTCCTGATGACCGGACGGCCACTGGTGATTCCGCGCCTCATCGAGCAAGCCGACGCGCTGCTGGTGGCCTGGCATGGCGGCATCCGCGCCGGACGTGCTATCGCCGATATTGCTGTTCGGCGCGGTGAATCCCTCCGCGAAACTCACCGCCAGTTGGCCGCGCACCGAGGGACAGATCCCGCTCTATTACGCCCACAAGAACACCGGGCGTCCGGCGTCCGGCGCAGGCACCGCGCAGTTCTTCGAGCCGTTCCGCTCGACGTACCTGGACGAGCCGAACACGCCGCTGTTCTGCTTTGGGTATGGCTTGAGCTACACCACGTTTGCCTATCGTGATCTGCGGATCGAAACTCCCACACTTGACGCCGACGGCACACTTGTGGCGAGCGCGGTGGTAGAAAACAGTGGCGATGTCACCGGAACCGAGGTCGTGCAGTTATACGTGCGCGATCTGGTCGGCAGCGTCACACGTCCGGTCAAGGAACTGCGAGGGTTCGAGCGCGTCACGCTCGCACCGGGCGCGTCTGAGACGATCCGCTTCGAGGTTCCGGCACGCGAGCTTGGGTGCTGGGATGCGAACATGCGCTATACGGTGGAGCCGGGCGCGTTCAAACTCTGGATCGGTCCGAACGCACTATCGGGGCTCGAAGGTGCGTTCGACATGCGCTGAGCCACACGGTCGTGCCTCGATGCAAGCGTTTCACGACCGCGACGCGCCCGAGCGCGTTCCGCGCCGTAATGGACGTGCGGCCTCCGGGCATGACGGCGGTCAAGCCCGAAGACTCTCGGAGGTCGTGGTGAACGCACAGCCCGCCATGCTCGTTTATGTCAATCTGACCGAGTGGCGTCAGCGGTTTTTTGTGCCTGCGCCGACAGCGTCGTACGCGACGCAATTTGCCGCGCCATGCGTCAGCAGGGCGGCTTCATGGTCATGCTGATGTAAAGAGCACGTATCGAAGACAGTGGAGGGTTTACCGCAGGAGAAACGGTGGCGCGTTTCACGTAGGCTGCACCACGTGATATTGGGGAACGACCACCGTTAGCCTCACTTTCACCTTGACGGGCTGTGCATACTGTCATCATCCAGGAACCTAAACACTTAGCGAGGACGGATCACAGGTCCGCACGAAGCCCTAACCGACACCATCCTTCCACAAAAGGAGCGCTATGATGCTCTGGTATGTTCGCCAAAGTGACCGTCGGCGGCTGACGCTCATCTGCATGATGATCGGCAGCCTACTGTTCGTTGCTGCGCCTACAGGTGCAGCCCCGCCGCGACAGGAAAGCACATCCTCACTCATGGCAGCGTTCGCGGAGGCCTCCCAGGAGTGGGGCGTGCCCGAGCCAGTGCTGCTCGCCGTTGCCTACACCCAGACACGCTGGGAACACCACGACGGAGCGCCTAGCACGGGTGGCGGTTACGGCATCATGTATTTGACTGCCGCCGATGACCTCGTGACGACGGATGGGAAAGGCGAGCGGCACTTCATGCCCATGCTCCGTAGCGCTCCCGACCTCCACACGCTGGATGATGCGGCGGGACTCCTTGGCGTCGACCGCGAGATGCTCAAGCGTGACCCTGTACAGAATATTCGGGGCGGTGCCGCCTTGTTGGCTAAGTATGCTCGCGAAACCGTGGGCAGTGTGCCACTAGACAGTTGGTGCATGGTATGGCGCGGTGGCGCGCTATAGCGACGCACGTGACGCAGCGGTTGCACGCTCGTTTGCAGAAACCGTCTACCGAACGATCAACCTTGGGGTGTCGAGGATAACCAGTACCGGCGAGGAAGTGACGCTTGCTTCGCTGGCGGTAACACCGGACCGGAGCACCATGGACGGACTCAATCTGCGTGTCATGCAAACGCAGTCGCCGGACTGTCCAGCCGATTTGGCCTGTCAGTTCATCCCGGCGGCCTATGAGTTGAACAATCCCGACGATCCCACTGACTACGGCAATTACGATGTGGCAGATCGTGCGCAAAGCGGACCGAGCATTCGTTATATCGTAATTCACGATACCGAAATTCCCTATAACGCAACCATTCGTGCCTTCCAGAACCCACAAAGCTACGTCAGCACCCATTATGTCCTGCGCTCGTCGGATGGCGAGGTGACACAAATGGTGCAGAACAAGGACGTCGCATGGGGCGCTGGCAACTGGTATATCAATATGCATTCGATCAATATCGAGCATGAGGGCATTGCCATCGAGGGAGCTACATGGTACGGGGAACAGCTTTACCAGTCCTCAGCGCGGTTAGTGCGATATCTGGCCGACAAGTATGCGCGTTCCGCTTGATCGCGCACACATTCTGGGGCACGACGACTTGCCGGGGCCGACGCCTGCGCTTCACACTGCGATGCACTGGGACCCAGGTCCGTTCTGGGATTGGGCGCATTACATGGAGTTGATCGGAGCGCCGGTCGCTCCCGTGTCAGCAACCGCCAACACCAACGTCGTCACGATAGCTCCACCCTGGGCGACCAACCAGCCGCCGGTGACCTATTGTCCCGGCGACGGATGCCAGGAAGTGCTACCTCAGTCCGCGAGCTTTGTGTATCTGTATTCCGCGCCGAGCTTCGACGCCCCCACGATTGATGATCCCGCGCTTCCGGGTCCGGGCTCAACCGAAGCGTACGACTGGGGCAACAAGGCCGCAGTCGGGCAGCAGTTCTACCGTGTCGCACAAGAGGGTGACTGGGATGCGATCTTTTTCGGCGGGCAACTTGCCTGGTTTTACAATCCGGACCATGTTTCGACCGCCGTGCCTAGCAGTGGTGCGCTGATAACACCAGCCCCCGGGCTTGATATGATCCCGATTTTTGGCCGTGCATATCCCGAAGCAGCAGCGTATCCAGAAGGCATCGCTGCACAGGCGATCGAGCCGTTGCAGTACACCATTCCCGCAGGGCAGGTATATGTCGCGACGGAACTGGTACGGGGTGACTATTACTGGTCCCCGACGCAATCCAGTCGTATGCTGGTGCAGGGCGCGGAGCCCTACTACATGATCTTCTTCAATCATCGAATGGCCTATGTAAAGGCCAGCGACATCGCGGTGTTGTGGCAGCCAGTCCTGCAGGCACCGGTCCTACCTGCCTCGGAAGGAGTGGAAAGACCATGAAGCAGCTATGTTCTCTCCGAGTGTGTGTGATGCTTCTTCTTGTTGCACTCGTTCTGCCCGTCGAGGGCGCCGCTGCCATCGAACGCGGCGCTACGCTGACGGTGGAAGGCACATCCACCATCGTCAGCGGCGAGACTGTTGCCGCGGCGATGCAGGGCGAGGAAGTGGTGGTGGCCGGGTCAGCGTTCAGGTCGGGCGAGCAGGTCGGGCTGTGGCTGACCTTCGCGAACGGGGCCGTCTCGGATGTTGATAGTGAGGAAATCGTGGCCGATGGCGATGGTATGTTCGTCATTCGCGTTCGCCTTGACCCGTCCCTGCCCGTCGGACGACACACCTTCTCAGCACGTGGGAAAAACAGCGGTCTTGGAGCAGTGGCGAGCTTTGAATTGCTGCCCGGGTCTGGTCCATCGCCGACAATCGGTGCTCGATTGTTCGCTCAGCCTGCCTCGGTACGACAGCTTGAAACCGTTGTGCTCAACGGTAGCGGGTTCGGAGCGAACGAGGACGTGTCGTTGTGGCTGACGTTGCCAAACGGTGCGCTGATCGGGTTAGGACAGGTCGCGGCGGATCGCGTTGGCATGGTCGTAGAACCCTTGACGATGCCCGGTTGGTTACCGGTCGGACGCTACTCCGTTACGGGACGTGGACGCACGAGCGCCGCGACGGCAATCGGGGAACTCTGGCTTGACTACGGGAACGGTCTTGACGTGGAAGGTGCGCGGCTCGCAGCGAACCTTGGCCGTGCGGTGCAACAGACGGTGCTCCGGGTTGCCGCGACCGGTTTTACCCCCAACGAGACCGTGTCGTTCTGGCAAACACTGCCCGACGGCGCGGTGCTGGTTATCGGCGATCTCCGAGCCGACAACAAAGGCACCATCCAGGCTCACATCGACCTGAGCGAGGCGCTGCCGACTGGCACGCACTATCTGTCGTTTCGCAGCAACGTGAGTAACCAAACCGGGTTCGCCCGAATCCTTCTCGAAGCGGGCCCGATCGATCCCGGCTCAGGCGAGGAATAACTTTTCTGCCTTAGTGCCTCCACGACGAGGGCACTAAGGCGAGGGCTTCTCACAAGTCCGTATCGGAGGACGCAAGGAGTTGCCGTTCTTTCTAGCATGGCTTTGACTTCGTTACAACCATGCTAGAAAGGACTGCATCATGGGTTGACATGCTCCGTGCGACCGTGACACTTCCACGCCGCATGATTGTTGACCGCAACAGACCAGCATGGCAGCCGAAGCGTCTGCATAAACTATTAGTTGTCGGCAGCGCGCGTGCGTAGATTCGCAGCGATCGCACTGGTCGAATAAGTTCCACGCTATCCATTCACCCCGGATGCGATACCTACCATTTCCGCATGGCTACGAACGACAACGAACTGGATGTAAGCTTGCTCACGAGAAAGACAGGCCTGGCTTCATCACATGTGACCGCCAACAGACCAGTTCATGTACGGCGGTACAAACGTGGGGTTGACACCATCCTATGATATTACGTACAATCCTATAGGATATATCGGAGTAACGAACACAGCGCCAGGCAGGGTAGACATCTGTGCGTTTGGCAACCGACGTGTACGCGCACGCCTGCTGTTGCTGAATTGCATGGCATGTTGCCTTGATGCCTCGTGCTCGTCACAGCCCCAACCAGGACCCAGTAGAACATGTGCGAGGAGCATATAGAATGGCAGAGAAAACGAGTTCGGCAGCAGACTCTGGAATCCGTACTGTGCTTTCCACGCCAGTCTATGATGCTCTCAAAGATCGTTTCATGGATCAGACATTCGTAGCAGGCGAACGGCTCAATATCGACGCGCTGGCCGCCAGCCTCAACGTCAGCCCGACTCCGGTGCGTGAAGCACTGGCACGGCTGGCGGCGGAACGGCTGATCGAGATGGTACCCTACAAGGGTTACACGGTGAGTCCGCTGCTCACGCCTCGTGAACTCGCTGATCTCATGCATGTGCGCAGACTGCTCGAAACCGACGCTGCATACCGCGCAGCCACCCGGATCGGCCTGGTTGACTTACGCGAGATGGATCGCATCCTGTCCGAAATCGAGCGCCTCGAAATGCAACCACGGTTCAGCGACTACCTGGCATTCAATCAACTCGATCAGCGTTTCCACGAGTTGCTGGTAGGTGCCGCAGAAAACACCGTACTGCTTGACATGTATCGCTCACTCCATGTCCACATCCAGCTTGCCCGCTACTTCCGTGAACGACCCGAGCAGGAGGCCCAGGCGAGTAACGCTGAACACCGTGCGATCTACGAGGCATTGTCCGCACACGATTCGGAAGCAGTCGTTCAGGCAATGCGAACGCACCTGGACCAATCCTACTTGCGGGTCGTTGAGCCACGCTGAGCCATACGGCCCGTTTATCCCTCGGCGCTACCGCCACCTGGCGAACGACCGACTGGCCCCTGAACAGGATGATCTCTCCTGGGGCTGACAAGGGCGAACCCTCCCAGCGCTCGACGCGTGCATTGTCATCTCGGTACGCAAAGCCACCACACGAGATAAAAGGATCCCCTTGACAGATGGTATGGGAAGCCTATATTATCCTATAGGAAGTTATCAGCTGATATAGAATCATTTATTCCCCTGTATGTATGGGGCAACACCTTCGCCAGGCGTAAACCACAATTGATTAACTACGCACCATGTTCATTTCGACAATTGTGATGGAATGGCGTGTAATCCTAGGACAACCGCTGGATTCGTCGGCGGCCAACCTGTTCGAATCCTTCGAGAAGTAGGCACAAACCGCATGATAGTTATGAGCAGGAGGTGACCATCACAAATTCGCGCCAGGTCTCGACGACAGCGACGGATGTTTCTGAGCAGTGTGGCTCGCGATTTTAGGACAGGAGAACATTTACAATGAACAGGCGCCTCCCAATCTTACTGATGCTCGTCGTTATACTCGCGGGATGTGGCGGAACTGCGCCACAAGTGGCGCAGCCGACGGCCGCCCCTCAACCAACCGAAGCCGCCGCAGCGCCAACCGAAGCCGCAGCACCGACCGAAGCTCCAGCGGCAGCACCGACCGAAGCCGCCGCCGCAACTGAAGCGCCAGCAGCAGCACCGACCGAAGCCGCCGCCGCTACTGAAGCTCCGGCGACAACGACCGAAGCCGCTGGTGGCTCAGATTCATCGGTGCCGATTACCGTTTTTTCTCCCCAGGGAGCCGGGGCAGATCTTAAGACCAACACATTCACGCAAGAGCTCGAATCGAAATTCGGGATCGACTTCACATGGCAAACGACGACCATGGATGGCCAGGCCGCCCGTGAGGCCCGCCAGATTTCGCTGGCCAGCGGTGACTACCCTGACCTGTATATGTTGATCCCATGGGTCGATCAGTTCTCACAGACCGAACTGCTCAAGTATGGGAAGGACGGCGTCTTACTCCCGTTGAATGACCTGATCGATGCACATGCACCAAACATCAAAGCCGCCATGGAGCAATACCCCTATTTCAAGGCGATGGCAACTGCGCCGGACGGCAAGATCTACGGCCTCCCACAGCTTGTCGAATGCTTCCACTGCTCGTTTCCGAATAAGATGTGGATCAACACCGAGTGGTTGACGAAGCTAGGGCTGGAAATGCCCAAGACGACCGATGAGTTCCGCACCGTCTTACAGGCGTTCAAGACCAAAGACCCTAATGGCAATGGCAAGGCTGATGAAGTGCCGTTGACAGGCTCGACGGAAGAATACGGCGTGCATATCGTCCCATTCCTGATGAATGGCTTCATCTACGACGACGACCGCACCTACCTCTTGCTGAACGATGGACAAAGTGGACATCGCGGCAAACAAGCCGGAGTGGAAAGAAGGTCTGACTTACATCAAGTCGCTCTACGACGACGGCCTGATCGATCCGGGCGCCTTTACCCAGAACGCGGACGCCTTCAAGCAGATCGGCGATAACGCTGACGCTGAGATACTCGGAGCCGGAGCCGGCATGCACCCGGCGATCTTTGTCACGATTGGTTCAGACGCGCCCCGTAGCCCGCATTTCAATCCGCTTCCGCCGCTCGAAGGGCCACATGCGTCGTATGCCACCTATAACTATCCCAGCACACCGGGAGCGACATTCGCGCTGACCAACAAGTCCACGCCAGAGGCGCAGGTGGCGGCGATTAAGATGCTCGACTCCATGTTTACCATCGAAGGCTTTGTACGAGCCGTCTTCGGCGAGGAAGGCAAGGACTGGCGCCAGCCAGAAGAGGGAGATGTGGCCTTGGACGAAAACGCCAAGCCGATCTTCGCCCAGATTCCACGTGCCGACGGGGCGCCGCCAGCCAATCGAGGCTGGGGAGCACTCGGGCAGTATTACAACCCCAAGACGAGCGTTGACGGCTGGGTTCAGGGCACCGATATCTATGCCGACAACGGCTACGAGCGCCGGTTGCTGCAGGCAACGAACATGTACCTTCCGCACCAGCCAGAAAATGTGTTCCCGCACTGGGCGATCTGGATCGATCCGGCAATCGCGGACGAGGCCGCGACCATGCGTACGAACATCACCGACTATGTCAATCAGAATTCGCTCCAGTTCATCACCGGAGACAAGGACCTGGACACGGAATGGGATGACTACGTTGCCGGTCTGGAGCAACTGAACCTAACGCGCTACCTTGAAATCATGCAGCAGGCCTATGACCAGTTGCCGAAGTAGCGACTAACGCTCACTCCATCATCAAGCTGCGCGTGAGATTGCCCTACGAGCAGGCGATCTCACGCGCAGGCGCATATCTCGACTTTCGATCTCGCCCAGCAAGAAGGGAATCAGCATGTCCGTAGCACACGACCGCTCCAATACCTTATGGTTTGACCGCCCCGCCGACCAATGGAATGACGCCTTCCCGATCGGCAATGGCGTCATCGGAGCGATGATCTTCGGCCGGACGACGAACGAACGCCTTGGGCTCAACCACGAGAACCTCTGGCGAGGCGTGACGCGCGATCGCACGACCGAGCCCCGCCATCAGCACCTGGCCGAAATCCGCGAACTCCTGCTTGCGGGCCACTGGATCGAAGGGCAAGCGCTGGCAACCAAGCATCTGAGCGGGTCAGACCTGGTGCAGCCGTACCAGCCAGTAGGAGACCTCAGCCTGCGCTCGGATGACGAGCCAATTCAGGACTATCGCCGTTCGCTCGACCTTGCAACCGCCATCGCCGAAACGCAGTATCGCCAGGGCGAGACCCTGCTGCGGCGTGTGGCATTTGTCTCCGCCGAGCACGGCGCGCTCGTCGTGCGGATCCAGGGAGACCAGCCGGGGCAGGTCAACACGGAGGTCGGCATCGTCCGCAGCCTTGATGCGCCCGTGGAGGAGCCGGACTGCACGATCACGACCTGGGCACGGAGGCTCGCGGTAGGGCTTAGCGGCGCATATAGTGAGGGCATCCACTTTGCGGTCGAGGCGCGCGTCGTTGTGGATGGCGCCGACGCCACGCTTGAGGCCGATCCGGAGCAGGGCACGCTGCGCGTTTCGAACGCCGACGCGCTGCTGCTGGTGCTGACAATTGCCACCGATTACAACACGCCTGACCCGGCGGAATGGTGTCGCAAGCACCTGGACACGCTGCCGCTGGACTATGAACAATTGCACGCGGCACATCTTGCCGAATACGCACCGCGCTTCGCTCGTGTAGCCCTGGACCTGGGTGGGACCGACGCCGTCAATGGCATACCTCTCGACCAGCGCAAGCAGCGCATGTGCGCGGGAGAAGCCGATCCGGCACTCTTCGCGCTCTTTTATCAGTTCGGCCGCTACCTCCTGCTGTCGTCGTCACGCAACTGCCAGCAGCCTGCCAACCTGCAGGGCATCTGGAACGAACGATTGCTCCCACCCTGGGATAGCGATTTTCACCACGATGCCAATCTGCAGATGAATTACTGGTCCGCCGAGACCAGCAACGTGGCGGAGTGTGTCGAGCCTCTGATCAGCTACCTGCAGCGCCAGATACCGGAGGCCCGCAAGGCAGCACGCGATCTGTACAATTGCGGCGGCATCCTGATGCCGATCCTGAGCGACATCTGGGACCGCGCGACCCCCGAAGCCCCCGGCTGGGACGTGTGGCTGGGCGCGGCACCCTGGCTCTCGCAGCACCTCTGGTGGCACTGGGAGTTCGGACGCGATCGCGCCTATCTGCGCGAGGTCGCCTACCCGTTCCTGAAGCTGATTGCCGAATTTTATGCCGACTATCTGATACGGGACGACCGTGGCTACCTTGTTCCGGTTCCGTCTCAGTCGCCCGAGAACACATGGATCGGCGCGCCCTGGCCGGTGGCGCTGGGCGTCGCGGCTACGATGGATCTGCTGCTGATTCGCGAGGTGCTGCAACACTGCCTGGAGGCGAGCGCGCTGCTCGACATGGATGCCGAGGTGCGCCCGACCTGGGAAGCGATCCTGCGCGACCTGCCGCCGTTCCAGATCGGCAAGCACGGCCAACTCCAGGAATGGTACGACGACTTCGAGGAGCGCGAGGTCGACCACCGCCACTACTCGCACCTGATCGGCGTCTATCCCGGTGACCTGATGACGCCGTCGCGCCTCCCGACGTTTTATCGAGGCAGCGGACGTAGCGCACCGACGCCGGGTCGATGCCGGAAGCAGCAAGTACGGCATGACCGCGACATGGTCCGCGGCATTGTGGGCCCGTTTCGGCGAAGGGGAGCACGCCTACACGCATCTGCGGCAACAGATCTGCGAAATGACCACCATCGCTCTGCTGAACTATTCACACGGGGATCGCTTCCAGATCGATGCCAACCTAGCCGGAACCGCGGTGTATCCTGAGCTCTTCCTGCAGTCGCATGATGATCGGATTCAACTGCTCCCTGCCCTGCCACCACAGTGGCCCGACGGCAGCGTCAAAGGTCTGCGTGCCCGCGGCAACTTCACGGTCGACATCACCTGGAAGGATGGCGCATGGACCGAGGTACGAATCACAAGCCATGTCGGCGAGGTGTGTCGCGTTGCCGGTACGGCTCTGATCGTCTCCACAATCGGAGCCGACGGAGACAGCGGGCATGAGGTCACGACCAGGCCGTTTGCTGATGGCATCGAGTGGGATACCGAAGCCGGACAATCGTTCCTTCTGCATCCGGCTACGACCGGGCGGCAAGCTTCAAAGGCGGCAAGTGTATGAAAATCGTCGATATCGAAGTCATCAATCTCTGCTATCCCTATCCTCCGGACGACCAGTTTGTCTTTGCTGGCGGCATCGCGACTGGCCGCCTCACGACCCTGGTGAAAGTTCACACCGACACCCAGGCGATTGGCCTTGGCACGACCTACAGCCATCCCATGCTCGTGCGCACCGTGATCGAGCAGCAACTCAAGCCATTCCTGCTCGGCGAGGACCCGACCGAGGTCGAGGCACTGTGGGATCGGATGTACCGCATCACACGCTGGTATGGGCGTAAAGGTGCCGCGATGTCCGCGCTGGGCGCGCTTGACATCGCCTTCTGGGATCTGCGCGGCAAGGCGCTTGGCAAATCCGTGGCCACCCTGCTTGGCGCAGAACGCGACACGGTTCCGGCCTACGCGAGCGCTTTGCTCTGGAAGGACGACCCGCAAGCGTTGGGCGACGAGGCGGCGGGCTATGTCGAGCAGGGCTTCCGGCGCGTGAAGATGCGCCTCGGGCGAAGTGAAGAATACGATGTGGCCGCGGTCAGGGCGGTACGGCGAGCCGTCGGCGACCGGATCGACGTGATCGTCGACGGCTCGATGCGCTACTCGCCTGACCAGGCCCGCACACTCGCGAAGGTGCTCGCGGAGGAGCGGGTCTTCTGGTTCGAGGAGCCCTTTCCTCCCGAGGAGATCGAGCACTTTGCAGCACTCCGCCCGGAGATCCGCGTCCCACTGGCAGCCGGCGAGAACGAGTTCGGTGTCCAGGGATTCCGCGAACTGCTGCGCGCTGGTGCGGTTGACATCGTGCAGCCGGATGTCTGCCGTGCCGGTGGCATCAGCGAATGCTACCGCGTCGGACAACTGGCAGCCCACACCAACACCGGCGTTGCTACGCATACCTGGAGCGATGCCGTCGCACTGGTTGCGAACATGCATGTGATCGCCGCGCTCACCAATGGGATCACCGTAGAAGTTGACCGGACCGGAACCCCCTTCATGGACAGTCTGCTCGTGGAGCCGCTCACGATCCACGACGGCATGATCCGCCTACCCACGGGACCGGGCCTCGGTATCGAGTTGGCGCAGCGCGAAATCGAGCCCTTCATCCTGGCACCCGGCGACGAGATACCAGATGGAAACTTCTCAGACATGGTGTTTGGACGCGACCATTTTCGACCAGCAGCACCCTATGGCACTGAGATGGATCGTGACCAGAGGGTTGGAACATGACAAGCGAGCAGACTGGACGGCTACGCATTGCTGTGGGCTCCATCTTCCAGGAAAGCAACCATTTCGTAACGACACGCACCGATCTGGCGCTGTTTCGCAACACCTATATCGTCGAGCAGGAAGAACTGTTCGATCTCGCTGGCACAGACTGCGAGATTGCTGGTGTCCTCGCGGTCTGTGTGGATGAAGATGTCGAGGTTGTGCCGCTGATGGCTGCGCGCTCCGTTTCCGGCGGCCCGCTCACCGATGCATGCTATGGCACACTGAAGCAGGCGTTGCTGGCTCCGCTGGAGGAAGCAGGCAGGATTGATGGAGTCATGCTCGCGCTGCATGGCTCGATGGTCACCGAATCGGAGGTCGATCCGGAGGGCGACCTGCTGGTGGCAGTGCGCGAGATCGTTGGCGATGATATCCCTGTCGTCGCCACGCTTGACCTTCACGCAAATGTCACCCCGCGCATGGTGCAACAGGCGACAGCGCTTATTTCCTATGCGCATTATCCGCACGATGATGCGGTCGATACGGGCAAGCGGGCGACCCGACTGCTGCTGGCAACGCTGCGTGGCGAGGTCAGCCCGGTCATGGCACTGGCAAAAGTACCGATGCTCGTTTCTGGTTGTAACGGTCAGACCTTCGACGATGGACCGATGGGTCAACTCACGCGGCATGCCCGCGAGCTTGAGCAACAGCCCGGCATTCTGTCCGTGTCGTGCCTGCATGCACACCCATATCTGGACATGCCCGGTATGGGATGTGGCAGCGTGGTCGTTACCGACGGCGATAGTGATCTCGCCGACACGCACAGCACGCGGGCTTGCGGAAGAGTTCTGGCAGCGACGTTTTTCGTTCAAAGTCGACGTGCTTCCTATCGCCGATGCCGTTGAACGGGGACGAGCAACGTCGGAAGGGCCGGTTCTACTGGTCGATACGGCTGACTGTACCGGCGGTGGAGCGGCCGGCGACAGTGTTGCGCTCCTGCGCGAACTTCTAAATATGGTGCATGAACCCGTGCTCATCTCCGTGGTAGATCCGAGTGCCGCCGAAGCCTGTATCCGAATCGGGACCGGCGGCGCGATTACCCTCATGCTCGGCCATCACCAGGATACAAGTTGGGGCGAGCCACTGGTTGTGAGCGGTGTTGTCGGCAGCGTCGGTGATGGGCGATTCACCTATGGGGGTGGCATCTTCGGCGGCACAGGGTTTCCATGGGTCCCACTGCTGTCCTGCACATCGGGAGCATCGAGTTGCTGATTATGTCGCAGCCAACGTATGAATGGGCTGACGAGCAATATAGAGCGCTGGGGATGAATGTTCGGGGAGCGAAGTTTGTCGGTGTCAAGAACCCAATGAATTACCGATTTGCCTACCGCGACATTGCAACCGCTTCCTACATCGTCGACACGCCAGGCCCAACACCAGCGGATACACGTGGTCTGCCGTACCAGCACATCGATCGGCCATGCTTTCCGTTCGATGCGGATATCCCCGACCTGACCATTGCTTGTATCACGAGCCCGAGTCGTCCGTGAGCAAAGAGAACTGAATGTCGTGGTAAAGCTGTCGTGCCCCTGATGCCAGAGTTGGCTCGATGGTCTGTCGGCCACAAGGTAGGACAGAAAGCGCATGAGATCGCTCCCCCGGCGTCCAGCGAACGCCATGCGGTCGGTCGCATGTGGTGAGCCATCCGCCCAGGAGCGTGGTTTTTCCAAAACCGGCGGGAGCGGACCGAGCGTACGTCGGCTTAACGCCGACAACGGCAACCGTGAAAACAGCAGACGAGGGCACGCGCGCATGAAGCGTTCGCTACGATGCCAGTCCCCATGAGCGTCCGCGCCACAGGCTGAACGCCGACGGCTCATGCCGCGTGTTCGCCCCTTTCACACAGTGATGACGACTTTTCCTTGGGCGTGACCTTCTTCAAAATATCGGAACGCTTCAGCCACCTCATCCAACGCATACCAGCGATCGATCACCGGCGTTACCGTCCCAGCTTCAAGCAGGTCACGGATAAAAGCAAGGTCTGTGATGTTCGGCTGCGCTACGATGCCGCCCATTTTCTTGCTCCCAACCATAGATATCCACGGTCCCAGCAGCATCGCCTGGCCAATTTGAGCCATGGAACCTCCCGTCATCACGTACCTTCCCGTCGGCCTCAATGCACGCTTGTACGCGGAAATGGGATGATAGCCGTTCGCGGCAAGAATCAAGTCATACTGCTGTCCACTGGTGGTGAAATCTTCCTGCGTGTAGTCGATGACGTGGTCGGCACCAATCGAGCGCACCATGTCTACGTTCCGTGTGCTACACACGGCGGTGACTTCAGCACCGAACGATCTGGCGATCTGCACCGCAAACGTGCCCACGCCACCGGATGCACCATTGATCAAGACCTTTTGCCCTGACTGAATCTGTCCCTGGGTGCGAAGTCCTTGTAAGGCGGTAACTGCCGCTAGCGGCACGGCTGCCGCAGCCTCGAATGTCGTCGTGGTCGGTTTCAAGACCACTGCATCCTCGCTGGCACAGACATACTCGGCAAGCGTGCCTCTGCCGGAGATAGACAGGTCTCCAAAGACCGCATCACCTGGCTGAAACAGCGTGACGTTGTTAGAGACAGCCTCGACCCGCCCCGCGACATCAGCGCCAAGCAAGGTGTTTTTTGGTCTGAGCGGGCCGCAGTTCAGGCGAAACACCAGTGGGGTGCCTCTCAGGTAATGCCCGTCAGCCGCGTTCAAGGATGCCGCATGAACGTCGATCAGAACTTCGTTGTCCCTGGGCGTTGGTTTTTCGACGTCCGTGAGCCGAAGAACATCCGGCGAGCCGTAGCGGGTGTATACCAGTGCTTTCATAGAAGGTATCCCTTGATGCGATAATGAACATGCGCGTCAATGCGCGGCAGTTGAACACAACGGGGTGCGCTCCCTTACGGAATCTGACCTACCCCAAGTATGAGGGGCCTGCGCAACTTCCGTGATCAAGGATGAGATTGCCAGGGGTGACAGATGGCGAAGAAATGCTCGAAGCTATTATCGCCTCGACAACGCTGGTATTGTGTCGTGGATGGCCGACATTTTGGGAGGTCTGCTCACGAACGCGGAATTTGCACAAGCGCCTCATTACTGGGAGCAGATCAATTATCCGTTACCGCACCCCTTCCCGACACCCCGGGAACATCGTCCCGGCATACTCGGGACACCTGCCTCACGACAGCGGGAATCAACGAGCCTATGCTGAAGCCACACTAGTCGGGCAGCGTGATGGGCGACGAAAGCAACGCTATTCGAGATAAGCTGCAACGCTGTACTGGTTCTTCATGATTGAAAGGCAGGAGGTTATGGTGGAAGGTCGCATTAGGTTTGCTGGGATGATCTGTTTGATTGGCGGCATACTGTGGGTCATTACGCTGGCGCTGTTGGCGGGAGTGACCGTCGGTTCTCCGCTTATTTCATTGTGGAAATTGTTCTCGTAGCTGCCCAGGTTATGCTCCTGATTGGCATGCTCGGGCTGACATTGGTCAGGCGCGGCGGGCAATGGCTGGTTTGCCAAAGGTGGCGCTGTCGATAGCACTACTAGGCCGGCGTGACGTTCGTTGTAGCCGAACTCCAGGCGCTCGTCTCCGGCAACGATGACTCGCCATTGCTACCTGTGGCTGCCGTGCTCACAGCGTTCGGTATGCTCCTCGTGAGTATCGCAGTCCTGCGTACGGCAGCACTGGAACGGTTGGACGTGGATCGCGCCGCTCCTTTGCGGTCTCTACCCATTCCTAGCCATGTTTCCATTCATCATCATCTCTGACGAACCTAACCCCTGGGCAATCGCTGGGTGGGGTCTGTGTTTGGGCGTTGCTCGGCCTCGCCATGCGTGCCAACACAACCAGGGTCGAACAATTTCGATCCAGCCCGGTGCGATAAATATGTCGCAGATCTTCTCTCGACTGTGTGCTAGCAACACGCACGATATGCATCGAGCACGCTAGGAGAACGAATCTCCGATGTCCAACAACGATCGCCAGTGGGGTCACCTGCCTGCGTCAGGGCATGTAAGATTCGTCGCATACGGCATCTCTATGCCCTGACGCGCGACAAAGCGTTGGATGTGAAGACACGTTTATATAGTATGATGTCGTTTCGTATTCTGCTATTGGTCTCGCGGTGCGTACGTGTAGCCTGGAGGCCAAAGCTAGCAGGTTGCCTTGGCTGTGACTCTTGACGAGATAAACCATGGACTTGCATGCACTACCACGACCTCAATCACTACGCGAGCAACGATACCATCTCAGCCCTATCGCGGCGTTTGATCGCGTCAGTTGGATCGTACTCGCTTTCGCGCTGCTGTTGGTCATTGGCAGCGTCATGCAGAAAGCCTACCGCCTCAGTTTACCCACCGATGGCTGGGCGTTTACCGGGGGCACAGTTGGCGGTCCTGATCAGGACCGGCCCATATTCACGGCTCATTTGCTCGACGAATCCTCGCCGCTTCACGTGGGCGACAGGCTGCTTGCGGTCCAAGGGCGCAGTTTTGAGCGCCTGATTGCCGACGCTCATTCGTTGCATGTGGACCCACTACAACAATGGCGCGCCGACAGCGTGGTGCAGTACATCGTCGAACGGAATGGACTCCCGGTCTCGGTCGATGTCAAACTTTCCCACTGGCCGCTCGCTACGATCTTGCCGCTTATCCTTGCGCCGGGTGAGCTCTATGCTGCTGTGGTTCTCGCGGCAATTGGTTGGTTCGTGTTCCTCCGGCGTCCACGTGACGTAGCCGCACGTGCCCTGTTGCTTCTCAGCATCTGCCTGGTGTCGACGGATATAAGTTCAGCCATGATTGATTGGGGTATACCGGAGTTGCTCCAACCTACACTCTATCTCTTCGCCACCTTTTTCTCGAATTGGATCTTCGCTACGGTTATGTTGCCCAGCCTATTGTTGCTTACCATGAGCATCCCTCAGTCGCATGGACCCTTGCGGCGCTGGCCGTTCGTATCGGTCGCCGTGATCTATGGGATCCTTCCGGTGATCCTCGCAGTCTTTGGTGCATACGCAGAAATTGGCTGGGTCGCCGTACTGGTCTTTTGCGTACTCAGTCTGGCAACACTCACTCAGTCCTTCTTCGCCGTGCATGATACGGTCGGCCGAGCACAGGTACGCTGGGCAGCAAGTGGCCTGGGTGCATTGGTGCTGCTCTTTCTTCCGATCAATTTAAGTGGCCTAGGGATCATCCCCGCAATACCGGAATGGTTCGCTGTGCTCCTGTTCGGAGCAGGAATGACACTTGCAGCATTGGGTTTTGCGAATGCGATTTTGCGCTATCGCTTGTTCGATCTCAACATCATTCTGAATCGTGCGCTGGTCTACGGCGCTATGACAGCGTTCGTGATCAGTGCGTATATTGGGATTGTCGGCTATCTCGGCGCGTTGCTGCAAGCCCCGGAGCGTTTACATCCCTCACTGATTGCCACCGGTATTGTCGCAGTGTTGTTCCAACCGCTGCGCGAGCATGTCCAGCGTGCGGTAAATCGGCTGTTCTATGGTGAGCGCGACGAACCCTACGCCGTGCTCACGAGGCTCGGGCAGCGACTGCATGCGACCCTTGACCCCGCTGCCGTCTTGCCCACCATCGTCGAGACCGTGGCGACGGCGCTCAAGCTACCATATGTGGCTATTCAAAGCGTTGGTCTTGGTGCACAGAACGGATCCGCAGGGAGCGAGCCACGCATACTTGCGGAGTTTCAGAACCGACTCTCCGAGCATACGCCCGTTGCATCTGCCCTGCCCCATATCCAAAATGCGCCGTACCACACAGTTCCATTGCTATACCAGGGCGAGGAGGTCGGACAGTTACTGCTCGCCCCACGTGTCGGCGAGGCACGTTTCAGCGCATCCGACCAGGGTGTACTCGATGAGCTGGCGCGACAGGCCGGGACATCTGTCTATGCTGTGCGCTTAACGACAGACCTGCGGCGCTCGCGCGAGCGGCTCGTTTCCGCCCGTGAGGAGGAGCGACGGCGACTCCGGCGCGACCTCCATGATGGACTTGGTCCAACTCTAGCTGGTATCGTTCAACGTATCAGTCTCGCAACAATGCTTGTCCCCAACAATCCAGAACGCAGCGTTGTCCTGTTACGCCAACTGGAGGAACAGATCCGCTCCACCATTGCCGATGTCCGTCGTCTCGTGTATGAGCTACGTCCGCCAGTGTTAGATCAGTACGGTCTGCTTGGAGCGATCCGCGAGGAAGGGACGCGCATCGCAGGATCATCTCTCGACATCATCATCGAAGCACCAGACCAAATGCCGCCGCTATCTGCAGCGGTTGAGGTCGCAGCGTACCGGATCGTTACTGAGGCACTCACCAATGTGGTCCGCCATGCCGAAGCCGAGCACTGTGTCATCCGTGTGAGCGTACTGAGCGCGGTGGGTGTCGCTACTGGCACCGCGCCGTATTCGATGGAAATACGCGACGATGGCTGCGGGCTCGCTGCTGGTGTCCGACGTGGCGTTGGACTGCACGCGATGTGTGAGCGTGCCGAGGAACTTGGCGGAACCTGCGTTGTGGAGGCTCAGCCGAGTCATGGCACACGAGTTTTCGCGTGCTTACCGGTGCAAGATGCAGGAGCAGGGTAGTGGCTGAACGCATTCGTATCCTGATCGTCGACGACCATAGTTTCTATCGTGAAGGCGTGCGCGCAATGCTCGAAGCAATGCCCGAGGCGGAAGTCGTCGGGGAAGCTGCCACAGGCAACGAGGCTGTGGCACAGGCAGATATCCTACAGCCTGATATGATCCTGATGGACATCAAGATGCCGGGTATGAATGGGATCGACGCCACCAGGGCTATTCTTCATACCAGTCCGCATATTGGCGTGCTGATCGTGACGATGTTCGACGACGATGACTCAGTCTTCGCCGCGCTGCGCGCCGGAGCGCGCGGGTACCTGCTAAAGGACGCCCACATTGACGACCTGATCGAGCGGTAACCGCCGTGAACCGGGGCGAGGCCATTTTCAGCCCGGCTATCGCACAACGTATCATGCAGTTCTTCAGTGCGGTGCGGCCAACCGTACAACCACAGCTTTTCCCAGAACTGACGAATCGTGAACGCGAGGTACTGACGCTGATCGGCCAGGGATTGAACAACACAGCTATCGCCACACGCCTGGTACTCAGCCTCAAGACCGTGCGCAACCATGTCAGTAACATCCTCAATAAGCTCCAGCTCAACGATCGTGCACAGGCCATCATCCGTGCCCGTGATGCCGGTCTCGTGTGATCTGATCTTCGATCTCGTTCTCTTCCAGGACGCATCTTCATTGAGTATTTGTCCGGTTGTTTGCGTGCGAGCATAGATCGGCGAGATCCATTTGCATGGCCAGCATACAAGCTCGATGACATCAATACAGCAATCGATGACGCTGAGTAGCGCAAAATCGTCGGCCGTGGCATGATAGTGCCGTAACACCTGGACGGTTCGGCCAATCGTCGGTCTACGGTAGGCTCGTTGTCCAGCTGGCAAGAACAAAGGAGACGGCTCGCATCGCCGTTCTTGGCGTAATTGCCTGTTTCACGTTTTCGTGCGCCGTGATTCGAGAGATACACGGAACCAGTTCGCTCGTGGGGCCTTTTAACATGACTACTGCAGATCGTACGTTCGACCAGGAGCCGCAGATTGTGAACACGACGTGGCTGCAACACGACCCGTTACGCCCGTTGCTGGCCGCGCTCGATGAGGTCCAACAGCGTGTGCTTTGGCTCGCCACACGTATCATTCACCACGCCAACCATGTACGGCCCAATTACGACGGTACCAAAGTCGGTGGGCATCAGGCGTCGTCAGCATCGGTCGTTTCGATCCTGACCGCGCTTTTATTGCTTCCACTTCCTGCGAACGGCGATCGTGTTGCCATCAAGCCGCATGCCTCGCCGGTGTTTCACGCCATCCAGTACCTGATGGGCCAACTGCCGCGCGAGTACCTCACGACGCTGCGCTCATACGGCGGTCTCCAAGCCTATCCTAGTCGCGGCGAAAGACACCAACAACGTTGATTTCTCGACCGGCTCGGTTGGGCTCGGCGCGATCGCGCCGGCCTTTGCCGCCGTCGCACATCGCTACGCTGCCAGTCACTTCGATCATGTCACCTCACGCCGGTTCATTGCGATCATCGGTGACGCCGAACTGGACGAAGGCAGCGTCTGGGAAGCGATCCTCGATGAGGCGCTAAGTGGGCTTGGCGATCTGCTCTGGATCGTAGATCTTAACCGCCAAAGCCTCGACCGTGGTGATCCCTGGGGTGCGGGGGCGCGGCCCGTCTCAAGCGCATCTTTACCGAGAATAACTGGCAGGTGCTGGAAGCGAAGTACGGCCGAAAGCTGCAAACGCTCTTTGCGCAAAACCGGTGGCTCTGGTGCTACGCGAGCGCATCGATACGATGAAGAGTAACGAGGGAATATCAGGCACTTATTCGCCTTCCAGGCGCTGAGCTACGTGGCCGCTTGATTCAGCACGACGGCGGCGAGAGTGCCGCGATTGCTGCTATTATTCATGGCGTTCCCGATGAGGAATTGCCGGCGACGCTCGCCAATTTGGGCGGTCACGATTTAGAAGAACTGCTGGCCGTTTAGCCGTGCGAATACCGAGCAAGAGCGACCAACCGTGCTCTTCGCCTACACGATCAAGGGTTGGGGCTTGCCCATCGCTGGGAATCCCCTCAATCATTCGATGCTGTTGACGAATGAGCAGATGGACACCTTACGACGATCTGGGCGTTGCCGCAGACAACGAGTGGGATTCGCTCGGCTCAACGTCGCCCGGAGGGCAGTTGTGCGCGCTGGCCGCCAAACGCTTGTATTCGCCTACTTCTGTGCAGCCTAGTGTACTTCCGGCGAGCGCGATCCCTCAACATCTTGGCCTCGCATTTCCTGAGGTGACGAGTACCCAGGAGGCATTCGGTCGGGTTCTGACTGCACTCGCCGATCGGCCAGAAGCTCGACCGCGCCTGGTGACAAGCTCGCCCGATGTGGCGGTTTCCACAAACCTGGCGGGCTGGATACCGTTTCCGACCGGCGTGTTCGCCGCAGCCGAGACCGATTATGAGGCCGGAACACAACGGCTGCTACGCTGGGAACGTGGGGACCGCATGGGCAGCATATTGAGCTTGGCATCTCCTGAGATGAACTTGTTTATCGCTGTTGGGGATGCTTGGCTTAGCGAGTCCGCCGAACTGTGCGGACAGCACCTCCTGCCGATAGGTACAGTGTACGATCCGTTTGTGTCGGGGCCTGGATGCGTTCATTTATGGAGTGTACTCCGGCGCGAAATTTATCATCGCAGGTACGCCGTCCGGCATCACGCTCGCACCTGAAGGTGGAGCGCACCAATCCACCGTGACCCCATCGCTCGGCATTGAGTTGCCTGGAGTGCACGCCTATGAACCCTGTTTTGCACGTAGAGGTCGAATGGATATTGCTGGAAGGGCTGCGCGAATGCTGCGACCGAGTGCACGGTCGCTCGACGTATCTGCGTCTGTCAACCAAGCCGATTGATCAGGGTTAATGACGCCTGCCCTGGAGCGACTGGGTGAGGTTGAGCTGCGGCGGCAGGTGCTCGCGGGCGGCTATCGACTGATTGACTGGCGTGATGCCGATGTTGAGGACGGCGCTGCGCATGTGGTGCAGATTGCGGCAGTCGGCGCGATGCTTCCGGAGGCAGTGGCAGCTGCACGCTACCTTCACAGTGAAGGGGTCGGTGCCAACGTCCTCCATGTGACGAGCCCGCGCCGGTTGTTTGAAGCGTGGCAGGCGCTGCGCCCGATTGGGCAAGCGGCTCCACCCCACCCGGATACATCGTTAGATTGGCTGCTCCCACGCGCCGAACGCCAGGCGCCGATCATCACAGTGCATGACGCAGCATCCCATGCACTCTCGTGGCTTGGCGGAGTGTACGGCGCACGGGTTACGGCGTTGGGTGTGAATACGTGGGGCCAATCTGGCACGCGCGCCAACCTGTATAGCCATTACGGCATTGGAACTGAAGATATAGTGCAAGCCGCCTTCGCATCGGTAGACAGAGCACTGTAAGTCCGGAATGCTGATCGACGTGTCGATTATTTGGAGATGACATAATGAATGGTTCTGTTATTTTTTCCGGTATGGCACATTAAGCAGACTTGTGGCGGCTGGCTGGCGCACACTCACCACGCCGATCGTACCGCGCGGTCGTATTCGTATTTGCATGTCCATCAGTGCCTGGACCGTCGAGATATCAACACCTGCATCGAGGAGGTCACCCGCGAAGGTGCGGCGAATGTCATGTGGTGAGAAGTGCGCGACACCGGCTTCTTTCGCCCGCGTCGACTCAATATGGTAGATCGCCTGATCGGTTAGACGTTCCTTTCCTATGTTCCCGCCACGTCGGATGCGGACAAAGAGTGGGCAAGTGGTCACGCCACGAACCTGCAGCCATGCCTGGAGAGCCTGAGTGGCTCCCTGTTCGAGTGGGACGATACGCACCTTGCCGTTGTCGTTTTTGCCATGAATTGTCAGGCTCCCAGTTATATGGTCGTAACTGGCGATATCGAGTGCGACGATTTTGGCACGTCGTAAGCCACAGGCATAGGCGATGGCGATCAGGGCAGCGTCGCGTACTCCGCTCGGACCTTGATCTTCCGCACAGGCATCCAAGAGCGCACGTAGCTCACCACCTGCGAGTGCACGTCCAGCGGCCGCCATTGGCCCATCGCCGGAAACAGGCTTATAGTCGACTGCTGCGGCATATTCATCGTTGGACAGTTGTCCCAGCCGTTGCGCTTCCTTCAATACACGCCGCAGTGCTACAAGCATCTTGTTCGCCGTCGTCGGTGCATAGCGTTCCCGCAGTGCCGCACGTATCGCCGCCGTGTGCTGGTAGCGCAATGCAACCCAGGGAAACGTGAGGTTTTAGCGGTACGGGTGCCGTCCGACGCCAGTTCTGCGATAATCGCCAGAGGCGTTGCGCATCGTGCGCCGATTCCCGGAGCAAGACTCGCGAGATACACTGCGACAGGATGTTGGTCAACCGACGACAGCGATGCAAGGGATGCCATGTCTGTCGGGGCGAGATCATTATTCGTCATACATTATGTTATCCTGGCAGATAGCTTTTGAGAAGTACCATTCTCATAAGCTATCTTACACTCAATTGTGTCTTGGTGCAACTGGCGATCTGACCAAGGATTTCACCATGTTCGACCCCTTTATCAGTCCGTGGTATAGCGAAGAACCGATTCTTCGCTATGCCACTCACACTGGTGCAACGCAGTGGTCATTACTGATTCTCGAATGTCATGCTACAGGCAACGTGCGCCCCGTCCCGTCCGCCGCCAACTCCCTCATATGGTTTGCCTGGGTCCCACTCATTGGCCTGCGGAGCCTGGAATTGATCTAGTGGGAAAGTGACGAGGCTGCGATGTCGATAGAACAGATAGGCACCTTCGCAAAGTTCGAGTGCCTGTAGGGCTGCTCTCTGCGACGGTATAATCCCAGGAACACCACGGTCTATCTGTTCGGCAAGGTTTTCCAGATGTACCTGGTGGCTTAGTCTTGTGCGGGGTACCTGAACAAGTGTACCGGTGGGGTTTTGTCCATTGACGATGCGGTAGGCACTTTCCATCCCCAAAACTCAATCGTTCCGGTGGAACCTCCCAGGCGAAACAGGAAATCTTTCCCCTGATGCGCGATATCAACATAGTCGCCAGTTTGCATCACGACACGTACACCTGTCTTGGTTTGAGCATAGGTGAGGGCGAGCGTTTCGACCTGGAGGCCATCCCGATAGGTGCGAGTCGAGGTATCACATTGTGCGATGACGTTCGCGAGCGGCGCATTGCCGGTCAGAACGACAAAGAAGTTTAGCCAGTGAATACCGGCATTGAGAATATCCCATTTGTCACATTCGATCTCGACCAGGCCAAGATCACCGATCTCTCCATTATGTACACGCTGAAGGATCTCCCTTCCGTAAGGAGCAACCAAGAGACCGTGGGGAACCACCATGGGGAGGTTTCTCACACGGATTTCAGCGAGGATGTCATGTCCAGCGGCATGTGTATCGCCGAGTGGCTTTTCGACGAGAATACCCTTAACGGTAACTGCAGGGCATCAAGCGTGACTGGATGATGTGAGGGGGCAAAGGTTGAGACACAGACGACATCCACCGGACATTCGGCGAACATCTCGCTGTGGGATGCAAACGTTCGGATTCCAGGATAAAGCTTCTCGATAGAATACCGCTCGCATCTACCACAGCCACAAATCAACTTCCCCCTGTTGGTGACATGCTGGGTGCAATCGATCGAACTGCGTGAACTTGCTCATCTCTGTTGCACAGCAGATACACCCTCTTCCTTTTTTCCTTCCCTCGGTCAGTCGATGCAACTCAGCTCCAACCGGTGCTTCACAGCACGGGGAGGAGATCACGCTCCTCCCTCTCCTCCCCCCCCCTACTCTTCCCCCCGTTGCACGATTCTCACCATGTCTGCTGATTCCTGATCGTTGGTTACCGCCTGAAACAGGACACGTTTCTCCGGCGGATGGGACGAACGCTCATGAAACTGCGGCATACACCTCCCCCCCCCCCCCCCCCCGGCTAACTCCTACATACCTCTCGATGCGATCGCGTCTCTGACGGGGCACACTGCACTCAGCTCAGGCACCCCCCCCCCTCCTCCCCAATCGCAACACGGCACCCTAACCCTGCCAAGCCATAGCGTGGTGCTCTGGTAGACGTCCCAGCGGAATATAGTACCTCTAGTAGATGACGACACTCTGAACGCGGGGTAGGCAGGACCCCAGTACCCAAACGTATCCTTTGCGGCATGGTACCGTTAGCGACGGCACAGGTATGTCACCCACATCGCCCATTATCAACTACCCAACTGTCGTGTCTTGTGTTAAGGATGGTATACATGGTAGGTAAACGACGCCCTTTCGTTCGATTGACTTTGGTGCTCGCGCTTCTGCTCGGATGGCTCGGCGGCTCTTCGGGAACGCCGGTCGCCAAGGCCGATCCATTTCCTCCCATGTGGACTGGTACCGTCAGTGGCGCGGTCCATTACCTACCTAGTACCTGGCCGGTTGAACAATCCTGGTTATCGTATACCCGCGCGGGCACTGACACCGCCGACCAGCGCGATGCCGATCCGTCGAACGGTGGTACATCCCCACAGAATTTCGTCAACGTCAGCTCCGGCTGTACGGATATTACCAAGCCTAGCGTTTATTACGCCGTCGATCCCTCGAAATCGGTGTTCTTTTTCGTTGGCGCGTCGAACAAATCGCCAACACGTATGCGACTGGCCCCAGCGCTGGATCCTACTCGAGCACCGACCCGTGGAAGTCGGCGCAATGGACGATTCTGTTTGATACCGACGGCGATGGTTACCGTGAGTTCGCCGTCCGCCTGCAGGGATCGAGCGGGCAGTCCGTCCACCCCGATTGATACGATTGAAAGCATTTATAGCAACGATCCGAGTCAGGCCGTCGATTATTCCGCCAACCCGAATATCAAGCTCCTCCAACATAATCCTACCGCATTCATCGATGCCACGACCAACCGATTGTTGAACTTTCATAGCACAAACCAGCCCGACGCAAACTGGCCCAACGGCAACGACGAGACAGTGTGGGATTATGGCACGACGCGAGCAAGCAAAGTGATTCGATACATCTGGGGGATGTACTGAATACCTGATCGACTATCAGATACCGCTGGCGATGCTGGACGCCACCGCCCACGGCGGTCCCCACGTCACGCCAACAACGCCGCTTTCGTTTGGCTTCACGACCGCGAACAGCCTGAACAATCCCCTGCAAAAGGACGTTGTTCTAAAAGGTGCGTTTAGCGGCACCGTCAATAGCCCCATGCCCGGCGGAGATTTCGTCACCGCTAGTGGCGGCACCGTCATGCAACCGATCATCGCGTCCGTGACGACTGGCGCGTGCGGTCCATCCGGGACCAGCTTGACGGCTCAGGTCAACGATCTTTGAAGACCGACGGCACAACATCGGTCGCATCGGTGAGCTTTTGGAGCTACGCCGATACGAATGCCAATGGCCTGGCCGACGATGGTCAAAGCTGGGTATTCGCGGCAAACGCTGCCACAACCAACGATCCGGTGGGAAGATGGACGGCGACTTGGAACACGAGCGGCCTGCCACGCGGTCAGTATCTCGTGGGCGCGCGCGCGACCGATGCCGAAGGCAATACGACTGCCAGCTATCTCACTACCGCCCAGGTTGCAGCCGATCTCGGAGCGACGCCACCAAACTATGCGAATCCGTCGCCAATTCCAGGGCTTGTGACGGCGAAACTTAACAACAGCTGTGGCACGCCGCCGCCCTCGGTTAGCAAATCCGCGAACCCAACCAACACGACGGCCGGCCAGCCTGTCGATTTCACAATCACGGTGAACAACCACCGCTCCACCGCTATGACCGTCAGTAGTGTCCAAGATCGGCTTCCGCCGGGCTTCTCCTATACCAGCACAAGTGCCAGCGGTACCCTCGGGACGCCAAGCTCCACGCCTACGGCCGGGGCGGCAGGTACGCTGACTTGGACGTTTCCGAACCTGTCGGTGCCCGCGGCATCGTCCCGCACCCTGGTATTTCGGGCGTCCGCACCGACCACGATTGGCACATATTCGAATGTCGCGAGTGCGACCACAAGCGCGGCACACTCGATAACGCCAATGTGGAAGTCGGCGTCGGGGCGCCCCGGCTTACCATCGGACAAACCGCCAACGTGACATCACGCATGCCGGGCGAGAACATCGTCTACACCGTCACCTACGCGAACGATGCCATGGTTTCCGTGACAAACGCCGTCGTAAGCGTCCCTTTGCCCAGCGGATTGACCTTTGTTTCTGCGCCAGGAGCGACCTATACCAGCGCGACACGAGCAATCAGCTGGCCTGTCGGCTCTATCGCGGCCGGGGACGGGCCATTCACACTCACCTATACCGCTACCGTGGATACCGACTTCATTGGCTCGAATCCCGTGGGAACGACCGTGACGCTAACCTCTGATCAGACAAGTCCTGCCAGCGCCAGCACGTCGGTCTACATCAGTGGGGTGGCCGAATTGGTCCTGCAACAAGCGCCGAACCCCGTCCAGGTAGCGGCGGGAAATACCACCGTGCTGACGATCGACTATGCCAACATTGGCGCGGCAACCGCCAGCAGTGTCGTGCTAACAGAGCCTGTCCCGTCCGGTTGGACTTTTGTATCTGCGACAGCGAGCGGCACCAACACCAATGGGGTTGTGCAGTGGAACGTTGGCAGCATGGCTGCTGGAGCGACCGGCTCGGTGCAACTCACGCTGCGAGCTACCAGTCCATACACGGGCGCGAACCCGACGACAGTCACAGCTACCATCGACTCGAACCAAACGAATCCGATCAACGCCACCGCGAGCATCGGAGTCACACAGGGCACGCAAAGCTGCACGACTTATTATTTCCATGCCACGCAGGCTGCGGTTGGCGCGGGAACGGACGGTGGCTCGCGCAATACAGCGACAAAGACCGCCGCTACCGGCACGACCGCGACGACAATCAGCGTTGCCGCCAGCGCGACCGGCGAAGTCGCACGTTTTTACCAGCACCCGATCAATAGTGCCACCACGAATTTCTCGGGCAATATCGATATCAGCCTGTATATATCCAAGGGTTCCAGCCCACTGAACATCGATGCGTTGGTGTATGATTATGATCCGGTAGCGGGGACCAAAACCCAGCTAGGCACTGCCTCATATAGAAACAACTGGCCAGCAACAGATCAACGCGATCAACACGTTTAGCATCGCAGCGTCGGGAACGCTGACGTCCGGCCACCGTCTGCTCTGGGTATTCCAGGGAACATCAAACAATCCCTGGTCGATCCTATATGACGCGACCGGCAGCCCGAGCCAGAGCTACGTTCTGTGTCGCGCCGCCGCCCTCGCCCGTGCTTGACGCACGTGTCGATAAGCTGTCCGTCGCGCCCGGCGGGACATTGCAGTACACCATCCCGTTCGCCAACACCGGACAGGCAAGCATGACCAGCGCGACGCTGATTAACACCTTGCCGGATGGCGTCACGTTTAGCAGCGCGACGATCAACGGGACGACCGTCTCGCCGACTGCGACATCGGGCCAACAGCTTACGTTCGCCGCGACATCGACGGGAGCCGCGTCCGGCACCGTAGCAGGCGGCGGATCGGGAACGCTTGTCATCAACGCCGTGGTCCAGACATCAACAGCACCAACCATCAAAACGCTCCGCGACACGGTGATCTTGCGGTCGTCGCAGATACAGGACGTGTCGGCCTCCGCGACAACGGCGCTGTTGCGTCCTCAGGTGTCGATCAGCAAGAGCGCCGACAAAACCCTGCTAATACCGGGCGATACGGTCACGTTCAATCTGCGCGTGCAAAACACCGGCGATGCGGCGGCGGCGGGCGTGACCGTCAGCGATGTGCTGCCGACCACGGCCTATTTCACCTATGTGACCGGGAGCACGAAGCGCGACGGCGTAACGATCAGCGATGGAGTGAGCAGTGGAACGTTGAGCTATACGGTAGGCTCGCTTGCCGTAGGAGCGACGACGAACATCAGCTTCCAAATGCGGGTGGCCGCCACCGGAGTACCCGACGGCGTGACCACGCGCAACAATAGCGCAACCGTCAGCGATGACGCGACCACCGGCACGCGAACCAGTAACACTGCAACCGTGGCGATCAGCGCGAATCCCAACCTGGCAATCACCAAGACGAGCACGCCCGCGACCGGACCGCTCGGCGCCAGCCAGGCCGTCGCATATACCGTGGTCGTTAGGAATGTGGGCGCAAGCGACGCGACCTCGGTCATGGTTAATGACCCGATCCCGAGTTATACTGCGTTTCAGCCTGGCACGATTACCGTGCAAAACGTGTCCCAGACCGATAGTCTGGACAGCGACCGGGGTGGGTTCGACGCCGTCGGCAATCGACTAACCTTTGACCTGGGAACACTCGCGGCGGGCGCGTCACGCACGTTGACCTATGTGGTGACGACGGCGGCGATACTTGCCCTCTGGCACGACCACGATCGGGAGCTACTGCAGTGGTGAGCGCGGCAAACGCGGCCACAAAGACTGCCGCCGCCTCGATCACTGCCGTGGCCGCGCCAAACTTGCAGATTCGCAAACAAGCGCCATCTTCGGTGCCCTACCCGGTCACGACGCTATCCGCGGCGGCCTCCGGCACCACGATCACCGTCGCGGACCCTACGCGCATCTTGATCGGCGATGTCGTCGTGGTCAATAGCACAGTGGCGACCGTCACGGGGCGGACCGGCAATTCCTTCACCCTGAATACCGCGGTCAGTGCCGCCTCAGGAGCACAGGTGCTGCCGACGTTTGAATACACGCTGGTATACGCCAACAACGGCACGGCGAATAGCACCGCGACGATCATACAGGATGTGTTGCCGACGGGCCTCAGTTATGTCGGCTGCTCCGGCGCGTGTACCACTCTCAGTAACACCGTCACATGGGAGATCGGAACGCTCAGTCCGGTCAGAGTGGCCAGCGTACGGTGCGTGTACGACCGAGTGGCCGAGGCACGTATGCCAATACGGCGACCATCCGCAGTGCTGAAGTTTCGAGCACTTCATCCAATACCACGACGACCAACGTCGGCTCGCTCAATGTCAGCGTGCGAACGACGACGCCGCTTGTCACCAATTCCGCGACTGGTACACAAGCCACGTATGAGCTCCTCGGTCGAGAACCAGCTCGCAACACAGGTAACATCGGTTGTGGTAACCGACGTATTGCCTGCCGGGTTCACCTACGCTCGCACGACATCGGTTACAGGAGTGAACGGTGCGGTCACGCGCACCAGCACCCAGGACCCGGCGAGCGGATCGTCCGCGCCGAGCTTCGGCACATGGACGATCGATGGAGGGACAACCTTACGTATTGTCTTTGTCGCCAACATTGCTGCCAACGTCCCGGGCGGCGTGTACGAAAATCCGGTTTCTGCCACGGCTAGCATCAGCGCGCTGCCCTTTGACGAGCTTGCCACGACCGTCGACGATGTTACCGTCCAGGTCCGCACACTTGCGGGAACGGTATTTGACGATCGAGATACAAATGCTATTCAGGGGCAAGGAGAAAACGGGCGGAACCAATGTTATCGTTGAAATTCTGGATGCCGGCTCGGTGATCTCCTCGACAACCACCACCGCTGATGGAACCTATCTATTCGGTCCGGTTCCGAGCGGCGATTATAGCGTGCGAGTGGTGCGTCCTTCCGGCTACACGGTAACGCGAACGAATCCGGTACCGTTCACGATGCCGAGCAGTGGAAGCCGAACCGTTAATTTCGGTCTTGCCCCCGCACCCGAACCCACCGCGACCAACACACCTGTCCCCACGGCAACGGCGACCAACACGCCTGTCCCAACGGCGACAGCGACTAACCAACCACTCCTGTCCCGACGGCCACAGCAACCAACACGCCTGACACCAACGGCAACCAACACGCCTGTCCCGACAGCCACGGCAACCAACACACCGTGCCTACGGCCACGGCAACCAACACGCCTGTACCACAGCGACGGCGACCAGTACACCACCCTGACGCCACGGCGACCAATACACCTGGTGCCAACGGCCGACAGCGACCACACGCCTGTCCCAACGGCCACAGCAACCGACACGCCTGGCCCACAGCGACAGCGACCAACACGCCTGTACCCAACAGCCACGGCAACCGATACGCCTGTCCCAACGGCGACGGCGACCAACACGCCTGTACCGACAGCAACAGCGACCAACACGCCTGTCCCGACAGCAACGGCAGACCAATACGCCTGTACCGACGGCCACAGCGACCAACACGCCTGTACCGACAGCGACGGCAACCGATACACCCGATGCCAACGGCACACGGCGACCAACACGCCTGTCCCGACAGCGACAGCGACCAATACGACCAACCCTGACGCCGACGGCAACCGATACACCTGAGCCCGACAGCGACGGCGACCAACTACGCCAGACCCTGACAGCCCGACGGCGACCGATACGCCTGAGCCCACGGCAACGGCGACCAACACGCCGACCCCGACAGCCGACGGCGACCGATACACCTGAGCCCACAGCGACGGCAACGAACACGCCGACCCTGACGCCACGGCGACCGATACACCTGACGCCGACAACGACTCGCCGACCGACGCGACGGCAACCCACACGCCGACCCGACAGCCACGGCGACCGATACGCCGTGCCCACAGCGACGGCTGACCGACACGCCAGTCACCGACCCCGACGGCAACCAATACGCCTGTACCGACAGCGACAGCGACCAACACGCCTGTCCCGACGGCCACGGCGACCAACACGCCTGTCCCGACGGCAACGGCCACCAACACGCCTGTCCCGACGGCAACGGCGACCAACACGCCTGTCCCGACCGCGACGGCGACCAACACGCCTGTCCCGACAGCGACGGCAACCAATACGCCTGTCCCGACAGCAACGGCAACCAACACGCCTGAACCGACCGCTACGGCGACCAACACGCCTGTACCACGCGACGGCGACCAATACGCCCATGCCGACGCCAACACAGACGCCGACAGCTTCGGCGACGCGTGTGCCTACCGCTACAGCTACGACCGTGCCGACGCACACACAGGTTCCGACAAGCACAGCGACTCCAACGCGGCTGCCAACGGCGAGCCCGACGCAGACCGCAACCGAGACGTCGGAGCCAACCATCACTGCCAGCGCCACGCGAACGCCGATAAACACGGCGACAACGACGCCAACTGGCACGGCGATTGCTACGCCACCACCGACGTTTACGACAACGCCAACGCCAGGAGTGACATCAACATCGACACCTGTGAATGGACCTGATTTGATGATTACAAACGATGCCGATCAGTCGGCGGTTGAAGCAGGACAGCTGATTACCTATACGTTGCGATACCGCAATATTGGTGAACGGCTTGCCACGGGGGTCGTGATCACAGAGCAGGTTCCGGCGCACACAACGTTTGTATCCGGCTCGCCCACAGGTCAGTGGAGTTGCTCGGCGCATACGAATGGACCGAACGTATGTCGGTTGAACATCGGCACACTGCCGGTAAACGGTAGTGGCACGGTATCCTTTACGGTACGTATCGACACGCTGCTCGACCCATCGGTGACCAGCCTTGTCAATATCGCCACAATCGCCGACGATGGAACGCACGGCGTCGATCCCACGCCGTCCAACAATCGCGCCGATGCATGGATTTCGGTGCATCCGACCTCGATCACCTTGCTCGCTTTCAATGGAACCCCACGCGGTGGAGCCATTGTGATACGTTGGGAAACCGGCACCGAACTCAACACCGCCGGGTTCTACATTCTGCGAAGCCGGGACGGAGTGGGCGCGACGGCGACACGCGTTTCACCACTGATCGAGCGTCAAGGTCGCGGCACCACGGGCGCATCATACGAATTCATCGACAACACTGTGGACGCCAACGTGCGCTATACTTACTGGCTCCAAGAAATCGAGCAAGACGGTACATTGGTCAACTATCCTGACCTTATCGAGGTCGCAGTAGTGAACGCTGCATCGTGTATTCCTACCAATCGTCGTCCGGTAAGTATCAACAGGAACCCTGGGGTGCGCAGCATCCCAGGAAGGAAGGAAATAGAAGCATGAACGGGTTGGTCAGGCGCGCTTGCGCGGTCCTTGGGTTCTTCTTTATCCTCATCAGCACGGTGTCGGCTGTATGGCCGACACCTGCCAGTCATCCGGCGGAATCCAGGCCCTTTGTTATCACGCCGTCGCCTGAGCCCGCGACGCCTACCGTGCCGGTCGCGACGGCTACCGACGATACCAATACCCACGAGCACGACCGAGCCAACCGTCGCGCCGTCGCCGACGATACCGCCGACCAACACAACCGAGCCAACTATGGCTCCGTCGCCGACCAACACAACCGAGCCAACCATAGCTCCGTCGCCGACCAGCACAACCGAGCCATCGGTACGCAGGAGCCGACCGAGCACGACCGAGCCCTCACCGACGGCATCGCCCGCGCCCGCGACACAGGAACCGACGGAGACGAGCGCGCCACCCGAAGTGACGCAAACCGCCGAGGCTACCGCTACTGCGCTGCCGACGGTCATTCCGGCCACTCCGGAACCTTCCGCGACGAGCCGACCCAAACCGACCTCCGAGCCAGGCAGAGCCGACCCGGTCGTCAGTAAAGTCGCTGACATGACGGTCGCCGCTATCGGCGAGACGGTCATATATCACATCACGGTGACCAACGTCGGCACGCTCCCAGCCGAGAATGTTGTCGTAGTGGATCAACTCCCGCCGTATCTGAGCCTGATCCAATTCGTCATTTCCCGCGGCACGGCCACGTTCTCGGATCGCCAGATTACCGTGACGCTCGGCGATGTTGCGCCGGGCGAAGTCATCACCATCGACGTAACGACGCAAATCACGAGTGGCCGCGAAGCAGATGTGCCAAATATTGCCCAGCTTTCAACCGACAGCGGGACGAATGATCCCAGCAACGATGTCGCCGAATCGCGCGTACAGATCGTCGGAGGGCAACCATCGACGGACCCGACCATGACGCCGACTTCGACCGAGACGCCGCCTCAAGATGAGGGTGTGCCGCCCGCCGAACCGACCACCGCACCAGAAATGACGCCCACCGCATCAGCAGAAGTGACCCCGCCCGAAGCGTCTGCCCCCGTGCTCCCATCACCGCCTGCGCCTGTCGCGGAGCCGGTATCACCTGGCAGCGTGCCAGCCGACGCCGACGCCGATGCCGCGGCGGATGGCAGCCCGGCAACCGCCGAGAACGACGGGTCGGCACGCGCCCCCGCGTGGCGCGAATGATAATGCCGCAGCCACGGATGGGCAGCAACCACCGCCGGGAACAACGGCGATGCCGGCGACGGGACGCTCGCAACACGGCACGGAGACGGTCCTGGCATTGGTCGGCGCTGCCCTGGTCCTCGCGAGTCTGCGCCTTCGCTCGCTTGCGCGACGGCAGCGCGTTCGTTCATGAGATGGCGGCTGCCGTGGTTGTTGGTAGCAATTATTTGCACCCTCGTTCCGGCGGCACACGCGAACACAGCGAAACCATCCGGCGTATCGGAAGCCACGATTAGTGGCATGCCGGATGGTGTCTCGATCGCGTGGCAGGGCAACGTAGACCGGGCGGCGAACGGTCAACCGACGATGGCCGGATGGGAACGTGTCACGATCGGCGCGACATCCATGCCAGCAAGACTTGTGGCGCTGCGCGTCGGTTCCCTGGGCATACCAGACGTACGTATCAGCCGCCTCGAAAGCATACCCTGGCATGGCACAATCACGGCGGCACCGCGACCGGCCCCCGGTATGGCACCAGCAGGACGAGCCGATCTTGCCACCAGGGCAGCCGTCACGCTGCCTGATCGCCCGATTACCATTCTCCGCGATGGGATGATCCGCGGTTCGCGCGTCGTCGTACTCGCGCTCCATCCGATCTTCGGAGGCGACCGTCCGCGCGCCGCGACCAGAGTCGAAGCGTTTGTGCCTGGGGCGACACTCTTTGACGGACGCGCGCTGCCGGAGGCGACGCCATTCACGCCCCTCGGCGTGGCATCGCCCATCAACAAAGACGCGGCCCGTCAGACATGGGTGATCGAGGTCGAGCACGAGGGCCTCCAGGTGCTCGACGCGCCACGCCTCGCGCGGGTCGGACTGGACCTTGCCACGATCACCGTGGCGAATCTCCATCTGCGTTGGCGCGGACAAGAAATCGCGCTGGAAGAACGGCGGGATGCTCTTGGTCAACGCACGGGGCTCGCGTTTGTCGCTCCACGACCGGGCGACCGCTGGAATCAGTTCGATGCCTACTGGCTCGCGCTCGAAGCGACGCCAGGTTTGCGGATGGCGCAACGGGAAACGCAACTCGGCAACGCGCCCGTGCGTTCGACCGCGCTGGCCTCCGGCGCGTGGCACGGGACGAAACTCTACGATTCGACCTTGCCAGGACATGACGGCGATCACTGGTTTGGCGCGGACCTGCGGGTGGTGGCGGGCACGCCGAGCGCGCCATTCAGCGTGCCCCTGTCGTCGACGCTGCCCCTGGCGACGGGTACGACCACGGTGACGCTTGCCGTGGCGGGCTATACCAGGGGACAGCATGTGCTCGCCCTGAACCTCGGCTCGGTCACCCGCGAGGTGCGTTGGGAAGGCGCTGGCGATCAGGTGCACACCCTCGCGATTCCCGCGACCGACCCCGCCATCCATCTGAGCGCCACGCCGGCGGCGTCGAACAGCGGCATGCTCCTGGATACTGTCGAATGGCGCGCCCCGGTTCGCCTAGACTTTGGCAACCGCGGTGCCTTCTTTGATGGGCTCCCTGGACGATGGCGCTACCAACTCAGCGCGACGCCGACGACACGCGCCTTGTACGACATCACCGAGCCGCATGCGCCACGGCGCCTCGTGCTCCCGACGGGTCAGGCGACCAGTTTCGAGGACGGACCATCGGCGCGACGCTACCTCCTGGCTGGCCCGGGAACGACGTGGACGCCAACGACGCGGCGTCACGAAGCCGTCGATCTCACCCGCCCGCTTGATGTCGAAGGCATCTACATCGCGCCCGCCCCGTTCCACGGCGCTCTCGCGCCGCTGCTTGCGCTTCGACGCGCCCAGGGACGACGCGTGGCGGTCGTCGATCTCCAAAGCATCTACGATACATGGAACTGGGGCACGGCCTCACCCAACGCCATTCGCCAGTTTCTCCAATACGCGGTGGCGCATTGGACGATCGCGCCAGCGGCGGCGACACTGGTGGGAGATGGAACCTCCGATCCCCATGATTATCTTGGCTTTCACCAGCCGAATCTGATCCCGCCGTACCTCGCGATGGTCGATCCGTGGATGGGTGAAACCGCCTGTGAATCATGTTTCGGCCAGCTTGACGGCACCGATCCGTTGAGCGACCCATTGCCGGATCTTGCTATCGGACGCGTTCCCGTCGCCTCGACGGACGAACTACGCGATGTCGTCGCCAAGCTTGTAGCCTATGAAACCGCGCCGCCCGATCCGCGCGTGCAAAACCGCGCGCTGTTTTTCACCGATAACTATCGCGAGGCCACGGGCACCGCTGACGGCGCTGGCGATTTCGCGGCGTTCGCCGAACGGTCCGTCGCGCAGCAACCGACGGGCATCGAAGCAGCACGGGTCTACTACGATCCCTATTCGGCGACCAGTTCCCAACCGGGACACGAGCCGAACGCGGACGCGTGCGCGTGAGCAAGTAATGGCGACACTCTCCGAGGGCGTCGCCATCGCAACCTATATCGGCCACGCCCATTATTACCAACTGGCTGTCACCGACCGCAAAGCCTCGCCGTCGTGGCTGCTGGGATTGTATGATGTCGATACGTTGCGCAACGCGCCCCGCTTGCCAATCATGCTGGAGATGACGTGTCTGACGAGCGCGTTCTTCCAGCCGAACTTCAGCGGCATGACCATCGACGAGCGTTTGCTGCGGATCTCCCACGGGCGGTGCGGCGGCGGTCTGGGGACCGACCGGCCTCGGGTTGGCCTATGGCCACGATCAGCTATCACGGGGCTTCTATGCCGCACTGTATGCGCCGTCAAAGGCACGCCCGACGATGGGAGCACTGACGGAAGCAGGATTCGTCGAACTGTTCACGCAGGGACCGTGCTGCCAGGAAAGTTTACGGACGTTCGCGCTCATCGGCGACGCGCTCACGGTGCCCCGCGTTGCTCCCTCCTACCGCACCTATGCTCCACTGATACGACGCTAGCCGTGTCGCGGCGCGTTGTATTGTGAGCGAATGGGCCCAATGGTCATCGCGAGTGAATTTGGGCAAGACATCCACTGCTTCCTGGCACACGCGATTCAGAGCCAGCAGGATACCGGAAACGTCCACGTACATCGCCGCTGAAACGGAAGCCTGACGCTACCTTTTCTATTAGCCTCATGGCCGCGTTCGAGACCATGGCTATCCCCGTCGGCACCGGTTGAGCGCGCACGCCAACACAGCGAGCGTCGCAAACGATTGCTGCAATGGAACGACGTCGCCGGGGGTTTCGACGTGTTTTAGATACTGCCCGTCGTTAGTGACTCAGGGCCTCGAAATTCGCCGAGCGTGAGGTCAACGTCGAAGCCGCGCTCATCAAGGCTTTGGATGCCGAACTGGCAAACTTAACGGCTTCTTGCGCCTGTGCGTTCACGTCATCGGCGTTGGGTCCATAGCGTGGCAGTGCGAGGGCGCGACTGAGTTCCAGGCGTGCTTGAAGCTGCTGCGAAAAAATCGCCTGATATTCTGCGGTTCGCGCTGGGTTTTTGAAGCTACGGTCGATCGACCATGCAGCCGCGTGCGCCGAATACATCGCGAGAACGACACCGATTGAAAAAATCGGGTCTACGAACCCCGCCGCGTCACCAAGCAGGAAGTACCCTGGTCCAGCGACGCGTGTTGAGCGATAGGAATAGTCATGTACAATCCGCACCGAGCCTTCACAGAATTGGACACCCGCAATGAGATCGCCAAGGCCGGGAAGGGTCCGACATTGCCGGAGGAAGTACGCCTCCCACGGCTCACCCGATGCTCGGATAGTCGTGACACGATCGATCGGTAGGATGAGACCAACGCTCGTGGATTCTCGCAACATGATATGCCAGGCCCAGGCAAAACTGCCCATGTTTGGCAGTGAGGTGACAAAGGTCGTCGGCGGGATCGCTTGCACCTGTTCGGCGGGGTATACGTTGCCGTCAGCTGCGATGTAACGCGAACCAACAAAATAGCCCCAAACACTCATAAACCGGAACGCGTCGTCGACGACCCGCAAGCCAAGCTGCTTGCCAATCACTGCATTCTGCCCACTCGCGTCGACGACGAATCGGCAGGTGATACGACCAGGCGTTTTTTCCTCAATGGATCGATACGAAACACGAACAGCATCAACCTGTGCGAAATCGACCTCATACACCGCTATGTCTTCAAATACGCGGGCGCCTTGCTCACGAGCATGATCCAGCAGAATAAAATCGAAACGGTCACGTTCCACATGGAGGGCTGGCCGCGTGTAGCCGAAATCACGGAATGAAATCTGGCGTGTTGTATCGTGCCATGCGACCGTGCCTCCGGCCTTCGTCACGAAGCCTTCCTCCATGATCTTCTGGCTCACACCCGCTTCATCACAATAGCGCCAGAAGTCGGGAATCAGGCTCTCACCTACGTGATAGCGTGGATGGTGTTGCTTATCAAAGATGACGACATCGTAGCCCATGCGGCTGAGATAGGTACCAAGCAAACTTCCAGCAGGTCCGGCTCCGATAACAACCACATCACACTGCTCAGGTATCATTTCGTTCCTGTTATACACTCACGTCGACTTGGAGAGGCTGACGACTGGCGATAGGTAAATGAAGATGTCCATACATTGGGGACCATTTGATATTTGTCGGCGCGTTCGTCCACTGATCCTGCAGAAGCATTGCATACTGTCGGACAAGCCATTCAACCCGTTGTGGGTGGCTGAGCACAGCCATACCCACATCGAGTGGTTCGAGCACATCAATGGTGAACCGCTCCTGCATGGTTGATGAAACAAACACCGGAATAATGGTCGCTCCCGTCATCAATGCCAGTTCGGCGAAGCCAGTGCGGAAGGTGCGATTGCGCCCACAAAAAGGCACCTCAATACCCGCCATGGCCTCTGTACCCATCAGGCAGAATATGGACCGTCCCGCCCTTCGCCAGTGTCCGTCTTGCCATATGGAGATGCCGTGTATGCTCCATATCACTGTTGAGAGCGGTCGGCATGATGTTCTGAGCGAGTAAACGTTGCTTGACCTGCCCGATAACAGTACCAGAATCAAGACCCCGATGGCGCAAGAGTATCCAGAATAGTGGTGTGAATACACCATGATAATGCACGAAAATCGTTGCCTGGCGTTCGTGATGCACACGCTCTATGGCGGAGAAACCCACTTGTCGTTACGATACTCTCGAACGCATCCGCTGTACATTCATCGAGAATACGCTCCCAGAAGGTATCGCCCCGATTATTCAGAAAGCTCGCGCGTATGACGGGCTGATGATCCGTTATAGCCAGTTTTGTCTCGGCGAAAAATCGCTCGACGAGATACGCTTCTCGACGCCAGGCTGTCCGTTGCATCCACTGGCGCTGCGCCAGCCATCCTACCCAACGCCTGAACGCTTTATATCGCACCAGGCCAGTGCCTGCTTTGGCGCTAAGCCGATAGAGTGCAGCGACCGTCGCATCATGTTTATTGGGCTTCTCAATCTGTTTGGCTTGGTCCCATTCATGCGCGCCGTGGTTTCTCCTATGGCTGCCTCCGATAGCCTGGGCATCGGGAATGCTCCGTTAGTGGCGTTTCATCATGATAAGGTTGTGAATGGTATCTAACGTCTCGAAGTTGGCAAGCACAATTTCATCGGGCTCGATCATAACATCGAAACGCTCCTCAATAAATGAGATGAGTTTGAATAGCCCCAGGGAATCGATGATACCGCTCTCAATCAGCGGCGTATCGGGCTGAAGCTCAATGCTGTTCATCGCCGGGTTCAATTCCGTCGTGATATAGGTCGCCAGCATCTGGATCAGCGTTTGTTCAGTGATCGTCATGTGCAACTGTTCCTGGTTGATCGGCGCTTCCCGTCTGAAGTACTTCATCAGCGCCGATGATATCGGTTTCAGGATGGTAGGCAGCCCAGATATACCACTCCTCGACACCGGACGGAAGATACGTGAGGTGCTTCCCTGCCAACGGTCCACTCGTCGCCCGACCTGTCACCGCCCAACGACTGCCACTCGTCGTGTCCACAACCTCGCCCTGCGCGGTCTCCTCGAAGGTTAACACGTCGCCCTCCAGCCGCGCTGAAAACGCCAGCGCCTGATACGTTCCCGGCGTGTGCAGCACCACGATTGGCTCCGCACCCAGGCGGGCTAGTCGTGACCGCGCCGCGTTTGGTGAGGGCTTCCAGCACGTAGGCTCGACTTACGCCCGCATGCTCTACGCCGAGTACCAGTGTATTGTGCGGCAGCCGCTCATCTAGTGGTCGCAGCAGTGTCTGAACGAAATCCTTTGCCAATACCGGGTGACCCAGGTAAGTGAGTACTGCCGTGTCCTTCGCGTGCAGACTGCTCGGCATACAGCACCTGGGTGGCGGGATGCTCGGCGAGCCAATCCTGCCACCGGCCCAGGTACAGCGGCAGGCGTTCGAGATGCCGACCTTTGTACTTGCCGGTCAGTGCCTCCCCCGACCACGGAGCCCAGTAGCTTCTTGTTTCCTCATCCGATGCCAGAAGCGAGCCATTATATTGATCCGGCTTGATCAAAGGTGAGCGGTTGGTCATCTATGACAGCATGGAAGGCAGCACTACTGCTGCACATCTCACACAGCCCGACCAGCACGGGCTGTCCATCCAGGCGAAGGTTGGCGAAATGGTGATTCTTCATAATCCACCACGGCAGCGCCCAGGCTTTCCCGCCGAGATAGATACCCAACACCGGATCGTCCCCGCGCATATGCTCGGCAGCATCGGCTCCGCGCCATACCGGGTCGTTCAACGAGAGCATCCAGCTATGGGCCTCCAGCTTTTCGGCAGTCCACAAATTCGCGTTTGGGATCGCCGGCAGCGCGTACGTCCCTGGCTTTTGTCGCTTCTGGCCCTTCGCGTTAACGAGTGTCTTCCACCTATACCGCACGAGCTTCCGTAGGTAGTCGATGCTTAACTTGTTTTTCCACGCTCGCGTCACTGCTCATACTCCTCTTTCTCCGAACAATTCTGATTGACGTTCTGATAACCTCGCGGCATTTTCATATACCTCCTGCGCGTATGATGTGTTGAGGCAAACAGCCGAAGGTTCACCTGGAATACTTTATTCCCTGGCACAATAGGTTCAGTGGTGGTCGTGACCACTGTCGCTGGGTAGGTCTACCGTTGACGGCAGAGATACTTCATCGGCGCCGATGACATCGGTTTCAGGATGATTGGCAGCCCAGATATACCACTCCTCGACACCAGACGGAAGATACGTGACCTGCTTCCCTGCCATAGATACCCAACACCGGGTCGTCCCCGCGCATATGCTCGACAGCATTGGCTCCACGGCACACTGGGTCGGTCAGCGGTTGATTCAATGACCGTGAATGGCGCTTCACCCTGTCCCAGACCTGGCACGTGGGGGCGGCGGCTTGAGCGGCGTTATTGGTAACGATGTTTTACGCAGGGAAGCCATGCAGACGATACTCCTTTGCCAAAGCTACTCGATCAATTTTTCCGGTCGATGTTCGGGGCAAGGATGTCGAAAATACAATCGTGCCGGGCACCATGTATGCGGGAAGATAGCTTGCACAACATCTCGTTAGTTCTGCGGTGCTGTTTTCTGCTCCATCACGCAGAAGGACAATCGCAAGCAGCAAATTCCCGATCTGCTCGTCAGGAACAGCGATAACGACAGCTTCTTCGACGGCGTGATGACCGTAGAGGACTGCCTCGATCTCGCCCAGTTCGATACGATACCCACGGCTTTTGATCATGGAATCGCGGCGTCCAAGAAAATAGAAGTTTCCCTGTTCATCCTGACGCACGAGATCGCCGGTGCGAAAGACGCATGTATGACTGCCTGGGTCCCGTGGATCCGCATGGAGGACTGCGCGTGTGTTTTCCGGTTGGCCCCAATAACTCGACATCAGGCTCGGCCCTCGCACATAGAGTTCGCCTTGCTCGCCCGGCGCGACCGGCTGTTGTTGATCGTCCAGGGCGAACACCTCGTCGCCGGAACATGCTTTCCCGATAGCGATAGGCGCGCTTTCATTCGGAGCGATCCGATCAACGCGAAACACGGTGCAAACGTTTGTTTCGGTTGGTCCGTACAAGTTATAGTAGATTGCATCGGGGATCAAGCGTTTGAAGCTGCCGAAGATATTTTGGTGGGAATACCTCGCCCGCGAAGAGAATTTGCCGCAGGTGCGCGAAGCTATACCGTTCCAGATGCCCATGCAAGACCAACCGTATCAACGCCGACGGAACAGAATACCACGTCGTAATCCGCGCGGAAGAGATGAAGTCCGCCAGCATACGAGGGAAGATCATCAGGGTGCCCGGGACGAAGACGATGGTCGCTCCTACCTTCATCGTCGCAAAGAGATCGAAGATCGAGAGGTCGAAATGGAAGGGAGCATGGTTAGATACACGGTCGTCTGCGCGGAGGTCAAAATAATCACTGGCCCAATCCACGAATGCCAGGGCTGCTCGATGGCTGACCGTCACGCCTTTTGGTTCCCCGGTCGAGCCAGATGTGTAGAGAATATAGGCAACATCTTCGACGCTTGCCTCGACATGCGCTACAGCGCTACGGGCTCCCTGCGCTGACCAGCGTTCTCCCTCGACCATTACAATACACGCAAGATCGGCGACGTTCGCCGATGTAGTCGTGAGTCGTGGCAACCGTTCGGGCGATGTGACCAGTCCGCTCATCCCGCAATTGTTCATAATGCTCTGCACGCGCTTGACCGGTGCCTGGGGATCGAGCGGCACGTATGCGGCACCCGCTTTGAGGATGCCAAGAATAGCGACCAACGCTTCAATGGACTTTTCGAGCCAGAGTCCCACCCGGTCGCCTGGATTGACGCCGTGCGTCTGGAGCATGAGCGCGAACTGTGTAGCCTTTGTTTCAAGCGCAGCGTAGGTGATGCTTCGTTCCTTGTCAACAACGGCAATCTGTTCGGGAGCGCGTCGGGCACTCGCTTCCACGGTGTGCTGTAAAAATACGTGTTGGGTTTGTGTCATGCTGGCAGGCCCATCATCTGAGCGATGATCACCTGTTGGATCTGCGAGGTTCCTGAATACAACAGGCTACCATAGGCATCGCGTACATCGCGTTCAAGTTCAAACTCGCTCAGATACCCATAGCCGCCATGGATTTGGAGCGCATCTTTACAGGATTGTACCCAACTTTCGCTGATCACGAGTTTCGCCATGGCTGCTGCTTCGAGCGCGGAGCGGCCCGTCGATTTGAGCCAGCCAACCTTGTACAGCAGCATTTTCGCTGTTTCCAGCCGAAGCCGCATTCCCACAATCAACCCCGAGATATGCTGAAACTGACCGATTGGTCGGTTGAACTGGTGGCGCTGTTTCACATACTCGACGCAGGTTTGGAGTTGTCGTTCCATTGCCCCGACGACGGGTGCAAGGATAAAGCCTCGTTCCCATTCCATTGCATGGGTGAACAACGACAAACCTGCCCCTTCTTTCCCCAGGCGGTTCGCAGCAGGCACTACACAATCGGCGAGAACGACTTCGCTCATCGGCGCGGTACGTAACCCCATTTTGTCGATTGGAACACCGACACGTAGCCCAGGCGTATCCCTTTCTACAAGAAAACTCGTGATTCCAAACGAGCCTTTTGTGGGATCGATGGTTGCACACACCAGGAAGATGTCAGCGATCGGTCCATTGGTCACGAACATTTTACTGCCGTTGAGGACATAACTGTCGCCGTCGCGCCTGGCTAACGTTTGGAGGCTATACGCATCGGAGCCTGCCTCACGTTCGCTCATTGCGAGCGCACCCACCCATTCACCGGAGCAGAGCCTGGGGAGGTAGTGCTCTTTCTGCTCGGTCGTGCCAAAGAGCGAGAGCGGTAGCGCACAGCCCCACACATGCGCCCCAATCGCAAACGTGAGGCCATTGTCCCGACAACCATACCCAAGCCCTTCAAGCACATGTAACATCGTCAAGGGGTCTGTGCCACGCCCACCATAGAGCGATGGAATAGGAAGGCCTTGAATACCAAATTCACCACATTTTCGCCAGCCGTCCCGATCGAATTCGCTCAGAGCATCAGCACGGCGTACATCGCGGTTCAACTCACATTGTGCAAACCGAACGACGGCTCCATGAAGATCAGATTGTTCGGTCGTCCATGCAAAGTCCATTGATCCGCTCCTTTACATGGCTTATGAGCATCGTGGCTCCTTATAGTGAGTTCGATCAGGAAGATAGTTCATTTGCTTATACTAGCGCACAGAGTAAAGGAACCAAAGCGAAACTGTCAACTATTTAGCGGAAACGCATAAAATCCAACGCCTGGAGGTTGCTCGGGCAAGGGTGCTAGCGGTCAGCCGAGAGGCACCCTGGTACTTCACTGGAATCCAGATGGTTTATACTACTGCAGTGCGCGAATGACCTGGCAGCATATCAAAGCACAGGCGTTATGTAGGTGGCGAGCGAAGCGAAACCGGACGTTCGACCGATGGTGTATCGACAAGCTTCCACCTATGAGGAAGGATCGTATGCCAGCAGTTCCGAATTTTGTCTGTATTGGAGCCCAACGCTCAGGCTCAACGTGGCTAACGAATAATCTGCGGAAGCATCCACAGATCTGGATGACACCAGTCAAAGAGTTACATTTTTTTAACGTCAGTGTACGAACCCCACTCATTCTTCACATGTTCGAGAACCAGACAACCAGTGCGAAACGAGTACAATATGCGCTCGTTCGTCTACGACAGCCCCGTTATGCCCTGTGGGCGTTACGGTATCTATTGATGCCACGGTTTGATCGCTGTTATCCATGGCTGTTTACTCCAGGCCCTGACCAGATCAGCGGCGAAGCAACTCCTGATTATGCCTACCTGAATATCACGAAAATCCAGCGTATACGATCGTTGTTACCAGACCTCAAAATGATATATTTGCTCCGTAATCCGGTCAATCGCTTCTGGTCAGAGGTCGGTCGTTTCTTGAGAAAGAGCGCAACGCACGATATTGCTACGATGTCTGACGCTGCTATTGACTCACTCATCAAACAACAGTTCGACATGTTCTATAAAAACTCTAACTATCTTGATAATCTCCAGCGATGGGAGTCTCTATACCCGCAAGAACAGTTTTATATCGGATTTTTCGATCAGATTCTTGACGAGCCTGAAGCACTCCTTACCGCGATCCATCAGTTTCTCGGTGTCGATAGCTCTGCCGCACGTATCCCGTCCGATGTTCGACAAACGCACAACGCACATGTCTTTCGTCCGATACCACCCGACACACACTATTGGATAACTGAGCAATTGTATGCACAACTGACCGGGCTGCATGTGCGTTTTGAAAATCGATACACTGCTCGATGGCTTGATGACGCGCAGCACTGTATAGAATCCGTCGATGAGGAAATACGCGGCATACTGACGCAGTATATCGGTGTCGTTGGAGTATGCTGAGGCGCGGGCTAGACGTTCGAGGGCACGTTCACAAGAGCTACGCTAGAGGCAGCTGTGGCGCAGGCAAGGTGAGCGTCAGTTCGCCCCAAGCGTGGACGACATATCGAGCCGGGGGGTGATGTGTAGGGTATTGATGAACCTGCGTAGGCAATCGGAACCACTTGGCCGCCCGTGGATGCATGCATGGCGAATCATCGGCGACCGCCATACCCCAACGAATGGGCTGCAGGACGATAGCTCCAGTGCTTACTGTGGCCAAACGATAGCACGTCGAAGGTTGTCAGGAACCGCGACAGTGCGGGTGGTACGGCATCAATGCAGAACGGCGTAACAGTACGTTCGCTGACTGCCGGGGACACCACGAAATACCCCTGCTGCGCTCGCTTGGTCAGTTCAGTCAATGTCGTAGCGGCACAGTTCGGATTGTCAATCCGATGCTTCCTGGCGCCTTAACTCAGAGCCGATAGACTACCAGAGCAAGGCACATCGACGCTGAAACGAAATCCTGACTTTCAACACCCTCGCGGCTGCCTTGAACACGAAAGATGACGGTGAGTCTGGTCAGTTTTCCTGCCCACACCGAAGCAGCATACCCTGGTCCGTTCCCACGAAAAAGGGTATGCTGCACCGTCCATCGTCGCTCATTGTGACTACGGCCAATCTCGTCTGACAACCTGTGCCACCCATAAATGGCGGCGTCTACGAATGCTCAGTGCTGACAGATCAGCGCCACCGGTGCAGAACGACAGCGTTCTCCCAGTTAGCGCGGCGCGCCCACGATGAAGATGGGTGAAGCGCTGCTGAACACCCCATACACATCGATAAACTCCATGGTGATGGTTTTGCCCGCGATCCGCTGCATCACATCATCGGGGATGCGCGCAAGCGAGGGCACCACGACATAGGGTTGCTCGGGCCTGGGCATGAGCGGCGACGGCGGCAGACCATACGTGAATTGAAACACGTTCTGACCGTCCAGTTTCAACACGATGCGGTCGTCCACCCGTGCGGGCGTCAACGCACTCCGACTGCTGGACAGGTAGAACGCCTTGTTGGCGGGCAAGGTTGCTGGTACCTCGATGACGCGGGTCAGGAAGGTCGCACCTTGCGTCACGGGTTGCTCGACGACCTCCTCCTCGTTGAGAGTGACAACCAGTTCCGGTGCTGGTTTCCAGGCGACCAACGGTAGAAATACACGGTGGACCTCTGGTGTCGATGTTGCCGTCGGCACCGCTGTCATCGTGCGCGTTGCCGTGTTCGTCGCGGTGGCAGTCGGCAGACTGGTCGCGGTTCGGGTTGGTGTATTCGTCGCCGTGTTGGTTGGTGTATTCGTCGGCACGTTCGTCGCCGTATTCGTCGGCGTGTTGGTTGGTGTATTCGTCGGCACGTCCGTCGCCGTGTTGGTTGGTGTTAGTGTTGCCGTAGCCGTGGGCACGTCCGTTGGCGTATTGGTCGATGTGGCGGTATTCGTGGGAGTTGGCTCCGCCGCGACGGCGGTCCAGTTATAGACCGCAGGGCTGCGGTCGACGTTCCGCTGCATGTCGATGGCGCGCACCTCGAAGACGTGCGAGCCTGGGTTGATCCCGTCGAGCCGAACTGGGCTGGCACAGGCTACGAATATGCCATCGTCCAGCCGGCACTCAAACGTAAGGCCACCGGGGTCCGTTGTGTCGTCGCTGCCAGCGAACGTGAAACGCGCTGTCGTCCCAGTCGTTCGGGCTGCTGGTCCGCTCGTTATCGAGGTCGTGGGCGGTGTACCACCGATGGGTGGCGCTGGCGCAATGTCGATCCGCACCGTGTGCTGAACCTCAGTGACCTGACCGCTGAGGTCCGTGGCACGTACGGTCATCAAGTATTCCTGCCCTTCGGGTGCAAAACCAAGCCAGTGTGCGGCTCGCCAGGTGCCATCAGGCGCAACCTCGACATCGGCGAAGCCACCATCCCCGACCCGCAACTGTACTGCTGCGAGGCCAACGCTATCGCTGGCGGTGCCGTTGAAGCGCAACATACCGCTGCCGATCTGATATGTGTCCGCGCTATCGCGTGCGGTCGCATCGAGCGTCACATTCGGCGGTGTCTTGTCCAGGCTAAAGCTAACAGGGAACGGTGTCGATTGTGTGTTGCCCGCCCAGTCGGATGCCAGCGCGACGAGTGTGTGCTGACCTTCGGCAACCTGCCGGAGCGTCACTTCGCGTAGCATCTGGGTGATGCCGTCGGACTGCGCCATCTCGACGGTCTGTACAACCGTGCCGTCGAGGCTGAGCGTCACCTGCTTGAGTGGTTGTTCCGATTCCGCCGCCAGTTCGCACCACCAATTTCCCCGTGGTTGTCACCACCCGTTCATTAGCAGGGCTGACCACGACAGCCTGTGGCAATCCTGCGGTTGTCACGTCAAGACGCATCGCCTGTTGTGCTGCGCCAGACCCGGCTTGAGCCGGAGTAGTCGTGCAATGTGTGTACACATCACAGGCGCGGGCGGTGGCGGCGGGCAGTGTTACCGGTTCCCACAGGAAGTAGGAAGCAGACAAAGCGGTGCGCTGCACCAGATCAGGGAACAACGCCTGAAGTGCCAGATCGTCCGAAAAGGCGCGGCTAAATTGCACGCCGCTCGGCTTATTCGAGCACACCACGGACGCATCGTTGAGGTAGCGCTCCTCGGCGACACAGGCATAGCCGCGTTGCACACGTCGCACACCCGCAGCATCCGTGTATTGCGCTCCGGTGGTTCGTGCGGTCAGCGTCACACGCGGCGCAGTCGTGTCGATGACGCCGCGCCACACGTTGGCGTTGAGCCTACGGTTCCCGAGCAGATCGACGGCAAGCAGGTCAATCTGGTACTGACCTTCCAGGCCCGTTGGCACCGTCGCACGCCACGTCGTACCGGTAACGCCAGCGCCACGTTGCGTCAGCGGTGCGTTGAGCTTGACCGCGGCAGGGCTGGCATACAGCGCGGCAACATCCTGGGCGAGCAACGCACGGTTCCAGACCGCCACCTGATCGAGCGTCCCCGCGATGCCGCCGACGACCAGATCGGCGCTGTTCGCGACGGCCGGCGGCGTAGGCTGACTGGCGCGGAGTGCGCCATCGACATATAGTAGCGCCGTCGCGTTTTTGCGATCGACCACGGCGACGATGTGATGCCACATATTGTCGCGCAGGTCGCCACCACCGCTCAGGGTCATGCTGGAAGCCGTCAACGCCGCCGCGCCATTGGAGCGGAGTTGCAACCCATAGCCGACGCTTTGCGCGTTGGCCTTGCTGATGATACGACCGGATGCGGTCGTCTTGATCCAGGTCTGGAGCGAGAAGCTCTTGCCTGGTCCGAAGTCGAGGCTGGAATGATTGGGAACCGTCACGGTCTGGTCGGCTGCCATGGTCAGGCCGCGGTCGAAGCAGTCCGGCCTGTCCTGCGGTCGGACAGCGTGCGGCATCCGAACACACGGCGTCCTGCTGACGCGTCGAGCGGTCGGCGAAATACACCGCGTTCGTCGGCTCCTCAAATGGCAACAGCAGCACCGTGCCGGAAAGCGCGACGACTTCGGTGATCGGTGTATAGCGTATCTCCATCTTGTCCAGGCTGGTCGTGTCCGAGATCGGACCTCCAGCGTCAGCGTCGAGGTGATGACCGAGCGTACGGCGTCACTGGTACGCATCACCGCGCCGGGTCCGGTGGTGTCCAGCCGGATAACCGCGCTCGCAGGATTGTTGAAGCGGTTGCCCACCCGATCTTCGACCTGCAAGGCCACGGTATAGGTTCCGGTGGGGTCCACCAGATCCGTGGGTAACATGTAGTCGAGCCGCCAGGTTCCATCGGTGACGGTAGCAGATTGCCAGCCGTTGCCCTCGCCTGCCCCGCGTCCGGTCTGCAAGCTGACCTTGAGCGTATCCGGCGCGACACCGCTGCCCGACTGCGCCCCGATCGCGGGATCGCTCGTGGTGCCGCGCACCACGACGCGCCATTGTCCCGACCGATCGCGGGCGGGGATGCTTGTGGCACTCGGCCCTTCGACCGTGGCGGTGGGGGCGGTGGCATCGACGATCAGGGTTTTGAGCGTCGGCGCTCCAACATTCCCCGCGCCGTCGGTGGCACGTACGCGCACGTCATACGAACCCTGGGTCACGTTCAACGCATAGCTCCAGGACGCCGATCCTTCGGCGCGTTGCCACGCGCCAGTACCGACTTTCACCTCGACCTTCGAGATGCTGGACAGGGCGTCTGCGGCGTTGCCGCCGATGATAAGCGTGCGCGGAGTGCCCGTCGTTCCCTGAACGTGTCCGTTGTTGGCAAACGACGTGATAGTGGCGGTTGGTCGGTCGGCGTCGATCTGTACGCGCAAGCCGTTGGTGGCATCCAGGCGTCCGCCGCGCCGATCCGGTTGTTCGAGGCGCATACGGGCGTAGCTCATGCCGGAGGGTGTGCCTCCTGCCACTAAACAGTAGGATTGCAGCGTGCGCTGGTACAGCCCCTGCACGGTATCGCCGCTCAACGCCGTCTCGTAGAGTTGCAGATGGTCCATCGCGCCCCGGTAGAAGTTCTGGTTGGTACGCAGACTACCGACGCGCAGATCGCCCAGGTTATAGATCTGCTGACCATAGTCGGACCCACTGGCGACAGGCGTGGGGTTGCCGTCCAGGTACAGCTTCAACGCATTGCTCGCGCGGTCGCGCGTCGCGACAACGAAGTGCCATTCGCCGTCGTTGACGGCGGCAGGTGAACTGATTGTGCTAGCGTTGTCCGTGTTAGACGTGGAGGTACCAAACAGCACCTTGCCGTTGCCGAGCGTGACACCGAAACCCGCTCCCTGGTCGGTTATGCCATCCACCAGACCCGTACCTTGCGTCCAGTCGGTTTCGTTGTTGCTGCTCGTTTCGGTGGTCCGCAGCCAGAAGGCAACGCTCCAATCGTCGCTGGATTTGTACGGGATGCTGATGCTATCGTCGATACCGTCGAAGCCAACCGCATAATCGGACAACGGCGCGCGGTCACTGCCGGCAACACCGGCGCTCGGTTGCCCGCTCGACGTTGTGCCGTCGCGCCCATAGCCGGACTGATCGACGAAGCGCGTGGCTCCCGGCAAATCATCGAAGCGGTAATCTCCGACCGGCACCGATTTCACGGACGGACAACCGACATAGACCTGGGAACGAAGATCGGGTAGAACTGAAGCATCGGACGTTTCACCATTAGCGGTGAGCAGGGGCGTGCCATCGGATCTCAATGCAATATATCTGAGTACCGTAGGCTCTCCCGTTGTCGATCCTACCAACCATCCTCCGGTCTGCGGCATGTAGGCGAGACTGACATCATAAACACCTGATGTGCCAGGTAAAGGCTCATCGACGTAAGCGGCGCGAGTGTAGCCCTTAAACAGCTGGTATCTTAGCTGATATTGAGCATCACGATACACGATCATCGTTCGGTTGTTGGCGGGATCATAAGCCATTTTGAGCACGGCAGAGTTGCTATTGAGTTGTTGTCCACCTTGCAATATCCTCGCGCCATCAGCGCGCATGTCGAGCCAGCGAATGGGAGACGTAGTTGCGTGCTGCCTCCACGCGATTCGCCAATGATCGCTGGCCCACACCATTTCGATGTCGGCGGTCGCAGCCCTCACGGTATCGAAGTCCGCAAACCACTCCTCGGAAAGGGGGTTGCCATTCTTGTCGTACAGGCGCGTCCAAAGCTGGTTGTAGGGATTGCTTGGATTGTTCGGGGTCCTCCGCATCCAGGCAACCAGGAAGTTCTCGCCATCGCTGGCGATTGCCGGACTGGAATCCTGCCGCGCATAGTTCGGATCGTTGGGCGGCAAATAGGTTAGAGGATACGATGCGCGTCGGATGCCCACACCTGGCCCGGTATCAGGTGCGGTCAACGCCGCCGCGAGATGGTTCAGGTTACGCTGTTGTGTCAGCAGTTGCAAGCCAATACTATGTCCACTGCCACTGACGTTCGTATAGGCGACGCCGTCCAGGACCGTGCCGGCATTGAGCCTGATCTCTCCGATGAACTCCGACTTCGGGGAGCCATCGGCTTCGTAGATCATCAGTTTCGCTTCGCCACAGAAGTAACGTGTGATGTTCGGGTTGATGTCGAAGACAGCACCCGCACCCGCATCCATGCTTGGCGGCGCCCAGAGAAACTCCTCGTACCCGCCGCTCACGAAATATACGCGCGGCTCGATGCCACCGTTCGGGTCCGATCCAGCCGTATTGACTCTCAATTTCTGGACGGTCACAACATTACAGTTATCGACCTGGTCCCAGACGGTCATGCAGACGCCTTCGTCGTTGCAGGCCACGCTCGATGGATTCTCCGTCTGCTTGTTGTACGTGTCGTCGTGGTCTCGATCCAGGGTGGTGGAGTCGCCGCTTGGTATCTCGTAGGTCCAGACATCCCCAGGGCCTCGGTACTCGTTTGCAACCGACGAAATCCGGTACGAGTCCTGGCGATCGGCTCGCGCAGGTGCAACGTCTACCGAGTAAAGGGTCCGTGAGCCGTTGCCCCCGATCGGCACCTCCGGTGTCAACGGTTGCCATTCCCACTGCGGTCCGCTCGTGCCCTGGAGCCGCGTACGGATCGTGCTGGAAATCGGCACGGATTCCGTCGTGGCATTGGCGGTGACAGTCAAGCGCGAACTGACAGTGCTGGTCTGCCCGCTCGCGAGCGCGATCTGCTGTGGCGCGGGAGCGGGGCCAAAAGCCGCCGGTGTTGTCACACCGACCACCCCGACCGGCGTGAAGGGCGCGTTGCCAGCCTCGACCGTCGTGGTATACGCGAACGTCTGACCCGGGCGCACGATACGGTCGGCATCGCTCACATCCACCGTCACCTTGAGCGGGTTCTGGTTCACGACCGCTGGATGATAGGGCAGACCGCTATCGTCTACCCGGAACTGCGGATCGCCTGTGGCGAGTTCCTTTTCCGCCTGGTCGCTGATGCCGTCGCCATCCGTATCGAACTGCGTCGGATCGGAACTGACGCGCACCGTTACGGTGCCCAACTGATGCACACCCGTAATCGCGACCGTCCAGCCGCCCTCGTAGACATAGTGTCCCTGATCGTCGACGACCGGACGCAGACGCTTGGTTTCGTTGGAACCTGTCGTGTCCATCGTGTAAGCAAGGTGGACCACCTCCTCGCCGTCCAGCAGACCATCGTTATCAGTGTCGGCGCGTGTGGGATGTGTGCCGAACTCAATCTCCTGTGCATCGGTCAGGCCGTCGCTATCGGTGTCCCACAGGACAGCCGAGATATCAACACCCGCAGCGCGGCGATCGAGTTCGAAGCTGTCGGCAAGGCCGTCGCCGTCAGCATCCCAGGTGGCGTCGTCGGGATCGAGGCCGTTGTCGGCGCTGCCGAGTAACGAGTCGCCGTCGGCATCCTTGATCGACCGAAAGGCCGGGTCCCAGGCCATGCGTAGGCTGCCATTACCGACGGAAGCAAGTCGCATGAACCCGTCGAGCGTCGAGGGAAAGACATCGAAGCGCATGGCGTCGAGCTTCGTCGACGTGTTGCCGTCGAGCGTGCGGCGATAGCACACCGGAATCGTGGGTGGAACAAGGAGCAAATTAGGTATACCCCAGCACTCATAGGCTGGAACCGCGTATCCCATATTGAGGTAGAACGGTACGACCTGGTTCAGCCCTGCCGACGACAACGGGAACGCGCTGGTAGACCTGGCGTTGGTCGCGGTTTGTCCCCGGTACATCGGCGTTGCGATGTACTTGTGGTCCTCCTGAACGTTGATCCACTTGTCTTCCATCGTGCTACGTTCGACCGCGATCGTTTGCTTCTGCTGCGATAACGAGTAGCCGAAGGTGCTCGATTTGATGCTGCCCTCGGAAAAGAGGTACAGATACGGCAGGATGTGGTAGGCGTTCTCGTCGAGCGGGTCTTTATGTACGATCGTGGTCGTCACAGGCATCGACACCGACAGCGAGTTCCCCTGGCGGAAACCAAGCTGTGGATCGGTGGGATCGGCATCCGGCGACCCCGTCACCACCATGTCATCGCGCTCGATGTCGATCATCGAATCGTAGGCATACAGCGCTTTGGCGATGCCCTTGGTGATGGCGGTGCCGAACGTGAAACACGAACCCTCCAATCCGGGGGCGTCGCGCAGTTCGTCAACACCAAGTTCGCAGATCGCAGTCAGCAGGGCATCGATCAGCGCGAAAATGCCAACGATAATCAAGCCGATCGGATTAAGCGAGATGATAGCAGTGACGATGATATAGATCGTCGCCGCGATAGCCTCGGCAAACTGACGATTGAAGGCAGGGCTAAAGGCGCTTTCGCCGCTCGAAACGATGCTGTAGATGAAGAAGCCCCAGGTGATGCCGACGGCAAGCACCGCGCCGAGCGCACCGATGACTTTGCTGCCTAGCGAGGCTTTCAAGCCTTCATTCCCTGCGAGAAACAGCGCCGTACTGATGACGCCGGATGCCGAGCGGGATGCCTGGGCGATGACAGCCTTCACAAAACTAACAATCGGCTGGACCACGGAAAAGGCCAGCGTCATGCCGACGATGATCGCGTTGAGGATGATCACAGAGGTCAGAATCACGGCTGCATTGCCCGCCATGTAATACTTGATCAGGAGGCCAGCCGTTGTTATCAGCCCGCCGATCACCGCGACAACACTGCTGACGATCAGCGTTCCCCGCAGCCGATTCTGTCCAAACATGTTTTTGAGATCGCTAACAGTTCGCGAAACTTTGGTCGAAAGATCGGACGAAAGTTCCTTCATGATCCGCCCGATACTCTGGAGGACTTTCTGGCCTTGCACGAAGCGATCGGTGGCGAAGGCGTCGATCAGCGTCATGATCAGGCTATGCGAGCCACCGACCGCGAGTTCGTTCCGTGAGTCAGTTTCATCGTCAGATTCGGGCGTATGGTCAGGATTGACCAGTTCAAGCCCATTCTGCACGAGTGCGTTGACGCCCTGTGTGAGCGACATAAAATACATTTGGGCGACAGTCACACGGCCCTTCGCCATGTCGGGGGTTTCACCGTCGTAGACGGCATCGGCTGTGTACCGTCGTTCCAGTTCTTGCCAGTAATCCGACATCGCGCAGGCCGACCACGCCACCGCACCACTCGCGGATGCTCCACAATACGCCTGCCACTTGAGGCCAGTGAGCGTATTGATAGCGAGCGCGGTCTTGCCAGCGGGTGCCATATCGACGACCAGGCTGGCTCCCGCCAGTGTCATGTAGCCGCCATTCGTGCTGAGGGCGTCGAGCGCGGTCGTCCGCATGCGTTCTTCGCGCGCGAACATCAGCAACGGCTTGACCTGGCGCTCGTCCGAGGCCAACCAATGCGGGCTGAACGCGGTTTGCAAAATACGCTTCGTATCGGTGACTGCCGTAGTCAAGACGGCCTTGTCGAGCGTCGGGAATGTGCTCTGCTGTACCGCGAGTACGTCGGGGATCGACCAGCGTCGGACGTCCGTGTCCGCGATCGCATCGTTGGTCGACCAGTTGAAGCGGGTGTAGATGTCCTCGATGCGAACGTCGCGTGTGCCGTCGGATTGGCAAGCACCGTCCACCTTGGTGTCGCAATCGCGCCCTTCCAGGAAGGACTTGTCCAGGCCGTCCGCCAGTAACCAGAGCGCCCCGTCGTCACGCGGGTTGGTGTCGGGCGCGGGCGCGGCCCGGTTGGCACCGGGGTCTTCGTAGATGATCGCGGTCTTGACACCGTGATCTTCGCGCACGTTCAATCCGGTCAGCGTCCATGAATCGTAATAACTTTGCACGACCTGCGCCTGGTTGAGCCGCTGGTAGATCGAGCATTGTCCGTCGGTCGATTCCAGACACGCGTCGACAAGCGCCTGCACGACCCACACCAGGCGCACCTGCTGGGTGTCCAGATTCGCCGATGTTGCGCGATACGGCATCCGTGCGCTGAAAGCAACACGCGCGCCGCTCTGGTCGTCGGTGACGATTGTCAGCGGCACATACGCTACCGTTCCCACAAATGGCGTTGTCACAGGGTTGGTTGCCACGCCATAGGCGGTCAGATCGGCGCGGGGTGGCAGATACGTCGGCGTTCCGTTCATGCGGATTTCGAGCATCGGCACCAGTTTCATGTCGCCGTAGCCTTCTTCCCTGGTCGGCTCGCGTCCGCTGGCAACCGCGACATCGGCGAAGGTCGCGCCGTCGCCGTCCTGCATCTGCCCTACGCGGTCTTCGGGCCAATCGAGGATGTTGTTGGCGTACCACAGATGCTTGGGATTCTCGGGACGAAGCTGGAAGTCCACGAACGTCGGGACATCGGGAGTAAGGTTCTTGAGTGTCAACGAAAACGGCTGCTGATCGGAAAAAGGCGTGGACGAGCCACCATTCAGGCGCGATTGCGTCAACGGGGCGGTGTCCAGACGGTCGGGAACACCATCGCCATCGTTATCGTCGTCGAACAGGTCGGGCACACCGTCGTTGTCGGTGTCGTCGGGGATGCCGTCGGTGTTCGCATCGCGGAACCACTCCTCGGTGTCGCTCAGCGAGTCGTTGTTGCTGTCCAGGGCGTTCGGATTGGGATACCACATCTGGTTGTTGTAGCTGAACCCATTGACCTCAAGCGTATCGGTGATCAGATCACCGTCGGTGTCGAATGCTTCGGGGTCGGTGCCGATGCGTTCTTCCAGGTAATCGGTCAGTCCGTCGCTGTCGATATCGACACCCGCATCGGTGGCGAGAACCGGAACGAGCGGTGCTGGCGACGTTGCATTGGTCGTTGTGTTGTCCACCGGAACGTCGAGCGTGCGGGATGGAGCCGCGTCCACCGGGCTAACATGCGGATCGAATGTTTCCTCGCCCTGGAGCGTTTTGAGCGTACGCGCCATCTCGCTGTTTTCGTGAGATGCGTCCTGCTCCGCTGCCTGTGCTGCCTGCGCCGCGAAAAACGAGCGCGTGTTGTGACCGCTCATGAGCGGCGTCAAGACGATCGCCACCACCACAATCGGCGGCAGAATCCGTTGCAGCCGCTTCGAACGTCCAAAGCGCAGCAGCAGCACGACGAACGAACTCCACAGCACAACGCTCAGAAGGGGTGTGGGATTATTGCGAATATCTGCCAGCACGGCGCTCAGTTGGGATGTACCGAACAAACCGACTACGGGAGTGCCAAAGTGCGAAAAATCAACGGAGATATCAGCCGCTACGATCTCATCATCCTGTTCTGGAAATTGAATGTGCAGAACCTGGCGCAGCGGCAGACCATTGGAGCCTATCCACAATTCACCTTCGCCCGTCATCTTGCTGTAATACACAGGAACGTCGAGGTGGCTACCTGGTTCGAGGGCGGCTTGCTCGCGCATCGCCGCTTCCATCTGGTCGCGGATGAACAGCGCGAACGTCGGGCCGTCGAGCGCGAAGCTATAGCGCGTGAAGCTAATGCCTGCACGGGTTTCAGGCGCGTGCTGCTCCACATCGCGGATAGCTTGCAGATACGATCAGGAAGTCACCACCGGGCGCGACCGTGCCGGTGAAACCGGGAGCGTCTTTCCAGACGCCCATCTCGTCGCGCACCATCGTTTTGCCGTCTCGGACGCGCACGGCGGCGGCGCTCTCGTTTTGCAGCACGCTCCCGCCACCTGCCCACAGGCGCATTTCCATGCTCTGCTGGCGCAGGTCGTTCTCGCCTTCCAGTCGAATACGTTGTTCGCGGGTGGCGCGTCCGACATTGGCAACACTCGCCATCGGCGTTGTCACCTGGACGACATCGCTGGTGAAGTGATACGAACCAGCGGCGCGCGCGCGCTCACTGGCAGCGGCGATGGGATCGGTCTGCGCGGCGACTCGGAATACAGGAATCAACAGCATCGCGAACGCAGCCGCAATGACGACGAGCAGGAGGAAACGGCGAGAATGACGGTCCATGAGTGTTTCTCCACGCGTGCATGTTTCGGGCTATTAAACTTTTTTTGAGGAAATTTGCTTTAAGGCGACGGAATAGTATCACCGCAGGTCGATCATTGCAAACTCGTACATGTCCAGGTAAGGCTTGTGCGACGTTCCAGCCAAACGAAGTCGAAACTCAACGATTGTCACGTAGAGTGGGGCGAAACATCGTGTTAAATCTGGGAACGATGCATCGCTCCACGCAGCATGACCATCCTCCGACATTTCACACGCCCTGCCTGAATACGAAACGCTCCATCAGCATCAAGCGTCTTGAGTAAAAGACCAATGGGCAGCCATCCCAAAGATTGTCATGCTGAGGCAGCGGGCGCACCCTGGGCAAAGCATCTTTCCGATCTTCCAGGATGGCGAAGATTTCTAGACCCGCTCGCGGGTACCCCTGCTCGGAATGACACGACCACATGTTGTCATGCTGAGGCCGCAACCCTGGGTCCGTCATGTTGCGTGGAGCGAAACATCCGGCGTCCTTCAGGGGAGGTGTGCATACGACCAGCACGAACAGTTAGGTCAATATGAAACAAACGCTAGCGGCAGGCGGTTGGTCCAGGCGTTCACAATCGACATACTACACGCCGAGTATGCCCCGCAAGGTCTTTGCGTTACGGACCGCATTGCCCATACCATCATTATTGAAATAGACCCAGACATCGTGACCGGCACCGGACCATTCACGGATACGGTCTGCCCACCAGTGCAGGTTATCGTCGCTGTATGATCCTCCGTAGAGGGCGTCGGGATCGGGACCGTGCAGGCGTACATATACCGCCCGAGCCGTCGCACGCAGGACGCATGGCAGTCCCGCGCCGCCCATCACACAATACGTAGCACCGGTTTGCTCCAACAACGTCCAAACCTCGTCGCAGTGCCAACTGCTATGCCGAAACTCGACGGCGACCTGTATCCATCGTGGGATGTGTTCGAGCGCGTACCGCAGCCGCGGCACATCGACGGGGAGGGCGGGTGGAAGTTGCAGCAACAGCATACCCCTGCGGTCGCCAAGCTCATGGAGGCCGCGCGAGACACCCTCGATCCAGGCTTCGGGCGCGTACAAACGCTTCGCGTGCGTCAGGGCGCGTGGCGCTTTTACGGTCATCCGAAAACCTGGGGGCGTGCGCTCGGACCAACTCGCGAATACACGGTCGTGCGGCCAGTGATAAAAGCTACTGTTGAGTTCGACGGTTCCGAAGCTGCCGCAGTACCAGTCGAGGCGTGCCTTGCCGGGTGTCCCTCGTGGGTACAGCACGTCCTCCCAATGGTCATAGCTCCATCCAGATGTACCAACCGAAATCATTGCTGCCATCCTCCATCGCAGGCGTCTTCAGCATGATCTGTTCCGGATTGTGGAGCCGACTGGCGTGCATACCAAAAACACCGCTCATGACACATTTCCTAGCGTGTCGCCAGCGATGACATCATCGGGAAGGCCCGGGTGCGAATACGCACATGGAACTAGCGCCGAAACGGCGCGCACATGCACCGACGCTGCCCGTGCTAATGGCCACATCGCGTCTGGGTGTCAGGCGATGGGACGCAGCATCTCCCACCGCCGGGAAGCCAGTTCTAACGAGTGCCTGAACGATCCCGAACACGAAGCAGAAACGAGCATAGATCGTGACCACGTACGAACATGGGGGCAGGCTCTGGCTATGTCAGCAGTTCGTCAACCGCTACAGTACCTACACCCCCTGCCGGATCGCTTGCCGACCGTTTCAAACTGTCTGCACGGTGAGCAGATAGCCGGTGCCGCGCACGGTCAGGATATAGCGCGGATTGGAGGGATCGGGCTCGATCTTCTGGCGCAGATGATAGATATGCGGCTTGATCAGTTCTGCCGCGTCCATGGCGTCCGCCTCGTAGCCCTGCGCGCCTTGCAAGATTTGCTGGTAGGTCATCACCTGTCCGGCCTGTTGTGCCAGACACAGCAGCACGCGAAACTCGGTAGGCGTGAGCAGCAGTGTTTCATCGCCGCGCCGCACCGTTTGTTTCCAGGTCGAAATCTGAAGATCGCCGATGGTGATATAGCTTTCCGCCGGCGTATGCTGGCGCTGTTCCGGTTGTTTGCCGCCGGTGAGCTCGGTTGCGACCGACTGGATCGTTTGGAGCAACGTATCATGATGGCGTCTGGCGACCAGATCGGCGAGCGCGGCCTCGACGCGAGCGACAACTTCCTGTGGGCTACTGGTCTTAAGCATATAGTCGAAGATGCCCAGATGGATGCTATCCATGGCGCTGTCCAGCGATCCATGTCCAGTCAGGATAATGATCGCGGTATCGAGTTGCATATCGCGCGCCCGTGTAGCGACGTCGATACCCCCTAGCCCCGGCATGCGCAAGTCAAGCAGCAGCAGATCGAACGGCTGCTCGTGCAGCAGCGCCAGGGCTTCCTCGCCATTTTCTGCCGCCAGGACATGATAACCACGTCGCCGTAGGATGTCGCTCATTGTCATACGGTTGGGAAACTCATCGTCAACAACAAGAATTTTTGCAACAGTGTTTGGCATCGTTCCTCCCCGCCGCGCGCGATGACGGCAACGGTGTATGCTCATCCAACAACCGAGCGGTATTGGCAGATCCTAGTATATGAATGTTCTACAAGCAGGATTCGGTTGAATTCCTGGCCGGGCATGTCGAGCGTCACCTCAAGCCACACGAATTTTTTAGCCGCGTGGTGCTTCAGCCCGGAATATCCGCGTGGTGGCACAACGCTGGTTGTATGTCTTTGACCCAGGCATCCACTTCATCCCAGTTGCGAAAATCGCCGTCCGGCAGCCGTGTACGGAGCCAGAACATGACGCGGGTCATCAACGGCAGATTCCGGTACTGCAGACGACCAGCAAACAACCCAATACTGATGGGCTGTACCAGTGGCGCGGCTGCCAGCACGGGTTGAAGGTACGCCAAGACAGTGCGGCGATGCTCTGGTGTATCTTCGCGCATGGTCATCGATACAGCGAAGAACGCAACGGGAATGTGCGAGAGATGCGGAGCGAACTCCCGCACGAACGCTTCCGCTTCCGGCAGCCACGCGCCGTTGAAGATCGCGCTCCCCATGACGACGCTATCGTAGGCATCGATACGCGCCACATCCATGATCATCGTCAGGTCGACGAGTGCGCCGCTTTGCTGCAGAAGGGCGGCGATGCGTTCGGCGATCTCGTAGGTCGAGCCAAACTCGCTGGCATACGCAACCAGCAGGTGTGGTCGTTTCGATGGGTGAGGAACGTTGTTCATGGTCTGTTCCCTTCGAGCGTCTGTCAGCATCCAATCGTGATGAAATGGTGCGGTCATCATGTGATCGGTCCGAACAGATCGATTGTAGCTTGCTGCGTGCCCTGCCAGTGTGAAATCTCATTTACCGCCCGTAAGCATTTCATCACGCGCTGCCACCCACGTCGAAGCTCTGCGCCAGGACTTCGCCATGACGTTCGGTGCTACGTTTGTTTGTCGTTGTATTAACACCCGCCGTGCATGCGTCTTAACCGAAATGCGTAGCATGCCGACTATAGTGATCTGGAACATCCGATGCGTACGATGCCTGCCGCATGGCATTCGTTGGTGGCAAAGCAACACGTCGTGTTCGTCGAGAAAGGGAACTGCTGCATGAATCACATGATCGTCATTGGGGGCGGTCCCGCGGCGTTGGCCGCAACCGCGTATGCGCTCGACAAGCGCATCGACGTGCGGCTCGTCAGCGAGGGTATCGGCGGGAAAGTCGTCGCACCGACTGCGATGGCCGATAGCGTTACACAGGCGTCATGGGCGGCGGTCGAGCTATTCGAGCGTGCAGTCGTGGCTCGCCGTAACACCATCCTGCATGACCGAGCCGTGGATATCTTTCGCAACGACAACCTTATTCATGTCGTCACCCAGCAGCACGGCACACTCGAAGCGCACACCGCGATCGTCGCCACAGGAGCGCAGCCTGTCGCCCTCGACGTGCCAGGCGCGCGCCGATGGCTCGGCTATGGACTGGGCTACTCGCCGACCACACACGCGCAACATCTGCAAGGCAAAAGCGTCGCCGTGATCGGCGCGACTGCGCGTGCCCTGCGTGGTGCTGCCGAGGTCGCCCGAAACGCCCGCCAACTCTACTTGATCCTTCCCGACGAACAAGCACTATCCGCCGAGGCACTCCAGGATGTGCAGCGGCTTCGGCAGCGCCCCAACGTTGTCGTACTCGAACGGTACACCGTGCGTGAGCTCCTTGGGTCCGATCACATCGAACGGTTGTCGGTCACCTGCGATGACGAAAGCGCATTCATCTCGGTCGATGCGGTCTTTGCCGACCTGGGATTGTTGCCCCGCAGCGAAATGGTCCGGCGGCTGGTGGAGGTCGACCATGATGGTTTCATCGTGGTCGACGAGCATCATGCCACCTCGGTTCCCGGCATCTGGGCGGCGGGCGATGTATCGACGCGCTTCAGCGAACAACTGATCGTAGCGCTTGGCGACGGCACACGCGCCGCTGTCAGCGCATACGATTTCTTGCTACGCAGTTTGCCCGCATAACAGGGTAAACCCTGGCATACCTGTGCTACGATGCCGGTACGGACACGAATTCAAACACCGATAGGCCCTAGCGATTCGTCATTGCATATCCGGGCACAGCACATCTCGAATCTCGACTGATCTAATAGGTTGCTGCATGAACGATTCACCCCTGGGCGGCGATACGCCGCTCGCCACTGCGTCACAGTCGGTTTCCTTGCACGATGTCGCGTCGGTGTTTCAGGCACTGCTCGAAAGCGCCCCCGACGCCATGGTTATCGCCGACGAACGTGGACAAATTGTGATCGTGAACGCTCAGGCGGAACATCTTTTTGGCTACATGCGTGCGGAGATGATCGGGCAACCCGTCGAGTTTCTGCTCCCGTCGCGGCTGACAGGCATCCACGAGCAGCATCGTGCTGGCTATATGCACGAACCCCGAACTCGCCCGATGGGCGTGGGCATGGAGTTGCTCGCGCGCCGTAGCGACGGCACCGAGGTCGCCGTCGAGGTCAGCCTGAGTCCACTGCACACGGAACACGGTCTGCTCGTCACCAGTGTCATCCGGGACGTAACCGAACGTAAGCGTGCCGAACACGCGCTGGCACATCAGGCGGCGATGCTGCGCGAGCAGGCAAACCTACTCGATCTGGCGCACGATATGATCATCGTGCGCGACCTCGAACGGAGGATAACCTTCTGGAATCGTGGTGCCGAGGCCATGTATGGCTGGTCACGCGATGAAGCGCTAGGCTGCGTTTCCGATGCGTTGTTACAAACCGAGACACACGATTCGCTGGCAACCATCGATGCGGCGCTGGTGGAACATGGCTTCTGGGAAGGCGAACAAATCCACACCCGCCGCGATGGCAGCCGCCTGATCGTGGCGAGCCGTCAGGTCGTGCAACGCGGCGAGCAAGGCAGGCCGACCACGATCCTGGAGATCAACACCGATATCACCGAACAAAAACGCGCCGGGAGCGAACTCGAACGCCAGGTATTGCTACGCACCGCGCACCTGCGCGCCTTGCTCACGTTCAGCACGGAACTATTGCCGGTGCGCCATCTCGACGACGTATTGCTGCATGCCTTGCAACATGCCTTGACACTCGCCCCCGAAGCGCACCGAGCGGCGTTGTATGTTGCCGACCGTGACAGCACCGCGTTAGCCCTGCGCGCTCAGGTGGGCTACGCCTCGCCGCCGCATAGCACCTTGCCCATCGATACAACGCTGGTACGCACAGTAGCTCATCGACGTGGGACGTATCTTGTGTATGCGCGTGACGACGCGGCACACCCTGGCATGCGCGACGCAGTGCCACCGACGTATGGGTTGACCTCGGCAGATTCGACGGCATTAGCCGTGGTGCCGCTGTTGGCTCAGGATGCGCTGGCGGGGGTACTGGTTCTGGTACGGGAACATAACACCGGCCCGTTCCTGAGCGAAGCGTTACAAACGCTCGAAGGCATCGCCTCTATCGCGGCAGCGGCGATTCAGGCCGAGCAAAGCCGCGAGGAAGCATCGTTTCTTTCGACGCAACTGGCACGTGCCGAGGAATTGCACCGTACGATGACCGAACGCCTGAGCGTCGCAGAGGCGAGTGTGTTACAAACAGCGCGACTGGCAGCGGTCGGGCAACTGGCGGCATCGGTCGCCCATGAGATCAACAATCCGCTGTATGCGACGCGCAATGCGTTGTACCTCATCCACGAGGAACTGCCACCGGAGTTACGCGACACGCCCTACCTCATCATGGCCCAGGAACAGCTTGCCCGTATCGCCCGTATCACCGAACGTATGCGTGACTTCTACCGACCTGCCCGTGGGGAGTTGGCACAACAAAACCTGAACGATTTGATCGAAGGCACATTGGCACTGGTCGGGCTGGACATGCGCTACGACGCCATCGAACTCAAGTTCAGTCCAGCTGCCGAATTGCCCACGCTGTTGTGTAACAGCGACCAGTTGCGACAGGTGTTCCTGAATCTGATCCTCAATGCGATGGAAGCGATGCCCCAGGGTGGCATCTTGAACATTCGCACCGCCGCAGGTTCATCCGTGGTGCTCATCGAAATCAGCGATACCGGCATCGGTATTCCCGACGAGGTACGCGAGCATTTGTTCGAGCCGTTCTTCACTACCAAATCGACCGGAACCGGCCTGGGCCTGTCGATCAGCGCCCACATCGTTACCCAGCATGGCGGACAGATCACCGTCGATAGTACGCCAGGACATGGAACCACATTTCGGATCACGCTGCCCTACCATCCGCCGACATAGTACGAACACGCCGATGCGCGTCCGTGCTAGCTGCCGCTCTGGAGCCGTGCTGATGCTCTACCTGCGGATCGGCGCTGCATCATCGTCGGCACCGGACACGGCCTTCCGTCGGTCAATGCAGGGCGGGCCATGCGCGCGCGCATGCGACGTTGCACACAATCCCAGGCATCGCTCAGGCCGCGTGGCAGACGGGCGCGGTCCCGTTGCATGGCGGGCGCCAACGCGGTTAGCTCTGCATCGTGGTCACGCCCTCCATGAGACGCGTTGCAAGAATATAATCATAGGCCGCCATCGCCGCACGGGTTCCATCGCCGATCGCCACGACAGCATGTTCGCTGGAACGATTGGACACATCGCCTGCCGCGAACAGGCCCGGTACCGCGGTCGCGAAGTTCTGGTCCACGACGACGAACCCATTGGCATCCAGATCGGTCATATCGCACACCGCGCCGCTATGGGGAATCAAGCCCCGGTCGACGAACAGGTACTCGACGCTCAACCGTCGCGGGGTGTTGGCCTGAAGCACCACGATCTCCTCGATGTGGCTGAAGCCAATAACCTCCGTGACGGATGTGCTCGGCAACACGACCAGGTTCGGCTGGTTGGACAGGGCTTGTCCAATCGGTGTTGCCAGCACACGTTCGTCAGGCACGAGCCAGTACAGCCGCGACGCGCTGCGCACGAGTTCGGCAATGCCACGCAGCGTACGCGCCGACGTTCCCTCGACGGCAACGGTTTTTCCATCGACCAGATGCGCGTATGGCCTGATCGAGTAGCCAAGGCCATGCCTGATAAAGCGTTCCACACCCGCGACCCCGACCGGATGCCACGCAACACCGGTTGCGAGGATAACCGAGCGTGCCGCGATTCGTCCATGCGCGAGCGTGGTGAGCGCAAGCATTTCGCCGCTGACTTCGATACGATCCACATGATCCTCGATCAGTGTGGTCGGCTCCTGCTCCATACTATGCATGAGTTCAGCGAGCCAATGATCGCTGGGCAGCGGCGTGAGTTTCTCGTAGTCAAGCCGCTCCGGTGAAATCTCGGTGTCATGCACAAATATCCCCGGCCTTGCCGCCCAGCGTTTCATAGATGATACGGTAGTCGAGGTCATGGTCATGCGCGTAGCGAGCGGCGGCCAGGCCGGCTGCGCCCGCCCCTACGATCACGAGGTCATACGTATGCATATCGTTCTTCCCTTCTGGTAATGACGGGCCAGCGATGGACACCGGCAATTAATCGGTGGTGTGCGTGCGGCCTCGGCGACGAGCGCGGGAACCGTGCACGCCTCCACATACCCAATGCACGACGCAAAAGATCGCGCCCTCATGCATTCAGAATACGCCGCGGATGTTGCCCGAAAGAGAACGATCGATTCCACTGCGTTGCATTACTTTCACAAACCCGTCGCTCAGGCAGTGGCCGCGATGGGTGAGAACCGTACGCCGGCGAGCGTTGCCGTGTGAGTGTCGGCTGTGACGAAGCACCGCTCAGGTCATGGACCGCGCCTGCCAGTATCCGTTCCGATGCCTCCGATACAGCTACACATGGCAGCGAGGTCGTATGTTGATGGCCTCGCGCCCACTATGAAACGCCCATCGTCGTGAACGCTTCGCCCCTCCCGCCGCACGACCCCGACGCACCACGAGCAGCGCGATCGTCGCCCCACGGCGCCTACAAAGCGCAGTCCGGTGCACTGGTAAACGTTTCTTCACTTCCGGCACACATATCTATCCGCTGCGTCTGGTTCGCGCCGCTATGATTCATAGCAAGGCCAAGTGCGCACAGTTGGTGTTACTGGAGAAATCACATGTCAACCGCTCATGAACTACAACGAACTGTCCTGGATACGTTGCAGCGAGAACCCCTGGTCAATAGCGCTGCGCTTGGCGTTGGTGTCGTCGATGGCATCGTGCGTTTGATGGGCGACGTCACCAGCGAGGTCGAAAAGCAGTTGATCGCGCAGACAGCAAAGCGCGTTGTCGGGGTGAAGGCGATTGCAAACGACCTGAAAGTTCGCCCGCCCCAGACGCGGACCCACACGGATACAGCCGTGGCGCAGATAATCGTGCAGGCACTTGCCTGGGACACGCTTGTGCCGCATCACTCCATTCAGCCGACGGTCAGCAACGGACACGTAACCCTTGAAGGACAGGTCGATTGGCTGTATCAGCGGGACGCCGCACGCCAGGCTGTGTGCAATTTTTCTGGTGTGACCGGAGTAACCAACCTGCTTACGATTCGTGCGCCGGTGATCGAGGAAGAACGCACGGAAAGCCCACCGCCGACGCCCGACAGCACCACCCCCAGCCTGTCGCTCCTTCCAATGGGGATGATACGAGCCGATCATAAGCAGGTAGCTTCCCACAGGTTTCAAATGGCGCGGGGCGTGTGTCCATGCCGTGGAGGAGACGGTGACGCACGTATGTCAGGTTGTACATGCTACGCGGTGCGCCACCGTAAAGATGCAAGGACTTATCACAGCATGCCTCACGCAGCGGTCGGTGTGTGTTTGTGTACGATGCGTTATGAAACGACCACGGTCAGCGGGGGCTGTCATCGCTATGCTGAACAGAGATTGATCGGCGATGGCGAAGTACCACTATCGCCATCGCCCGACACTATGGAGGAACATCCGATGACTTCCCACGCAGTACAAACGCCAACCGAACTGCTGGATATCCCATCCTACATCACCCATGAGCGGCTCCGCGCCTGGGTCACGGCGATGGTCGCGCTGTGTCAACCCGAGCATGTCGTATGGTGCGACGGTTCGCAGGAGGAATACGATCAGCTATGCAACCTGATGGTCGAAACAGGCACGCTGATTCGCCTCAACCATGACAAGCGACCGAACAGCTTTCTTGCGCGTTCCGACCCGAGCGATGTTGCCCGCGTCGAAGATCGCACGTTTATCTGTTCGCTCAGCAAAACCGACGCAGGCCCGACCAACAACTGGGTCCACCCACGCGAGATGCATCACACCCTCAACCGGCTGTTTGACGGCTGCATGCGTGGCCGCACGATGTATATCATCCCGTTCAGCATGGGGCCGCTGGGGTCGCCCATCGCCCAGATCGGCGTCGAAGTGACGGATTCGCCCTATGTCGTTGTCAACATGCGCATCATGACGCGCATGGGCAGGCGGGTCTACGATGTGCTTGGCGACGAAGGCGAGTTCATCCCGTGCATGCATAGCGTTGGCATGCCGCTGGAGCGCTGGCCGCAGGACGTGGTATGGCCTTGCAATCCCGCCACCAAATATATCGTGCATTTTCCCGAGGAGCGCGCGATCTGGAGCTATGGATCAGGCTACGGCGGCAACGCGCTGCTGGGCAAGAAGTGTTTCGCGTTGCGCATCGCCTCGGTCATGGCGCGTGATGAAGGTTGGCTCGCCGAGCATATGCTGATCCTGGGCGTCGAGGAGCCGTCCGGGCGAAAAAACCTATGTGGCGGCGGCTTTCCCCAGCGCCTGCGGCAAAACCAACTTCGCCATGTTGATCCCGCCGCCGCGTTCGCGGACAGGGCTGGAAAGTCACCACGGTCGGCGACGACATCGCCTGGATCAAGCCCGGTGCGGACGGCAAGCTGTATGCGATCAATCCCGAAGCGGGCTATTTCGGCGTCGCACCGGGCACGTCGGAACGGACCAACCCGAATGCGATGGCGACGATTCGGGCAGAACACGATCTTTACCAATGTGGCGCTGACCGATGATGGCGATGTCTGGTGGGAAGGTATGACGAGCGAGCCGCCGGCCCATCCGATCGATTGGCAAGGCAAGGACTGGACGCCGCGACAGCGGGCAAAGCCGCGCATCCCAACGCCCGCTTTACCGCGCCGCCAGCCAATGCCCAGTCGATCGATCCGGAGTGGGATAACCCGACAGGGCGTGCCGATCAAGGCCTTCATCTTTGGCGGGCGGCGCAGGACGACCGTGCCGCTGGTGTACCAGGCGTTCAATTGGAAGTACGGCGTGTACCTCGCCGCCACGATGGGATCGGAATGACCACGGCCGCGGCTGTCGGAACGTGGGTCAGGTGCGCCGCGATCCGTTCGCGATGCTGCCGTTCTGCGGCTATCACATGGGCGATTATTTCAATCACTGGCTCGACTTCGGCCGCACGATCTCCAACCCGCCGCGCATTTTCGCCGTCAACTGGTTCCGCACGGCAAGGACGGCAAGTTTCTGTGGCCTGGATTCGGCGAAAACATGCGCGTCCTTGAAGTGGATCGTGGAGCGAGCCAACGGTCACGCGGTGAGCGTCGAAGGACCCGATCGGGTGGATGCCGCGCTACGAGGATCTGGACTGGACCGGCCTTGACTTCAGCGAAGCGCAGTTCCACGAACTGATGTCGGTGGATCGTGCAGAATGGAATCAGGAGATTCTGTCGCACGAAGAACTGTTTATCAAGCTGTACGACCGGCTGCCCAAGGAAATGCCGAATATCCGTGCGCTGACGCTGGCAGCCCTGTGGAACTCGCCGGAACACTGGGAACTCTAGCACAGGGTTTGGAAACGGACGATCAAGGTTGAGAAGGTCGGTGGTGCGGACACTGCCAGCCTTCGCAACACACATGACATCGTATCCCGCAAAAAGGTGTGCGCATCGAGACGGTGATGTTGGGTCACGCGAAGGTGAGACTGCCCCGCTGCGGAACAGCATCGGGCAGTCCATACCTACCAAAGGTTTTTATGGCGCATGGAGCGTGCGTGCCACAGCCGCGCTCCAACCCGCACAACGCAGCCCGCGTTCGTGTGCCGTCATGTGTGGATCGAAGCGGGTCTGCGGGCGTGCAAGGTGTTCGATTTCATCCAGCGATTCCCAGATGCCGCAGGCAAGCCCTGCGAGGTACGCGGCACCCAGCGCGGAGGCATCCGACTGAGGTGGAGCGCAGCACCGGGAGACCGATGATGTCGGCCTGAAATTGCATCAGCAGCGTGTTGCGGCTCGCGCCGCCATCGGCCAGCAGCACCTTGAGGTCGGTTCCCGGCTTCAGCGCTGCATCACGTCGAACACATCGCGCACCTGATAGGCGATCGACTCGATCGTCGCACGCGCCAGGTGTGGGGCACGCTGCGCCGCGCGTCAGGCCGCTGATGAGGCCGCGCGCCGCGTCGTTCCAGTAGGGTGCGCCCAGCCCGACAAAGGCCGGGACCAGATACAGACCACCGCTGTCTTCGACGCGTCGCCGCCAACGCCGCGACATCCTCGGTCGGATGCGGCAGGCCCAGAAACTCGCCGAGCCAATGCACCGCCGCGCCGGTGACGGCGATATTGCCTTCCAGGGCATAGGTAACACTGCGTCGTGGTCCAGCGCCCAGGCGATCGTCGTCGAAAGGCCATGCTGCGACAGCACTGGCGCGGCGGTCGGCGTCATCAGCGACGAACCGGTGCCATAGGTCGCCTTGACGCTGCCTGGCCGAAATCCAGCCTGACCAAACAGCGCGGCGTGCGAATCGCCGATCACGCTCATGATCGGAATGCCTGCGGGCAGACCGACCGAGCGCGACGCTGACGTGCCGAACGGCGCCGCTCGACGGTCCAGGGTTCGGCAAGCGCAGCACGCGGCACGCCGAACAGCGCCAGCAGTTCGTCGCTCCAGGTGCGCAGGTGAATGTCGAGCAGTTGGGTGCGCGATGCGTTGGTCAGGTCGCGAGGCGTGGTCCGTGCCGCCGGTCAGATTCCACAGCACCCAGCTATCCATCGTACCCAGGCACAACTCGCCCCGTTCGGCGCGGCGCGTGCCGTCAGGGATATGATCGAGCAACCAGCGCATTTTGCTGGCCGAAAACAGCGGGTCGATCGCCAGGCCCGTGCGTTCGGCGAGCCACGGTGCCAACGCCGCGCTCACGCAGCGCCGGCGCAGAAATCGGCGGTGCGGCGACATTGCCAGACGATCACCGGACCAAGCGGTTGTCCGGTCTGGCGGTCCCAGGCGGTCACCGATTCGCGCTGGTTGGCGATGCGCGATCGCCGACGATGTGTGGCTCGGCGACGCGCGCCAAGGCAATCATCGATAGCCTCGCGCACGCTCTGCCAGATCGCGGCGGCATCCTGTTCGACCCAGGCAGGATGTGGGTAGAATTGCTGGACACGGGCGCGACGCCTGCGCGATGACTGCCGCCACGCGGGTCGACCAGCAGCACCTTGGTGTTGGTCGTGCCCTGGTCGATCGCCAGGATAGTTGCCGCTCGGCTCGTGCCATCGTGCTTACACCTTCGCTCGTTGCGTCTGCCCGACCAGTTCGCGTGCGGCGTCGGCAATGCCCTGGGCGGTCAGGCCGAAGTGTTCGAGCAGCCATTCCGCCGAGCCGGTCGGCGCGAACACGCCGGGCACGCCCAGGATCCGCATCGGCACGGGACTGGTTGGTCACCACGACTTCGGCGACCGCACCGCCCAGGCCACCGTAGACCGTATGTTCCTCGACGGTCACGATGCCGCCCGTTTCGGCGGCTGCCGCCACGATCGCCGCCGTGTCGAGCGGGCGAACCGTCGCCATATTGAGCACGCGCGCCTGGATGCCCTGCTCGCCGAGCAGTTTCGGCGGCCTCGAGCGCCTCGGTGACCAGCACGCCGTTGGCGATGATCGTCAGGTCGTTGCCATCGCGCAGCCGCGCGGCTTTGCCGATCTGAAACTGGTAGCCTGTCGGGATGGACCGTCGGGCACCGGCAGACGGCTGATCGCGAATGAACATCGGGCCATATGTGTGCGCGGCTGTCGTGATCGCCTGCGCTGTCTCCATCGGGTCGGCGGGAACGATCACGGTCATATTGGCGATGCACGCGGGTCCAGGCCAGATCCTCGATCGAGTGATGGGTTGGGCCAAGCTCGCCATAGGCCATACCGCTGCTCATGCCGCACAGTTTCACGTTCTGGTTGGAATAGGCGAGGTCGGCCTTGATCTGTTCCAGGCCGCGTCCGGTGAGGAACGGCGACGCGCCACACACGAACGGAATCAAACCGCCGTTCGCCAGTCCCGCGCCGACGCCGACCATGTTCTGCTCGGCGATGCCCGACGTTGACCAGCCGCTTCGGGAAGTCTGGCCAAACTGGTTAAGCTTGCTCGATCCCACCGAGTCGTTGACGACGGCGACGATCCGCGGGTCCTGTCTGGCGAGGTCGTGCAGCGTCGTCGGCGAAGGCATCGCGGCAATCATAGAGCTTGCGTCATGATACCGTACCTCCCCGAGTTCCTGCCAGCGCCGTCGCGAGTTCGTCGTCCGATGGGAATCTTGTGGTGCCAGGCGGCTTTGTCTTGCATAAATGAAACGCCCTTGTCCCTTGTGGGTATGGGCGATGATGCAGTTTGGCTTGCCTGCCTCGAACGGCACGCTGCCGAAGGTATCCAGCAACTGCGCGATGTCGTGTCCGTCGACCTCGACGCACCGCCCAGCCAAAGGCACGCCACTTGTCGGCCAGCGGTTCGAGCTGCATCGTCTGCTCGGTCCAATCGCCCTGTTGCAGGCGGTTGCGGTCGACGATCACCGTCAGGTTGTCGAGCTTGTAGTGCGCTGCCGACATCGCCGCTTCCCAGTTGCTGCCTTCCTGCAGTTCGCCGTCGCCGGTAAGGGCAAAGACGCGCCAGGCGGCGTCTTGCAGTCTTGGCGGCGATGGCCGCGCCAACCGCGACGGGCAGGCCGTGCCCCAGCGGGCCGGTGTTGGTTTCGACGCCCGGCACCTTGGTGCGGTCGGGATGGCCGTTCAGCTTGGACAGCGGTTGGGCGAACGTCTCGAGTTGCGTCCACGGGCAGAAATCCGCGATGCGCCAGCGTCGTATACAGCGCGACCGCCGTATGGCCTTTGCTCAGAATAAAGCGGTCGCGGTCGGGATCGTTGGGCTGCTCGGGATCGACCCGCAGCACGCCGAAGTAGAGCGTGACCAGGATATCGGTGGCCGACAACTCGCCGCCGACATGCCCGAGTTTCGCGCCGTGGACCATCTGCAGGTCGCGTCGCCGGATCGCGCTGGCGAGTTCGCGCAGCTGCTCGACGGTATCGGTGATCAGGACGTGAAGTGTAGCGATCATGCTATACCTCCGCTACGCCCGCGCCGAGCAACATATCCATCACGAAGCGCTGCGCTTCGAGCGCGTCCTGCTGTCCTGCGCGGCCGTCAGCGCTTGAAGATCGATGCGGTCGAGCAGGCGTTCGAGAGCCGCGAATCGTGTTGATGCTCGACGGGCGGCTTTGACCGGGTCTTCGCGGAAGGGGAACTGGTCGAGCAGGATCGGTCCCTGCCAGTTGATCTGGCGCAGGGCATACAGGAACTCCAGCGTTTCGATCAGGTGGACCGAGCCGACCGCCATATCGTCGTCCCACTCGCGCCAGTTGTCGTTGACTTCGACGCTGACCAGCTTGCCGCGACGGGCCACCAGTTGCAGCACATCGGCGGGCGTTTCCTTGGCGAAGAACGAGTGGCCCAGGTCGAGCACGATGCCGACGTTGTCCACGCCCATGTCTTCGATCGCCAGCAGCGTGCGGGCGGCCGTGCTGAAGAACATATGGACGCGCGGCTCTTTCAGCTTGTACTCGATGGCGAACTGCATCTGCCGGGTCGGTCTCGGCGACCGCGCGGATGCCCTCGACCGAGTAGTCCCACAGCTTGGCGGTAATCGGCCTGGAAGGGATAGTCGAAGCCGTCCTGGCCCGGCCAGAACTTGACATAGTTGGCGTCGAGCGCCTGCGCGACCTCGATCGCCTGCTTGCCCAGGTCGATCGCCTTCTGGCGCACCGCCGCGTCGGGGTTGGTGAAACTGCCCAACTGGAACTCGCGCATGTAGAGGTGCGGCGTGATGGCCTGGGCGCGCATCCCGGTGCGCTCCAGGGTCGCGTGCACCTGTTCGACGGTGACGTCGTCGCCCGCGAACGGATAGTTGATGTCCAGGCACTTGATGTCGCCGACCTCGGCGGCGCGCTCGATCGCCTCCAGCGTGCCCACTGGCGGGCCGTAGGCGTCGGTGGCATAGCGGTCGACGAACTGTTGGAACATCCAGATGCCGGCCCCAAACTCATAGGTTGGTCATATCGATACTCCTTTCAGTGTGAGTGCTGAGTGCTATGACGAGTCAGACGCAGAGCCAGGAGTGTAAGTATTTGCTGCCAGGCGGCGGAAAATTGCGCGCGGCATCGTCCAGCACCAGCACCCAGTCGGGGCCGCCGCCCGGTGGGGTGAAGCGTCACGCGATCCGTCGCGTGTCGCACGGTGCCGAGCGCACTGCGCGATGCCGGTGCGCGGGTCGAACCAGTGGCCGATGATGCGCTCGCCCGACAGCGCTGCTGAGGTCGAGTTCGACCGGGTCGACCGGCGGGCAGATACACCAAGGCGTAGCGTCCGGCGGCGATCGCGCGTGGCCCGGACGTGGTGGGTTCCTTCGCCGACATCGGACACAATCAGCGATTGATCGGGAATGCGGTCGAGGATATGGGCGTGATAGCATCAGCGCGCGTGCGTGCTGCACCTGGCTCGCACCGGGCAGGTGCATCGCCTCGTACCACGGACGACGCGCCCAGATCGAGCGGCTTGCGCGTCACGATCCCACATCTGCCAGACGGCCAGCAGCCATAGGTGTGGCCGTGCGCGCCGGCGAACAGCGCCCAGTACAGCGCCTTGCGCACCTCGTAGTCGTCGAGATAGCCGCCGTCGAGGTTGCGGATGTCGTCCGCGCATATCCTCGTAGCCGGGCTCGGCGTCCATGCACGGTCGCGTCGGCGTGCGTGCGTAGTCGGCTTCGATGAAGCGCCAGTTCTCGAGTTGCGCTGCGTGTCCGCTCTGGCAGGTATGAAAGTCGAGCCACGGCTCGTCGTGGACATACTCGGAAGTGGAGTGCGGCCCCCAGGTATGGAAGGTGATCAGGTTGCGCCCACCATCGCCTTCGCGCACGCCCTCGGCCATCGCGCGCACGATCGCGCGGTGCTCGTCGCTCTCGATCGGGCGGTCGCCGCCGAGGATCCAGATGATCGGCTGGTCGCGCATAGCGCTGCGCCGACGCACGCGCCAAAGGCGCGGGCGTTCTCGGGCGTGAAGATCTCCGGGCCGACGCCCCATTTCTTGTTCCACTTGTCGCCCCAGGTGGGCAGCATGCCGATGTGCAGGCCATAGCGCGGCGGCGAGCGCGACGACCTCATCGACGTGCGCGAAGTAGGCCTCGTTGGGCTGCGTCGGATCGTCGTCGATCAGCGGCAGGTCGCCGCGCATGTTGGGCGTATGCAGGCCGTCGATCTCGGCCAGCACGACGGTCTGAATCACCGTGAAGCCCTTGGCGGCGCGGTCGCGCAGATAGCGCTCGGCCTCGTCCAGCGTGCAGGCGGTGGAACAGTTCCCAGGCGGTGTCGCCAAGATAGAAGAAGGGCGATCCGTCGTCGTGGACCAGAAAGCGCTCGTTATCGCTGACTTTGAGCATGGCGGCCTCAGTTGCGTCCGTCGCAGCATGAGCGCCTGGTAGGGCTTTTCCTGGCAGTTCGACCGGAATGTCCCGTTCACCGCTGCCGCCAGCGGCGTGCGTGGTCATGTTCCAGGTGTCGAGGATCTCGCCCTGATAATCTTCGCCATCCGGCAGGACGAGCGTCATCAATGCGGGCTGGTGGACGCCGAAGTAGAGCAGATAGTACTCGTGCGGCTGGCCGGCGGACGGGAACATGACGCACCACGGCGTTGAGTGCTGTCGAGGCCGGCGGCGTGGGCCTTCCTCCAGGATCTGGCGCAGAAAGCGCCAGGCGTGGCGGCGCTCTTCCCGTGCAGCGTTCCGCCTTTGGACCACCACGAATATCGTCATGGTCGTCGAGATAGGTTTCGCCGTGGCCGACATAGCCGCCATAGCACGGTGCCCTCCCAGAAGCGGTGCACCATCTCCTGCGCCGGTGATATTGCCCCAGCGTTGCGGGATGTTGCCCTCATAGCCGCATTCGTCCACCACCACCGGCTTTTTGTGCTGCTCGCGCCACACGGCGACCTGTTCCAGATCCCACCGCTGGATGCTCTGGTGCGTCACCCACGGCTTGCTGTGGTCGTACATCACATAGCCGTTATGGATCGAGCGCAGATGATGGTACGGGTCGCTCTCCTGCACCACGCGGAAGAAGCGGTCCCAATCGGCCAGAGCTCTTCTCGTCCATGAAGTCGAACTCGTTCGCCATCGACCACCAGACGTTACGGTAGGCGGCGAGGCGCGCCACGATATAGCGCAGGTAGCGGTCGTCGGTCGCGGCGTCCATCGTGGCGAAGCCCCAGCGGTCGTAGGGGTGGAGCAGGATAATATCGGCCTCGATGCCCAGCGCCAGCAGATCGCCGACGCGCTGTTCGAAGTGCCGGAAAAAGTCCGGCTCGAAGCGCGTCGAAGTCGAACTCGCCAGCCCTCGCTGCACATCGACCTTGTAGCTGCCGCTCCACGTGCTCGGGCCGCGCGCAAGACAGGGAAACGGATAGCGTGCTCGGCTCGTTCTCGTTGAAAGCGTAGTGCTTGGGAAAGACGCACATCCGCATTTTGTTGAACGGCGCGTCCGCAAGCGTCGCCAGCGTTTGCTCCTCCAGCTCGTCGCCCTGGTGGGTCCAGACGTAGCAGGTCGTGCCGATCTGCTTGTAGGGCGTGCCGTCGGCGTAGGCGAAGTGGTAGGTGTTGGCGACGCGCACCGGGCCGTGATTTTGCCGGCTGCGGGCGCGACACAGGTAAACGTGCCTTCCATGTCCGTTCAATTCGGCGCGGTTGCTGCTGGTGCGGTAGCGCCAGGTTCCCTGTATGTCGGGCATGAAGCGAACGCGGTAGACACCATCGCCATCGTAGAAGCCGTCAACCTCAACCGAGCGGTGTTTGTGGGTAAAGGTCATGGCGATTTCGACATCAAGAAACGGATTGCCCTCGGCTGGACCCTGGAGCACGTCTTCGTATACACCCCATTGTTCGACAGTTTGCGTCGTCGTCATCGAGCGCCTCCTTGCATTACTCGTAGATGATAATTCCAACGTATCCGCGCTTAACTGACGGCGCGTGCTGGACGTTCCCATTTGCGGTCGAGTGTCGGAATCGAGGCCAGTAACAGTCGCGTGTAGGCATGTTTCGGTCGCGAAAGCACCTGCTCCGCGACGCCAAACTCGACAATGATGCCTCTGATCATCACGGCGATGTCATTAGCGGTCGCGACGGTCGGTTCGGCTGCTTGTTGCATCGTAGGCGTGGGAGCTTGACCAAGATCGGGGGCTGGGTGAGTGCCACATGCGACAACACTGGCGACAAACACGATAAGCCATCCTGTACGCAGTGAGCGGAGCACCTTCGACATTATGTCACCTGATTATATGTCATTATCTATCGATCCAATCAGCGCGGATGTACGGTGGACGGAGTAGATCACTGGTGCGATGGTGTCTTGGCGGCTCCTCTCGTTAGGGTACGGTTCGCCGTGTGGTTCGGGAACGTGTCGGAAGCGATGCGATCGGCTTGAATAAATATTCACATGCGATTGAATATCAAACAGGTTATCATGGCTGTCGTGCTCTGTCAAGATGCAAACGGAGGAAACCTACGCAATCTATGGGTAAAAAGACGTATGTAAACGCGCAGTACGGTCATGCCTCGCTCCACTCTGCGTGACAATCGTTGGGGTCCGGCTGCTTTCGGAAGGACGTTGCACAGGCCCTGCGATTGCCAGGTGCATCACTACATGGGATGTAATCATGCGTGCTACGATAACGTAGGCAACGAACCGAGGGGAAAGGATTCACTATGTCTCGCACGGACGAACTTCGATTGCTGGCTAAAGTCGCACGTCTTTATTACGAACGAGGCGAACGGCAAGCGGCGATCGCAGCACAGCTCGATCTATCGCAGGCTACTATCTCACGTCTCCTGCGACGAGCCGAAGAAGAACAGATCGTCCGCATAACGGTGAGTGTACCAAAAGGGTTTTATGGCAATCTCGAAGATGCGCTCCAACAACGCTATGGCCTGAAGGAAGCTATCGTTGTCGATACGATGGATACCGAAGGCGGGTCACAACTTCTGCGCGACATTGGTGCGGCGGCGGCATTTTACGTCGAAACAACGCTCAAACAACATGAGATTATCGGAATATCCTCGTGGAGTTCAACGCTGCTGGCGATGGTCCATGCAATGCAACCGCTGTCCCGCCCGACGCAATCGCAGGTGGTCCAGATCCTGGGTGGTATCGGCGACCCTGCGGCGGAAGGACATGCTGTGCATCTCTCGCACCAACTCGCATCGTTGGTTCGCGGCGAGGCCACCTTCCTGTCTGCGCCCGGCGTAACAGGCTCGGGTGATGCCACGCGCCATTTCCTCCAGGAGCCATACATTCAGAACACGGTCGCCATGTTCGACCGTATGACGATGGCACTGGTGGGTATTGGGGCGCTCGAACCGTCCAGTCTGCTCGCCAGCAGCGGCAATAGCTTCTCGCCGCAAGAGCTCGACATGCTGCGCGAGGAACATGCCGTCGGCGATATCTGTCTGCGCTTCTTCGACGCCGAAGGCATGCCCGTCGTCACGCCGCTCAACGAACGTGTGATCGGAATGAGCCTCGAGCAACTTCAACGTGTGCCGAGAGCAGTAGGCATTGCGGGTGGTAAAAAGAAACTTGCGGCGATACGAGGAGCCTTGCTCGGGCGATGGATTAATGTCTTGATCACGGATCGTTACACGGCGGCGAGCCTTGTCGATGCATCGCCGTAGGATGCGCTCAAGGTGGCCGGAGCCTGGAAACACCTGTACCATGCCATTGATCGGGATCGTAATCTCACTAATTCCATGCTACATGAGCGCCGAGGTATGGACGCGGCGCAACGATGGTTTCAAGGTGTCTTGGCGAGACGGCGCAGGCACCAGAGCGCGTGACCACGCACGGGCATGCCTCGCATCCTCGGGCTAGTGGTGAAACGCTCGGCGCTGACGTTTCGCACCGCTGCGAACCGTACTTCGACAATCGGATTAAGCACGACCATCGTCACGTCGAACAACGATAGTACCCGATACGTAGTTCGGGAATGTTGATGCTGCCACTTGTGTCGAGCGTTCAACGTACAGCGACACTGCAGCCGTTCAAGAACAACCATACGCACAACGCTCCCGTCGTTGTCTGACAACGACGGGAGCGTTGGCGTTCGCTGGACGACGCTGATGAGTGGGCTGCATGCTGGCTAATCAGAGATGTGACAGAGAACGAGCACGCCCTCGTTCGTCGGCGCGCATCGCGACCCAGCTACCTCAGGTGTCGCAGTGCCGTCTGGTTCAGGCACTCCAGTTCACGCTGCCCGGGGCACCGAACATCTATTATGGCAGCGAAGTCGGGATGCTCGGCGGCGATCCGAAGAATCGTGGGCCGATGCACTGGGACCTGGTGCAGCCTGACAACCCGGAGCTCGTGTGGATCAACAGGCTAATCGAGATACATCACCAGCACCGCGCGTAGCGGATCGGCGATTTCCGCCTCGTCGAGTCGGACCGTTTGCTGGCGTTTGAGCGCTATACCGAGCAGGCGCTGGAGACGGTGATCATCCTTGCGAATCCTTCAGGCGCAGCTATAACAGAGCGTATGATGATCGCCAACGCGGGCCTGATGGCCTCCACGCCCATGGTCGATCTGCTCGCCTCCGCGGACAGGCCAGCAGTTTGCACGGTCGATTCGTCGTGTGTGACGGTGGCAGTTCCCGCCGAAACCGTCACGGTTCTGCCACCCCGCGAGAGCGCCCTGGGTGGCTACAGCCGATACAAGCGGATACTCTAGTCGGCGACGCATCGAAGCGGGTCACGAGCGACGGGAGGCAAGCATTATGTCAAATCAGAATGTTAGCCGTCGCTGATACTGTTGGGCGCTGATTGTTTCCGGCGGACCTGGAGCCACGCCAGCGCCAGATCGATCCAGACCTGGCTTTCGCGATTGAGCATCTGCTGATTGCTATCGGTGGTCTCGTCCGCCAGCGACAAGCCGTGGCGACCCTGTTCAAAGACATGGAGTTCATAGGGCACATGGTGCTCAGCCAGCGCCAGGGCAAACCGCAGGGCATTTTGGGAATACACAAGCTCATCCTCGGCCGTGTGCCAGATAAAGGTCGGCGGCGTCGATGGGGACACATGACGGTCCAGGCGATACTGGTCCTGATGGGCCTGTTCCGGATTCGGTCCCAGCACAGTCGCCAGGATATGGTCTTTGATCCCTACCTCCGTCCCCTCATGGTTCATCGGGAAATTGGCGACAAGTTCGAGGTCGATGACGGGATAGCCCAGGATTAAGGCGGTGGGTCGAATCTGCTCCGGGCTGACGCCGAGTGGCTCGGTCAGCAGGGGCTTGTCCCAGAGCACGCCGAGCGACGCGACCAGGTGCCCGCCAGCGGAAAAGCCGCACAGAACGATCTGGTCAGGATCGACCAGCCACTCGTCGGCGCGGTCCCGCACAAGCTTGATGGTTCTGGCCAGGTCCAGCATGGGCGCGGGAAAGCGGGTTCCCACGGAGTAGCGCAGCACAAACACATGGTAGCCACGCGCCAGAAAGCGCAGGGCGACCGGCTCGGCTTCGCGGTCGGATGTCATCATATAGCCGCCGCCGGGGCATAGGATCACGGCCGGACGGCGCATGCCCGTTTGAAACTCGGGCGAGTCCTTGAGCACATAGGTTTCCAGGTATACCTGGTCGGTATCGTCGCGAATGGGAATCGTGCTGGTCAGCATGGCGCGTTACCTCGGCTACAGGAACGAGAAGCGGCATTTTAGCATACCGATGCGGTCGCCTTCGCTCGAAAGTGGGATAATGACCGGGCTTGTGCAACGTCCAGCCGAAACCAACCGGAGCGCAAAGAGTGTCATGCCGAGTGGAGCGAAGCATCTTGCCGGGGTGCGGAACGAAGCTCCCCTACCCCGCGGACGGAGGAGACACGGACTCACGCTGCACCAGTTCGACGTGGAGAAGGTGGAGCACGCGTGGCAGGTCAGGCCGTATGGCACGTACGATAAGCCGCTGGACGGCAATCATTCCTGCGCCAGCCAGGTCAGTATGCACGGTGGTGAGTGCCGGCGACAACTGCGCGGCAATGTCCATGTAATCGCCATAGGCGACCAGTGAGACATCGCCGGGCACGTTCTTGCCTGCTTCGCGCAGTGCTTTGAGCGCGCCGACCGCAGTGGAGTCGTTGGCACAGAAAAGCGCCGTGAACGCCGCGTTGCGTTGCAAGAGGCGCTCGCAGGCGAGGTATCCACCTTCGGGGGTCAGGTTACTCGGCTCGTACAACGCATAGTCGATCGGTAGGCCGGCATCAAGCAATGCCGCCCGATAGCCGTTCGCACGCAGTTCAACGGGCGCGAGTGTGCTCATCGGGCGTCGTGCGTCGACTCTCGGGCCACTGATAAAGGCGATGCGCTGGTGACCAGCGTCGATGAGGTGCTCGGTCGCAAGGCGTCCTCCAGCAAAATTATCGGATAAGACGGAATCAAAGGCGCGTCCGGGCACGTGGTGCTCGACCAGCACCAGCGGCATTCCCCTGGCTTCAAGGTGCGCGACAATCGCGGGTTCAGTCGGCCCGACCAGCAACACACCACTTGCACGCGCATCCCCTACCGCCTCGTCCACGATCTGGAGTGATCGGGACGAAGCCTGAAGCGAGCGGTAGTTCAGCTTGATACCGCATTTCGCCGCCTCGGTTTCTGCGCCTTCCAGGATACGGGACCAGAAGGGATTCGCCGCGGCGATCGTCCCAGGGTTGACTGGCGTGAACAAAGAACGTGATCTCGCGCACGGCTTGATGCAGCAGCAGGTGTGCTGTTCTCGCCACGAACCGGGAGGTTGTACCCGAGGCTGCTGGCAATCTCAAGCACATGACGCCGTGTCGCCTCCGCAACATGGTGGTGATTATTCAACACGCGCGACACGGTTCCGATCGAAACCGAAGCTTTGCGCGCGATGTCACGAACCGTTACGCCATTGGTCATACGTAATACGCCTATCAGTCTCGTAAGACCGAACGATTCAAAATGACGGTCAGGCAAATGATTGTGCTTGACCAACACTGGAACACGCTGGAACACACTATCATCCTACTCCCTTGCAATCCCCGTGTCAAGGTGCTTGCCCAATTATATGCGGGTAGGTCGAAAATGTGGTGTTGACATGGTGCTGGAACAATGCTATATTCTGTTCCATGGACTGGAACAATGAAACATTGTTCACGTCTCTCAACAAAACACATCGTCGCCCCCTTACACGGGGTCATTGCATGGCAGCTTGTTTGACGGATCGGCATCTTCTTAACGACGCATACTCGGCCAGGGAGCCACTTTCCTCTGAAGATCGCCGGATCAGCCGTCCATATGTTCGCAACGAGGCGGCATGACAGCAAAGGTGAGCCCAGGGGCCACGCAAAACGAGGTACGCTTTACGCCAGCCTCAACGCGCACCCGACGTGTGCGCAAGTTCCGCAGAAACCTACCATTCCTGTTGATGGCGCTTCCGGTCATCATCTGGGTCCTGGTCTTTGCCTATCTCCCGATGATCGGCATGATCATCGCGTTCAAAGATTATCGCTTTGACAAAGGGATTTTTGCGAGTGAGTGGGTCGGTTTTGAAAACCTCCGCTTCCTGCTCAGTAGCTCGGTGCTCGGACGCATCACCTTCAATACCCTCTTCTTGAATAGCCTGTTCATTTTGACGGGTACAATTGTATCGATCGCCATCGCGATCGCGATGTCCGCGATTCAGCACCACTGGCTAACCCGTTTCTACCAATCGGCACTTTTTTTTCCAACCTTTATTTCCTGGGTGATCGTCGGCACCTTTATGTTCGCCCTGTTGAACCAGAGTGACGGGCTCGTCAATCGCCTGCTTATCACGCTTGGGCTTCGACAAGATCAGCTGGTATCGTGCGCCACGCTATTGGCCCACGATTCTTACGATCGTCAACCTCTGGAAAGGGGTTGGGTTCGGTGCGCTGATCTATTTCGCGGGCATCATGGGCATCAACCCCGAGTACTACGAGGCGGCACGACTTGACGGTGCGAATAGCTGGCAACTGATCCGCCACATCACCGTGCCGCTCTTGCTGCCGTTGGTCACGATCTTGACGTTGCTCTCGATCGGCCGCATTTTTTATGCCGACTTTGGCCTCTTCTTTCACGTCACACGCGATTCGGCCCAACTCTACTCGACGACGGATGTGATCGACACCTTCGTCTTTCGGGCGCTGCGTAAATCCGGCGATATCTCCATGGCGGCGGCGGCGGGGTTCTTCCAATCGGTCGTCGGCTTCATGCTGGTCATCTTCTCCAACTGGGTCGTGCGTCGTATCGATCCCGACCGGGCCTTATTCTGATGCGGCATGCACCTGGCGGTGAACAATGAACCGTGGTGATAGTGACCGAGTCGTGGTCGTTCCCGCATATCGTCTCAGCATAACGAGGAGGTAGAAGATGGTTGCTACGCGTTCTCGGCGTAGAGTCCCAGGGAGGCGCACCTTCCAACAATTTATTGTCCACGTGCTGCTCATGGCCGCGAGCATCCTGTGCCTTCTGCCGATGCTCTTGATTATTTCGGCCTCGTTTTCAGCGGAAAATGACATCGCGCTGTATGGGTATAGCCTCATCCCGCGCAATTTCACGACCTTCGCCTACAGCTATATTCTCAAGGTTCCCAGCCAGTTGGTTCGATCATACTCGCGTGACGCTCTTTGTCACCACGGTTGGCACCACGGTTGGGCTGCTCATGATGGCGCTCTTCGCCTATGCGTTGTCGCGCCCTGAGTTCACCTACCGTAAGCCGCTGGCGTTCTTCATCTTCTTCACGATGCTCTTCAACGGTGGACTGGTGCCGTTCTACATTCTTGTCACCCAATACCTGCACCTCAAGAACACGATCTGGGTGCTGATCGTGCCGGCGTTCGTGGTGCCCTGGTATGTGCTGTTGCTGCGCACGTATATGGTGCAACTGCCATCGGAACTTTTCGACGCGGCGCGGATCGACGGGGCAAGCGAATGGCGCACGTTCTTTCAGATCGCTGTCCCGCTTTCCACGCCGGCTCTTGCCACCGTCGGCCTGTTTATGATCCTCAACTTTTGGAACGACTGGTGGCTGCCGCTGCTGTTTATCGACGACCCGAATCTGCGCCCGTTGCAATACATGCTCTACGCGATTCTGACGAATGCACAGGCGCTCGCCGCCAATCCGCAGACGACCGGCGTTTCGACGCCGATCGCCACGGTTCGTATGGCAATGGTTGTGCTGGCGACGGGTCCCGCGTTGCTGGCGTTTCTCCTGGTACAGCGCTTCTTCATCCGTGGCCTTACCGTCGGGGCGATCAAATCGTGACCTGTTCGGGCTGTATGGCCTCACGTAGTGGAACTAGCGTGAGCTGGCTCCGGCTGCCGCGCCCATCAGATAGTTCAAGGAGGAACGATGGCGGAATCTTCAAAGAAGCTCAGTCGACGACGGTTCTTGACAACGGTCGGTGTCTCGGCAACCGGTGCGGTGCTCGCGGCGTGCGGTGCCCCCGCAGCTACGCCAAATCCAGGCCCCCGCGGCGGAAGCACCAGCACCAACGCGGCCGCCGAGCCCACAACAGCAGCCGCCGCCGAGCCGACAACCGGCGAGCACCACGGCCGCTGAAACAGCAGCACCCGTTGCCGCCGCAGGGAGATCAGCCTCCAGTCGAGCTGACCTACATTTATCCTGGAACAATCTATACGGATCTGGTGTCGTTCAGGATGCCATGAACGTGATCCTGCGAGCAGAAGATCAACGCGACCATCAAGCTACAAACCCAGGACTGGGGCGCGTTTGACGAGAAAATCAAGCTCTCTACCGCAGCGGGCGAGAAGTTCGACGTTGTTTTCACCGCTCCATGGATCAACAGCTACTACCAGAACGTTTCCAACGGCAATCTGGTTGCGCTCGACGACCTGTTGAAGAACGATGCGCCCCAGCTCTGGTCAAGTATGAAGCCGGCAGTGTGGGATGCGGCGCGCGTCGAGGGCAAAATCTACGGCGTGATCAACCAGCAGATTTTCGTGAAGCCGTGGGGACCGTTCACACGCAAAGACATCGCCGACAAGCATCAGCTTGACATGAGCAAGATGTCCAAGTTTGAGGAACTCGAGCCATTCTACGATAAAGTCAAGGCCGAGGGGATTTCTGCCACTCACACCGGCTAAGAACCTCTTCTTCAGCGAGTACTGGGGCTTCGACCCGCTCTTCGACGGCGGGTTTGTCGTGCGCTACGACGACAAGGAGCGCAAGGTCCTGCTTGCGCTCGAAACACCGGAGTTCAAGCAGGCAGCGGACCTCACGCGGAAATGGGTCGAGGCCGGCTATATCCCCGAGGAAGAGCTATCATCGGACGACGAGCGCGCACAATTCCGGGCGGGTAAGTTTGCCGGCGGCATGGGCGTGATCAAGCCGGGCGGTGAATCGGAAGCGAAAACGATCTATGGCTATGACTTCGTTCAGCAGTCCTTCGTGGAGCCACACAATGGCACCGAAGTGCTGACGACAGCGGGCGTGGTCGCTACGCTGAACGGTATCAGCCGCACCTCCTCCGATCCCCAGCGGGCGATGCAGTTCCTTGACCTGCTCAACACCGATGCCGACGTCTACAACCTCCTGTGTAAAGGGCGTTGAGGGCAAGCACTGGGTCTGGAAAGATGAGAGCCGCAAGATCGTTGACTTCCCTGAGGGCGTCACGCCCGAAACGAGCGCCTACAACCCTAATACGGACTGGATGTTCGGCAATCAATTCAACGCCTATTACGTATCCGAGGAACAGGCAAACGCCAAGGTCTGGGAGGCAACCGAAGAGCTTGAACCGCAGCGCTACGCCGTCGGTTGTCCTGGGCTTCTCCTTCAATTCCGAGCCAGTCAAGACCGAGCTTGCACAGCTTGCGGCAGTCGGCGCAGAACTGGGCAAGCCGATAGGCAACGGCCTGGTCGACGCCGGCGAGTCGTTGCCCGCGCTGATCAAGGCGCACAAAGACGCAGGGTCTGACAAGGTGCTTGCCGAAGTCCAACGGCAAGTTGACGAATGGGCGAAGGCTAACCAGGCCTGAAGTCCGGTCGTGGATCCGGGTAGTGCCCCATGACGCCCAGTACCCGGTCCTGAACGCGATCCGTCGATAGCCGGGCACCGATGCCCGGCTATCGACGGATCTTCCGCGCAACGCATGGTGGCACTGAGCATGATCATTGGCAGGTTGAGCTAAGCAAAGGTACGGAACCAGAGATGATCACAATCGAGTCCACGATACCGTGCCTGGCACCACCAACGTGGGCGGTGCTTGAGCGCGGATTAATCGCGCTCATGGTCGAGGCGATCCCGCCCTTTCTGCGGAAATACACGCATGACGACGGAACGCTGATCTGGCGTGATACCTGGCCGAACACACGTGATGGTGTTGACGACTTCTATGAGGCCTTCTATAACTGGCCGCTCCTGTATCTGCTCGGCGGGCCAGACGACCTGCTGCCACTCGCCGCACAACAATGGGAGGCGGTAACGCGGCAACTGACGACGCTCGGACCCGTCCACAAAGAATATGAGCGCGGCTACGACCAGTTTCATCAAAGCGAGCACTACACCTACTTCTACTATCTCTGCCTGGCCGATCCGCAGAATCCGCTGCTGCATGACCGGGCGCGTCGATTCGCGGGCCTGTTCCTGAACGACGACCCCGAAGCACCCAACTACGACCCCGAACATCGATTGATCCGTGCACCGCACAACGGCAGCGGTGGACCGCGTTGGGGCTACTTTGACGGCGATCCGGTCTATGGCTGGTCGGCGTCGATGGAGCCGTATGGGTTGCCGTTGACAGACATTCCTGGGATCAACAGCTACGACGATCTCAAAGACCCTGTGCTTGCGCGACGTATGGGCGAAGCGATACAGACGCGCATGGGACGTGGCGATGTCGCGACCAACCTGCTCGTTACCAGTCTGGTCACAAATGCCTATCTCATGACGGGGGACGAACGATACCGGCAGTGGGTCGTGGAATATGTGGATGCCTGGTGCGAGCGAGCGCAAAGCAACGGCGGTCTGCTGCCGGACAACGTGGGGCTTTCCGGCGAGGTCGGCGAGACTCTCGGCGGGAAATGGTACGGTGGACTGTATGGCTGGACGTGGCCGCACGGCTTCTATAACATTGGCATGGCTGCCCTGGTCGCGGGAACGAACGCGCATCTGCTGACGCGCGACCGCCACTATCTTGACCTACCGCGTACTCAGATCGACGCAATCTGGAAGCTTGGCACGTTCCGCGACGTGGCAACCCTCCACGGGAGTCTGCAACACCACTGGATCGGACAGTTCGAGGCCATGGGAGATGCGCGCACGCTGTTTGTTGTCCCCTACCGCTACAGCGACGACGGCTGGTTCGACGAACAACCGATGTCGCCGGCGTATCCGGTGGCGCTCTGGAACATCTCGATGGAAGCGCAGGACTGGGAGCGCATCGAGCGAATTCGGGCAATCGAGCCATACGATTGGAGCATCGTCGTCCCGTTTCGGAACAAGGAGGACGGTGGCCACGAGCAACCCTGGTTGCGCTTTCTGGCCGGCGAAAATCCCGGCTATCCCGAGGCGATCCTCCGCGCGAGCTACGGTCACGTCGCTCGGCGTGTGGAGCAGATGCGGCAGGATCAGGCAGACCTCCGCTATGTCAATATTCACCACTGGCAGAATCTCAACCCCGTACTGTGTGAGGCACTCGTGCAGTTGACGCTCGGCGCTCCCGCGCCGATCTATAACGGTGGTCTGCTGCACGCGCCGGTGCGCTACTTCGACGGGCAACACCAGCGCCCCGGGCTACCACCGGACGTGGCCGCGCTTGTCGAGTGTGTGGAGGACGAGCGTATCGTCCTGATGCTGGTCAATCTAAGCGTGCTTCATGCGCGGACGGTGGTCGTTCAAGCCGGTACATTTGCCGAGCATCGCTTTACAACGGCACGCTACCCTGAGCGCACCAGCGACTACCCCGGCAGGATCGGGGCATACGCCGCGCCTGCGCTCGAAACAGTTCCGCGCCAGCAGGCAGCGGACGGCACACACCTAGCTGTACTGCTGGCGCCAGGAACTGAATTACGGCTTGAGCTTGGAATCGAGCGGTACGTCAACACCCCCACTTACAAAGGACCATGGGGCTACGGAAAGGGGTCATCGCGTGGGACACCACCAGCATGAGATGACCTCATCGGGCGGCGCGTGAGCGTCGCGTACGTGATACGTTCCGCTGAAAGGCGAGTGCAAGGAGAGCAGTGTTGGACAACGCGAAAACCCTCCCCAATCCGGGAGTGACATTACCAATCGTCGGACCATCATGGGAGCGCCCCGATGCCGACTTGATCCAACGGCTACAGGCCGTATCGAGCGCGACAGCCAGTGCCGAATTACACCGGCTCGGCATCCGACGCACGTTCATTCAGGGACCATTGCCGCGCCGCCCAGGGTCCAAAATCGTCGGCGCGGCGGTGACGCTGCAGTTCATGCCACAACGCGAGGATGTCGCCAGCGGTCTGGGACAGGAGGCGGTTGAGCAGCGTAGCGCGCTCTGGTCGGTCCTCGACACGATCCAAGCCGGTGATGTGCTCGTCGTCGCGGCGAACGCCGATCCTTACACGGGCTGCCTTGGCGAAATGCTCGTGACCTACCTCAAAGGGAGCGGGGGTATTGGACTGGTGGTGGATGGCTGTATTCGCGACTGGCCGCGCGTGCAGCACATTGGGCTACCGCTCTGGACGACCGGCTTCACGCCAAATTACGCCTCACAATCGGCACAGTTCCCATGGGCGCATAACGTTCCAGTATCATGTGGGGGCGTGCTGGTGCTCCCCGGCGACATCGTTATCGCGGACGACGACGGCGCAGTGCTCGTGCCGCGTCGGATCGCGCCGATGTTGCTCGAAGACTCCCTGGAACACGAGGAATGGGAAAGCTTCAGTCGACAGAAACTCGCCGAGGGTGGCTCGATCTGGAAGTATTACCCACTGTCAGCCGAAGGACGGGCGGAGTATGAGGCGTGGAAGCGCGAGGGGAACGGCGCATAACTACCGTTCCCTCGCGCTGCGCTATCGGCTGACCTCGATGCCGTAGGGTCCTTCGATGAAGGGAAACAGTTCGGCAAGGCCGTCCGCAAGCGTCACGCCCAATCCGGGGCGATCCGGAAACACGAGCCACCCGTCGGCAATCTGTGGCGGCGCGGCCAGGATCGCCCACTGCAACGGACCCTGCACCATACACAGTTCAAGCACCCGCGGATTGGGGAGTGCGGCGATAAGGTGGGCGTTCGCCATCGCCATCAGGCCATTGTGCCAGCTATGCGGGCAGCAGTCGATACCGTAGCGGGCGGACGCGTAGGGCCGGACAGACCCAACTTGAACGGGGTAACGGTGGTGCGAGATGACCCCATCGCCGCTCCACGAGCCGTTTGACGAGCGCCTTTTCAAGTCATGGTTTTGCTGATGACGTGATCGCCCTGCCTGTCCGCTGGAATGTTCGCTGTCGCTTGAGCTATGCTAGGGTCGTCGCGTGGGCCGCCGAGCGT
>CAWAJS010000021.1:0-271606 GCA_963782315.1 uncultured Chloroflexia bacterium
ACGTAAAATGTTACCGAAGGCATTATGGTTCCCTCAAATGAAAATGTTACTGAGGGACCATGCTGGACGTACCAACCATGACCATTACCGAACGCCGAACCTACCTTGCCCGCATGTACCCCCGCTATCTTGCGGCCGACCGCTTGGAACGCGGACGCTTGCTCGATGAAATGGAGATGGTGACTGCCTTGCATCGCAAGAGCCTCCTGCGCTTGCTCAATGCCCCAACCCTCGCGCGTCACCCACGCTCCTCCCAGCGTAAGCGCTCCTATGGTGCCAAGGTCGAGGATATCATCCGCCTCGTCTGGGAAGCCCTTGACTACATCTGTGCTGAGCGCCTCACTCCCGCCCTCGCTCCCACCGCACAACTGCTCGCCCGGCATGGCGACCTTTCCCTCACCGACGATGTGCTTGACCAGCTCCGCTCTATCAGCGTCGCTACTGTCCAACGTCGCCTCTCCCGCTTCACGCAAGATACACCCCATCTTCCACGCAAAGGACCCGAACGTGCCAACCGTATTGCCAAAGCCATTCCCATGCGCCGCATTCCCTGGGACATCGCCGAGCCGGGACACTTCGAAATTCGATCTGGTCCATCATGGCGGTCCGACTCCTACTGGTGACTCCGTTTACACACTGCAACTGATAGATGTTGCTACAGGCTGGAGCGAACGCGTTGCGATTCTCGGACGTGGGCAACTGCGCATGGAGGAAGGATTCCGTCGTGTCCTGGCACGCCTGCCGTTTCCCATCAAGGAACTGCATAGTGATAATGGAAGCGAGTTCTTGAATGACCATCTCGTTCGCTTTTTCGGCACGGTCATCACTGGACTTCAGCTGTCGCGCTCGCTCCCTACCAGAAAAACGACAATCGCTTCGTGGAACAGAAGAACTCCACGCTGGTGCGCGTGTACTTGGGGAGGCGCGGCTGGATAGGGCAGAGCAAACAGCAGAGCTCAATGCCCTCTATGACCAGATGTGGGTCTACTACAATCTGTTTCAGCCGGTATTGCATTTGAGGGAGAAAATCGCGACCGGAACACGTATCACGCGCAGATGGGATAAGGCACAGACACCTTTGCTCGACTCCTGGCCACAGAAGTGCTGTCGGCGGAGGCGCGGGAAGCGTAGAAGTCTCGGGCAGAAACAACGAATCCGCGTGTGCTCCGGCAAAGCATCTATGCAGGGCTGCGAGCGTTGCTGGCGGTGGAACTCCCAGTGGGTGGATTGGCGTGGGCAGCGTGAAGTCGGAGACAACCCCAAAGGTGGTGGGTGGTGGACATGTGGACAAGTCCGGTTGGTGCGTCGAGTCATTCCCAAGAGGATTGTGTGGACTTGACCACATGACCACCAGCCCGACAACGACGAGGGGTTCCATGCCACGGACGGAATAACATTTCCATTTGAGGGAACTATCGGAAAAATCGCCCCTTCGGTAACATTATCATTTGATTTGACACGGTGTATTGATGCCCTCATCGCAGAAGGCATCTGCGCCGCTCGACGGGCAACTCCAATATGTAATAAGCGGGCGCGGGCGAAACAATGATGGGCACATCGTCGGTTCTTGCATGCGATTGAATGAGGTCTGGGCATACGAAACACATTCCATGCCTGCGCGATACAGTCGGCACAAGCGGTACACTTAGCCCGGTCGCGACGTAGGCTACCTGAACGGCTTACGGTAAACATATCCAATTGTTCGCTGTCGTATACTTTCGCAAATGAAAAACGCAGTTTCGGGGAACAGGTTATGGCGCAGCAAGCGACGACGCTTCAGGATGGATTGACCGAACAACAGCGGCGACGCGGCTTGATGGTGCTGTTGATCGATGTATTTTGTATGTATACCGGCTTCTTTATGGTCGTTCCCCTCATCAGCGTTCATTATGTTACTGATCTGGGATGGGCGGCGGCAACGATTGGCCTGATTTTAGGCATACGGCAGTTGGTGCAACAGGGACTGACCTTCGCTGGCGGCATGATCGCCGACCAATACGGCGCGAAGGCATTGATCTGCATTGGGCTATTCGTGCGGATTATCGGCTTCCTAATGCTGGCGTGGGCGAATAGCGTGGCGCTACTGCTTGCAGCTTGCGTGCTATCAGCGATCGGCGGTGCGTTGTTTGAATCGCCGCGTGCAGCGGCGATTGCGGCACTGACGACGCCCGAAGAACGCACACGCTTTTATTCGTTATCGGGCGTGGTCGGCGGCATCGGTATGGCGGTCGGGCCGTTGATCGGTGCAGCCTTATTACACATTAATTGGACGTATGCGGTATTGGCAGGTGCGGCCTGTTTCGCGATAAACCTCGTTCAGACTGCCATCATGCTACCGCCGGTGCGCGTGTCCAGTGGGAACCAACGCTTGACGTATGGCATCAAACTCGCACTACGAGATCGCCCATTCGTCAGCGTTACGGCGCTCCTGATTGGTTACTGGTTTATGTGGGTACAGCTCAACATCTCGTTTCCTCTTGTTGCTCAGCGTCTGACCGGCACCGCTGATTCCGTGGGGCTAATCTACGCGGTCAACTCGGTCATGGTTGTGACATTACAATATCCAATCGTTCGTTTGATCGGTAGTCGTTTCAACCCCATGGTGATATTGATTGCGGGCGTCATTGTTCGCGAGCATCGGCATCGGCAGCGTCGCGTTCGCAAACAATCTACCGATGCTGCTCGGTAGTGTCGTCGTGTTCTCGTTGGGTGCCTTGATCGTCTTGCCGACGCAACAAAGCGTGCTGGCATCGCTTGCCAATCCGGCGGCACTCGGCTCATATTTTGGCATCAGTTCGTTGTCTCTGGCGTTTGGCGGCGCATTAGGAAGCTGGAGCGGTGGCATCCTCTACGGTATAGGACAGCAGCGCAACCAACCCTCCTTACCCTGGCTCACCTTCGCGACGGTCGGAATATTGGCGACTGCCGGACTGACATGGTTTTACGTCGCACGCAATCAGCAGCCCGCCGCCGAAGTACGCACAAGCAATGTTTGAGCTACAATACTCCTATCAACTTGTGAGGTTCCGGTGGCAGTAATCCTGATCCTGTTCTTTTTGGCTGTGCTGTTCGGCGTGATGATGGCGGCATGGGTGTGGTACTTTGTCGTACGCGACAACAAACGCTGACGCCGATGCACCGCTACGGAATACACGCGAGCAACGCACCGTCCCTCGGTTCATCTCAAGCGCCACGGTAACAGCTGGGTACATACGCAACACATAGGCGACGGCGAATGGTGCGGTCGTACAAGGAAGATAGTATGAAACTGGGCATCAACATTGTCGCATTCATCCTGCTATTCATCGGCGGCGTCTGGTTCTTCCAGGGCTTCAACATTTTGCGAGGCAGCCCCATGAGTGGGCAACCGACCTGGATGTACATTGGCGGTATCCTGCTGATCGCGGGGATCGTTCTGGCGGTCTGGAATCAGCGACGCGTCCGGCGCTAAAACCCACGGCTCCATTTCATATCTGACACGAACGTGGGGATCATGTCTGGTACTTCTCAGTCTCCCCTCAGACATCTATAACGATCTCCTAACGCAGCTCTGATACTGTGAATACGATCCGACGTGCGGAGCCGTTAAACAGTGAAGTGCGAAGTGTTACGATGATGCAGCCAACACTCAACCCCCAGGTACTCCACAAACTTCAGGCGATCCGCCTGAAGGATGGAAACGACCTTGCGTGCATGCTGATTGCGATCTTCCTCGATGCCACGCCGGCACTGATCGACAAACTACAGGAAACCATCGTCGCGGGCGATGCGGCAACGTCAGCACAGCTGATAACACGCCTGCGCGGCAGCAGCAGTAGCCTTGGTGCGATCCGCTTCTGCGTGCTTTGCACCGACCTCGAACTATTGCCACCCACCGAGCGTGTTGCCATCTCGCAGCGTTTTGCGCGTATCCGTGAGGAATACGCCCATCTTCAACAAAGCTTCAGAGAGTTCCTGTATCCTACGCATGCCCTCATGTATGGCACGTAATCGGCAGGGTGTGGGTTTGAAGGATAAGACGGCTATCCGTTGCTTACGTATCCTGATGGTGCGTAAGCTCTTACTGCGATGACATGGCGTCTAGCCCATAGTTAAAAGACATGAGCAAGCCAGGTGAGCATGTGACAACAATACCGGCAGAGACCATACTATCGTACCTCACCACGCCTACGGCGCGAACGATACTCACTCGTTGCTAATGCTCTGCGCCTTTACGACTTCGTAGCTGACCTCATGTTTCTGATTCCACAACATCAATGTGGAGCAGAATTACTGCCGACATACCACCCTGGGCCGAGGCGAAGAAACTCGCTCTCCGTACACCAGCGGTGCCTCCGCTGCGGCCCAGGACGACAATGGAGATGACGTTGACGGCCTCCTGCCTCTTTAGTCGTGCGTACCTACCGGTGCGTTGTCGAGTAGAATGTCGCGTGTCACACACCAGTTATGGCGGGGTACACACATGGATTTTAAAGAAGTCATCCGCAAGCGCCGCATGGTCCGCAACTTCACCGATGAGCCGGTCGCACCAGATGCCATCGAACGCATCCTGGACCTCGCCCGTCATGCACCAAGCGCGGGATTTACCCAGGGACAAAGTTTCGTCGTCGTCACCCAGCCCAACCTCAAGCAGAAGATCGCCGAAATATGCTCCGAATCGTCGTACGTCGAAGGTGGATTCGACCCGTTCATATCGGGCGCTCCGGTGTTGGTGATCCCTTGCACCAGCGAAGCCGCCTACCACCGACGCTACCAGGAGGCCGATAAGATCGACGACGACGGCAACGAGATCGTCTGGCCTGTGCCATATTGGCACATGGACATCGGTTGCGCGGTTATGATCCTGCTGCTGGCGGTGGTCGAGGAAGGACTGGCTGCCGGGTTCGCGGGCGCACACGACCTGGACGACCTACGCGCCGTCCTCAACATTCCCGCCGAAGTGACACCAGTCGGCGTGATCCCAATCGGTCATGGAGCGCCGGATCGCCGCTCGCCATCGCTCAAGCGCGGCAGAAAATCACACGACGAGTATGTTCATCACGAAAGCTGGTAAGCACATGTCAATTCATCCTCCCTTCGAGTACGAGGAAGCAACTATCGACGCCGTGCAGCATCGCATGGCAAGCGGCCATCTTACCGCGCTCGACCTCACGCGGCACTTTCTCGAACGTATCGATGCGCTTGACGCCAACGGACCGACCTTGCGTTCGATCATCGAACTCAATCCCGACGCCGAGCAGATCGCCGCCGACCTCGACCGCGAGCGCGCCGCGGGAACGGTGCGCGGTCCCCTACACGGCATTCCGGTTGTCATCAAAGACAACATCGACACCGCCGATCGGATGTCCACCACCGCCGGATCCCTGGCTCTCCTGGGCAGCCGTCCGACGCAAGATGCAACCATCGTCACACGGTTACGTGCCGCCGGTGCCGTAATCCTGGGTAAGACCAACCTCAGCGAATGGTCAAGCTTCCGCTCGCAGCATTCGATCAGCGGGTGGAGCGGGCGCGGCGGGCAGACTAAAAACCCCTACGAACGGAGCGCCAACCCATGTGGATCGAGTTCGGGATCAGCCGTCGCCATTGCGGCCAATCTCGCCATGATCGCCATCGGCACCGAAACCGACGGCTCGATAGTATGTCCGGCACACGTCAACGGCGTGGTCGGCATCAAGCCTACGGTCGGATTGACCTCGCGGGCAGGTGTTGTTCCCATCGCACATTCGCAGGACACCGTGGGACCAATCGCACGCACAGTGCGTGATGCCGCCATCGCGCTGGGCATCATCGCTGGCAACGATCCACGCGACGCCGCTACCCATGACAACAGAGCAATCGCGGACTACACCGTCTTTCTCGACGCCGGAGGACTGCGCGGGGCGCGGATCGGCGTGCCACGTCATCGGTACCAGGGGTATAGCGAGGCGGCTGATGCATTGATAGAGCAAGCGATTCGGGTATTGGAAACACAGGGCGCGACTATCGTCGATCCTGCCGACGTACCATCCATCGACGAAACACTGAAACTCGCCGAAAACTTCCTGCTGTTACAGTACGAGTTCAAAGCCGATCTCGAAGCATACCTAGCCGAACGAGTTCCGGACGAGCGCTACCCCGATACACCATTCGTTCGCACGTTGCAGGATGCCATCGCTTTCAACATCCAACATGCCGACGTGGAGCTACAGCACTTCGGGCAGGAGATTCTCCAGATGGCAAGCGAGCGCGGACCACTCACAACACCAGAATATCTGGAAATACTGCATACCGGGCATCGTCTGGCACGCGAAGAAGGACTGGACGCGGTACTTGATCGCTATAACCTGGACGCACTGATTGCACCAACAGGCGGCCCTGCCTGGAAAACTGATTACGAGAAGGGTGATACGTACTCGGGCGGCAGTTCGTCGTCGGCGGCTGTGGCGGGCTATCCACTGGTCAACGTCCCGGTTGGTTTCGCAGGTCTTTTGCCAGTCGGTATGACTTTTATGGGTCGGCGCTACAGCGAACCCACGCTCATCCGGCTCGCCTATGCGTTCGAACAAGCTACCGAGCACCGCCGACCACCCAAGCTTTAACGTACGCTTGCTTCGCCTACGTTGCCGTTGGTCGGTCGTTTTATGTTGGAAACGCTGGTAGGCAACTGCATGGTCATTGGGATATATGTGTCCCTGGTCGTTCACCGCTTTCGAGGAGCTCATTCATGGAACTACAGGTTTACCGGACTATGTGGGGTATCGAGGACGATTGGCACACATCATTCCCACGTATCAAAGCGCGGGGCTATCGCGGCGTCGAAACGGCAGCACCCCTGCCCGAACGCCGAACGCTCTTTCAGGAGCTACGGCAGGAATATGACCTCGGTTGGATTGCCCATATCTATACTCAGGGCAGAACAGTGCAGGAACACATCGCGTCGTTCAGGCACTTATACGAGGACACGCTCACACTCGGGCCGGATTTCATCAACACGCAGAGCGGGCGTGATGCCTGGTCGGACGACGAAGCAAGCACGTTTCTTAGCGCCACCATCGAGATCGAGCAGGCGCATGGCGTCGCGGTCGCGCACGAAATACACCGCTCGCGTATTTTATACAATCCCTGGACAACTGCTCGTATGCTCGACCGTCTACCTGGCCTTAAAGTTTGCGCCGACTATAGCCATTGGGTATGTGTGAGCGAGCGGTTGCTTGACGACGTGACAGATATCCTGCGCCAAACAGCCGAGCGCACAATCCATATTCACGCGCGTGTGGGCTACGAAGAAGGTCCGCAGGTGCCCGATCCACGTGCGCCTGAATACGCCCGTCATCTTGCGGCACATGAACGCTGGTGGGATTGGGTCTGGGATGCCCAGGAGGCTGCCGGCAAGACACATACGACACTCGCTCCGGAGTTCGGACCACCCGGGTACCTTCATACATTACCGTATACAAACGTCCCCGTCGCCGATCTCCAGGAGATTTGCGAATGGCAAACCGACCGCCAACGCGAACGCTTTGCCGCACGATCAGCATCTGCGACGTAGCGAGCGCCTTTAAACACAACAAGCAGGTGAACCATTCACCTGCTTGTGATCGCGTGCGGATAGTCGCCTATGATTCGATATTGTTTTCCTGTGACGATTGAACAGCATCGGGTGGCGTTAGGAACGCATCGACGATGTCGGCGACATAACGTTTGTTCCACTGAATCGACGACTCAACCTGAACAAAGTTGTATGCGCCATTCTTCATTTTGAGTGGTTGTAGCGATAGCCGTTGTACGTTGTCATTCTGTAATTGCTGCGCCATCGCCGCTAGCCCGCTGACAACCGTGCTATCGGTCAACGGCAATGTCGTTTGCACCGAGTTCCCGAAGATATCCAGTAGCGCAGGCGCTGAACTGATCTGTCGCCACAAATGCTGGTTTTTATACTGCCGCAACATATCCATGATCACCTGCTGCTGGCGTTGGATGCGCCCAAAGTCGCTATCGGCATGGCGCGTGCGTGCATATTTCAAGGCCTTCTCGCCATCCATATGCTGCAAACCCTTTTTGATATGCAGGCGCATCGTGCCATAGTTAGCGGTCGGGTATGTCGGGTCGATGATGTCCTTGGGAACATTGACCATAATGCCGCCGATCGTGTCGATTACATCGACGAATCCGGCAAAGTCGATCTGCGCGGTGTAATCCACCTTCACATCGAGGAAAGCCTCAACGGTTTCAGCAGCGAGTGCCGCGCCCGCATCGCTCGGCACGACGTCTTTACCATATTGTTCAGGGTGGCGGAAACCACAGGCATACGCGGCATTGATCTTATGTTGACCACCACACGCTTTGCCAGGAATCGTCACGAGTGTGTCACGAGGTATCGATAGCATCGACGCGTTAGTACTCTGTGGGTCGATGCGCATCAGAATTAATGTGTCGGAGCGGATGCTGCCGTTGATGCCCTCATCACGACTATCGACTCCCATCACCAACACCGTAAATGATTGCTGCAATACAAGTGGGGTGGGTTCTTCGGGTGCGGCTGTCGCGGTGATAGTCGGTGCTGGCGTGACACCCGCTTCTGCGCTGCTCGTGTCAGATGTTGGTGTGAGAGGTATATATGTCGGGTTACTGCTGGGAATGGGGATAGTCGTTGCAACGATAGCCTGTTCGACAACTCGATTCGGCTGAGGGCGGACGTCTTTGGCTTGTGTGGCACGGCGCAATGCGCTGGCTACTCGGATGGCTCCGAAGCCTCCGGCTACGCAAATGAAGAGAAGCACGAGCAGCAGGGAATGTTTAAATATCGGCCTGAGCCGGTTCATTCGTTTCTGCATTTATCCTACGTAACATCGCGCAAAAATGGATCACCGAGTTACCGGCTGCCTTCTCTGCACAATGCGAGACAATTGGAGGCCGTTAGCATTCTATTCGAAGAAGAACGGAGCTACGACACAACGATTGCCGGACGGCACAGCATTGTGTTCGTACTCGCGGCTACGAGAGCATTGAGGAAGTATACCAGCAAGGATTCCGCGTTGCCTAGCACCAAGATTAGAGATTGATTACTCCCAGCAGGATGCCAACTCCTCGTGGCGGTCACACACTCCCCATAAACCTACGGTATCCTTACAGTCATAGGATATATTGATTACACCGCCGATCACCGGAGACACTCAACCTTCTTCGTGCGATGGAATCCAATCCATCAATCCTCGTTTACCAATCAGATTAGCCAATCACGATGGCACCAGGATCGAATAAATGAGCCTTTACGCCCCTACTTCTTGCATGCGTCCCTTTATGCTACCGAGCGCAGGGGCAGGATTTCGCGCACCCTGGGATCGCGCAGGTACAGGCCGCCCCAGAACAACGCGCCAATAAACAATGGGAACACCAGTGGGAACAACCCTGCTCCAACACGCACCTGTGTTGCGATCGCGCCACCAAGATAGCCCGTCATCAGAACCGCGCCCAGGATCGACGTGCGCGGGATCAGATAGAGAATCAGAATAATGATCGTCAGCACGCCCAGTCCGACCGCTGCGCTGATGGGATAATCGAGCAGGGCGAACGTATCGACGACGGGCTGAATCGTGGCGATCTTGCCGCCGCTGTCGATGAGCATGAACAACACGCCGAACGCGCTTAGCGCGTATCCGGTCCACAGAGCGGCCTTTGGTCGGATGGTGTTTGTGCTACTGTACGCATGTCTTTCTCCACGTTTTTCGTTCAGTAAAACCATAAATGGTTATCGCCATCAAAGTTCCATTAGTCGTCAACCGCCTGATAAGCAGTCGTCCAGAAGTCATTGAGTACATAGGCGGCGAAGGCGACTGCCATACCGCCTGGGACATCAGAATACCCACGACGCCATGCGATGGATCGTTTGCCCAGGACGTACCGAAGCCGCCGTCCCAACCGTACATACCTAGCGGCGATCCAACAGATGATGGTCCGTCACCACCGCCATGCCGAAGCCCCAGCCGCGACCGTCCAGAAAAAGGCTTCCGTCCTGCTTCTGTTTATCCGTCAGGTGGTTCGTCGTCATCAGTTCGACCGACGAACGCGACAGGATGCTTTCGTTACCAGACGTGCCGTCGTTCAACAACATCTGCCCGAACGCGAGGTAATCGTCGATGGTCGAAACCAGTCCATCGCGTCCGGTCGGAAATAACGGTGGGGTACTCCACTGGCTATCGTCAATGCCGTCGATAGTGGTAGCAACCCGTGTATCCTTATCGACAGCGTAGCACCCAACGAATCGACCGACCTTATCATCCGGAACACAAAAGGCCGTATCGTGCATGTTAAGTGGTTCGAAGATACGCTCGCGTAGAAACACATCAAACGGCTGTCCCGACGCACGCGCAACCAGCGCCGCCAGCAAATCCGAGCCGATGTTATATTGCCAGCGTTCCCCTGGTTGGTACATCAATGGCAACATTCCCATGCGGCGCAACCACTCGTCCAGGGTATGCGGTGTTCGTGGCATCGGCGGCCCAACCATTATGTCGAGTTCGTCCATAGCCTGGAGGATCGGGTAGTTGTCCGATGTCAGAACCATGCCTAGGCCAGCTCGAAACGTCAACAGGTCCCGCAACGTGATCGGTCGGCGAGCAGGTTCTGTATCGTCAAGCTGTGCGTCAACTCTGCGCAACACGCGACGATTGGCAAGTTCGGGCAGGAAACGGTCGATAGGTTCGTCCAGCCGCAGCACACATTCCTCGACTAATATCATGGCGGCGACGGCTGTTATGGGCTTGGACATCGAGGTAATGCGAAAGATCGAATCGCGCGTCATCGGTTCGCCGCCGAAGGTGCGGGAGCCAAACACGTCGGTGTGCACGTCGCCATGATAACTGACCAGTGTTACCAGACCAGGAAGCGTCCCCTGCTCGATGTGCCGCTCCATCACAGGACGCATGCGTGCAAGACGCTGCTGGGAAAATCCACTCATACATGGTCCTTCTCGTGGGGGCGCCTACAGCATACGAAACAAAATACAGAACCCCGACGAACATAAGCGAAGACAATCTTTATGGAATGCCTAGGATTGAAACAGCGGAAGCATTGAGAATATTACTGCGGGGTAGGTGCCAGGTGAGGAACACCCTTGGCAAGCATCATCGGATGATCATTACCTCCATTCCCAGACATGCCCGCCACAGAACATTCATGCTAATCGAGGATACAAGATATACTTCAAAATGTCAAGTATCAACTTTCTAAATAGAAACAAAGTACTATTGAATGTATATCAACGTATATGTATACTTACAATATGAAGAACAGAAGCTATAATCAATACTGTGGATTGGCATATGCGCTCGAAGTCGTCGGCGAACGCTGGACGCTGCTGGTCGTGCGCGAGCTGATCGCTGGACCACGCCGCTTCAAAGACCTGATCGACGGTCTGCCCGGCGTCAGCACGAATCTCTTATCCGAACGTCTGCGTAGTCTGGAACACCAGAACCTGATCCAGCGCCGCGTGCTGCCTCCGCCCTCCGGTTCCACGGTCTACGAGCTAACGCCACTCGGTCGCACGCTCGAACCGACACTCCTGGAAATTGGCAAGTGGGGTAGCCAGTTAATCCCAGCGTCGCGTGAGGGGGTATCGGTGCTGCGAATCGGTTCGTATGCGCTAACCTTCAAGACCTTCTTCCGGCCCGAACTGGCAGACGACATTGACAAAATCTATCAACTCAACATCGACGGCGAGATGATGCAGGTGCATATCGACCATGGAACGATCGCGGTAGAACAAGGCGAGCCCCACAAATCCGATGTTGTGTTTCATTCCGACGTAACGACGATGCTGGGTATGCTGCAGGGCATGATTGACCCTAAGGCTGCGCTCGACGAGGGCTTACTCCGCATCGACGGCGATCTAGACGCGCTCTATCGCTTGCTGCGCGTCTGCGGCGTTGCCGAAATCATGCAGGACGACGCACAAGCAGCGCCCGTTATCTAGGTGTCCAGTTCGCTACCGCACATCAACGGTGGCGAGCAACAGGGCAGCGGGTCCGTCGACCGCCGGATCAAGCACGTTGGGGCTTGCGAGCGGTAGCCGTTGCCCGTCGCCGAGGTTGTACAGGCCCACGACCAACCGATAGGAACCGGGCGCGGTTTCGGCAGGTAAAGCAAGTGGAATTGTCAGTTTGCCGTAGCGGCTGTTGTCCCATTCGGCGCTCGATAGCGGGAATGTCGATATTCGCGACACGCTGACCGCTGGCATCGAGTACATGCGCGAAGAGCATGGTATCGGCGGGAAAGGTCGTACCGGGTTGCCACGCAACGGTCACACCAAACGGTTGTCCCACCACGACTTCCTGCTCCAGCGCATAGCCATAGAGCCGCATTGCATCGCCAAACGTCGCATCGACCGGTGTGACGCTCGGTGGTGCTTCATAGACCCACGCATAGTCGACGCCATGGATTCGGACCGTATGCAATGGCGCGATCTTGTCATAGAACTGATCGAAGGGTGGACCGATCGCCTTCATCTGCGCCTGCTGTTTGTAGATTACGATATAGCCAGCGTGCGGTGGCAACGTGCCGTCAGCCGGCGACATCGATTGAGCGCCAGGCTTGAGGTACGATTGTAAGCCCGCCCGCATGGTCGTGACCGTCAGAACGCCTGTGATGTTGGGCTGTTCATTGAGCCATGCAGCGACCTGTTCCAATCCCTCGCCCCAACCAGCCATAAAGACCTGAGCACCTGCCGGAGCGCCGCCCAGCAACTGATTATATGCCACCAGCGCATATGGATGCCAACTGGCGATATTGATTGTGCCACCAACCACTACCAGTGTCACGAGCACCGCATATCCGGTGCGGCGTACCGCATGCCACTTCAACCAGCGCATGCCGATCCAGCGCACGCTCCATACCAACCCCACCCCTGCCAGCACATCGAGCGCCGGAAAGACAGGCACCATATAACGATTGAATTTCTTGGGCGAGAACGTGAGCATAATGACGAACAGCAGGACATACCAGGCGAGTGCGGCCAGAGTGCGGCGCGTCAGCACATCCTCACGACGTTGGCGTAGGGCAAACGGTAGGAGGAGCAAGGCCACCAGCGAGATCGGCGTTGTGCGTAGCGCCAGCGTTACAGGGTAGAACGTAGGTCCAGGCGTGACAACCACATCGAAGAAATACGCGCCGAGTGCATGCGGCACCGCGCCCTCGCCAATGATCCCCAGGCGCAATTGATACAGTGCCGCCGGAAGGTCCGCCCATAGCGCGGGCCAGACCAGGACTGCCGCCGCAACCGCGACACAACCCCATGACACCAGTTGCAAGACCATACGCCGATACCGCTTGAAGCCGCCACCACCGCGCCACGCGGCGTGCAACGCGATGCCCGCGACGACCGGTGCCAGCACGATGCCGGGGGATTTACTCAGGAACCCCAGCGCCGCACAAACGGCGCTCATCACCAGCATGCCCGTTCGTTCCTGCTTATACCAGTACACACAGGCTGATAGCAGGCTCAGCGTCATAAAGGTCATCGCCAGTGCGTCCACATGCAGCACGCGCCCATAGCCGATCACAAAAGGATCGACCCCCCACAAACACGCGCCAACCAGCGCTGACCAGGGATCGATCAACACACGCAACAGGGCATAACCGACCAGCTACGCCGGCGAGATGCACCAGTGCGGGAGGCAGTTCCATCAGCGCCAGCATCGTCGTGAAGGATTGATCGGTGACGATGCCAGCGTCGAACAGAAGCCGCCGCAGGACAATACCCGCGCTGCCCAGCCACATGGTTGTTACGCCAGGATGATCGGTGATGGCAGTCGCGCCGAAGTTCCCACTCTGAATCGCCCGCAGAAAGAGGTCGGAGCGCTTGAGCCAGTAGTTACCTTCGTCCTCAGTCACGAAACGACCGAGATCGAGCAGGCGAGGCCATGCCGCCACCAGTAGAACCAGCAGGTAACTCGCCGCAACCCATAACGTGTCGCGGGTACGTGGGATAGAGTGTGGGGCAGGTTGTGCGAGCAAAGCGGGGTCTTTCGCGATCATGCGCAAAGGTCAACCTTCCATGGCTTCCAGGGGAGTGCACCACATCCAGACATCACAGGGCTCAAGTTATCACCGCCCGTATGCTGAAGTTATCCACAATGATGTGTACAATCTGTTGGACGCTTGTGCACAGCGTGTGGGTGATTGTCGAACAGCGGTGGAAAACCTAGCGACGGCGGACAACCGCCATTGTCACACCCCATATCATGCCCAGAAACGGCATGGCCATGAACATAAAACCGATCGCCGATTCCTTGAAGGTGTTGGACGCATCCTCGGCTTCCACCGCAGTGGCAGGAACGACCGATTGTGACCACAGGTCTTGCAAAATATTGGAAACAGCAAAAAGCACGGCAATAGTGATACAGGTAGCCCCGACGATCAGAATAATATTGATAACTCGGCGCATCATACAACTTCCTTTCCTAGCAAAGAATAGCACTGCCGGATGATCCGAGCCAGCGCATCGCGACGCCCTCCACGCCGGGGTACGCGGAGGGCGTTTGATTCAGAGTATGGTTGTATTCTACATCAATGCGTGGCGAACGTGGCGCTGTCAACCGTATTGGCTTCATCAGCAGGCGGTGCAGAGCGTCGAATGAGCGTCGTCAACAGCAGGAGCAGGAACGCGACGCCAGCAGCGACTGCGAAAGCCGCGTGCAAGCCGCTCGCCAGTATCACGACCTGGTTTACTTCACCCCGCGCAACAAGCGACGCGGAACGAAGCGACAGGACCGTGACCAGTACGGCAGTCCCAATAGCACCAGCGACCTGCTGTCATGTGCTCATGATCGCGCTGCCGTGTGAATGAAAGGCTTTAGGCAACTGATTCAACGCGGTGGCAGAGAGCGGAGTGAACATCAACGCCAGACCACCACTGAAGCCCATATGCATTGCCATGAGATACAGCACTAGCGTGGTGGCGCTAAGCTGTGTAAAGAAAAGGAGCATAACTGTCATCAACGAAGCACCTACCGTTACCAGCACCCGGGGTCCGTAGCAACCGAAGACACGACCGACCACCGGAGCAAAGACAGCGGTCGGTTCAGTGTCATCCATGGTCGATGGTCCGTGGTCAGTGGTCAGTATTCCGCGTCCCCTGGTCTTGCGACCCGAAATACTCGCCCTTAAAGACCTTAAACAGCAACCACAACGATGGCAACAGCAGCGCGAATCCGAAGGGCAGCGTCCATAACACGAAGCGCAACGTGGCAGCGGGAGCCGCCGCATTGCTCAGTGTCACATCAGGGTAGATGATGTATGGATACTGCGCCAATCCCCAGCCGCCCAGCAAACATACGATCTGTACGACAGACGCTACACGTGCCAACCGCACGCGCCGATCAGAAGGCCACCACAACGCCCAACCCGACACGAGCGCCGACCCAACGCCGACGACCAGCACCGGAGCAGCACGCAAGGAGGCCAGGTTCGCCCACAGGTGCGGAGCCTCGACATAGAGCAACGGTAACGTAAGCGCCGAAAGTGCCACGACGTAGGTTCCAGCAAGCAGCGCACGCCGCCGAAAGTCCTCGCGTAGCGGTCCGCTCGTTTCATTCATCAGGAATACCGCCGCCAGGTACGCACACAAGCCCAGGGCGAGAAAGCCCATCGCCAGCGCGACAGGCGTGAGCCATGGCACCGCGCCGACGATCTTGACTTCGTCAAGGTTGACGCGCAAGGTTCCCGACGACACCGCGCCTAGCGACATGCCTAGCAGCACCGGCGTCATGATGCTGGCAACACCAAAGACGATGCCCCAGCGCCGTACCGCGCCACCGGTGCTGAGTGTAGCAGCACTTTGGGGGCTGGCTGCACGAAACACGAAAGCCGCACCACGCAGAATGATACCGAGCAGCACCAGATGAAACGGCACAAACAGCGCGATGCTCAACGCACCGAACGCGCTTGGAAAGCCCGTGAACAGGATCACGAGCACGAAGATTAGCCAGACATGGTTGGCTTCCCACACTGGACCCATCGCGTGCGCGATGGTGTCGCGTTGCTCCTCCCGGCGCGGACCGCTCGCGAATAAATCCCAGACACCGCCACCGAAGTCAGCGCCAGCCAGCACAGCATAGGCGATGATCGCCAGCAACCCCACCCCCGCAACAAGTGCTTCAAGCGGCATGCGGCACCTCCCGTAGATGTTCCGGGCGTGTGGGCGTCGGTGCTCCTGTAGCGAGGCGACGTAACAGGATGACCAGTACGACCGCGAGGCCGGTATAGACGATACTGAAGCTATAAAACGTGAACGGCACATGATCGGCTGGCGTCACACCTTCGGCGGTTCGCATCACCTGATAGATCACCCATGGTTGCCGCCCGACCTCGGTCACGATCCAGCCAGCTTCCAGGGCGATGAAGCCGAGCGGCGATCCAAGCACCAGCGCCCATAGCAACCAGCGGTTGTACCCAGGCCAGCGCCACCGCGCCAACCAGAACCACAGGCCAAGACCGATCAACGCCATGCCACTACCAACCATGATTTGAAACGCGAAGTGCGCCAGCACGACGTTTGGCTGCTGGTCGGCGGGGAAATCGTTCAGACCGACCACCGTACCGTTGGGGTCACCCGTCGCCAGTATGCTCAGCATATACGGAATTTCGATCGCGCCCCGCACCGTCCCTGTCGCAGGATCGGGTATACCGCCGATGATCAGTGGTGCGCCCTGTTCGGTTTCAAAATGCGCTTCCATCGCCGCCAGTTTAGCGGGCTGGTAGCGTGCGACAGCTTTGGCGCTCAGGTCGCCGCTCAACGGCTGCACCAATGCGGTCGCGGTCGCCACTACCAGCGCAATCGTCAGCGCCGAGCGATGATACTGGTCGCGCCGACCGCGCAACATACCCATCGCGTACACTCCGGCGACGGCAAAGGCCGTGGCGATGTAGCACGAAAGCGTCGAATGGAGCGCCATATGGAACCAGGCGGGTGAGCGGAACGTCGCCAGCGGGTCGATGTTGGTGGGTTGTCCGTTGACGAGCTCGAAGCCTCCCGGCACCTGCATCCAGGCGTTTGCAGCGACGACCAGCACGCCCGACATCATGCCACTGATCGCTACCGGAAAACCAACCAACCAATGCGCTCGCGGCGACAGGCGTTCCCAGCCGTACAGATACAGCCCCAGGAAGATCGCCTCGATGAAGAACGCATATCCTTCCAGGGCGAAAGCCGGACCGATAATGCCCCCGGCAAAGGCCATAAAGCGAGGCCATAGCAGACCTAGCTCGAAGGATAGGGCGGTTCCCGACACCGCGCCGATGGCGAAGGTCAGCGCCGTCGCCTTTGCCCATTTGCGGGCCAGCGAGCGGTAGTGCTCCTTGCCCGTGCGTAGGAACAAACCTTCGGCAATCACCATCAGCAACGGCATACCGATGCCGAGCGCCGCGAAGATCATATGAAAACCCAGCGATACTTCCATCTGGGCGCGTGCAGCAAGTAGTGGGTCCATAGGGTATTCCTCCTTGTACACCCAATATGTAATAGGGTACACAGTCCTGAGGTAATCAACAATCGGCTACACGCCTGATGTTGAGAGCGTATAGAATGGAGTTCGCACTACTATTGGCTGGGGGCGGTCTCAGGTGTCGATGCTACGACAATGCGAGCCTTATGCGTTTCGCCCACCCCAGCGCGATCCGTCCACGGTCTATCTCGACGCGCTCGATTGTCACATCAATAATATCCCCGACGTTGAGGACCACACCGCGTGGAATCTGTGTGCGGTGCAGCAGCCCATCCTGCTTGACGCCGATATCGACGAACACCCCGAATTCGACCACGTTACGCACCGTCCCTTTGAGTTGCAGCCCCGTGCGAAGGTCATCGAGCGACATGACATCGCTACGTAGCATCGGCGGCGCGAGGTCCGTTCGAGGATCCCGTCCAGGCCGTAGCAGTTGTTCCCAGATATCCGCCAGCGTCGGCTCGCCGGTGCCAAGCTCAGCGGCGAGCGTCGGCAGCGGCACACTCGGCTTGAGCGCGTCCAGAGCGCGTTGGCGTTCGTCGAGCGACGAACGCTCGGTCAGCCTGACACGCTTCAGCAGCGCCCGCGCCACGGGGTAACTTTCGGGGTGGATCGCGCTGGCATCCAGCGGCGTGTCGCCGTCGCGCACGCGCAGGAAGCCCGCCGCCTGTTCATATGCCTTTGGTCCCAACCCGCGCACCTTACGCAGCGTCGCACGGTTGGCAAACGCGCCGTTGGTGCTGCGATATTCCACGATGTTGTCAGCAAGCTTCGGGCCGATGCCCGCCACCGATGTCAGGAGCGCCGCCGACGCGGTGTTGAGATCGACGCCAACGCGATTGACCACGCTTTCCACGACGTTGCCAAGCATGGCACCGAGTTCGCCCTGATCTACGTCGTGCTGGTATAACCCGACGCCGATGGCCTGGGGATCGATCTTGACCAGTTCCGCAAGCGGGTCCTGCGCCCGCCGTGCAATCGACACCGCCCCACGGATGCTTACGTCGAGGTCGGGAAACTCCGCCCGTGCCAGCGGGCTAGCGCTGTACACGCTCGCCCCCGCCTCGTTGACGATCAGGTAGTGCACACCGGGCATCTCCGGGAGTATTTCGGCGACGAACTGCTCGGTTTCACGTCCGGCGGTGCCATTGCCGATTGTGATGAGTGTGACACCGAAACGAGCGTGCAGGTCGAGCAGCGTGCGTCGTGCCGCATCGTGCTGTCGTTGCGGTGGGTGCGGGTAGATCGTTGTGGTCGCCAGTAGCTTACCCGTAGCATCTACCACGGCGATCTTCGATCCAGTGCGAAAGCCGGGGTCGATGCCGCACACGACATGACCGGCGAGCGGCGGCTGGCTAAGCAACGCCCGCAGGTTCGTGGCGAACACGGCGATGGCGTCTGTGCTGGCGCGTTCGGTGAGCGAACGTCGCACGTCGCGCTCGATGGCGGGCAGCAGCAGCCGTTCGGCGGCATCGTCCAGCGCCAGCACCAGTTGGTCGGCAAACGGCGAGCGACGGTCCGGTCTGAACACCGCGCCGATGGCACCCCGCCAGTCACGCTCCGGCACGGCGACACGCACCCGCAACACCTTTTCGGCCTCGCCACGGTTGATCGCCAGCACCTGATACGACCGCAGCCGTTCGACCTGCATGGCGAAGTCGTAGTAGGTCTGGTATACGCCGCGCTCGTCTGCGGCATCCTTGATACGGTCGCATTGCAGGAAACTCCAACGTTGCGCTTTCTCGCGCAGAGCGCCCCGCACGTCAGGATGGTCGCTGACGATCTCGGCGACGATATCGCGCGCGCCCGCCAGTGCGTCATCGACCGTCGGGACCTCCGCGCCAACGAATGACGCGGCAAGGTCCTCGGCGCTCCGGTTGGTGCGCAATTGTTCGAGCATCATCTGCGCAAGTGCATCGAGGCCACGGTCGCGTGCGATGCTGGCGCGTGTGCGGCGTTTCTGCTTGTAGGGCTGGTACAGGTCCTCAAGCTCGGTCCTCGTCATTGCTCCCGCTATGCGCTCGCGCAACTGCGGCGTAAGCTTGCCCTGTTCCTCAATCGACGCCAGGATCGCCACGCGCCGTTCTTCGAGAGCGCGGAGCCGTTCGCTTTCTGCGCTGATCTGTCGAATCTGCTCCTCGTCCATCCCGCCCGTGTGCTCCTTGCGGTAGCGAGCGATGAACGGGACGGTGTTTCCCGCTCCCAATAATTCCAACGTCGCGGCGGCCTGTGCCGGTCGCACGCCCACAGTACGGGCGATCGCTTCTGCTTCTATCATCATGGCGATATTATAGCGACCAATGACTAACGACCGACATAGATCAGACGGCTATCAACATGACTAACCGCCCCCAGTTTTGCACTTGACATCAGGCGTCACGGATTTTATTATTGAACGAACGTTCATTCAAAGACATAACATATGCCACGCTCCAGCGAAACCAACGCGCTCGTGCGCGAACACAGCCGTACGAAGATCCTGATGACGGCGTTACGTCTGTTTGCGCGACACGGCTACGAGCAAACGTCCATACGGATGATCGCGCAGGAAGCCGACATCTCGCAGGGACTGCTATACAACTACTACTCCGGCAAGGAGGCATTGCTGCATGCCCTGTTCGCTCGCTCGATGGAGGATGTGCGCCAATCGTTCGCGGCAGCGCACGATCGCACCGACGAGCAAAGCCTCGCATTGATCCTGCGTGCCAGTTTCGCGATCCTGCGCGACCATCTCGATTTTTGGCGCTTGTCCTATACCCTTCGCGCCCAACCAGCGCTGATGGGGATGTTAGGTGATGCGCTCCATGACTGGACCGCTGAGATCGTCCGCACGCTCGAAGCACACCTGCGTGTGGCGGGCTACGAACAGCCTGCAATCGAAGCGGCGATACTGTTCGCCACCATCGACGGTGTTGCACAGCACTACGCGCTTGCTCCTGATACCTATCCACTCGATGCGGTTATCGAAGCGCTGATCACGCGGTATCAACCACAATCGGAAGGAGAAACCAGATGATCACAACCAAACGTTCGCTCGATATCGACCCGTCCTGGATTGATCGCGAACACTATCCCTTTGCACCGCACTATGTCGATCTGCCGGACGGTCGTATGCACTATGTCGATGAAGGCCACGGACCCGTCATCGTCATGGTTCACGGCACGCCCACATGGTCGTTCATGTACCGCCATCTCATTGCGGGACTTGCCCCTCACTTTCGCTGCATCGTCCCCGACCACATTGGTTTCGGGTTATCCGAACGACCGCTCCCCTACACACTCACGACCGCAGACCACGCTCGCAACCTCCATTTGCTGATCGAACAACTTGGACTACGCGACGTAACACTGATGGTGCATGATTTCGGCGGTCCTATCGGGCTAGGATACGCAATCGACCATCCCGAAAACGTCCGCGCCCAGATCATCACGAACACGTGGCTCTGGAGCTTTGCCAGCGGATAGTATGCAAACTCGTATCCTGCGCGTGATGGGCGGTCCGGTCGGGCACTGGCTCTATACCCGGTTCAACTTCTCGCCGCGAGTGATCTTGAAAAGCGCCTGGGGCGACAAATCGCGCTTCAACCCACACCTTCACCAGCAATACCTGGGAGCCTTCCCAACACGAGCCAGCCGCGAAACAACCCATCGTTTCGCCAGGGAAACACTCGCAGCCGGACCATGGCTCGACGACCTATGGCGACGACGACAGCGTATCGCCGAAAAGCCGACTCTACTTGCATGGGGGCGTAAAGACCCGGCGTTTGGCACACTCTTACCACGCTGGCAGGCTGTCTTTCCGCACGCACAAACCGTGGAATATGCCGACGTTGGACACTTTGTTCCCGACGAGCGCGGACCGGAACTCGTGCCAGTCGTCACGGCGTTTATGGATGCATTGGACCTATGACGACATCTCCGCGCTCGACCTCGTGACTGAAACAGAGCCGAAGCGCAGCATGGTGATGCTGGGCGACAAGTCGTTCCGCGACCTCGTCGCGGATTTCATCCGCTGTGTCGCCGAGGGTCAACCATCGTCAACCAGCGGCGCGGAAGCCCGTGAAACCCTGCGTGTCGGCCTTGCAGAGGGTTACGGGCAGATTCCTCGCGGCAGCGTGGTAGTCGCTGCTCCGTCCTCAGAACGTCCGTCGTCGGTTGTCAGTCGTCAATCAGAAAGGTTATGTCATGCTTGCAATAAAAGGCGCACAGGTTATCGTTGATCGGACAATCGTCGCGGATGGTATTGTGCTGGTCGATGACGGTTCAATTGCAGCGGTCGGCACGCGGGACGAGATACGGATACCCACTGGAGCCGAGATCATCGACGCCACGGGTGCGATCCTCGGGCCTGGGCTGATCGACCTCCACACGCACGGTGCTGATGGCGTCAACGCGAACGCAGGCACGCCTGAAGCACTCGCACGGTTGCAGCGATTCTACGCACGCCACGGTGTAACAGGCTTTCTTGCGGGAATCTGGGGCTACCAGCACGTGATCGAGCGAGCGATGGATGCCATGGTCGCGGCGATGGGAGTAGCGCCGGATGGTGCTGCGCTGTTGGGCATCTACCTGGAAGGGCCATTCCTGAACCTAGAACGTAAGGGCGCATTCCCACCGTTGACGCTCGTACCACCAGACGCCACGTTGATGGCGCATTACATCGAACGGGCACGGGGACGGCTACGTTTGCTGACCATAGCGCCAGAGTTGCCGGGAGCGGCCGAGGTTATCAAGCTTGCACGCACACACAACGTCGTGTGCGCGGCGGGACATACGGCGGCGAACTGGCAGCAGATGCACGAGGCTTTTGCCATCGGTGTGCGCCACGCCACCCACACCTTCAACGCGATGAACTCGCTCCATCATCGTGATCCTGGTGCGCTTGGCTACGCCCTCGTCAACGACGACGTGACCACCGAGATCATCGCCGACGGCGTTCATGTGCATCCGGGCGCGGTGCGGTTGCTCACACGGGCCAAACGCATCGACGGAGCAGTGTTAATCACCGATTCAATCGAGGCAGCAGGGATGCCCGATGGCACATTTGACATGGAGGGCGAGCGCGTGACACTGGCGGACGGCGCGGCACGCCTGGACGACGGCACACTCGCCGGAAGCGTCCTCACCATGGATCGTGGTATCGCGAACCTGGTAGCATGGCAAGCGGCCACCATTCCCGAAGCCTTCATGATGGGGAGCCGCAATCCCGCACGTGTTCTCGGTCTCACCAACAAAGGCCACATCAGCCCAGGCGCTGACGCTGATCTCGTCGCCATGGACAACAACTTCACCGTCCGCTGGACGATGGTAGGCGGTCAGATCGTATATAACGCGACGAGCTAGCATCATGGGCGGCACATCATACCCTGCCAGGACTTGCATCAGTGTGTAGAATGTAATGGGGACAACAGTTTCTCGATGCACCATCCTAGCCAGCATACGAGCTCGCGGCATATCCCGATATTCTAGGAAAAGGCCGGTTGATTCGTGACGACGATTGATACCAATATGCTCCTCGTGCGCTATGAGGCCAGTCTCGACCAGATCAGGCGGCTGCTTTCGATTGTGCCACCTGACAAGATCGACGTGCCGCCCGCTCCCGGCGAATGGACCGCACGACAACTGCTCGTACACCTTGCTGACCTCGAACTCATCGGCGGCGTGCGTTTACGCCGCATCCTGGCGGAAGATCATCCTCGTCTGCCGCGCTATGACGAAAACACGTGGTCGGCACGCCTCGACTACGAAGGCTCCTCGCCCGAAGAAGCGATCCCGCTCATGCTCGCGCTACGTATGTGGGCGATTGCTCGTCTGCGCCGCGCAACACCCGGCGAATGGCAACGCACATGCATCGACGAAGGACAGAACGGACGCGAACTCACGCTCGCCGAGTTCTTGAGCAGTTACCTCGATCACGTCGATCGCCATGTCGGGCAACTGCGACGCATCGCTTCGCTGATGCAGACGCCGACCAATCCACCAGCGACCAACGACAAATGACCAACGTAGAAACGCTAACGCGGGCACACCTCAACGACAATATGACGTGATTCGTATAGCTCTCTGCGGTGGGCAGTCGTCCCTTGCTTATGATCGGTTTCTGTTTTCAGTCGCTCAAGGTTGAACCGTGCAGGCAAATGATAAGCGCGTTCAATTCGACTTCGAGATCGAGTTTTCGAATGGTGGTGGCATCCAGGGGCAGGATTTTCGGATCGACATCACGGGGGAGGACATTGGCGACGATGCACTGGCTACGTACATCGTGGAAGATATGCGTCTACTGATGGTCGGCAAGGTACGTATCCTGAATAAGCAGATCATCGCCGAAGTCCATAAGCGAAGGCCCATCGATGCGCCTAACGGCAACGCACGTCTGATCGACCTGAGCCACACCATCAGCAGTGGCATAGTGACGTACAGAGGTCTGCCAGCGCCAATCATCTGCGACTACCTCAGCCGCGAGGAATCGCGCACGCGCTACGCTCCTGGCACCGAGTTCCAGATCGGTAAGATCGAGATGGTGACAAACACAGGCACTTATATCGACAGCCCGTTTCATCGCTACGAGCACGGCAGGGATCTATCACAGGTCGCGCTGGACGCCATGACCGACCTTCCTGCTACGCTGGTGCGCGTACCATACACCACAACCCAGGAGATCGACGCCGACGCGTTCCGCGAACTCGACCTCCATGGTCGCGCCGTCATCATCCACACGGGATGGGACACACATTGGAACACCGATCAGTATTTCGAGCATCACCCGTTCCTAACGGCGGCAGAAGCCGACTATCTGCGTGATCGCGACGTGAAACTCGTCGGTATCGACTCACACAATATAGACGACATACGTGGCAAACAACCGCCCGGTCCACACAACCCTGCTTGGTGCCGATATTCTGATCGTCGAGCATTTGTGTAATCTGCAAGCGTTACCGGACACTGGCTTCCGCTTTACAGCCGCACCGCCCAAATGGGCAGGTATAGGCTACATTTTCCCGTGACGCGCCTTCGCCCAATGTTGATTAAGGAAGAAAACACTGAGAGTACATAGTAACTGTAGCTCATTCGTGTCGTGTATGAGCTAGCAATACATGAGCCGAGGATCACCTGCCGCTCGATCTGGACCACCGTTATAAGCCACGATCATCGTTACAGTGTGGCGCTGTGTACCAATAAACACCCATTATTGAGCAATTTATGTCAAACTTAGCCGCTTGTTTCAGCAGTAGTTGCCAATGGTTATGTAAGCGATTGTCATAGGTTGGAAGTCCATGATTTATGTGCGCGATGCCCTCGTAGCGGCGATCCATTCTTGATGTAGGCGCAAAATCTCGTTGAGCACAGGTTGGATCTGACGACGGCTGGGGCCGATCATATACCATCGGAATCGAGGGGATGGACCGCCCACTCTGGACGGCACCGAGGACCCGTTCGAAATACACTATCGCCCACTGTTTGCCAACGCGCTTGAACGCTCGCCGAATGACGGCGAGCAGTGCAAGATGCCGCAGACCGAACTTCGCCTCGCCCCACCACCAGGCTATACTCTGTGTTTCGACCCTGGCCACTGACCCACTGGATGAAAGCTCGATCCGTGCGTTGCGTATGACGCTACTGATTGACCAATATGCAATAGGTTTTGCTGCAGCCAGGTTGTACCAGTTTTATGATAACCGATATGAAGCAACGGCACGCGCTCAACCATCAAAGACATTCCTCATCCATACATAGTGCGCTCGTTCAAGGACGTGCTCCCAAAGCGGTAGGATACGATCAATATCATGAACAGCAACGGATACTGCCGCCGCTTCGCCAAGCCGCCGACGTAGGTGCGGATCATCGATCAACCGGACGAGTGCTGCCGTTAGACTATCAGGATCGTCGAGCGAAAATCGTAACCCATTCTGTTCTTGGTCGATCAACTCGGCATGCGATGGAATATCGCTGACAACAACTGACATCTTCGCATACATGGCTTCGAGCAATGCGTTTGATTGACCTTCGTACAAGGAAGGTAGCACGAAAATATCGGCCGCCTCGTAAAACATTTGAGGTGTCGTGATATGTCCATACCAGTCCACACGTTCAGCGATACGAAGATGTATTGCTTGCTGTTGCAGGTCTTCCAGCAGCAACCCTTCGCCGATCACGGCGAGCCGCCAGTGTGCGAGGCGCTCCGGTAGCGCAGCGAAGGCTTTGAGCAACAATTGGTGGTTTTTTTGTTCGACCAAGTCGTGCCGAGATCAAGATCGTCGGCGCATCGACGTGCAAACAACTGCGGTCGTTTGGCTGCGTCACAGACCGAATACAGGGGGTTCGGCACATACACAAGTTTTTTCCGGTCAACATATGCTTCTAACTTTTGCAGATTATCGATGCTATTCGCCGTAACGATATCCGCAGCGTTATAGTAGGCCTCGCGCATCTCGAACATCGGAAATGGCACCTTCCTCTGTGAAGGATCATTCCGCTCGCTGATCAACGATGCCAACCTTATGCCGCTTGAGAGCATACAACGTATGCAGGTTTGCAAAGATCCCGAACGATAACACCACGGTCGGATTGAGCCCTACTAGCACCTCACGAAGTTTCCAGATCCGACGCCGGTTGAGCCAATAATAGAACGCTCGGACGTACAGCCGCGCCAACGATTCCAAGCCTACACTCGACAACAGCATATTGGGAATGGGGCCAAGATTCGTCGAGCCTTTTCGCAACCTATGTTGCCGCGAGGTTTGCGATGTAGTGAGCTGAACAGGCGGCTCCAGATACAGTCGTTGAACCCGTGGATCACATTCATATTCGGGAACAGTTGGCTTGTCCCGGTGCGATGATACATAATGTCACAGACCGCCCGCGCCGAACCCAGGCATTGGCAAGTGTAACGATAACCCGTTCTTGACCGCCGCCAGTCAACTTACCTGTGACGAGAACAATAGGGTCGATCGCGGTCGACTGTCTGCTGGCATCAATGGATCCACATTCAATGATCGTTGTCATGACGAAAAGAAGGAAGAATATGGCACCTGTTCGCGCTCACACCTGCACATCTTGATAACGTGCGGCTTGAAGCTGATACATTGTGGCATACGCTCCGCCATGCGCGATGAGCGCATCATGTGTACCTTGCTCGATCAATTTTCCGCCTTCCAGCACAAAGATTCGGTTAGCTTGCCGGACATTCGAAAACCTATGAGATATCAAAATGGCAGACCGACCTCGCATAATGGAAATAAATGTTTCAAAGAGCGCATGTTCCGCATGCGGATCGGCATGTGCAGTCGGTTCATCTAGAATTATAAGCGAGCTATTCTCATGCGCGAAGGCCCGTGCCAACGCGATCCGTTGCCATTGCCCGTCGGACGGTGAAAAGTCGCCAAAGAGCCGCCCCAGCAACGTTTGATATCCGTCTGGCATCGCCTCGATATCATTATGGATACCAGCCGCCTGTGCGAAACGTGGTGCAGCGTGCAACTCGTTGTACAACGCATGCCAATCACCATAGGCGATGTTTTCAGTCACTGAGGCTTCATAACGATTGAATTGCTGGAACACGAAACTGATATGTTTGAACCATTGTTCCGGTGCTATATCTTTGAGGTCGTGTCGCCCATAGCAAATCCGGCCCTCGGTAGGCTGATACAATCCGGCGATAAGTTTGACCAATGTACTCTTGCCCGCACCATTTTCCCCGACGATAGCTACGATTTCACCCGGCTCGATGCGAAGTGAAACGTCATGGAGGACGTCCACAGCTGTACCCGGGTATCGGAATGATACATGTTCGAAGGAGATCGCTGCACGCTGCTCCAGGTTCACAGGCTGGTATGTAATCACGCTATGTGGCTCACTATTGAGCAAAGCGCGAACGTCGCTGATGAACAACATTTGTTCCCGCAGAGTGCCAGTGACCACCGTCAACCCTTGCAAAGTGCTAGTGAACCGTCCAAGTGCACCAATATAGGCCACCATGTTGCCGACAGTCGAGGTACCCGCAAGCACACGCTGGATGATGCGCCCAAGCAAGAGAAACGATGTTATGGCGATAACAAACTGCATCGCCGCATCGCCATGGAGCCCGAACCTGAGAATCACACGGTCTTGGTCACGGAACAAGGTAAGCAGTTTGCGGAACCGATCAATCATTTCATCAGTCAAACCAAGGAGTTTTACCTCGAACGCATAGCGATACTCACTCAGATGTGCCAGATAATAGCGCTGCCAGCGTCTTTGGACGCTGCGATTATACTCTACATGATAGGACCGTTGCGCGAGCCACAAGCGATATGCGACAAAGGAGAGCGTAAGCATCGGAGCAATGGCAAGGATGAGAGGTTCAATCCAAACTAACGCGATCACAATCGAGGTCAATTGTACGAGGTTCGTGGACCACAAAAAGATGTTGGATGGTGTTCCCGCGACGCTGACAATAGATCGCGAAAGTACTCGCGCCTGCAGGTCCTGCCAGGCCTGCAGTTCAAGCTGCTGTGCTTCCAACACACCAAACCTTTGGGCTATCTGGGAACTGAAGTGCAGGTTTAAGTCATCCGACAATCGTTGCCGCAAATACGTTTGAATGGCGCTAAAAGTACCATCGAGCAATGTTAGGCCGATGACGATACCAAGCCACGTATATGGATTATTCCACACACGAGCAGCGGTGATGGCGTTGGGAAAGATCGTATCGACGAGTGCGCGTGTCGCTAAGGTCAGCAGGCCGGGCAAGACGCCGCGTATGATGACGGCAACGCCCAACCCCACGATCAAACGACGATTTGTTGTATAGGCTTCTCGGAACGTCCAGCGAAGATTGGAAAGAAACCTGCTCGCATCTACGCGAATACGGTTCAACGCAACACTCATAAAACCGGCACGTCGTCCTGTCTCTCGACTAACTCCTCCGTAATGTCACGTTTCGTAGTTGATGGCTTTAGGAATAGTTTCATTTTTCCAACGCCTACGTTTGCAGGATCATCTTGAAGGGCGCGTTCGAAGTATGTTGCATACTGGCGAACCAGCGATTCAACGCGGACATCAGGTGCAGTATGTTCGTCGCCATTGTTGAACGGTGGGTCAAACACAATCTCGATCCTACCATCCAAAGTCATCGACGCGTATACGGGAACCACCAGCGAGTTTGTGCGAATAGCAAGTTCCGCGAATCCCACGTTGAATGCATAAGAACTGGATAGGAATGGTAGGCGTAAAGGGCGGCCAGTTCCCATCGAGCCATCGGCGGCAATAATGATGATTCTGCCCTGTTGTAGCTTTTCTTGAACCGCACGCATATGGATTATCACTGCGCGAGGATCGTAACCCTTAGTCATATGTGCATGTTCACCCTTGAATGTTGACGTGCTGATTCTATTAACCGAGTATCCACTCAAGGAATGAATTGGTCGCTCAAATGCGGTGTTGAGTATAAGCTCCATAAGACGCAGCCACGGCGAATGGTATGTTACCAGGATTACGCTACGACCAGGTTCGATGCTGTCGACAATACTCCGCTGCTTGAACGTAATATGTGTCGTCGGCTCATTTCGCTTGAGCGCCTCGATGGCTTGTCGAAACGGCTTCCAGAATGGGCCTCGCAAAGCGTTCTTCCATGTCTCTGCCTCAGTTTCTCGTGCTTTAGTGCGGGGCACGGAATGCTCTGACATGATTTTAGAGGCAAGGCCGCGCTGAATCGAAGCCTGCTCAGCCTCTCTGTGACCGTGGACATGCGCGACGAAATCGCTGATGATTCGGGTATTCCGACGATATAACGATTGTTGAACGATGGAACGCTTGACCCACCAGAGCAACAACCTCCTCCCGTATCGGTACGGCAGGTTCAGAATGACAAACTCGATAAGCACCAACAGATAGATGGACTTGGGTACAGTTCGCAGCTTATTTATCAATAATAGAGACACTCGTGCATGTATCATTCGCATGATACGATCCTTCGCTTGTTCAATCCGCTGTGTCGCAAATCGAAGCGAAAGACCCCCTGTCACACGTTCTCTCGGCACATCGGGCGTTGCAGGTTCGTCAGGCCTATGCTGGGAAGACGATACTGCCGCGTTTGGTATGTTTTTTTGCAACAGCCTTGCCATATTGCTGACGGTCGGTTGCCCGAAGAATGTATCGGGGATTCGGGTTTCGAAATGATGCTCCACATCAGAAATCAGCCGTACTGCATCTAGGGACGTACCACCAAGCTGGAAGTAATCGTCATCGGGAGCAACCGGACGTGCGAGTACATGTTGCCACATACCAATAAGGGTTGATTGAATGTCATTACACGCTTCGGTATCCGCAACGACTGGCTGAGCGTCCAACGACCACCGAGCGAGGGATGGGAGTGTACCATCAAGGTACATCGCTCGGCACTCGGCACGTTGCAGTTTACCGCTGGTCGTCCTGGGCAGACCGCCGCGCTTCATGAAGACGATCGTGTGGACGGTGAGACCAAAATCATCGGAAACCGCGCGGCGAATAGCGGCGGTCACATCGTCCACATCAGCAGTTTGTCGCTCAAGCTCCTGTGCCACGACGATGAGCTCTTCCGTGGGTCCATCGACACCAAACACCGCAGTCGTCTGATGATTGAGGCGCGGATGCATGTATTTGATGGACTTTTCGATCTCCTCGCCATAGTAATTCTGCCCATGCACGATCAGCATATTTTTGAGGCGACCGGAGATAAACAGTTCACCGTCATGAAGAAATCCCAGATCACCAGTCCGCAGAAAGGGCCCCTCGTGTGTGTCTGTCAGGTACGCCTGGAATGTTTCGCGTGTCACTTCGGGCGCGTTCCAATATCCTGCGGCAACACTCGGCCCTGCCAGCCAAATTTCGCCACTTTTTCCATCGTTACAGCACATTCGTGTTTGCGGATCGACGATCCTGAGCGTCGTGCGCGATACAGGCAGTCCGCATCCGACGATGGTACGTTCGCCACGTCGTAACAGTATTGCGGTTTGTCCTGCCACGGCGTGCACTGTCGTCAGAAGGGTCATTTCGGCCAATCCATAGGCCGGATGCAGGACTTCTGGGCGGAATCCCACAGGCGCGAAGGCATCACAAAACGCTTCCAGCGTCTGAGCATGAATCGTTTCAGCACCGATCGTCACGTTTTGCAGGTGACGTAGGTTAAGTCGCTGCTTCTCTATGGCAGAAACGCGCTGGACACAATAATCAAAGGCAAACGTCGCCGCACCAGTGTGCGTGATCTGGAGTCGGCTAATTGCTTCGAGCCAGGACGCCGGACGTTTAAGGAATGAGCGCGTCGTCGCGAGGTATGCGGGCATGCCAACATATAACGGATACAGGACACCAGCCACTAAGCCATAATCGTGGAAATTTGGCATCCAGGTTGTCGAAATTGAACCGGGTGGAGCCGGTGTTTTTTCCGACATATCCCTCACATTGTTGATCAGATTATCGTGGGTGATCATCACGCCCTTAGGCTTCGACGTAGACCCCGATGTATATTGTAAGTACGCAAGGTCGTAAGCCTGTAGCGGCTTTTGCCAATCATCAACGTCGTCGAGAGACCGTAACAGCATGCAATCTATGGCAGGAAAGGTCTGGGCAAGAATATTGATATGATCGCTTGCCAGTATCAGCACCGGCGTCGCGTCCGCGACGATCAACTCAAGCCGGATCAAACTCCGTTTTAGGCGCACCACATCGGGTGTTGGCGCTGGCACGGCGATCATGCCAGCATAAAAACACCCGAAGAGCGCCTCAACGAAGTCGGTTCCCTCACCGAAACTCAACACGACACGAGAGCCTTGCTCGTATCGTGATTGCAGGTATGCAGCGATCGTACGCGCTCGTCGATCGAGCGCCGCATAGGTCAGCGGCGTGTCTGGCTTCGTGCCATCGCGCAGGAACGAATATGCATGTTGCGTGGGTTGGGTTTCGGCTCGCCAACGAAGAAGCTCATCTATGCGCTGCATTACATAGGTTCTCCGTGTGCAAGTATATTTCTCGCACGTTCGAGCCAGGCCCCCGTATAAGCATTGGCAAAGCGTGTGTGCAGGCCTTCGTATTCAGGCATCAACTGTTGGGTAAGCCAGTGTCTTGTTTGTGGCGGCATTGCCCGAAACTTCCAGGTGTTGCGCGGCTTACGTATATCCTCTGATAATTGACCTGACATCTCATCAACGTCTAGAAATTGAAAGATAGAATGAAGCAATGTTTCCGGCTCATGAACAATTTGCTCGAAGAAGCTAACGTGGATTTGTTCGGATTTATACAACGATTCCCAGTGTCCTAGATTCATAAGATAGTTTGAATGTTTGAGATACCTGGCAAATGTACCCACCACAAATGAATGTAACGCATGATCATCATCAATATCAGGCACAAGAGAGGGAGTCTTGCCCACGTTCATAGCAACCTGTGACCAAATACGGTCGACGGGATCGCGCAACAAATAAATTAGCTTGAGATCGGGCAGCAACGCGTGGAGTTGGCGAATCGTGTCAACGCTATGCCACGCATAGGCGGGTGTGACTTCACCGGCAATCTGTCCTTTGTGAGGCATAAACAACCACGGATACGAGCGCAAGATACGCGGCAGCAGGAGATAGCGCAACACCCAGGGAATATGGCGTGGCTGCCGGAGATGCGCCGCCGCATAGCGAACCCGTTTCGCTGTTTTCAATCGCGAACGTCGCCCTCGTTGGTCCAACGTCAGGCGCGGTAGTATCATCGGGACAAGAGTTTGCCGTTCAAGAAAGTGAAGTTCCTTGACGGGGGGCATCCAGATACGAGGATGTCGCCGTAAATGAGCATCAAGCCAGGTGGTACCCGAACGCTGCGCACCGATACAAATGAATGTTGGACCCATCGATAACAAGGACCTCTGTCGATAGTGACTATAGTGAAATAGATTTTGGTACATCCTGCCAGGGTATATTCTAACACTATGTTATAGTGTTGCCGCATGGTAAATATCCTTTATATCACTGGCGAATCACACAGCGGGTCTACCTTGCTAACCCTCCTCCTTGGCGCTCACGACCGCGTCTTTGCTGCGGGGGAAGTCAAGGCGTTCTCGCATAAAGCTATACATAATTACATCCGCAAGTCTCGCCCTGACCTCCTCGACGCGAACCTCCACGAGCAAGCAGAGGTCATCTTCAATCGGCCTTGCACCTGTGGTACATCGCAGATACGTGCGTGCCCGGTTTGGCAGGCTATCGACATCTATATACAGGCGAACTATAGTAGAACGCTCCAGGACATCAATGTCGACCTTGTCGATTACAACACATTTGTCCGCGATACTCGCATCCTCTTTGAGGCCATCCAGGTCGTCAGGGGCGCTGATTGGATCGTCGATTCAAGCAAATCCCTGGCACGACTGATCAGCCTTCGCACAATTCCTGAGTTTAATATCGTTACCGTTCATCTTGTGAGGAATCCTCTCGGCGTCGTCTATTCAGAGTACAAACGTAAACGGCCCTGGCTAGCTACGGCGTATATCTATTTTCGGCATGAATGGCAACGGCGACGCATGCTCCCCGGCGTCCCTCATATCGTGTTGACCTATGAAGAGCTTGTCAGACAACCGGAGGCAGCACTACGTCGGTGCATGGATGCGATGGGCCTCGCCTATCAATCCCAACAATTGCGCTGGACCGAGCAGCAACATCATCTGTTTCAAGGGAACAGGATGCGCTACACCAAGGAAAGCACTATTCAAGAAGATACGCAGTGGCACAGCGGACTGAACTTGCTGCAAAAACTCACGATCGCCTTGATGATGCTTCCTCTACGCCTTAACCTGCCACGCCTGTTCCGCTCATGACACGTTAGGCTGTAATGCCAAATGGAGCCTAATGCCCGCTCGTAATCGCCTCTGTTGCAAGTGTTGGATTTGGGCCAAACCGTGATCGACGACAAAGACTTCTGGTGCAACATCGTTGCCTCGATCGCCCTGCTCGCTGTCACCTTCCGCGACCCAATGCACTCCCGAACTCATACCACTGTGCTTTCGCATCGGCTTGCTCTGCGACCGTGTGCTGTAATCCCACTGGCTCTCGTGCCAACCCTACAACGTCATATGGTGAGTCCGAAGCAGCACGCGGCTGTGATACGTGGCAGCCGCGTCAAAGGCCACGAGCCCGCGCATCTCACGTGCATCGAATTTCGTGGACGCAACTCGCATCTGCTGCGAGCCCCCATTCGTTTCCGCATACATATACAGCATTATGTCGCGCCATCATTCGCCATAAATTGCTCTATACCACGGCCAATCTCAGCGGCATTTGATTCCGTATTCGCGATGGCGACGACGTAGCGGTCGTGGGCGGGCTGGCAGGATGTGTAGAAACGGACGCCAGGATCGCCGCCACTGATCACGTATTTCACTGGCCAACCGCTGGCATCCACCGCGATCCAGATACCATACCCATAGGCCGTTTGCTCGTCCTCCTGCACCTGCGGCGTGAACATTGCTTGGGTGATAGCTGACGGCAACAGCGTATCGTTGCGAAGGCTGCTCCAAAATGCTAGAGCATCGCCCGCCGTCACATACGCGCCGCCATCGCCGCCGCCGACAATCGGGATCGAAAAGATGTTTGAACGCGCTTCGGCGGCATCGCCAATGTAGCCGAAGGCGGTCTGGGCGGGCAATTGGTCGGTGGCGAAGTAGCCAGCGCGGGTCATTCTGGCACGCTGAAAGACATGCTCGGTCACATACGCCGGAAAGGACATGCCCGTGAGATGCTCCACCACCAACGCCAGCACGATAAACCCGGCATTGTTATAGTGAAATCCTGCGCCCGGCTCGGAGAGCATCGGTTTGTCCTGGAACAGTGGCAGGAAGTCTGCCGGAGTGCGTAAGCGGTACACCGGTAGAGCGTTCCACAACGCTTCGAAGTCATCCATCACCGATTCATCGAAGTAGTCCGGTATGCCGGACGTATGCGTCAGGAGGTGGTGGATCGTGACCTTTGGGATCGAATGCCGGAAACCGCACACCGATACAATCTTGCAACGGTGTGTCAAAATTCAACAGGCCGCGTGCGACGAGTTGGCAGATCGCGACAGCCGTAAAGGTTTTACTGCCGGAGGCTGTACCGAAGCGAGTGTCCAGCGTATTCGGCACCCGATCGCTGCGGTTGGAAAAGCCACTGCTATAGGTAAAGATCGTTTCGCCGCGTTCTTGCACGACAATTACACCGGAAAAGGACGTACTTTCCGTTTGTTCTTGTACCAACGCTGCGATACGCGCATGATTGGTCGCCATTCTACCTCCTGATCTGGCCAGTCGCACCAACTATCTCCATCGCTGCGTTTCACCTGTCTACCTCTTGGATTGCCCGCATAACCGCAAGTGGCGCTTCGAGCGGCAGCAGGTGCGCGGCCTGTGCGACGGTATGGAGATGTGCCTGGGGCAGACGTGCCAGCACCTCGCGTCGTTGGACGTCAAGCGGTATAGTAACATCCTCCTCACCCACGACCACCACGACTGGCACCTGTAGCTGTGGCATACGATCCGCGATGTCCTCATGGCTACCGCGTTCAAGCCATGCGATCCATGCTTGGTGCGAACTCCGCAGATTATCCACGATAACCTGTTCCAACACATCCGGTGATAACGGCTGCGCCGTGATGCCCTTGGCCGTGCTCTCGGCTTGTTCGCGCTGCCCGTAGCCGTCGAGCAAACGTTGACGATCCTCGTCAGCAATCGGCTCTGGGGTCGGCGGCGAGGGTGCCAGCAGCACCAGACCTCGCAATCCCTTAGGCTGTCGCGCCGCCAGGGTTAGCGCGATCTTACCTCCCATCGAATGACCGACGAAAATATAACGGTCAAGCGCCAGCGTTTCGACCAACGCTGCGATGTCGTTAGCGCCGTCGTCCAGCGTGTAGCCGCTGGCAGCATCCGCAGACGCGCCGAACCCGCGCAAGTCCGGGGCGACGCAGCGATAGAACTGCTTCAGGTGCCCGACAACTTCTGTCCAGGCGCGTGACGAGCCAGCATAATAGTGTAGAAATATTAGCGCGGTGGGTCCGGTTCCAACATCTTCGACGGCGAGCTGGGTGCCGTTGAGCGTATACTGCTTCATCTTGCTTATCCCCTTGCCCATGGTGGCCGACGACACACGACGGTGCACCAGATGACCATCGCTTTTAATGCTCCGATGTGCGCCCAACGCATGAGCAGCGCCTCTGATTCAATGCGAACAGAATCGTTATGCAAGAATGGGTACACCAGCGACAGGTTGAGCAACAGCAGAAGGGAGTAAACAGGGGTCAGGCTAGCGAGGACGACCGGGGCGGAAAGAAACGGTGACCGTCGTCAATTTTGAGCGCGGGTTTCGTACATCGTCACATAGATCGAGTCGTCGCTCTCGATAGGCCAAATTTCGACAGTGGGCCCGCGCCCGTTCTGGTCATCCATACGCCGGTACACGTCGATCGTGGTGGAATCACGCCCCACCAGTTGCGGTAGGTTCGAGCATCCGGGCGTCCCGCCGTCGCCACATCGCTGCCACCCACGCGCCGCTAGCTCATCGGCGTAAAACATCCTGAGTTGTTCAAGCGTGCCAGTGTAGAAGTATGCAGTCTGGCGAAAATCGGGGGCGTTGTTGATCGACGGTGGACCTGCTTCGGGCGGCAAGGGTGCGTGGCGATTGCGTTCCCAGTACAGCCCGACACCTACGCCCACCACCACGAGCACCAGCAACAGCAGACCAGGCCAGCCAAGCCAGCGAGTCAATCGTCGGAATATGGATGGGGATGCTTGCATATCAGAGTCGCTCAGGCGACCCCTCTGTTCCTTTGGAGCGAAGTAAAGCCTTCTCGCAGCGCATAGAGTGCGGCCTGAGTACGGCTTGCAAGGTGTAGCTTACCAAGAATATTGCTGACATGCTTACGAACGGTCGCTTCGCTGATCCCTAGATCGACGCCGATCTCATGGTTGCTTGCACCGTGCGCGATCAAGCGCAACACTTCGATCTCACGGTCAGTAAGTGCCTCGTCGGTGGCGTCGTGGTTGAGTGGGTTAGCGAGTTCACGTAACACCCGCCTTGCGATCATCGGATGGAGTGAGGATTCACCACGATATACGCGCCTGATCGCCATCACCAGGTCCTCCGGGCTAGAATCCTTAAGCGTGTAGCCCGTTGCTCCCGCGCGGATTGCCGGAAAGATTTTGTCATCGGCATCAAAACTCGTCAGCACCAGGATACGTACACTCGGCTGCGTCGCCAGGATTCGGCGAGTCGCCTCGACCCCGTCGACACGCGGCATTACGAGGTCCATCAGGATCACGTCCGGTCGCAGGCGGTTGGCCTCTAGGATTGCATCGGCACCGTCGCACGCCTCGCCAACGACTTCGATCTCCTGTTCCGTGGCAAGCAACGCACAGATACCCTTGCGGACGACAATATGATCGTCGACGATCAAGATACGTAGAGTTTCATTCATACGGCAACCTCAATTCGTAGCACCGCTCCGGTTCCCGGCGCGCTTTGGATTGAAAACCGACCGCCCACCTGCTCGACCCGCTCCTCGATTCCGCGCAGTCCCATGCCACCTTTATCGCGCACGCATTTTGGATTGAAGCCAACCCCATCGTCGCCGATCTCCAATACCACCAGCGCCGGACGATAGCACAATGCAACATGCACAGCGCTGGCGCGCGCATGTTTGAGGATATTATTGAGCGCCTCGCGAGCGATACGGTAGAGGGTTTGTTCGAGGTCGGAGGTCAGGCGGCATTCACCTTCAACGATGAATGTCACCTCCACCTTGGCGCGGCCTTCGACCATATCAATACGTTCCTGCAGTGCGGCGACCAGGCCCTGCTGCTCTAGAATCTGTGGCCGTAGCTCGAAAATCAGCAGGCGCATCTCGTCTAGTGCTTCCTGCGCCGTCGCCTGGAGGTCGCGCAGATAGCCAGCAGCAACGGCGATATCACCGAACGCCAGCAAGCGTGATGCTGCCTCGGCATGAAGGGTTACACCAAACAGTGCTTGGGTGACCGAATCGTGCAGTTCACGAGCGAGATGCTGCCGTTCTTGCGCACGTAGCCGAATCTGCAAACGCTCCTGGTCCAGCAAATCTGGCTTGAAGCGTTCTATACCCAGGGCAAGTGTATTAGCGACGATCTGCAATACGTTCCATTCATCCGCGGTGAAGGTACGACGTGCAATGCTATGGATAGCAAGAAATCCGAAAAAGCGCGTGGGGCTTTGGATCGGCACCACAAGGCTAGAAATGATGTTTGCCTCTCGCAACAGTGGCGGCTGGAGAAAACGCTGTTCCGTGGACCAGTCGGCGATGTTAGCACCGTCGTTCCAGTAGGTTGATGCTTCCGCCTTGCGCGTCGCAGTTTCGTCCAGGAACGTTTGGTTGACTATGGTTGGGGACCAACCTACGGACGTTCGTAGCACGAGAACGCCATGGTCGGGTGACCATTCGAGGATCGTACAGTGCTGAACTGCGAAGTCGCGACAAATGATCGGCAAAGCGTTGCGCAGTACACTATCTATATCGGCAGCGTACAGGGTCGATTCAACAAGCGCAGCAAGTGTATGCTGAAACTGTTGGGCCATCGCCAACTCCTTCTGCAGAGTCTGTGCGCCTTCGAGGAGCATTGTGCAAAGCTATCACTGAGCACCGCTACGACATATCATTGTCGTCCTAACTGTTCTTACCAGGTTTAACGCATGTCATTAACAGTCAAATTACAGGAGGAAACATGCGCTGTTAACTAAACTATCACGAACAATGTTTCATGTCAATTTTAAGTGTGCTCTCACTAGAGTATATTGACAAAATCCGTTATCCGGAACAGAATAGTCGTGGACTGTTTAAGTTTGTTTAACCACGGTGTGTATCCATCATTTAACTGTAGCAGGCAAGTTCAAGGAGTCGCCCGATGTCTCTACGCTCGAAAGTACAAGACGTACCAAACATGCGCGATGTCGCGGAGCGTGCAGGCGTATCGTTGTCTGCTGTTTCACTGGTGCTGAACGGCAAGCCAGGAGTGGCACCGGAAAAACGCGCCCGCGTGCAAGCAGCGATGGATGAACTGCGCTATGTACCAGGAGGGCGGCGAGCACCCAGCGTCACGACGCCTGTCGTCGGCCTCCTAATGGAATCACTGGCGGTTCCCGCACAGGCAGACGGATTCTACGCTCGCATCATCGCAGGCATCGAAGAAGCAGCGTATCGTTATGGCTACCGACTGCTGCTGCATCTCTACCGCCCAGGCGACGACCCGCTCAGCGATATACGGGCGCTCATGGGGCGCGATGTCAATGGCCTGATTGTTGCCAACGATGGCGATGTGACCGCCGACGCGATCCGGCAGATCGCGGCAACGGGCGCACCGCTGGTGCTGGTCGAAAGCTACCTCGACGATCCGATCCATGCCGTGACCGCAGATAACTTCGATGCAGGCTGGACCATGACCCGCCACCTGATCACTCAGGGACACCGACGTATCGGTGCGTTGCCAGGGCCATCGAAATACAGTAGTTTGCGCGACCGTATGCGGGGACACCTCGTAGCAATGCTCGAACATGACGTACCGCTCGACCCCGCGCTCCGGCCGGAGCCTGTCAGCGGGCATCCACGCAAGGGCTACGTGCAAATGCGACACTTGTTGGCGCTGCCTGATCCGCCAACTGCCGTGTTCGCCGTGAGCGACAAAAGCGCAATGGGTGCGCTGGAAGCGATCAAGGAGGCTGGTCTGCGTATTCCTCACGACATTTCGCTCGTTGGCATCGACGACATCGCCGAAAGCGCGTGGAGTTCGCCACCACTCACGACGTATCATGTGCCGAAGAAGCGACTGGGCGAAGCCGCTGTGGATACGCTGCACAACATCCTCGCTACAGGCATCGCTCCTTCTAAAACCACGATTATCGGCTATGTGGTCGAACGCGGATCGACTGCCGAGCCACGCTCATAGCCCTCCCTCGTGCAACTAGCAAACCGAGCGTATAGCCACCCCAACTGCTTTCGGATACTCAATGCTGTCGAGAACTCCTGACCTCATGCCGCGTAGCAGCGTCCCCTGTTCGCTGCGTTGCCAGCGGGTGGGCTCGCGATGACAGGACAGCCGCATCCGTCCACATCATGCCAACTCGCGACGGCAGCAACCACGGCGAGCGTCCATGAGCGGGCGCGGTCAGTCGCGGCCACACGAGCCCATAGATTCACCAGGCCCTGCCATGGATACGACTGGGCAGACAGTCCAGGTGCAACCGCTCAAGTCCTTTATAACTACGTGGTGTTGGGAAACAATCGTTGAATCGCGCCAGCCGCTGCACGATTTTGTGCAGACGGATCTATACTGTAGTGATGGAGCCATGTGTGCGCAATGCGCAACGTAGCCTCTACATGCTATAAGGGAGAAGTATGGCGAAAATTACCTTTATCGGCGCGGGAAGTACCGTGTTTGCCAAGAACTTGATGGGCGATATTCTGAGTTTCCCGGAACTTGCTGACTCAACCATCACCTTGTTTGATATCGACTCCGAACGTCTGCGTACCTCGGAGATCGTCGCCAATAAGTTGTCCGGTTCGCTTGGCGTCAAGCCGACGATCGAATCGACGACCGACCGCAAGCGTGCGCTCGACGGTGCTGATTACGCGATCTCGATGATCCAGGTTGGTGGGTACCACCCTGCCACTGTCACCGACTTCGAGATTCCCAAGAAGTACGGTTTGCGCCAGACCATCGCCGACACGCTCGGCATCGGCGGCATCATGCGCGGCCTGCGCACGATTCCCGTGCTGCTGGATATGTGTCACGACATGGAAGAAGTCTGCCCTGATGTGACCTTCCTGAACTATGTCAACCCGATGGCGATGAATTGCTGGGCGATCGATCGTGGGCCAGAAGATCAAGACGGTTGGCCTGTGCCATAGCGTGCAGGGGACGGCTGGCGAACTCGCCCGCGACATCGGTATCCCGCTTGACGAAATCAACTACGTCTGTGCTGGCATCAACCACGTCGCGTATCTACCTGCGCTTCGAGCACAACGGCGAGGACCTGTATCCACAGATTCGCCAGGTACTCGAAGAAGGCCGCGTTCCCGACTGGAACCGCGTGCGCTATGAAATGTTCAAGCGATTGGGCTACTTCGTCACGGAGTCGAGCGAGCATTTCAGCGAATATAAGCCGTGGTTCATCAAGCGTGACCGCCCCGACCTGATCGAGGAATTCAACATCCCGCTCGATGAGTATCCACGCCGCTGCGAGGTACAACTCAGCGAATGGAGTACGATGCGTGATGCCCTGGAGAGCCCCGATCCGGACTCATTGGTGAAGTACGAGAAGTCGCGTCGTGAAGAACGATTACAGCGCCTCGAAGCCAAAGACCCGCAGCGTGCCGCACACTTGCGTGCCGAAGCCGAAGCCGAGGAGGAAAGCGGCAAGGCTCACCGCTCCAACGAGTACGGATCGTTGATCATCCACTCAATGGAAACCGGCGAGGCGCGTGTGGTGTACGGTAACGTCGCCAACAACGGCCTGATCGACAATCTACCGCAGGGTTGCTGCGTCGAAGTGCCGGTGCTGGTTGACAAGAATGGCCTGCAACCGACCAAGATCGGTGCGTTGCCGCCGCAACTTGCCGCGGTTATGCAGACCAACATCAACGTGCAGGGTTTGACGGTCGAAGCTGCCCTGACGGGCAAGCGCGAGCATATCTACCATGCCGCGATGCTCGATCCGCACACAGCCGCCGAACTGAGCCTCGACCAGATCTGGTCGCTGGTGGACGAACTGGTGGAAGCCCACGGCGAACTGCTGCCAGAATACAGCTAGCCGTTATGACAGGGTGGGAGAAACCCATAATTTTCTCCCACCCTGTCTTTTTTTGGTCGTCACCATCCGACCTTGGATGCCTCATCCTTGCTTCGTCCTCTTTCCTCATAATCTAGTGGTAGTATTGTTTGGTCCCTCCCGTCTCCGGTGGTCGGTGGGCCAGCAACAAGGAGTTCGTCAATGCAGATCGGTCGTTCGGCTGAGCGATCCGCCGTTCGGAGCGAGGATGCAAGCGGCGCAACACGCACGGGTTGGGTATGGCTCTCCTACCTCGCGGTCGCGCTCGCGACGACGTTCCCGCGTATCCTCGACCTGGGTACGTTTGTGACGTTCGACGAGATCAGCTTCTGGTTCGACCGTTCGGCGGTATTCCTGCGTGCCATGCGCACGGGCGATTATGGCGCGACCGTGATTACGGCACATCCCGGCGTCACGACAATGTGGTTGGGCGCGACGGGCATCGTCATGCGCCAGACCATGTTTAGCTGGGGCTGGCTGCAACAAGAAACCTTCCCGCTGATCCTGACATTCATGCGTCTGCCGATGGCGATGCTCCATATCTTCGGCGTGCTGGTCGGCTACATGCTGCTACGGCGCATGCTCGATGCTCGCATCGCCGTTCTGGCGGCGCTGTTGTGGGCGACCGATCCGTTCATCATTGCCTATAGCCGTGTGCTGCACGTCGATGGTCCGGCGATGACCTTTATGATGCTCAGCCTCCTTGCCGCCTCTTGCTATTGGACGCACAAGGGCGGGCGTGGCTTCCTGATCCTGTCGGGCGTGTGCGCTGGTCTTGGCATCATCTCCAAGTCGCCGTCGGTGCTGGTGTTCCCGGTCGTAGGCATGGTGGCGCTCGCCACGTTGCGTGCGTCGGATGGCACACTGCGCTTCCGTCCGGTGATCGGCTCGCTCGCGGTATGGGGGCTGACCTGCGTGGCGACGATCTGCATCTGCTGGCCCGCGATCTGGGTCAATCCGTATCAGGTGTACGTGCAACTGCGCAGCGGCGTGACCGTCGAAGGTGCCGAACCGCACCAGCAGGGCAATTTCTTTCTGGGACGTGCCGACGATGCGCCAGGACCGTTGTTTTATCCGGCGGCGCTCGCGCTGCGGCTGACGCCCTGGTCGATGCTTGGCCTGTTCTTGTTGCCGCTGGCGTGGTGGCGTGCCAGGCGCCTGGGTGCGTCACGGCGCGACCTGGGGATGCTGGCGGGATTTGCGGTGCTTTTCCTGCTGGCGATGACGGTGTTTCCCAAAAAATTCAATCGCTATCTGGTGCCAATCTTTCCCGCGCTCGAAGTGCTGGCGGCGGTTGGTCTGGTGTGGGGTGCGGATCTGTTGGGTGTGTTGCGTAGGACGTATGCGCCAGAACTGGAAGCGTCACGCACCACGCATCGCGGCGGTGCCACTGGTCGTGGTGGTCGCCGTCGCCTCCCTCACGGCTGTCCGCTGGCATCCCTACGACATCGCCTATTTCAATCCCCTGCTCGGCGGCGCACAGCAGGGAGCAAACACCTTTATCGTCGGGTGGGGCGAGGGCTTCGAGCAGGTCGCGGACTGGCTCAACCACCAACCCGACATCACTGGTGTAACCGTCGTCACGCCTATCGCGCTACCACTTCAACCGTACCTTCGTCCCGGCGCTCAGGCCGTCGTCGAAGACACACTCAGCCCATCTGCTGGATATGTCGTGGCCTACATTCGCTACGTCCAGGGGCGCATCTGGCCTCCCTATGATCAGTTCGTGGGACGGGTCACGCCGCTGCATGTGGTCAAGGTCCACGGCGTCGATTACGCCTGGATCTATCAGGCACCGCCGCATGTCGAAAAGGAACGCACAGCCCGCTTCGGACCGGACATCCGCTTGCGCGGCCTGACGGCGACTGATCCTCCGGCGCGGGGTGCGGCCCTGACCTATCGCCTGGAATGGTTCGCCGACACCCAACCCACCAGGGATGCCATGATGTTCGCACATGTGCTGGGACCAACCGACGAGCGTATCACCCAGATCGACATACCGCTTGGGGCGAACACCTGGCAGGCCCAACGTTACGTGGCAACTCAATTGCCGCTGCAACTACCTGCTGACGCGCCTGCCGGAAACTACCGCGTGATCGTCGGCGTGTACGATCTGGATACCGGCGAACGCTACCCGTTGTCCGAAGCCGAGGCCGCCGACCCCGCGCTCGACGGCCCCAACGCGCTGGTGTTGGATGAGTGGACGCTGCCATAAGGGCAGAGTGGTCGAAAGCACGTATATCTGGTCGGCACTTTGACCAGGAGTGCTATAGTCCGATTTCAGGAGCGTATCGCTGGCCACGCACATGACGAATCGACAGAACCGAGCGAGGTGAGCACAACATCGGCACGCTAAAGGGGAAATGCAATGCTGCTTGGATCACGACTGGAATGTATCGACGGTGGCTCGACGCTCACCGAGAAGATGACGATATTACGGCAGTTCGGCTACGAGTTTCTGGAACTTCCGCTGTCACGCGATAAAATCCTGGCGCTTGACGACGCCGCTGTCGAGAATTACCAGCACGCCATCGAACGGGCGGATTTGCCAATCCTTTCGACCAGCCTGGGACACTTCGGTGGCTTCGCGGCGCTCGACACCGCCGCGCAAGATCAGATCGTCATGCACATCGACAAGCTGATCGGTTTCACCCACGCTATCGGCGGCGACACAATCCTGCTCGCGACGACCGAAGGAGCCTCCGATGTAGCGTCCTATGCCCCGGTGTACCGTGAGAAACTCGGTGATGTCGCCGACCGCGCGGCCAGCCTGGGTTTAACGCTCGCGCTTGAACATGTGGGGTGGTACAAGCCCGCGACGCTGGACGAACTGGTCCAGGCAATCGACCATACAGCATTTGGTATCTACTTCGACATGGGCAACTGCCTATACGTCGGCGAATCGCCGCTCGAACAGGCCGCGACGTGTGCCAGCCGTACCGCGCAACTGCACATCAAAGGCGGACCGACTACACCGCTTGGGGCGATGCCCTTACAGGCTGTGCGCGAGATTCTGGAACGTGGCGGATTTAGCGGTCGGGGGTGTCTGGAGATTCCGAGCGGCGATGGTGATCGACCGCTCGCTGAGGCACGTGGCTTATTGAAGATGGCAGGATATACACAATGAACTATTCACATCTTGGCGAGTATAGCGATCTGGTCACGGCGGCAGAACAAATGCATCCGCTGTTCCCGCACGCCGCGCCCGGTCCTGCCACGCAGGCACAGGTGCGCGCAGCGCTACGATGGAGTACGCCGAACGAAACGCCGCTGCAACCGACGATCAAACGGCTGTGGCAACACGACGGGTTGCAATGCGAGGAAGTTACCTGGTCGGTCGGTTACGGCCCGCCCACCAACGCCTGGGTCTTCAAACCCGCGGACGCCGAGGGACCGCTTCCCGCGATTGTCGCGCTGCATAGTCACGATGGCAACAAGTTCTTCGGTAAGGAGAAGATCGCCGACGGTCCCTCCGCGCCCCACCCAACAGTAGTGGAATATCGTTCGCAGGTGTACGGCGACCGTGCTTTCGTGAACGCGCTGGCGCGTGCGGGATTCGTCGTGGTGGTACATGATGTATTCGCCTGGGGCAGTCGTCGGTTCTCGCTCGACACCATGCCTGCAGATATGCGCGGCTCTGCCACGACTGATGATGCCGCCGAGCCATCGCAGGAAACCATCGACCAGTACAATACTGCCGCCGGACACCACGAGAATCTGGTCGAGAAGTATTGCACACTGCTGGGAACGACCTTCGGGGGCGTCGTCAACTACGAGGACCGTATCGCCGTGAATTATCTACGGTCGCGTGCCGATGTCGTCCACGACCGTATCGGCTGTGTCGGGCTATCGGGCGGTGGATGCCGTGCGGCCTTGCTGCAAGCCACAAGCGACCACATCAGCGCGGCGGTCGTCGTCGGCATGATGAGTACCTACCAGGAATTACTCGACCACAATGTCGCTTCACATACCTGGATGTTCTTTCCCGGTGATTGGGCACAGCACGGCGATTGGTCCGATCTCGCGGCGTGCCGTGCGCCGTCCCCATTGTTGGTGCAATACGACGAAGACGATGATCTGTTTACTTTGAACGGCATGCGAGCAGCCCACCAGCGTATCGCCGATCATTACACCAGCGTGGGCGCGCCCGATAACTACCGTGGCGAGTTCTATCCTGGTCCACACAAGTTCGACCGCGACATGCAGGAATCGGCCTTTGGATGGCTGGCACAACACCTCGAATCATAGTGTTTGGTGACGCTAGGTGCCGCTAGCAGCGGGCAATGCCGATTGTTTCGCAATTGTCCGCTGGCGCACTGCGTTTGAAGACATACCCATACGCCAGGCGCGAGCCGTCCGAAAGGAAATGATAATCCCGCGAATATCGGACCACCTAACATAGAGAAATTTCATACCGCCATTGTGCGGCACGCGAAGTGCAGGTGCAGCCGCAGAAGGAGCGAATATGCGGACATGGTGGCGGCGAACAAGCGCGATGGTCGGATTGCTAGCCGCGATATTTTCGGATTTGCGGCGTCGGGCGTGGTGGGCGTACCGCCATGGGTCGTCGGAAGGCTTCACGCCGTTAGTGGCAGTATCTGCGCGACGTCGTACCGAGTATGAAACCTATATCCCGACCGTCACGCCGTCCTGGCAAGCCGTCGCCGCTCGCGCACTGCCGGTGTTAGATGCCAAGATCATCGACGAAGCGGGCGAATCACGCCCTACCGTCATGGTGGACGTGACTGAACGACCCGATGTATACGATACGCCGCGTGTGCTGCGGCAGGAGCGCACGACAAGCGCCGGACAAGCCGTGGTCGGCACGCAATGGCTCGCCGACCTTGACCATGAGCGCGTGCTGCTCGTCGTGACCTTCGTCGAACCGGTATCCTCGACCTGGGCACTGAGCTTCGATATTCCCCGCACCATCGCGGTGCTCCAGATGATCGCAACATCCTCCGACATCACGATCATCTGGGCACGTGCGGAAACCAGCGTGGACGAATCGTTGCCCCTTGCATCATTGGAAGGTGTCCACCTGACGATCACCCGTCCCGCTCAACTCAGGGCCATCCTGTCAACCTGGAACGAACGCCAGGAGGCACGCTCGCGCTAGCAACGAAGCACTACCAGCCTCGCGCTACACGCACGTCATTGAGCAGAACCATGTAGGCAGGCGCTAGTACACCCGACACAAGCCTATACCGACCGTCCTACCTTGGTGCGCCTGAGGAAGTATCAGCGTTGAGCGACGTATCATGCACCGCCCCCGTCCGCTTCTCTATCAATATCGACGGGCGCGTGATCGTTGAGTAGTCGGACACGTCACCCTTCGCTTCCAGTCATGGCCGCGCGTGCCGTTGCCAGCCAAACCAATCGAGCGCCCAGGTAACTGCACACAGCAGGATAGTAGCGAATGCCAGTGGCAGGGCATGCACCTGCACACTCACAATGTGTTGGAAGGTTTCGCGGAACAACACGTGACGCACGACCGTCACATCGAGGTCAGGCGTCGGCCCACGCACTGTTACATCATATTGAATGTCAGGCGTGACGGTTAGTGGCACAAAGGTTTCGAACTTCGGCCCCAGCCAAAGCGTCGCCCCAAAGATCAGGACACAAACCAGGGCAAATCCTAGCAGGATCAGGCGCAGAATATCGAACAAACACCCATAGAGCATGACGGTATCGCCGGTTATTACATCCCTAGAAGATTGGACTACGGTCCGCAACTGGTGGAACGGCACACCTCCACTGAATATTAGTATACGCGCTTTCCCAAACCAGTCGCGCTCCAAACGACGGTCATTTAATGGAGCGCGACTGGTTGAGCACAGCCGCGTTAGTAAGCGACCATCACGGGTTCGCTGTCTTGCTGCCACGCCATAGTTTTGGTGTCATACAGCCAGAAAATCGGGCTGGAATCTAGAGGGGCTGTCGGCTTCCAGCAACGCACGCGCTTCTTCGAATAGCGTATCTTTCTCGGTATCGCTGACGGGCTGTATGCGTTGCGCGAACGCGACGTTCTGATCGATCTGCTCGATCTCCTCCATACCCAGGATCGCTACGCTGACACCGGGTAAGCCCAACGAATAGCGCAATGCGCGTTCGTGGTTGGCGAGCGTCCCATGCCCGTACACCTTCATCGCGATCACACCGACGTTGTGGTCCTGGGCGACCGGCAGTAAGACATCGTCGGTCGCGTTAACAAGATGGTCGATGGCGCTGAGCGCCACCAGCACCGTGTCGAAGTCGTAGCGCTTCAACGCTTGTGCCAGGACATGCGGGCGGGAGTGACTGGTGATGCCAACGAAGCGAATCATACCTTGTCGGCGTGCTTCCTCCAGCGCGCTGATCGCACCATCGGGCGCTAGAGCCGCTTCGAGGTCCGCCATTGTGCTAACTGAGTGAACCTGCACCAGATCGATGTGGTCGGTTTGCAGCTCTTTGAGGTTTTGCTGGATCTCCGCAAGTACATCGCCGCGCTTGCGCTTGTTGATCTTGGTCGCCAGAAACACTTCATCGCGGCGCTGTTTCATTACGTCGCCAACCTTAGGCTGGCTGCCATAATCGGGGCTCGTATCCAGATACGTGATGCCCTGATCGATGGCATGGTTGAGCAAGCGCTCAGACTTTTTGAGCAAGGGAGCGTCCATTAGCTTGATCTTGCCGAGGGGAGCCGTGCCATATCCGATGATTGGAACGGAAACGCCGGTTTTTCCAAGTGGTCGTTGTGGTAATGCCATCGTGCTTCTCCTCATCGTCGAGCCAAAGCAGCGTGGTCCAATGATCACCGCCGCTTCTTACGAATATGCGAATGAACGAAGCCACGAGCAAGCAGTATGCCCGTGGCTTCGTCCAACGTCCGGTGACAAGGGAACGGCTGTAGAAACGCTAGGCGGGGATGTCGGTCGCCGTTTGCAGACGACTGACGCGTTGCACACGCAAAATGTTCTCACCACTGTATATCAGGAGCGCCAACCAAATAAACACGAATCCGACAAGGCGCGCCATGCTTAGTGGCTCGCCGAATACCAGCACGGCGATACCAAGTTGCAGCGTCGGCGCGATGTATTGCAACAACCCGAGTGTGGTCATCGACAACAAGCGAGCGCCGGAAGCGAACAACAATAGAGGCGCTGCGGTGATGACGCCGCTGACGACCATCAAGGTCGTCACCAGTGGAAGGTCAAAGCCGAAAGAACTCACACCTTGTCCTTGCAGATACAGCAGGTAGCCCAGGGCTGGAAGGAACAGCAACAGGGTTTCCATGGTCAAGCCTTCCAGCGACGCCAGCGGAGCCAGTTTGCGTAATAAGCCATAGCCACCGAACGAGAACGCGAGTGCCAACGCGATCCAGGGGAACGAACCATATACCACGGCTAGATACACAACGCCGATCACGGCGATGGCGATTGCCACGCCCTGCCAGAAGCGCAGACGTTCCTTAAGGAACAGTATCCCCAATAACACATTCACCAGCGGATTAATGAAGTAGCCCAGGCTGGTTTCCACGACGTGTCCGGCGTTCACGCCCCAGATAAACACGAACCAATTGATTGTCAACAGAATAGCGCTGGCGAGGAACGGTAACACAATCCGCGGCTGGCGGATCGCCGTGGGCAGCCACTTCCAGCGCCGCTGAACCATTAAGATACCCAACACGACAAATAACGACCACACCATACGGTGGGCTAATATTTCTCCCGCGGGCACTCCATGCAAACCGCGCCAAAAAAGTGGCAGCAATCCCCACATTGTATACGCACCAGCAGCATAGATGATCCCTTTATGTCTACCCACGATGACCTCGTATCAACACGTGCAACGCACGATAATAGATTTCTAGATGGAACGATTCCAGCATCCCGAACTGTACCATGATGACATGCTGCAACCAAGGATCAATGCCGTGCGCCCGCATGGGACAATGTGGGTATGACCTTCGTTGTATCTACGAAAACCTACGACGAACGCTGGTATACTGGCCTGGCTTCGACGGCGAATCATCCGAGAGACATTCAGTAAAGGATCAGTTTGTGGCGTCCATAAACATGGCGGTTCCGGCACCTTCCATAGCGTTACGCCGCGCCCGTTGGGCCACACTCGGCATCTTCCTGACGAATGGCGTGGTGATCGCCTCGTGGGTCGCGCATATCCCGCTGATCAAACAGCGGTTCGCACTCAGCGACGGGGCGCTCGGACTGACGCTACTGGTGATCGCCATCGGCTCAATCGCGTCGCTTCTGACGACAGGAGGCGTGATCGCGCGGGTCGGCAGCCGCATGGTCAACATTGTGGCAGTGCTGCTGTTCTGTGCGATTCTACCCCTGTTATTGTTCGTCGGGTCATTTCCGTTGTTGCTGGTGCTGTTGGTGCTGTTTGGCGCCACAATCGGCGCGATGGAAGTTGCGGCGAACGTCCAGGCTGTCGCCGTCGAGGAACGGTACGGACGCCCGATCATGTCAACATTTCACGCCCTGTTCAGTACAGGCGGCCTGATCGGCGCTGGTATCGCAAGCCTGCTGCTCAGCCAGCAGGTCGATCCGATGCTGCATGTCGTGATCGTGGCGGTGGCGATGGCATTACTGGCGCTCGCGACGTTGCGCTGGTTGCTGCCACCTGAAGTCGATCAAATGAGCGACGCACCTGCCATCGCCCTGCCGATGGGTCCACTGATGGGGCTAGGTCTGCTGGCGTTCTTCGGGTTGGTTGGCGAAGGAGCCATGGCGGATTGGAGCGCCGTGTATCTGCGTGACACACTTGGCACTGACGCTGGCTTCGCGGCGGCGGGCTTCGCGGCCTATTCGTTGGCGATGGCAGTCGGACGGTTCAGCGGCGATGCCATACGAACACGCTTTCGCTCGGTCGCGTTGGTGCGCTGGAGCGGCATTCTGGCGGCTGTCGGATTAAGTTTTGGCCTCCTGATCGGGCATCCCATTGCGGCACTGCTCGGGTTCGCCTGTGTCGGCATTGGCCTATCGAACATTGTGCCGGTGTTGTTCAGCGCTGCTGGACGAACTCCTGGCGTTGCGTCCGGCACGGGCATTGCCGCCGTCGCAACCGCCGGATACTTCGGCTTCCTGGCGGGACCACCATTGATCGGGTTCGTCGCCCAGGCAACGAACCTGACGATTGGCCTCGGCATCGTCGCCGTCTTTACTGCCTTGATAGCGCTCATGGCGCACTATATCCGCGACCGCTGACGATCCAGGGTGGTACGAAACGGGTACACACATGTTTGGGATCTATATGCTTCCGTAGCATAGTGGATACAAGCAGGAGCCACAGAAACTCAACGTGTCACGCTTCCTGAATATCTTATCGCGGCATTGCTTCCTGATAGGTATTTGCGTGGCATGCTGGCGGCACCCGGTCTCGACAGGTTCCGTGGCAGATCTTCGACCGTTATGAGCGAGAACGTCACCGCACGATGACGCCGGTCACAGACGTACGGGGACTGATACAGCTCGAATGACGGTTGGCCAGGTCCGTAACTATGGATTCTGATCACTCAGAATACACCCATCGATACATCGACCGTCACTCCTTCTTACCAGTCTCGTTGCTATCCGCGTTCAGTTGGTGAATGATGTCCTGAACTGTCTGATCAGCGTCTTCATACGACACTTGACACGTGCCGACGCCGCGGTGTCCGCCCCCACCATACGCCAGCATCAGGCTCCCAATGTCGGACTTACTGGTGCGGTTGATGATGCTGTGACCGCAGGTGATCACGACGTTCTGGCCCTGTTTTCCGTGCATCACCTGTACGCTCACAGTAGCGTTTGGGAACATCGTGTACAGCGTAAAACGGTTGCCTGTATAGATTTCGGACTGCTCGCGAAAATCCACCAGGACCACACTCCCATGTTCTGTCGAGCACTCTTGTAGCATCCGCCGGAACACTTTGTCCTGTTCGAAATAACGTGTGATACGTTCCTGCACATCTGGTAGTTCCAATATCTGCTCAATAGGCATGGTGCGGCAATAATCGACCAAGGCCATCACCAGTTGATAATTGCTAATGCGATAGTCCCGGTAGCGTCCAAGCCCGGTACGTGGATCAACCAGGTAGTTGAGCAGATACCAACCCTTGGGATGTTCGATGTCCTCGATGGTCAGATTCGCGCTATCACAGTTATCGACGGCAATCATCATCCCGTCAAAATCGGTTGGAAACGTGTCGTGTCCACCATAATATTCCCAGATGACCCGCGCACAGCTTGGAGATGCTTTATAACTACCAGAGTAGGCGAGGTCCGGACCTAAGCGCTTCTGTTCGCTCGAATGGTGATCGAACCATAGGCCGCACCCGGGTAGATAGGGAACATTGGCGAGCACATCGTTGCTGGTCACGTCGTACTTACCGTCCTGCACATCTTTGGGATGTACAAAAAAGTAATCATCGACCAATCCAACATGCTTGAGTAAGACCGCACAGATCAGGCCGTCAAAGTCGGATCGGGTGAAAAGCCGCATGATATTGTTTTCCTTGCATGAAGATTCTAGGGAAAGTAAACGCAGTATAAAGTGTGGTTGAAGGAACCGCCGTACCCATTCGTCCTATTTTGAGAGGCGCGTTTGTCCGACGTTGAATAGGGATGAGGTACGATTAATATCAATTTCCTTGGAAGCGGATCACACGCAAGAAGCCGAGCTATTTGCCGTGTTGCATCATCGGCCACGTAGAGTGGCAAGCGCCTCGCAGGTCTTTTTGAATGGCTCGAACTGTCCGTTCGGGCCGCCGAATGCGTCGAACGCTATACAAGCAGGATGAAACAACGCATCGTCAACGCTTTGCGGGCACACCCACCACTCCTGCTGCCCCGTCGTGGTGAGCGGCAATCGGCATGTCATGTATGTATGCGAAACTGTTGGCTTGATCCTCGTGATGCTTTAGGCGGGGGTTATGCTCATTCCACCGCGTCGAGCGGTGAGTCCTCAGGTTCAACCTGCCAGAAAGGCGACGGGCGAAGGGTTTGCACCCTTCGCCCGTCAGCACCTATGCCAGCGGTGACGCTCCGTCCCATTCGTAGTCAGGGTCGAGCGGAAAGATCGGGCGTAGGACGCGTTCGTAGGGGAGTTCCGTCAAACGCAGGTCGGTCGCGCCCGCCGACAGCGCCATGATCGCACGCGGCGCATGATCGTACAGGTCGGGGAACAGATACCCCAGTTTCACCACAACGATCTGTTGTTCCATAGGATCGATTCCGGCTGCGGCGATGGTTGCGCGGTCGGTGAAGGCGCGGCGCTCGCGGGTCAGGATGATTCGCACGCCATCGACCCGCACCAGCGCCGACGACACCAATGCACCTGCTTGATCATTGGCCAGGTGTTCGACGGTCGCGCTCACAGTCAAGGGAGTGCCGTTAGCCTGATCGAGCTTACCACCTATTGATAGCTCCACCTGAGCACCCTCACCAGCAGTCGCGCACTGCTCGACTGCCTCGGCATCGAAGATACCCGCGACAAGGGCGTTCTGCGCCCCTGCAGCGATCAACCTCGCGGCGAAAAAGGGAATGTCGCCAGCGCCACCAGCGGTTATGTTGTCGCCTGAATCCGATAGAAACACCGGGCGTTCCGCTGATACAATCGCTTGCTGGATCGCTTCGTCCACGCTCGCGGTCGGCACACTGAAGCCAAAATCGCGGCGCCGCGCCCAGGCCTCACGCGCAAGTTCCGCTGCTGTCGCATGCGCGACCGCGGCATCCCGCTCGGCGACAACAATGGCGCTCGTGGTAGTGTAGGGGCTGTCGGTCCAGGCGCAACCGATCAGCAACGACGCATCCATGATGCCGGGGCGCTGGCTCAGTTCGGGCAAGCGTGCGTATAGACTGCGTGCCGGTTCGACGGGCGTCATCGCGGCTTCCCCCGGCAACAGCATTGGCACCTTGATCATCGCTGACACAGGACGCAGATCCTGTTCGAGCGCCCGAACGAGCAGGGTCAGCGCACGCTGACGTGTTTCCTCGTGGTCGCGGTGCGGTGCGGTGCGATAGGCGGTGAAGATGTTCGCGCTCGCCACAAGAGCGGGGCTAATGTTGCCATGGAGGTCGAGACTGACAGAGATTAGTACGTCGGGACCAGTGATCTGCCGGATCGAACGCAGCAAGTCGGTTTCGCCGTCACCCCACACATCGACTTCCATCGCACCATGGAGATCAAGGTATAGCCCATCCACAGGCATCGTTTCAGCGATAGCCTGGAGCAACTCGCCCTTAAGTCGAGCATAGGTTGCTTTGCCAACCAATCCATTGGGCGTAGCATACGCGATGAAGGTCGGCACAAATTCGACGTGTGAGCCATGCTCGATGCTAGGAATAACAGCATCGCCACGGGTGATACGAAAATCATCGTAGCGCGTTTTGACGGGTGAAAATGTGTTGGTTTCGTGCCGAAATCCGGCGATGGCGATACGCAGCGGCTTCATGGTCATCCTTCCGTCCAAGCAGGTATTACTGCCCGTCTTACTTCAGCGTGTCCGTATGCCATAGGATACTCGCTTGTCGTGATCGGCTCAAATATACACGGAGCGGACAGTCGTAGCCACTTTTCAACGTCATGTGCAGCACACATTTCCTATGACCCGAAGGCCATGCTGTTCGCCAACCCCTCGCTCAGCGCCCAACGCTCATGCACGTCACCATGCGCCAGTGTTCACAGCCTGGTGACCGTTGTCACCTGAGCTTCAGAACAATTGTTACGGTCCACAGGGCGCATCCAGCGCGCAAAAACGAACATTAACGATTTGTAAGCCACTTCATCCTGATTCTCAACATCAATGTTATAATTTCCCGAAACAGGTAACGACCCCTCATTACCGCCAAAAACCTAGATTCTAGAACATTCGTTGTGTATGGCGATCGGACGATCATCACTCTGACGATACATCTTTATATAACACTTGTGTGGAGATCCAATGTCTGTTATTACACGAAACAATGTGCACCTTTCTGGAAACGGCCAGCAAACCATGCTATTCGCCCACGGATTTGGCTGTGATCAACACATGTGGCGCCTGGTCGCGCCAGCATTTGAAGACACGTATAGGGTCGCGCTGTTCGACTATGTTGGCGCCGGTCAATCCGAGATCGCTGCGTATGATCCAACACGGTACAGCACACTTGATGGTTATGCGACGGATGTACTCGAAGTTGCCGACGCATTAGACATACGAGATGGAATCTTTGTCGGTCACTCGGTTTCTTCCATGATTGGCGTGCTCGCTGCCATTCGAGAGCCAGAGCGATTTTCAAAGCTTGTGCTCATAGGTCCTTCCCCTTGCTATATAAATGATGACGACTATATTGGTGGCTTTTCACGTTCCGACATCGACGAACTGCTAGAGTTCATGGACGCCAACTATCTTGGATGGTCCAGTGCGCTCGCGCCTGCAATCATGGGGAACCCGGAGCGTCCAGAACTTGGCAGCGAACTCGAAAACAGCTTTTGCCGCACTGATCCGGAGATCGCGCAGCAATTCGCACGCGCAACGTTTCTCTCGGATAATCGTGCCGACCTTTGTCGCATCAAAACGCCATCGCTGATTTTGCAATGCTCGGCTGATATTATCGCGCCGTTAGCTGTCGGCGAGTATCTGCAGAGGAATATGCCAGATAGCACCATGGTTGTCTTGAATGCTACAGGACACTGCCCACACCTCAGTTCTCCGAGTGAAACGATCACCGCGATTAAGGCTTTTCTATAATGTGGGGTTTTCCTGGAAGTGAATGACCTATGACGCTCGTTCTTCAACCGCTTGAAGATGATTATGAAGACTTGTATGAACATGCGCCATGCGGGTATATCTCTACGCTTCCAGATGGAACCTTCGTAAAAGTCAATCAAACGTTTCTCAGATGGCTGGGCTATGATAGTCATGCGTCATTAGAACAAACGCGTTTTCAGGACATTCTGACCGTCGCAGGAAAAATCTATCACGAAACGCACTATCTCCCTTTGTTACAAATGCAGGGATACGTGAACGAGATAGCGTTCGATGTCATCTGCCGCGACGGTCAGCGTCTGCCGATTTTGATCAACTCTGTCCAACGTCGTGATGCGTCCGGCACCGTGAGCATCCATCGCACGACGATCTTTCGGTCCACCAATCGCAGACAATACGAGCAAGAGCTACAGATCGCTCGCAAGAAGGCGGAACAGGCGCTTAAAGCTTCGAGACCAGTTTTTGTCGCTCGCCTCGCATGAGTTGAAAACACCCCTGACATCGATCCTCGGCCATATACAACTCTTGCGCCGTCGTTTGAGTACAACGGACGTTGTAACTGCTCGTGATCAGCGTACCGTTCAGGTCATTGCCGAACAGGTTCAACGGCTAAGTCAGATGGTGCTCTCATTATTCGACGTTTCACGTGTCGAAACCGGACATCTATCCGTAGAGCGGCTTCCGATGGACGTTGCTGCGCTGGCTCGTCGCGTCGTGGAGAATACGCAAATTACGTTAGAATCGCGTGTCATCGAAACACGCATGTTCGAAGGACCAGTCCATATCCTCGGTGATGAGTTGAGGCTCGAACAGGTCTTTCAGAACTTGATTCAGAATGCACTGAAATACAGCGCATCCACGACTTCGATCGAAGTGACGCTCACACGCCTAGAATCTACAGTGCGTTTCGCAGTACGGGATCAGGGTATAGGTATTCCCGCCGGATCACTTCCGCTCTTATTCCAGCGCTACTATCGTGCTACCAATGCCGAGGAAGGGAACATCAGCGGCCTAGGTATCGGCCTCTACGTTGTCAAAGAAATTGTTAGACTTCATGGCGGCAACGTAATAGTCGCGAGCACCGAAGGCCAGGGCAGTACGTTTACGGTAGAGTTGCCCTGCTCACCGGATTGATCCACATGGCACATAGCATGTGTTGCATGTATAATACTTTGTAGCAATAGCGTAAACAGGGCTGCCATTACGTTCGATACCAATGGCAGATGCCTCCCTTCAGTAAGCATGGACTGAACCGTGCGACCCTCTCACCAAACCTTTGCGTGCACGCTGGTACGAGCCTGATTCTGGCCACTGGCATGCATGTTGCTTAGTATAGTTCGCCTGGGGTCATCCAGGGACTTACTGTGACCTATCCACGCACACCGTTATCGCGTATGACTACACGCGAGCGCCCCGGTTCATCGTCGAGCCATTTCATACATAGTCGCACCATATTAAAGAAGGAGCAACAAATGGCTATTCCAAAAGATCGTCAAATTTCCGTGTTCGGGCTGTGGATGCGAGTTTACACCAAGTGAACCGCTCGAATATCGTGCCGAAACCCAGGAATGGGTCGCACGATGTCCAGTGTGTGGGTGCCGACGCATCACTCGCAGGTACATCGTCCGACCGCGAGCCGGAACGATGGATCTCGGTGCATTTGAAACATCCCTGCGGGCCATGCTGGCGAAGGCGCGTACTCAACGGTATCACCGATCAGCAAATATTCTCGCTGTTCTGCGTGCCGAACTCGAATGGGAAGCCGAACTCGCGCATAATGGACGGCATATCTCGGTGCAACTGATCGACCTGGGAGCACGGCAGGTCGCCGCAGCGCCACACGCAGCGATGAATCCGCCGATTCCTTTCCGTAGCACGAGCAGTCGGTGAATGAGCTAACGAAATCCTGCGTCGAATTGGAACGCGTTCGCATCACGTCTCATCCAGGCACTCCATGTTCGCCCCGCCGGCACAACGACCGATGTTGGAACGTATCTCGAACAGCCCGACGACGAGCTGTTCATACCACGTGATCTGCTGAATGTCGATCAACTCGAAGAACTTGCCCGCGAGTTGGCGGGCACCCAGGCAGGTGACGATCAACCAGGCGACATGCGTGCCTCGCAACATCGCCTAAACAGTTACGAGCAGCGTTTGCGCCATGCATATCGCATCCTTGCGGCAGATGTAGTCCAGCGACAGGCAGTTCTTCCGGCAGCCGAATGGTTGCTCGACAATTTTCCCGATCGTTCTGGACCAGATCCGGGAAGTCCAAGAGGATCTACCCAGTACGCTATTACCGCGAGCTTCCCAAGATCGTACATGGACGCATGGTCCGGTTTGCCGCGCGTGTATGCACTCACCACCGAACTACTTGAACGCACCGATAGCCGTGTCGATGCGGAAACGATGGTGCGTTATATTCTGGCCTACCAGTCGGTCACAGCCGCTTTCGATGGGCGAACTCTGGGCAGTTCCGATCATGTTGCGTTTCGCGCTGATCGCGCACCTCAACCAGCGCATGGAAGCGTACTGCTGACGCGCCATCAACGTCTGGAGGGCACGCGCTGGGGCGAACGGATCCGCGCGGCGTTTAGTTCGCCCGCCCAACTGAGCGCGACCATCGCGGAACTGCGTGTCGCCTATCCGCGCCCTGCAGGGGCATTCGCGCTCCAGTTGCTCTATCAGATCGGCGACGGCGACCAGGAAACGAATATTCGTCGACACTCTGACTGGTTGACCGAGACGATCGTCGAGGGATGGGGCAGCATCGAAGGGCTGACCCACGCCGAACATCGTCGACAGGCCGCCGATCAGGCCACGGTCGGCAGCATCATCACGCAGCATGCGCATGCTGTCGTCGGTCGACTGGACCGACTGGTTCGAGCGTGTCAGCATGGTCGAGCAGATCCTGCGGCGCGATCCGGCTGAGATGTACGCCCGCAGCACGTTCGCCACCCGCGACCGCTACCGGCATATGGTCGAGCGACTCGCCCGACAGTCCGGGCAGAGCGAAGTCGACGTCGCGTGGCAAGCTATAACGTTAGCCTCGTCGAGCAGGCTCCCGACGCAGCCTCGCGTCATCGGCATGTCGGCTATCTACCTGGTCGGCGATGGCCGCGACATGCTCGAATGCAAAGATCGAGGCAAAGCCACGCCTGATCGATCGTTTGCGCACGATCGTCGCACACCAACCAACGCGCCTTTTATCTGGGTGCGATCGCGGCGGGAACAGGTGCTTATCGTCGCCAGTGGTTTACGTGCTCTGCTTCCGCAGGCACTCGCGCACGACAAAATTGCTCGCGGCGACTGCACTCTTAGTCATTCCAGCCAGCGACATCGCGAAGGGCATCGTCAACTGGGCGACGACGAAGATCCTGCCTCCACGCGTGCTGCCACGGCTTGACCTGCGTGAAGGTATTCCCGATGAACTGCGTACGATCGTTGTCGTGCCGATGCTGCTGCTTACAGCCGAAAGCGTGCAAGGACAACTGCAAAACCTTGAAGTGCTGTACCTGGCCAACGACGACCCGCAATCTCCACTTCGCTCTGCTGAGCGACTTCGCCGATGCGCCCGCCGCGACCATGCCTGAGGATGCCGAGCGCCTCCGCGCGGCACTCGAGCGCGTTCGTGCGCTCAACGAGCGCTATGGTGCCGACCGCTTCTTGTTCTTCCATCGTCGCCGCTGTTGGAACCCACAGCAAGGCGACATGGATGGGCTGGGAACGCAAACGCGGCAAACTCGAGGAATTCAATCGGCTGCTCGCCGGCGCGACCGACTACCACCTTCGAAGTGCAGGTCGGCAGACCTGGACGTACTTACAACATACGTTATGTCATCACGCTGGATGCCGACACGCAGTTGCCACGTGAAGCAGCCCAAAAGCTGATCGGAACACTGGCGCATCCACTCAACAAGCTGTCGTCGACCACGCGCACGAACATCGTCGTCGATGGCTACGGCGTACTTCAGCCACGCATCGGCGTCGACCTGACGAGCGCGGCACGCAGCCGCTTCGCCCGCATCTTCGCGGGCAACGTCGGCGTCGATCCATACACCACCGCTGTTTCCGACGTATACATGGATCTGTTTGCTGAAGGTATTTATGCGGGAAAGGCATTTATGACCCACAGGTCTTTCGTGAGGTGCTGGACGAACGCTTCCCCGAAAACGCGCTGCTGAGCCACGACTTGATCGAAGGCTCGTTCGTGCGTGCGGGATTGCTCAGCGATGTCGAATTGCTGGACAGTTATCCATCGACCTATGCCGCCTATACCGCACGTATGCACCGCTGGGTGCGCGGCGACTGGCAGATTGTGCGCTGGTTATTGCCGCGTATCCCGGATGGCGACGGCGCGCTCGTCCCGAACCCGCTGCCAGCTATCGCGCGCTACAAGATATTCGACAACCTTCGGCGTAGCCTCGTACCACCCGCCACCCTCGGATTACTGGTCACCGGCGTGGCTGGTTATCCGGTGGCGCCGAAACAATGGACGGCGATCGCGCTTGGCTCGTTGAGTCTCCCAACGCTGTTCAACGTCCTGCGATCTTGGCGCTCGCGCTGCCACGCAGCATCACACCGCGCGCGCTCGCTTCGCAACACACGCGAAGACATGGCACGTAGCCTTGAACGATTGTGGCTCAACGTATCGTTCTTGCCCGATCAGGCGGCGGTCAACGTCGATGCGGTCGTGCGTACGCTGGTGCGGATGTTCATCACGCATCGCAACATGCTCCAATGGGAAACTGCCGAGCAAGCACAACTGCGTTTAAGCTCGCTCGCACTGGTTGTTGCTGCGGCGGATGGCTCCCGTGCTTGGCATCGTGCTGTCATTTGTTCGTCCGCGCCACATGCGGGTGGAAACGCATCATCGCCCTCGTTCCAGCTTTCGCCGATTGGCTAGTGCACCGCTGATCGCCGCATGGCTCGATCGCCCCGAGCACAACGCACGATCGTCGAATTGAACGCCGACGACCAGACATTCCTGCGGCGGCTGGCCCGACAGCACTGGCATTATTTCGAAACGTTTGTGACCGACAAAGGCAACTACCTGGCACCGGACAACTATCAGGTCGATCCCGCCGCCGTTGGTCGCCTATCGCACATCGCCGACCAACATCGGGCTGCAATTGCTGGCCGACCTCGCCGCGCGCGATTTCGGCTATCTCGGTACTGCTCGACCTGACCGAACGTACCGAGCGCGTCTTCGAAACGATCGACCGGCTCGCGCGTTTACCATGGCCATTTGCTGAACTGGTACGACACACAGACACTCAATCCATTGCCACCGGCGTATGTATCATTCGTCGATAGCGGCAACCTTGCGGGACACCTGCTGGTGTTGCGTCAGGGCTTCGCGGAACTCGCCGACGCGCCGATCGTTGGACCCGCGCACTTACTGCAGGCTTCAAGGATACGCTGACTTGATCGAACGCGCCAGAACGCAGGCGAGCGACCCGTCGCTGCAGAGACCTGCGACACGCTTGCCACGCCGACCGACGAGCATCCACGGCTACCGCCAACTCCTCGCGACGATCGCTCGACGCATCCGCATTGGCGACTGCCGCGCATCGCCGAGGCAGGATGGACAGCCGCATTGCGCCGTCAGGTGCGTGGCGCGATACACGATATCGACAGCACTGCTTCCGTGGCTCGACGCAAGATGTGCGTTCGCTGCCAGACCTTGTGGCGGTACGTGATGGACTTCCGTCGTCGACGACATCCAGAACGTCACAGAACAACTTTTGGCAAGCATTGCCGACACAGGCCGCGCCGCTGCGCCGGCGTCTTGACTGCGGGCCTTGCAGCGGCGAACGACCTCGCGGAGCGGCACACGGCGGTCATGCAGGTGGCGCTATGGATCTGGTCAATGCGATGGACTTCCGCCTGCTGTATGAAGAACGACGGGCATTGTTCAGCATCGGCTATAACGTCACACAGAACCGCATCGGATGCTGTCATATTACGATCTGCTCGCGTCGGAATCACGTCTGGGAAGCTTTGTCGCGATCGCCAAGGGCGACGTGCCGCAGGAGCACTGGTTCCATCTGGGACGCTCACTGATCGAGGCATCGGGCGAACTCTCGCTGGTGTCGTGGAGCGGCACGATGTTCGAATACCTGATGCCGCTGCTGGTCATGCGCACGTACCCCGGCACGCTGCTCGACGCAACCTATCGTGCCGTCGTCGCCGCCCAAATCGCCTATGGCAAGCAACAGATGTGCCGTGGGGCGTGTCGGAATCGGCCTACAACGCACGCGACCTGCACTCAACTACCAGTATCGCGCCTTCGGCATTCCTGAACTCGGCCTGCAAGCGCGACGCTGCACGACGACCTGGTGGTGGCACCATACGCGACGGTCCTGGCGCTGCTGGTGCGGCCCGACCGGGCGCTCGCCAACCTGCACCGCCTGGTGGACGAAGGCATCGACGCGGACTACGGCTTGTATGAGGCGGTCGACTACACGCCCGACCGCCGACAACCGGGCAGCAATGAAGCGATCGTGCGCTCGTTCATGGTCCACCACCAGGGCATGAGCCTGTTAGCGCTCGACAATTACCTGACACAAGAAGGTCATGCAGCAGCGCTTCCATCGCGAGCCGATGGTCAAGGCCACCGAGCTATTGCTGCAGGAACGTTTCCCTCGCGTGCCAACACCGAAGGAAGTGCCCGAAGTAGCGGTCGAGAATCGCGAGGAAGGCACAGACGTATCGCGCGACCGCGTCTTCCGAACCGCCCAACACGACCGCACCGGCGACCCATCTGATTTCGAACGGCACCTATACCGTGATGGTCACGAATGCCGGAAGCGGCTAGAGCCGTCACGGCCGATCTCGCGGTCACACGTTGGCGCGAAGACCCCACCAGCGACGCGTGGGGGAGCTTCATCTACGTTCGCGACCTGGAACACGACACCGTCTGGTCGCCGACATATCAGCCGATGCACACAGCCGAACGTGATTACGAGGTCGTCTTTTCGACGGAAAAGGCCGAGTTTAAGCAACGGGTTGGCGGCATCGCCGCGCACCTGGAGATCACGGTCTCACCCGAAGACCAGGTCGAGATTCGACAATTATCGCTGACCAACCAGACCAATCAGCCGCGTGAACTCGAAATCACCAGTTATGCTCGAACTTGTGCTGGCACCACCGGCGGCCGATGACGCACATCCAGCGTTCAGCAAGCTGTTCGTCCAAACCGAATACCTGCCCGGAACAGGAGGCGCTGATCGCCTGGCGGCGTCCACGCGCTCCAGGGCAAGCGATCGTTACCTGGGCGGTCCATATTCCGGCCGTACGTGGGCATACGCTCGGTCAGACCGAATACGAAACCGACCGGGCGACGTTCCTTGGGCGGAACAAGACGACAGCCCACCCGGCCGCGCTGGACCGGCCGCTGGCGGACGTACGGGCGCTGTGCTCGATCCGATCTTTAGCATCCGCCGACGTATCCGCATTGTGCCAGGCAGCACGGCTCAGATCACGTTCGCCACGGCGATCGCCACCACTCGTGAAGAAGCGATACATTGGGCAGAAAAGTATCGTGACTATGCCGCGATCGAACGAGCCATTTGAAATGGCCTGGACACGCGGCAAAGTCGAACTGCGCGACCTCAACATCAACGCGGCGGCGGCACGCGACATTCAGCAACTTTCCGCCGCTCTGGTATATAACGACGCACGTATGCGTTCACCAGAAAACATCCTCGTCCGCAACACCAAGGGGCAACCTGGGCTATGGGCGTACGGTATTTCGGGCGATCTCCCGATTCTGCTGGTGCGCGTCGCCGACGCCGCCGCGATCGAGTTGGTCGGCGACGTACTGCAAGCCTACGAATACTGGCGCTTGCAGAATCTCAAGGTCGATCTGGTGATCCTGAACGAGGATGCCGGCGGCTACGTCCAGGGTCTGCAAGATCAGATTTTGCAGCGGATCCGTGCGTCACACGGCAGCGCCTGGATCGACCAGCCGGCCGGAATCCATGTGTTGCGCGCAGACATGATGCCCGAGGAAGACCGCGTATTGATCCGGACCGTCGCACGCGCCAGCCTTTCGGGTCGTGGTGGGACACTCGGCGAGCAACTGGCGCGACGCCAGCCCACCGACGCCCCCGCGACCACCGTCCAGCCACCCCGACGGCAGCAGGGACACGAGCGTAGCCATTCCCAGCCGATCGAATTGCAGCAAACGAGCCCGTACGGTGGGTATACATCCGACTGGCGAGCGAATATGTGATCGACGTGCTACCCGGGCAACGAACACCCACACCATGGGTCAATGTCATCGCCAACGAACGCTTCGGCTGCGTCATCACCGAGCGAGGCGCCGGCTACACCTGGTCCGAGAACAGCCGCGAGAACAAGCTGACACCCTGGTCGAACGATCCCGTCGCCGACCCGGGCGGCGAAGTGCTGTACCTGCACGAGCCAGCCACCGACCATCTCTGGTCGCCCACACCCTAGCTGGATGTGGAGCATAACGGGCATTATCGTGTGCGGCACGGCTGGGGATATTCGGCCTTCGAGCATCAGCGCAACGACGATTGCCAGCACCTGACGATCTTCGTGCCGCCGGACGACTTCGGCGAAGGTGTACCAGTTACACCTGCATAACTTGTCGGATCGAGCCACGGCGCATTGACGGCGACACTTTACGTCGAATGGGTACTTGGCGTCATTCGCGCACAGCAATGGCTCCCTACCACGTCACGTCCTGGGATGCGACCATGGGTGCGATCATGGTGTCGTAATCCGCTATAACAGCGAGTTTGAGCAGCGCGTTGCCTTCGCCGCCGCCGATCGGCCGATGTCGATTGGACTACCGACCGCACCGCGTTCATCGGCCGCAACCACGACACGACAGATCCCGTCGGCGTGGGGCAGGAAAAACTTGGTCAGCGTGCTGGCGCTGGCTTCGATTCGTGCGCGGTGCTGCGTCAGGTCGTGGCATTGGCAGCGGGCGAAGAACGAACGCTGGTGTTTGTGCTCGGACAGGGTGCCGACGACGAGGAAGCACGCGACCTGATCCAGCGCTACCGCACACCACAAGGGGCGCGGGACGCGCTCAGCGCGGCACGGACGCGGTGGACAGACCTCTTGCGCGTGGTCGAGGTCCGCACGCCTGATCCAGAGGTTGACCGTCTGCTGAACGGGTGGTTGCTGTACCAGACATTAGCGTGTCGCATCTGGGGACGCTCGGCTTTCTACCAGTCGGGCGGTGCGTTCGGCTACCGCGACCAACTGCAAGACGTGATGGCGTTGATCTACGCCGCGCCACACCTGACACGCGAGCAACTGTTGATCGCCGCACGCCACCAGTTCGTGGAGGGCGATGTGCTGCACTGGTGGCATCGAGCCGACCGGGCGCGGCATCCGCACGCGCTTCTCGGACGACTACCTGTGGTTGCCTTTCGTGACGAGTTTCTATATCGCCGCGACAGGTGACACGGCGGTGCTGGACGAAAGCGTTCCGTTCATCACCGGACGACCGCTGAAGCCCGACGAGGCTGAGTACTATGACCAGCCGACCATAGCCGACGAACACGGCACCTTGTACGAGCACTGCGTGCGGGCCATCCAGCATGGATTGCGGTTCGGCTCACATGGCTTGCCACTGATGGGCGCGGGTGACTGGAACGACGGTATGAATCTGGTCGGCGATGACGGCACAGGCGAAAGCGTGTGGGTCGGCTGGTTCTTGTACCTCAACCTCAAGCAGATGGCACACATCGCCGATGGGCGTGGGGATAGCGCACACGCGCAGCAGTACCGCGCAGTCATGCAACGGCTGAACACGGCGCTGGAAGAACACGCCTGGGACGGCGATTGGTATCTGCGCGCGTTCTTCGACGACGGCACCCCACTCGGATCGCACGTCAACGCCGAGTGTCGTATTGACTCGCTTTCGCAGTCGTGGGCGGTGATCTCGGGTGCCGCGTCGCCGCAACGGGCGCGTCAAGGCATGGCTGCCGTCGACGAGATGTTGGTGGACCGCGATCACGGGTTGATCCGGCTGTTCACGCCAGCCTTCGACGATGGGCCGCTCGAACCAGGCTACATCAAAGGCTACGTGCCAGGGGTGCGCGAGAACGGCGGTCAATATACGCACGCAGCGATCTGGGTGATCTGGGCGTATGCGATGCTGGGGGATGGCGATAAGGCGAGCGAGTTGTTCCGGCTGATCAACCCGATCGTCCACGGCGCCAATGCGGTCGAAACGTACAAGGTGGAACCCTATGTCATCGCGGCAGACGTGTACACCGCACGGCAGCACGAAGGGCGCGGCGGTTGGACCTGGTATACCGGATCAGCAGGCTGGATGTATCGCCTGGGCGTCGAGATGCTGCTCGGTTTGCGTCGAACGGGCGAATACCTCACGCTGGCTCCGTGCATCCCTTCCGACTGGGATGGCTTCGAGATGACCTATCGGCATGGCACCACGACGTACCAGATCGTGGTGCGGCGTGACGCGGCAGCAGACCCCGCAAGTGTGCACATCACAGATTGTGGACAGCCGATGACGGACGGGCGCATCCCATTGGTGGACGATGGCAGTACGCATGCAGTGAATATCACGATTGGACCGCCGCCCGAACGGACAGCGATCACCGAAGATGTCCGTGCATCGTTGCGCTAGCTTCTCCAGACGATTTCCAAAAAGGACCGGCGCTTCATTGTAAGCACCGGTCCTTTTTTCTGCCCCACGCCATTCCCCGCAGTTGACAAAGCAGTACCAAACACGCTAACGTGCGCGTCAACACTCACGGCTCATTGTCGAGCTATCGTCCAGCGACAGCACAAGCATCGAACCTATCATGCTTGACGCTGTGCGGAGTCCAAAGGAAAAGCAACGATGCCACGCTCGGATATCCGAACATTTAGCGAACAAGCGGTCGCAGTCGCCTTCCCACTTGGTGGGATCGGCACAGGGAATGTGTCATTGGGCGCACGCGGCGAGTTACGTGATTGGGAAATCTTCAACCAACCCAACAAAGGCGCGATGTTGCCCAACACCTTCTTCGCGCTACGCACACAGATCGAAGGCGACGCACCTGTCACGAAGGTTCTGGAAGGTCCGATTCAACCACCCCATACCCTTTCGCACGGCTACCATCCCGCCACCGGCGCGGGGCTACCACGGCTGCGCGGCACGACCTTTCGCGGTGAATATCCCTTCGCCACGATCGACTTCGACGACCCAGACCTTCCTGTGCGCGTTAGCCTGGAAGCATGGACGCCGCTCGTGCCACTCGATCCCGAAGCAGTCCGGTATCCCCTGCGCGATCTTCTCGTACACCCTCACAAATATCAGCGACCGTCCAGTCGCGCTGACCCTGGTAGGATCGCTGGCGAATCCCGTGGGCGATATCAAGCGCGATCAGTTCGGCAATATTGGGGCGGGAGGCGCGGAGGCACGCGTAACGACGTGCGTGATGAAGCGGGCGTTCGAGGCCTGTTCCTCCATTCCGAGCACTTCAAGCCGCGATGAGCTAGGCTATGGCGATTTGAGCCTGACGACGACACATCCCAATATAACCACGAAACGAGCGTGGCTACGCGGTGGCTGGTACGACTTTCTGCGCGAGTTCTGGAACGACCTCGTGGACGACGGGGAACTTACCGATCTTGGGTACGAAACGCCCTCTGAGACTGGCAAGACCGATACCGGCTCTCTCGGGTTACTGGACACGCTCCCAGCGGGAGCGAGCGCGACCTACCAGTTCATCCTCAGTTGGTCGTTTCCGGTGCGCGCACACAGTTGGCGCGGCGACACTACCAAGCTGACGCGCAACCACTACGCACGCCGCTTCGCCGATTCATGGGCGGTCGCCGCGTATACCGTGGAAAACCTGCCACGGCTCGAAGCAGCGACGCGGGCTTTTCACGGCGCGTTGTTTGGCTCGACGCTGCCTGCCTCCGTGGTGGACGCAGTATCGGCAAATATCGTAAATGTACGTTCGACCACCTGCTTCTGGTTGGAGGACGGCGGTTTCTACGGCTACGAGGGCTGTTTCGACGAGGCGGGTTGCTGCGACGGCACCTGCACGCACGTCTGGTCGTATGCACAAACGGTCGCGTTCCTGTTCCCGAGCCTGGAACGTGAGATGCGGCGGATCGAGTTTGTGGTCGAAACCGAGCCTGACGGCTACATGACGTTTCGCAACTACAAAAACTTCGGCGAGCAGTTTATCTGGGGATGGGGCGAGCAGAAGCCCGAAGCCGCGGTCGATGGACAAATGGGCAGCATCTTGCGCGTGCTACGCGAATGGCAATTGAGCGCCGATCGCGCATGGCTTGCGGAGGTATGGCCTGGCGTCAAACGCGCCATCGAATTTGCCAGCGTCCAATGGGACACAGATCAGGATGGCGTGCTGGATGGACGACAGCACAATACGTACGATATCGAATTCTACGGTCCGAACCCGCTGTGTGGCATCTATTACCTTGCGGGATTACGCGCTGTCGAAGAACTGGCGCAGGTAATGGGCGAACCAGAGTACGCCGAGCGCAGCCGTGCCGCCTTCGACACAGCCAGCCAGCAGCTAGACCGACTGCTGTTCAACGGTGACTACTTCATCCAGGTCTATCCTGACATCGACGAACACCGATACCAGCATGGCCGTGGCTGCCTGTCGGATCAGTTGCTCGGACAACTGCACGCCCGCGTCCTGGGGCTTGGCGATCTCGTGCCAGCCGAACACGTCCGCTCGGCGCTCCATGCGATCTTTCGACACAATTTCCGGCGCGATTTCCGCAATCATGTCAACTGCCAGCGTACCTATGTGCTGAACGGCGAAGCGGGGCTACTGTGTGTGTTCGTGGCCGGACGGCGGCGAACCGAAATTCCCTTTTCCATACTCCGATGAAGTGTTCACGGGTATTGAATACCAGGTTGCCGCGCATCTGATTTATGAGGGCGCGACGGCGGAAGGACTGGAGATCGTGCAATCGTTGCGTGACCGCCACGATGGCTTCCGGCGCAATCCCTGGAACGAAGTCGAGTGCGGGCATCATTATGCACGCAGTATGGCGAGTTGGGCGCTCGTGCTGGCGCTGAGCGGCGCACACTGCGACCTGGGACGTGGTGAGTTGCGGTTCGATCCGGTGCTCATCACGCCGGACACGGACGTGTTCTCGACGTTCTGGTCGTCTGGGCTCGCCTGGGGCACCTACTCGCAGCGCCGGAATGAAGATGGCTCCTGGCAGCCCGAACTGGCCGTGCTGGGTGGCGATGCGTCGGGGTTACGAGTATCGGCGTGCGGGCAAACCTGGACCGTCGCGTAAGGCAAGCCCCGATGAAACCCCTGAACACAGCACGTCTCGTCGCCCTTCACAAGCGGCTTTCCTGGGGTCGCTTGACAATCGTTCCATGTTCGGCTATTTTGTAGCGCACGTAGCATATACCATACAAATCACATAGGGCGTGAATCTTCGTTGCTTTCGTCCCTTTACCGGTCCAAGCGCGGCTCCAAATAGCGGTATTTGGTTTGTCATCATCGTGGTGGTTTAGTTCCCTGTTAGCCCGCCGATAACCTACAAATCTCTACCTCTGTGCGCGGGTGCGCATGGATTAGGCAGTCCGTACCCTATCCCACTGGAGCCCTTGCTGCGGGTCGTTCAAGGAGCAATGAATGTTATGTGCTTGTATGGAAGTGATGCTATTATCCAGCATCCGCCGCACAGGTCTACCGTACAACTTCCCTAGCAGATGACCTGCTGCGACAGCCTCGCGATCCACCGACACATGCGGATCCCCTCGCCACATGTAGGTAGTCGCGGTAGCGATAGCATCACGACGTACACAACGGTTCCGCATGCTCTCGCTTGGGCCGGACAGTACAGAAAAAGAGGTCTCGCCTATGTAACTTCGCAACCGAAAAAAGTACCGTCACTATGGAAGGGTTTGCCGCCAGTACCCTATTCGCACCTCGTTTCGAGGCCGCATACAATACAGGCGATCTCAGATGCTCTATGTACGAGTTATTGTCAAACGCTGATGGAGGACATTGATGTCGAACCAAGACAAGAAAAAGAAAGCACAGGAGCTTTCACGCCGTGATTTTCTGCGGCTGACCGGAATTGCCGCAGCCGGAACGATTATTGTAAGCTGCGGTAGCCCCGCTGCTCCTGTCACGGAGGCGACAACTGCGCCCGCTGGTGAAACGGCGACCGCGGCACCGACTCGAAGCACCCGCCGCCGAACCAGCACCACCTAGCAACCAGCCGAGGCAGCCGCGCGGCAGACGCACCCACCCCGACGGTCGAAGTGCCGCGTGGCAATCCCACCGAGATACCACGCGAGAGCAGCCTGGTTCTGATGTGGGGCGCAACAACCATTGGTATCGGCAACCCATATGCGGTCGGCTTCAACCACCAGCACGGCAATTCAGCGATGCTGGAGCCGCTTTTCTTCTTCTCGGCCTTTGGCGACGGCGAAATCCCATGGCTTGCCGAGAGCTACACACTATAGCGGCAGCTACAACGAGGTCACGATCAAGATTCGCAATGGCGCCAAGTGGAGCGACGACACGCCCTTCACCGCCAAGGATGTTGCCTTCACACTCAACATGCTGCCGACGAAACGACGCGCTGGCCTATGGCGCGATATGAAGGAGTGGGTCAAGGACGCGGTCGCCAGCGATGATGCCACGGTCAAGATCACGCTTCAACAAGCCAGCGCCGCGCTTCGTCTTCGACTTCCTGAGCAGCAAGTTCGACACCGGCATCTTCTATGTGCCTGAGCACATCTTCAAGGATGTCGACGATGTCGCCACCTTCCTGTTCTACGATCCGGCCAAGGGCTGGCCGACTGTCCACCGGACCATACAAGATCGTCGACTGGACCCCACAGCAGGAACTGATCGACCTGCGCGCAGGATTGGTGGGCTGCCAAGTCCGGCTTTGCCGAACTGCCAGAGATCAGCGTATCATCGTCGTTCCACGCACCGATGACACCGGTATGGCCCAGGGCTCTGATCAACAACGACCTCGACTCCAGCCTCGACCTGCGGCCACCCTTGATGAAGACGGTGCTCGATGAGAACGAGAAGATCATCACACACACTGGCCGCGAGAAGCCCTATGGCTACACCGACTGGTGGCCGAACTCGCTCTTCTTCAACTGCGAGGCCGAGCCGTGGAACGACGCCGAATGCGTCGCGCCGTCAACCATTGCTATCAACCGCGACCAGATCGTCGAAATCGGCTACGAAGGCGCGGGATCAGGCACGGTTCTGCCGTTCCCCGAGTTCCCGGTGCTCCAGAAATACTTCGACGCCGCCGCAGCCAGTGCTGGAGAAGTATCCGGTCGAAGCCTACGATCTGGCCAAGGTCGACGAGATCATGATGGGCAAGGGCTACGAGAAGGATGGCGATGGGCTGTGGACCAAGGACGGCAATCGTCCCGACGCCACGATCTATGGCTTCGACATCTTCGCCGACTACGGTCCGGTGCTCGCGGAGCAACTACGTGCGGGAGGCTTCGACGCATCCTTCCAGGCACCACCGGATGCCTATGACCGCATGGCGACCGGCACCGGTCACCTGTTCCTCTTCGGCAACGGCGCCGCGATCGCCGACGTCTTCCCGACCTTCGATACCTACTACCACAGCAAGCGAGCACGTCCCGTCGGCGAGGCTGGTGGTATCACTCCACGCTGGAAAGACGAAGAGTTCGACAAGACCGTCGATGAGATGGCGCTGCTGCCACGTCGGCGATGACAAGGGCATGGCGTTGTATGTCAAGGCACTCGAGATCCTGCTGCGCGACCTGCCGGCGATCCCAGTCGTCCAATGGCTGCATCGCATTCCCTACAACACCACCTACTGGAGCGATTGGCCGACGGCAGATAACTCCTACGTCAACGGTGCCTTCTGGCACAAGACCTTCCCCCTGATGCTGCACCGGATGAAGCCAGCGGCATAAGCGTCAGGGTCGGCTGTGAACGTCGCTACCGAGGCAGAGACCATGGCAACATGGCGCTGCCTCGTAGCGCACTACCAGAAAGGAAGAGCAACTGTGACCATAACATACCTTGTAAAGCGTTTCGCGCTCCTGGTACTGGTGATGTGGTCCGCTGCCACGATCAATTTCTTTATTCCCAAGCTGAGCCCACGCGATCCGATCCTGGAAAAACTCCAGCAGGCAGCGATGGGCGGTGGTCGCCAGCAAAGCGGCCTTAAAGAAATGGTGGCGGCCTACCAGAAGCAGTTCGGCCTTGATAAGCCGCTATGGGAACAGTATGTGACCTATATCGGCAACATGGCGCGGCTGGATTTCGGCTATTCACTTTCGGGATATCCGCGCAAGGTCATCGACGTGATCGGTGATGCAATGCCCTGGACGATCGGCCTGGCGCTGGTCAGTACGCTGCTTGTCCTTTGGCATTGGCACTATCCTGGGTGCGCTGATCGCCTGGCCCAAAGCCCCGCGATTTTTACGCTATTTCATGCCGCCGTTGATTATGCTGTATGCTTTGCCAGGATTTTTGCTCGCCTTCGTGCTGATTTATTTTCTCGCATTCCGCTGGCGATTACTGCCGCTGTCCGGTGCCTATAGCCGTGGCGCGATACCTAGCCTTTACCCCACGCTTCATGCTTGACCTCGATGCGCCACGCGACCCTACCTGCCCTGGCGCTGATCCTGACCGCGAATGGGCGGCTGGGCTCTTGCGATGCGCGGCATGATGGTGTCGGTGCAGGGTGAGGATTATATTACCTATGCAGAGGCACGCGGCATCCCTCCACAGCGCATCTTTTTGAAATATGCGCTACGCAACGCGCTCCTGCCCCAAATCACCGGCCTGGTCCTGAGCCTGGGCTTTTTGATTACTGCTAACATTCTGGTCGAGGGTATCTTCGGCTATCCTGGTCTTGGATCGGTCGTGTTTGGCGCTATCCAGACCCTGGATTACTTTCTGATCTATGGCGTTACAATGATCATCGTCCTGGCGATCAGCCTTGCGACGTTGATCTTGGACCTGATCTATCCGCTGCTCGATCCGCGCATCAAGTATGAGGGAGGCTAAGATGGCAAGCTTGGCAGCACCTACACCCACGGCGACCAGACCGGTCCGGCATCGGCCGCGCCGTCGGTTTTCTGCGCTATGTACGGCGAAATCCAAGCCTTGGCATTGGCCTCTTCCTGCTACTCATTCTGATCCTGCTCTCGACCGTCGGGCGGCTGGCGATCGACCGTAAAAAGGATCCGTACCCGCTTGCGCGCCGCGCCAGTAAGCCACCCTCGATGAAGTATCCGCTCGGCACTGACCAACAGGGACGGAACGTCTTTCGCGGTGATGGTCGTGGGCACACAACTCAGCATGCGCGCCGGCTTGCTCGCCGGATCGATCGGCATCATCATTGCGACAATCCTTGGCTTTGTTCAGCGCCTATTATGGTGGCGTCATCGACACAGTGATTAAATGGATCGTCGATGTGATGCTCACCATTCCGCAACTTCTCGTCTTGCTTGTGATCGCCTCCACGCTCAAACGGTATATAACAGTCGAGAGTATGGCGTTGATCATCGCCAGCCTGGCCTGGATCGGGCCGACGCGGTCGATCCGATCACAGGTGCTTTCATTGAAGGAGCGCCCGTTCGTCCTGATGGCGCGCCTGTCCGGCATGGGTGGTCCCGAAATCATCCTCAAGGAGTTGATGCCGAACCTCTTGCCGTTCATCCTCTATAGCTTCGTGCAGGCCACCTACTTCGCCATATTGACCGCGATGGGCCTTGAGATCCTCGGCCTGGGCTCGCAGCGCGAGCCGACATTGGGCATGACGCTCTACCATATGCAACGCCACTCGGCGATCATCCGTGGGCTGTGGTGGTGGTGGCTATCGCCGGTGGGGATTATTATGATGCTGGTAGTCGGCCTGACACTGACATCGCTTGGGCTCGACGAGTGGTCGAATCCCAGATCGCGGAGGGCGGCGTGAGCACGCCAGTGCTGCAGGTTAAAGACCTGCGCGTACAATATCATACCGATCGCGGCACACTGCGGGCGGTCGACGGTGTCACGTTTCAGTCTAGGGGCCGGCGAGCGCTTGGGACTGGTCGGCGAGTCGGGCTCAGGGAAGTCGACGATGGCCCTCGCGCTGATGCGCATGATCAAGCCGCCAGGGCGGATCATCGGCGGCGAAATGCTCGTCGATGGCGTCGATCTCACAAAGCTCTCCGAGGAGGAGATGCGTAAGGCGCGAGCATCCCAGGTCAGCATGATCCCGCAGGGCGCGATGAACTCGCTCAATCCGGTCATGCGTATCGGCGACCAGATTGTCGACACGATCCGGGCGCACAGTACTGATCGCTCGACAAAGGCGATGCAATCACGTGTAACGGAGGCACTCGAGTCCGTCGGCCTCCAGCGTGGCGTCGCTCAGATGTATCCACATGAGTTGAGCGGCGGCATGAAGCAGCGTGTCTGCATCGCCATCGCCGTAGCGCTCCGGCCCAAGGTGATTATCGCCGACGAGCCGACAAGCGCGCTCGATGTGGTTGTTCAACGCCAGGTGATGGAAACCCTTGGTCGATTGCAGGAGGAGATGGGGGTCGCGATCATCTTGATCGGCCATGATATGGGATTGATGGCGCAGTTCGTCGATCATCTCGCGGTTATGTATTCCGGCAAATTGGCGGAGTTAAGCCCCGTGCGAGATATTTTCAACAAGCCGCTGCATCCCTATACTGAACGTCTGATCGACAGCCTGCCACGTCTGGAACAGAAGGGCACATTCAAGGGCATTCCTGGCTTGCCGCCGTCGTTGCTCGCAATGCCGCCCGGCTGCGTCTTTCATCCGCGCTGCCCATATGTAATGGAGCGGTGTAAAGTGGAGGTTCCTATCTATCAGGAGGCACGAACTGATCGCTGGGTCGCCTGTCATCTGCATGAGAGGGAACAATGACACCGTTGATCGAACTGCGTGACGTCACTAAAGTCTATGGTGGCGGAATCATGAGCAAAAACGCGAATGTTGCCCTCAATCAGCTATCGCTCACATTACAGGGTGATCAGCCGCAAATTATTGCGGTCGTCGGCGAGAGTGGCAGCGGCAAGACGACCCTTGCATCCTTGATCATGGGGTTTATTCAGCCGACCGAAGGGGAGGTTTTCTACCACGGGAAGAACCTGCGAACCCTCTCGCGCAAGGAATATTTCGAGTATCGACGCGAAATCCAGGCTGTGTTTCAGGATCCTTTTGCGGCCTATAATCCGTTCTACAAAGTCGATCATGTGCTGACTGTGCCGATCGCGAAATTCGGTCTTGCTAAATCGAAAGCAGAGGCGCAGACGATGATCGAGCGCGCGTTGAGCGCGGTGGGCTTGCGGCCTGAAGAAACGCTGGGGCGTTTTCCGCACCAACTCAGCGGTGGTCAGCGCCAGCGCATTATCGTCGCCCGTTCCGTTATGCTCAATCCGCGCCTGATCGTTGCGGATGAGCCAGTTTCGATGGTGGATGCCTCACTTGCGTGCGACGATCCTTGAAAGTCTGCGCTCAGTCAATCAAAAGCTCGGCTTGCCAATCTTGTATATCACACATGACCTGGCGACAGCATATCATGTCAGCGATCACATCATCGTCATGTATCGCGGGACGGTGGCCGAGGCTGGCGATATCGATTCCGTGATTCGCAGCCCAAAACACCCCTATACACAATTACTGATCGACTCGATCCCCTGGCCGGACCCGGATCGGCGCTGGGGCAATGCGCCAACGCCCACTGCGCGTGATATTCTCGTCCCTGAGAAACACCCCGGATGCAGGTTCGCTGCTCGGTGTCCGTTTGTCATGGAGATGTGTCTTGAAAGCGCGCCACCGATCTTCCAAACTGCCCAGCAGCACGGCGCGTCGTGCTACCTTCATCGCAGCAGTCCGGCGATTGCGGGAGAAGATATGTCGATGCTACTGGAACCTGCGTCGCGGGCAATTCCAGCATAGCTAAGCGAAGGTACAGACGTAAGCGGCCTCCCGGTATATCCGGCTGGCCGCTTACGTCTGTGTAGCCCCTTCGTCGTAGCGAGTGCGACCTGAATGCAGCGAAACAGGCGAACATGCACGCTGCTCGCCCGGCGCCCATCGACTCGCCATCACAAAGGAAACCTATGAACATTGCACTGCGGCTTGCCCTGTTCTGGACACTGTTGATGCTTGCGGCCTGCGGCACAGAGGCAACGTCTAACAATACAGCCACCACGGCCCCAGTTGCGTCGCCCACCGCTGTGCCTGCCGTCGATGCCAACCTTGAAACGGTTGTGGCTGCCACGCCGATCCCGAATGGACCTGTCCTCTTGCGTGAGGATATGCAGATCCGCAAGATACTAGAAACAGGCGGTGCATTCGTTCGCCTCGTGCAAGACCCGCTGACAAAGGCGATACTTTGCCTCAATGGCGAAGGCCAGATCTTGCAGATCACCGTCAGCCTGGCACCACGTCGAAGCGCATAGAACTCTATAGTGCGGAAGATATTGGTGGTTCACCGGCGACAACCGGAATGGCAGTCGGTCCAGACGGTACGTTGTATATCGTCAGTAACGAGGGCGAGAAAACGACGAATCGGGCCATCATCCGAAAAGGGACACCCGATGGTTCAGGCGGACGAGCCTGGACAACGTTGGCGACGACGGAACAGTTCCCAAAAAGCAACACACAGTACGACCATCAGGTAAACGGTATCATAGTCAGCCCCGATGGGAAGTATGTGTACGTCAACAGCGGTTCACGCACCGAGCATGGCGAAGTTCAATCCAATGATGAGGCGTTTCCAGATGCCCGCGAAGTCCCACTCACCTCCGCGATCTTTCGTATCCCAACTGATGGCAATGATCTGCTGCTGCCGAATGATGAGGCGAAACTGAGGGAGCAAGGGTATCTCTTTGCCGACGGTCTGCGCAACAGCTACGACCTCGCGTTCTCGCCTGACGGTGATCTGTTCGCGACGGAGAATGGACCAGATGCCGACATGCCGGATGAGTTAAACTGGATTCGGGAGGGCCACCATTACGGCTTCCCGTGGCGGTTTGGTACCGAGCCGAACCCACAGACACAACCTGATTACGACCCGACGAAGGATGGCCGCCTCAATAAGGAGTTCGTCGCCGTCGAGCAAGGACTGTACCGTGCGGACCCAGAGTTTCCACCGCCGCCCATGGAGTTCACCGATCCGGTTATCAACGTTGGCCCGGATGCCGACAAGTATGCAGATCTGGACGGGAAAGAACAGGATGCCAGCGACCAAAACAAGCCGATTCAGACCTTTACGCCGCACCGATCACCGCTGGGGCTCAGCTTTGATACCGCCAATGCGTTGAGTGAGTTCAAGGGCGACGCCTTCGTTCTGAGTTGGGGGTGGGGCATCCCAAATCCTACCCTGGCCGACCCGGGCCAGGATCTCTTGCACCTCGATCTCACGAAAGAGGGCGACCAGTATACAGCCCGTGTGACGCAGATTGCTCGTGGCTTCGACCATCCGATCGATAGCCTGCTGATCGGCGACAAACTTTATGTATTAGATTGGGGCGGCAAGGGCACGCTCTGGGAGATTACGCTTCCGTAGCAACAATCGTACGTACGAGCGCGACTATACATGTTACGCATAGTCGCGCTCGTCATACTCGCTGATCTGCCTCAATCGTCGCATGTCAGGCCACGCCAGCGCGATGAAGATCACCACCAGGATCGTGCCGATCCCGCCGCTCACCACGGCAATGACCGGACTGAACACCGTCGCCACCAGACCTGATTCAAAGGCGCCAAGTTCGTTGGACGCGCCGATAAAGACGCCTTCCACGGCGTTGACACGACCACGCATCGCGTCGGGCGTTTTGACCAGCACCAACGTGTGACGAATCACCATGCTGATACCGTCGAACCCGCCCAACAGCGCCAGCATTGCCAACGACAGCCAGAACGAGCGCGATAGGCCAAAAACCACCGTTGCCGCGCCGAAACCAGCAACGACCCACAATAGCGTCTTTCCGGCGTGCTTGAACGGTGGACGGTGCGCCAACACCAGCGCGACCAGGATCGCACCGACCGAGGGCGCAGTTCGCAGCCAACCCAACCCGGTCGGACCAACCTGCAAAATGTCTTTGGCGTACACCGGAAGCAACGCCACCGCCCCGCCAAACAGCACCGCAAACAGATCAAGGGTGATCGAGGCCAGCACCACCTTGGTGCGATAGATGAAGCGCACACCTGCCAGCAATGACTCCATCGTAGCGGCTTCGGATACCGTCGTGACCGCACGGCGCGGGATCAACAACAACATCCCGAAGAACGTCAGAGCGGCGACGGTATCGACCAGGTACACGCCTGTGGCGCTGCCGAAGCGTGCGATCATCAGGCCACCTAGCCCCGGCCCCACCACTGCCGCCAGTTGTCCGCTGCTACTGCTCCATGTCGCGGCATTCATAAAGGCCGTGGGCGGCACCATCTGGGGCAACAGCGACGAACCCGCCGGACCGCTGAACGCCCGCGCCACACCGATTAGCAGCAGACAGCCAAAAACTAGCACTAAAGATCCGTGCGTATATGACCATGCGGCCAGCCCAAGCGAACAGAGCGCCAGCATCGCCTGACTGATTTGGACGATACCTTTGCGGTCGAAGCGGTCGGCTATCTGCCCTGCGTGGAGCGAGAACAGCAGCACCGGCAGCATCTGCACCAGGCCCACCATGCCGAGATAGAACGGATTACTGGTCCGTTCGTATAGTTCCCAACCCACCGCCACTCCGACCATCTGCGAACCAAGCGCCGAAATCATCGTCCCAATGCTCAGCAGCCGGAAATCGCGATAGCGTAGCGCCATATATGGATCATGGCGCACAACCACATGCGATGGCATATCACCATCGCGCTCGTCGTCACCCGTCGGCGTATTCATCCTTCTCCCATTCCTTATGAATCTCGACCAGCGACGACAGTTCTCAGGCTCCAAACGCGAGGTATCTGCACGTCGGACGCCGAAGCGCAGTATACCAGGAGGCACTCAAAAGTTGCGCGGTGTACTATTCCACCCAGGGTTCCGTTAAGGTCATCCTGAACCGCAGTGAAGTATCGTTCCGAACCAGAGACAAACTCTTGTGCCCAGCGTGTATGGTTTACGCTCCTCGTGACCCCGCGACTTCCTTCCTTCGTAGCTGTTGACTGCTGATTTCCTTGATTCTGATGCTATGTTGGGGGATACGATGTGCGTAAATCGAAAGGTAACGAGGAGCGTAAACGGTACACCACTCAGAGTGACAATTTCGCGGGAAATCGTGCTCTGGATAGGACTTTGACTGAGCCCTGCTATTCCACCATCGGGTTAATACGGTCGGCCAATCATTACAACGATGGAAGAATAGAAGAACAATGGGCACCTCAATCGGTATGAAGAATCGTTCAGCATCGCCGATAGTAGGCAACTATGGCAGAACAATATCGTGGTGGGTGCTGGGATAGTTCACAAGCGGGACAGCCCGATTTGGCGTACTCACCTTTCTATGAAACCGTGAGCGATGGTAGCGATGACCCGCTGAATTACATATCGAAGCGCAGCTGTCCATCTGTAATCATAATGCTACCGGGGCGCTCTTGAAAGCTCGCACACAGACAAGATTCTCGAACAATTTACACCGCAAACAGGTGAGCGCACAACGACGAGGAAGGATTTCTTCCTCGTCGTTGTGCGCTCACCTGTTTAATCGTTAGCTTGTGGTTGTCTGTTGCCCAATGATCTCGAGCATCTCGTCCACCTTGGTGACCTTCACACGCGGGCGACCTTGCTCGGTGCCACGACCGACTTCGTGGCGGTCCAGGCAGCGCCATGCCTCATAGTTCACATAGTTGGGCTTGCGCTCCTCGATCAAGCGCAGCAATCTTAGCAGGATCGCGGTTCTCATCGGCGATAGGCGCCAGTTCGGGAACATCTGCGACCATTGACGCGACGGTTGCCACAGCATCCGCTTTGTTCGTGCCAATAATGCCCGACGGTCCGCGCTTGGCCCAACCCACCACATACTCCCCACCAACTGGTTCGCCCGTCGTGTGCGTCACGACCCGCCCGGCGATGTTGGTGATCGTGGCGGTGGTGTCGTCGAAGGGGACGTTCATCAACGGAACGCTCTTGTAGCCAACAGCCCGCAGGATTATTCCAGCTTCGATGGTTTCGTATTGTCCGGTGCCTTTGGCGCGCAATGCGCCAACATCGCTCATCACCAGTTCGTTGCGCTCGATTTTGACAGCGGTCATACGCCCGTTATCGCCGATCACTTCGACGGGTGAAACCAGAAATCGCATCCGCAGAGTGCGTTCGCCGGTTTGCTCGGTGCGTCCGGCATAGGCTCGCAACGTGGCAATGTTCTTATCCGCCATCTTTTCGTCAGCTAAGGCCGCGCTGGAAACCTCATCCAGTTCGAGTTCTGCCGGATCGACCACTACGTTCACGTTCTCAAGCTCACCGAACTCCTTGAGTTCAACATTCGTGAACGCCGATTGTACCGGACCGCGCCGCCCGAGCATCACTACTTCGCGCACCTTACTGGCACGCAGCTTCTCGATGGCATGGTCAGCCATGTCGGTCTTTGCCAGTTCGTCCGGGGCTTTGAGCAAAATACGGGCAACGTCCATCGCGACGTTGCCATTGCCGACCACGACGACACGCTCGTGTGAAAGATCGACCTCGTGATCGCGGTAATGCGGATGTCCGTTGTACCAGCCCACAAACGCTGTGGCTGGATAGCTTCCGGCCAGTTCTTCGCCCCCAATACCCATGCGCCGGTCCGACTGTGCGCCCGTGGCATAGACGATCTGATCGTAGAATCGTTTCAGTTCCTCATGGTGGATGTCGGTACCAAAGGTCACATTACCAAAATAGCGCACATTCGGTGTTTCGAGGATACGCTCGAACACACGGGTTACCGCTTTGATCGACTGGTGATCGGGGGCGACGCCATCACGCACCAGGCCATAGGGCGTTGGCAGATGGTTGATGATGTCAATCGAGCAATGCAGTGTTTTGTTCTTGAGTAATGCATCAGCAGTGTACAAACCGGCGGGACCGGCTCCAATGATTGCCACCCGCAAAGGGCGGGCCTCTGTTCCTACCTGGCTCATGCCATTCACCTCGTCACATTTGTCTATGCGTACAAACCGCTCGTGTACGTGTCAATCACTTTGTACCCGCGCTGGATCACGATACACACGCGGTCCCATATATGGAATCGAGCAGATAGCTGCCTTCGCCATCTTGAAGCGGATTGCAAACCGTTCGGCGAGTATCGTCATGTTCCCGCACATCACCGGAGGAACAACGCCCATAGGGTACCATGTGATGCCCTTCAGCGCCACATCTTGACTAAGTTGAGCGAGAATGTTTCTCATTTGATGCGTAATCATACATGATATTCAATGCCAAGCCGCGCACGCAAAGAGCCACGAACGATCTTCGTGGCTCTTTGGCTCCCGAATGAGTGTCGGACCTAGCGTTCCGGCGTGGAATCATCCTCGTCATGCAATTCATTGACGATGGCGGTCGCGCCAAGCGCGGGGCCGACGCCTGCCGCTGGTCCTGGTGCCGACGGGTTTGTGCCGCTACCCGGTCCGACAGCGCCAGCCGCGAGGCCGAGCGCGGCGTCTTCCATCGCAATATCGGACGCATCGCCGGTCTCTCGTTCCTGCTCATCCATATCGTCAAATAAAGGCTTATCACTCATGATGTGCAATCCTTTCACTACCACTCTGCTGTATGGGCAAGCAAAGTCTATGCCCCGAAAGGAAACTGCACAGACACTCGGATGCGCGTACGGTGAGAACGAAAAACCAACCAGTGCTATCATGTGCGCGATACGAAGTAGAACAAGGATGTGCTATGTTGCATAGTATTCGTTGGACAATCGAGAAGATCGGGCAACGTCTCAGCTTGATCGAACCGCTGGTGTATCGACGACGGGCAGCGATGCCGCCATTCCGCCATCAGGCGCTGCCTTCCCCCGACGCCGCACCCATCATCGACCCGCAAGCCGATGATGCCGACTGGGCGATCATCGAACCCTATACCTATTGGGGAACCTGGGTCACGGACTTTATGCTGCGAGGCGAGTTCGAGATACCGTCGGACTGGTCGCGTGAAGCGCAGATCGCGTTGTTCCTGCCGCTGGGCGATGCGGGCGAGTTCACGCATCCCGAAGCGCTGATTTATGTCGATGGAACGTCGTATGCCACCTGCGACCGCCAGCACGCGGAAGTGTTGCTGCGTCCTGAATGGCACGACGGCAAGGCGCACAAACTGGCGCTGCACGGCTGGACCGGCAACGGCGGCTTTCTGGGAGCCGATAGCGGCACCAAGCTATTGATGCGTCAGTGCGAGGTCGTACAAATCGACCAGCCGACCCGCGATTTTACGATCACAGCGCGGGTAGCGCTTGGCATCGCCCGCTCGCTGGACGAGAACACGCCCGCACGCGCCCACCTGCTGAACGCCCTCGACGCGGCGTTCAAAGCGCTCGACACCCGCGAACCCTTCGGCGACCGCTTTACGACGCGTCGAAGCCGCCCATGATGCACTGCGAACCGGGATCGAAGCGGCGGGACCGCCACTGGATATCGATGTCGTCGCCACCGGACACGCCCACATCGACGTGGCTTGGCTGTGGACGCTGGGGCAAACGCGCCGCAAGGCCGGACGGACCTTCCACACCGCGCTACGCATGATGGAGCAGTTCCCCGATTACCACTTCACGCAGAGCCAGCCGCAGCTATACGAGTACGTCCGGCAGGACTATCCCGAACTGTTCGCGGCGATCAAGGCGCGCGTCGCCGAGGGGCGCTGGGAGATCATGGGCGACATGTGGGTCGAGGCCGACTGCAACTTCAGCGGTCCGGAATCGCTGGCGCGGCAGTTTTGCTCGGGCGCGCGTACTTCCGAGAGCATTTCGGCACGGGCACGTGTCGGCCGTGCTATGGCTGCCGGACGTATTCGGCTACGCCTGGAACCTGCCGCAATTGATCAAGCAGGCGGGCCTGGAGTACTTCTTCACGATCAAGATCGGTTGGAACCAGTACAACCGCCTGCCTTATGACTCGTTCTAGTGGCAGGGGCTGGACGGAACCAAGGTGCTGACGCATTTCTCGACAACGCCCGAGGATCGGTTCGCAGCTATGCCAGCACCTACAACGCGGCGCGACCCGGAAGAGGACCTCGGCACCTGGACGAACTTCCAGCAAAAAGACTGACGGCGGCAACGGCGCATCGCCGAGAAGACCTGCTGATGGCCTACGGCTACGGCGACGGTGGCGGCGGTCCGACCCGCGAGATGTTCGAAAACATGCGCGTGATGCAGGCGACTTCCCGGCCTGCCGCAGATGCAGCACGGCACCGTCAGCGACTTCTTCGAGACGCTTGGAAGACAGGCCACCACCTGCCGACCTGGAACGGCGAGCTCTACCTCGAACTCCACCGGGGCACTTACACCACCCAGAGCCGTAACAAGCGCGCCAACCGCAAGAGCGAGTTTTTGCTGCACGACGCCGAATTCCTGGCGTCCCTGGCGAGGACGTTGGACACCGCTACAGCTATCCCGAGCGGGAGCTTGCGAGGGTGGGGGCTCGTCCGCCTCAACCAGTTCCACGACATCATCCCTGGCTTCGAGCGTCAACGCGGTCTACGTCGAGTCGACGGTGCAGTACCAGCAGATCCGGAGATGGGCAGCCGCCCGCGACGCGGCCTTAGAGGCGATCGCCAGCAAGGTCGGCGGCGATGTGGTGGTCGTCAACCCGACCTCGTTCCTCCGCTATGACCTGGCCTTTCTGGCGGTCGACGCGTCTGAATCGCTGGCACTCGTCAGCGGCGACGGCGATACCGTCCGCACGCAAGCCGTCGATGGGGGCGTGCTGATCGACGCGGGTGCGCTGCAACCCTACAGCGTCACGTCATTGCGCGTCGGCAAGGGTGCGGGCGCGTCCAGCAGGCCGGACCTACCGTCAACGCCGACGCTCCTGGAAAACGACTACGTGCGCGTCGAACTCAACGCGGAAGGCGATATCACCCGCATCTACGATAAGCAGGCCGGCGCGTGAAGTGCTGCCTGATGGCGCGGTCGCCAACCAGTTCCAGGCGTTCGAGGATCGACCGATGCAGTGGGACGCCTGGGACATCGATATCTTCTACGACGACAAGCGTTATTCGCCGATCCAGCGTCGGACGTGCGCGTAGTCGAAGCAGGGCGCGTTGCGGGCGACCATCGAGATTAGGCGTCGCATCCTCAGCAGTACCTACATGCAGCGCATTTCGCTGTCCTACAACAGCCCACGTCTCGACATCGACACCACCATCGACTGGCAGGAGCGGCATATGTTGCTCAAGGTGGCGTTCCCGGTCGACATGCTCTCGCCTGTGGCGACCTATGATATCCAGTGGGGCAACGTGCAGCGCCCGACCCACCGCAACACCAGTTGGGACTGGGCACGCTTTGAAACCTGCGCCCAAAAGTGGGTGGACCTGAGCGAAGGCGACTATGGCGTGAGCGTGCTCAACGACTGTAAGTACGGTCACGATATCCTTGACAACGTGATCCGCATCAGCCTGTTGCGTGCGCCGACCATCCCGATCCTGAGGCCGACCAGGGCCAACATAGCTTCGCCTATAGCATCCTGCCCCACGTGGGATCGTGGAACGAAACGACGTTCAGCGCAGCGTATGCACTCAACGACCCGTTGATCGCGCTGGATGCTCGCGCCATCGCGTCCGACGGCGCGGATGGCGACGGCGGGAGCGATCCGCTGGTAGCCTTCGAGCAACCCAACATCGTGATCGAAACCGTCAAGCGTGCCGAGGATGGCAACGGCTTGATCGTGCCGGCTATGAATCGCGGCGCCGTCGCGGTCCGGTGACGCTTCGCACCAATTTCGCGCTGGCGAGCGCCAGCCACACGAACCTGCTCGAAGAACACCAGTCCGACCTCGCCCATAATGACGGCGCGGCGACGATGGACGTGCGACCGTACAGATTTTCACCCTGCGGCTCATACCCGGCCTAGCGGTCGAAGACTGGCACACGAAAGGGGCGGCTGTTGTAAAAACAGTCGCCCCTTTCGTGTCCCTTTCAAGGCTTGTTAAACCTATCCACACCTATAGTCTATCGCTCTAGGCCTCGGCGTCAATATTAATGACCTGTTCAGCAAGCTTCGTCAATTTCTTATCTGTCATCCCTTCTTCGTCCAGGGTCTTCTGGAGTAAAGAGGCGGCCTGTTGCTCGCCGAGTTGATGTGCATACGGATTGGACGCACCCATAACCAGCAATCTCATAGTGTTCGACACGCTGTGCGGCGGCGATCAGACCTGCGTCGATTGCGGCGGGTTCGCCCTTCGCCTTAATAATTTCGTCGCCTTCTTTAACCAGACCTTTCATTCCATTACAGGTAGTGCCTCCGGCTTTCGTGTCGAGACCTTTGAAGATCTGTTCGAGGCGTTGAACATGTTGCTGCGTCTCTTTCAGATGCTCCTCGAAACCTGATTTGAGTTCGGCGTTTGAAGCCGCCTTAGCCATTTTCGGCAGCGCTTCAACAAGTTGCGTTTCTGCGCTATACAGATCCTGCAACTGTTCGACATACAGATCGCGAAGTGTTTCCAGTTTCATCCTCTATCCTCCTTGATAACGAGATACGTCCTATGCAACTGTTGTGCCAATATCATAACATTATTTTTGCGAGGGGGCATGGGATCCTACGCGGCGGGATATGCTGTTGTGGTCCGGGTATTCACCGTTCTGCAAGCAGGCGCAACCAGCTTGAAACGCGCTGGTGTGCGCGTTCGACGACAGAATATGGGTCTGGGGCAGCGATTATCCGTCGCGGGAAATATATACCCGATTATGCCCTGCGGTATGCTGGCGAGGGGGACGCTCGGCATCTTGCATTGCTCGGCGTCAAGCATATGCCTGCTGCCGCATTGCATTAAACTGAAGTCCAGCCTTGCCGTGGAGATCGATACAGCCTGATTAGATCAAACCGCGACCGCTGTTGCGCGATTTTGGTTCCATTCGTTTGTGACACCTTGCTCTCCTATGCTATTTTAGACCCCACCTTTGCTCGAAACCTACGATTAATGTCAATAACAGGAAGGGAACATCATGGATTTTGCATTGAGAGGAAAAGTCGCAGTGGTGACGGGCGGCAGTGAAGGGATCGGGTTTGCCATCGCCGAAGGTCTCGCAGCCGAGGGGTCAATGTCGTTCTGTGCGCCCGCGACGAGGAAAAAGTACAGGCAGCCGCACGTACTATCACGGAAAAGTATTCTGTAGGGGCGCTCGGGGTCAGGACGGATGTCAGCAAGGCCGAAGATATCAAGCACCTGGCAAAGACAGTTGAACGCGAACACGGTGGTTGCGATATTCTGATCAACAATGCCGGAACTGGCAGCGAAGAAACCGTAATGGATGCGTCCGACGAACGGTGGCAATATTATTGGGATTTACACGTCATGGCAGCGGTACGCTTGTCGCGCGAGCTTGCGCCTGGAATGATTGAACGCAAAAGCGGCATCATCCTGCATAACGCCTCGATCTGCGCCACACAGCCACTCGGTTACGAGCCGATCTATAACACCACGAAAGCCGCGTTGGTGATGTTCTCCAAATGCTTGTCCAATGAGCTCGCTCCCCACAACATTCGGGTGAATGCTGTCAATCCGGGACTGGTGATGACCGCCGACTGGGAGAAGACTGCCAGAATCTTGACGGAGGGTACAGGACCACCTGGGACGAATACCTGAGTAATTACGCCAAAGAAAATACTCCAATGGGACGCTTCGCCACACCCGCAGAAATCGCCGACCTGTTCGTCTTTCTCTGCTCATCCCGTTCTACCTACATCACTGGCTCAACCTTTTATATAGATGGCGGCTGGTTAAAGGTGACAACCTAAATTATCCAACAACTAACGGTGTAACCACGGCTCCGTCAACCTCGAACATCCGTCATGTTGAGTGGAGCGAAACATCGTTCTTCAACTCAGGGAGAGACCCTTCGCTGCGTCTCAGCGTGACAATAATTATGAAGATTGCTCCGTTACACCGGGCTTTTGACGACGCCATGCGGGGTAACGAACATAGCCAACCGATAACGGGGTGTACATGTTCTCGGGTGCGAGTGGGAGTGATTCCTGGTATACACGGAATGGCGCAGACAAAGTATCACCAACCGTTGCCCTTCGGAGCAAAGAAGGGCTTACTCGTATTCTGAATAGCCATTCGCACATCGCGTCACGGAAAACGCGCTGATATCGGACGCAAGCGGGCGACCAAGCGCGAGGACAGCGATGAGCTTACCGCTGTACGGTCCAAGTTGCAGCACTGTCGCACCATGTCCCGCCGCCAAGGAGACATTCTCAAAGGTGGGGACCCACCCAGCACCGGCAAATTGTCCGGTGTTGCGGGACGGATGTCGACACGCATGTCGACGATCGTCGCGTGCGCCAGACCAGGAACTACTCCCAGCGCCTCATCTAGCACTTCACGTACACCGGCAGCCGTGGTGTGGTCTCCCCAACCCGTGCCACGTTCACGGGTCGCGCCGACCACGATGCACCCGTGAGGCCACGGCACCACGTAATGACCATGGAATGCTTGACGATTGGCCACGCGGCAGTATCGGTTCCGGGCAATTATAGGTGAATGATTTGTCCACGAATTGGCTCACTTGGAATCGTGACGTGCAATGGTTCAGCGAACTGGCTCGACAAGGCACCACCGGCGATGGTAATCGCGCCGGCCACGATATCCTCCCCATCTACCGCTATACCCCGCGCAGTATGGTCGTCGCTAGTCGTTCGGCTGCCGGCGTGCGTGGGGTGAGGCCACGACCAGGCGCAGCATCCCGCAGGACGACGGCGAGCGTACGTCCATCGACGCGCGCAGCACGGCGAAAGTACAACGTGGTTCTCGCGGCGCACCAAGTGCGGGAAACAACGTCTGGGCCTCGGCGACACCGATCTCGCGCAGATCGCCATCGTGGGGTAAGCCCCGTGTGCGCTGGTGTTCGCGCAGGAGCGATAATAACGCCGCATAAGGGACATCCTCGTCATCCGTCATGGCAATGTTAAGTTGGCCAGTCGGCGCATATCCGGTGTCGCCCGCGCCATCGCGTTCGAGCCGTGCGATCAAATCGGGATAGTCACGGATTGCAGGAAGGGCGCGACCCAGGCGTCCGCATCGCCGCTGGTTTCGGGTGCAATGATGCCAGCACCAGCGGCGGTCGCTCGCCCAGAATTGGCACGGTCGATCAGCAGCGTGTTCGCCCCGGGACACACTGATTGATATCTGCACCAGCCCAACAATGCCACCGCCCACAACATTAAGATCGTACACTGCTATCCCTTATCGTATTAATCATCCACCGACGCGGTAGACTGATCGGACTAGTGTACGACCAGCATGGAGCGTTCCAGCACAGCTTACATCGCACACGACCGCGGCTAGAGACGAATCGTGAAGGCTACGGCATGCGATGTGATACCTTGACCTGCTACTAGTGTTAATTATGCAAAAGGGATATAGATGAACAAGCAACAACAGCCATGCTGCTTCGAGATCGCATTGGCATTTCCATTGCGGCACCTGAGGCACCCACACTCGTCGCAACCATCGTAGAGGCCGAGGAAGCCGGCGTGCGCCAGGTTTGGATGACACAAACCCCCACTACGCTCGATACTCTCACGGTATTTGCTGCCGCATTGGGCAGGACAAACAGCATCCGTCTGGGAACTTCAATCATTCCGACCTACCCACGCCATCCACTCGCGCTTGCCCAACAGGCGGCAGCGGTGGCGTCGTTGGCTCCTGGCAGGCTCAGGCTTGGCGTGGGGCCAAGCCATCGTCCCGCAATCGAGGGCGTATATGGTATCTCGATGGAATCGCCGCTGGACAACTTAGCCGAATATGTGTCAATCCTACAGGCTGCCCTTAATGAAGGAACAGTCGATCACAAGGGACATTTTTTCACGGCGAAAGCCACATTCGCACGCTCCTTTGACGTGCCGGTGCTTGTTTCGGCGCTCGGTCCTGCGGCGTTTCGGCGAGCAGGTGCGATCTCCACGGTGCGATCTCGTGGAACTGCCCGGTATCGTATTTGAGCGAAACAGCCGTGCCGGAACTCCACAAGGGCGCGCAAAGCGCTGGACGCAAGACACCGCCATTAATCGCACATGTCTGGGTCGCCATGAGTACGGATCGCGCCACCGTTCGTGCGTCTGCCCGTCAACGCCTTTCGATGTATGCCCGCTTGCCATTCTATGCAAACATGTTCGCCACAGCCGGATATCCTGTCGAGAATGGAACGGTCAGCGATGCTCTGATCGATAATCTGGTAGTAATGGGGGACGATGACACCATCAAGCGACGCTTAATCGACATTCTCAGGAACGGCATGGAAGAACTCCTGTTGACGGTCGTGCCACTTGACGATGAAGCCACCGAAAAAACTAAATTGTTTCGCCTGATCGGGCAGCTTTAGCAATTGGTGGGGCGAGTGCAGCCTGTAAGCCGCTCCGCCAATAGGCTGAACGAACCATCAAACATTGCCTACGCCACAGTTAGCAACCATATGGCCGGAGGCGATCCACAGTGCTCGCTCCCGGAGCAAATATGGTGGCGGTCCTCAATGCAGCACAGACACGTGTCGAGGAGGTGTGAAACGAAATGCCTTGACCGACTGTGGATAAACGAACGATGACCAACTGATATCCGAGCAACCATCTCGCGCTCTGGCGAGCGCGTGTAGCATGTAGGATTATGCGATTCAAGGTTTCACGGTTGCTCGAATATCTGATAGAGTGAAAATCACCGAACGCACTGGTCTGAACAAGGCAGGGTTGTATGCTGCAAACAATACGGAAGGAATAATGACAGGGTACGAGGGCGAAACACGGCGACTTGGCGGGCCGAGGAAAGTGAAATGGGAGTACCTGACCTGCAGATGCTATGTCGCGGATATAAATCCTAATCCTTTCAAAATCGTTCACGCCTGGGTAATCGACATAGATGGCACCGAATACCCGATTGATGAGGGGCTGAACTATCTGGGGCAGGATGGATGGGAGTTGGTCACCGTCCAGCAAGTTTCACAACAACCTGATGACTTTGGCGGTTATCTTTCGTATCGTCACATCTTCAAGCGTCCGCTCGACTAAACGGCGCAGTCGTCCGATAAGCGACCGTGCGGTGTGGGGAAGCGAGCATTTCACCTATCACCCACACAATGCACGGTTTCTGCCGCTCCATCGCCTGATGCGACGGGAGGCTCGCTAGCTACGCAGGACGCCAGCGCCTGTCGAATCTCGCCTAGATGATAGGCCGTGTGGACCACGATCGACAACGCACCTGATATATCCTCGTCGCCATCCCAGGAGTCGATGCTCGCGAACTGCGTTCGCACGCGCTGATAGGTGTCGTGGAGGCGTTGGCGTAGCGCCTCCCATTCAGCCGACGAAACAGCGCTAACCTGCCAACTTCCTGCCCAATCGACATGTTCGGGTGGTTGATCGCGCATGTACGCCAATATTACATCGAGGTAATAGCAAACGTGGTTGACCTGCGCCGCGATGCTGGCGCACTGGCTCGCAACCGGACGCGACGCTTCCGCTGCCGAAACCGTCGCCAGGGTTTCAAGCAGCGATGTTCCTCGGTCAAGGTAGATGCCGTCTACGCGCTCGAAGGTTTCGCTTAGAACGGCGAAAAGTTCCGTCGTCCATCGTGCAGTATCAATGTGCGCCGTCATCGGTAATTCTCCATGCTTGTGTTTGCAGCAGTCTAGCAGACGATTGACCTCAGGGAGTGGATTGAAACGTTACCAGCATGGTTCGCGGAGAAAGACGAATTCCTCACGTCGGCTGGCGATGACACTCCTTGAGGCGTTTCCCATTGATCGACACACGGTGGCTGATCGTTTAGCTTGGAAACACTGAACCTCGACCAACCTTTACTACCCGCCATCCAAATGCGGTCTATACGACAGCGCATGGTTGTCACGACTTGCTATCATAGCGCGGAGCAGCAGGCTGATCTGAGGGGTTGTATACGGTAGTCACGCACACGAAGCTTTGGGTGACAACTGTGCTCTTCGGTCGTCGGTCATCGTTGGTCAGTGGTCAGATTTAAGGAGAGCAACAAGATGCCACAGGTCGAACACGTACTTTCGGTTCAGAACAAGCTCGGCGAGGGTCCACGCTGGCATGTGGGTGAACAGGCGTTGTACTGGGTGGATATCGAATCGAACTTGATCTACCGTTGGGAGCCGGATCGCGGTAAGCCGGAATCGTACGATGTTGGGTATTCCGTCGGCTCGTTCGCCTTTCGCCGCGATGGCGGGTTTGTACTGGCAACCACCAAGGGATTCGCGTTCTGGGACCGCACCAGCAACAGCCTCGAATTCATCGGCAATCCAGAGGAAGGTAAGGCCGACGGACGCATCAACGATGGCGTAGTGGATCGCAGCGGGCGGTTCTGGGCGGGGACATTAGCACCGGGCTTTACAAGCGCGTTGTATCGGCTCGATCCCGACGGCTCCATTCATATGATGGTACCCAACGTCGGCACATCGAATGGTATCGGTTGGAGCCCAGACGACCGAACGATGTACTATGCCGATACATCTCATTCCACGATCTTTGCCTTCGACTACGATGCCGATACAGGTGCGATCAACCAGCGCGACTTCGTGCGCACTACCGACGGCCCCGGCATGCCCGATGGTCTGGTGGTAGATGCCGAAGGCTACGTATGGAGCGCACAATGGGACGGTTGGAACATCATACGCTACGCGCCCGATGGCACAATCGATCGAGTGATCGAGTTTCCAGCAGCACGCATCACTGCCTGTACATTCGGCGGTCCCGACCTTGATGTACTTTATGTAACCTCAGCCTGGACCGGCCTCGACGAGAAGCAGCGAGCAGCGCAACCGCAAGCTGGCGATTTGTTCGTATCAAGCTTGATGTACGCGGAACGCCCGAACCACACTTCGCGGGCTAAAGCAGGGGCGGTTATATAACCGCCCCTTTTGTCCTGCCTGGACAACAACTTGTTCAACCTCGTCTTTATTGCCGTAAGGGGTGGTCGTATGACCACCCCTCTTGTCCAATACGGACAATTTTTCGTTATTTTCACCTTTGAACGGCCAGCGCTTCTCACCCTATGCCGGAGTTGGCGCATCGGGATGCAGTAGACCTTCTGCACGCAGTTCAGCCCATAGGTCGGCGGGAATCGGCACGGCGAGCGCGTCGATGTTCGCCTGCACCTCGGCTGGCGATTGTGCGCCGAGGACCAGTGACGCGACGGCAGGATGCGCCAGCGGGAACTGCGTCGCGGCGACACGCATTGGTACGTTATGTCGCGTGCAAACAGCCTCGATACGGTTGACACGCTCGGCGATTTCTTTTGAGGGCTCTGCGTAATTGTAGGTCGCACCTGACACGACACCCCGTGCCAGGATTCCACTGTTGTACACGCCACCCAGGAGCAGCGAAATCTGGTGTTCGGCACAATAGGGCAGAAACTCGTCCAGCGCCGCTTGTTCCAGCAGTGTGTAGCGGCCCGCCAGTAAGAAGCAATCAATGTCGGCATTGCGAGCGAAATCAAGTTCCATCTGCCACTGATTCATACCAGCACCCAGCGCTCGGATGACACCCTGGCTTCTGAGATCGGCAAGCACGGGATAGGCTACGTCGAGTGCTTCACGATAAGCGTCATCGGGATCATGCATCAGCAAAATATCTATATGATCAGTCGCCAGCCGCATCAGACTTTCTTCAATGCCACGCAAGATGCCGTCGCGGGTCCAATCGAAGGCAACCGTCCCGTCCTCCGGTACACGCCGTCCCACCTTCGTCGAAAGCACAATTTGGTCGCGTGGCACATCCGCTATCGCCCGTCCGACCAACCCTTCGCTTCGGCCCGCTCCATAGAGCGGTGCAGTGTCGATCAAGCGTACCCCTGCATCGACAGCATACCTGATCGATTCAATAGGGAGCGTATCAGGATCGTTAGGGTTTGCAATATTTCCAATCGGCGCGGTTCCAAAACCTATCCGTGAAACCATCAGGTCCGTACGACCAAGTGCGACCAGTGGATGTTGAAGCTTCATCGTTGTTCCTTTGCATGATTAAGTTCGTGCATTATCATACAACCCTTCGAGCACATGCTATGACGGCATAAGTGAGGAAGCCGCCCTGCGTTGGCGCTAGCTCCTGGTGTAATGTCGAAGTGCTGCCGAGCTCTCGCGCCAGCGAACATTGGGCCCAGTCGGTATGCTGGGTTACTCGTCAGTCATTGGGTTGTTGATCAAACAAGATGCTTGCATCTGACGTTACGTCATCCTGTACCATGTTTTCGGCGGGACGGTCCCACACGGTAGAACGGTTGGGCAGAGCTGAAAAAGACGCAGCGTTGGCGATACAGGAATATAGTACAGAACAGTTTGCCACCATGGCATCGGTATCGGTGCGGACGCTCGCTATACCGACACCGACCTTGTATTGCTGCAACAAATCCTGGCGCTGAAGTTTCTTGGCTTTTCGCTGGCACAGATCAAAGTGTTTTTGCACCACGGGCCGTTCAGCCTACGTGGCGTGCTGGGTCGGCAAAAGGCGACGTTAGCTCACCGCTTCGTGAGTATCAACGCGCGGAACCGTCATCCTCAGAGGCTGAGGATCAGCGCGCGGAACGACGACCGAACCATGCCCGAAGCACGGTAACTAGCTGTTGCAGCCAGGTTTCCTGCTGTTGCTGTGGGAGAACCGGGACCTGAATGCGTCCCGATCGCGACATTTCTGTATGTTTCATCAGGCACCTCCTGTGCCGCGTACATTATACCGCGGCACCTTACCACCGTATATGGTGCCCGACTGATGCGAGGGTGGCGCTGAAGTACGCGAGCGGAGGTCTAGCCAGGATGTCACGTACCGCCTTCAGCGGCTTCGAGCGCGCGAGCCAGCGTCGACGCGACTGGGCCAGGCTCGCCGTTGCCGATCGCCTGCGCATCGGCAACGGCGAGCGGCATCACCCCCATGAGTGCGTTCGTAAGAAAGGCTTCACTTGCACGACCGAACACATGCGGCAGAAGCGAGCGTTCTTCCGCAGCGATACCAAGTCGCGGCGCGAGCGCCAGTACGGCAGCGCGGACGGTGCCAGGGAGCACACCAGCGCTAAGCGGGGGCGTCAGGACGACGCCATCGACGACTACGAATAGGTTTGCCGCGCTCGCGCACGCGAGTTCGCCGCTGGTGTTGAGCAGGAGCGCGTCGTCGGCACCTTGATCAGCGGCTTGCTTGCGAGCCAGGATGTTGTCAAGGTAACCTAGCGCTTTGACGTTGGACACAGGGGAATATTGATTACGACGAATCGTACTGGTGAAGACATGCATGCCTCGGAGGTAGGATGCGGCGGCGTAAGGAGTGAAGGGTTGAACATGGACGACAAGGGTAGGTGGTGCGGGTGACGGCAACAGTCCACGTGCGGCCGGTATGCCTCGACTGACCGTAGTCGTACGACGGCGTCCACGTAGGTGTTGGCAAGGAGCGTTTCGGCAATGATCGCCGACAGGTCTTCTTCACTCCATGGTAGATCGATTCCAAGTATGGCGGCACCTGACCGCAAACGCGACAGGTGTGCCCCAAGCCGTAGTGGCCTTCGATCAACCGCCCGTATCGTCTCGAACAGTCCATCACCGAGCGTCCAGCCTCGGTCACGTCCGTCAATCATCGCCTCCCCCTGAGGCAGCAACCGCCCATTGACCCAGATCATCACTTCGCTCATACTTCACCCTTTCGACGACAGATCGAAAGAGGTGCCACGTCTCTACAAACGCCGAAGAAAGTCATGTTCTTGATCACATCCGTTACCGTATCACCGATTCTTGAGCAATGCAGGCGGCGAGGGCACGAAGCAGCGGGTGCGCCTTGAGTAGCATTTCCTCCCACTCGGCTTCAGGGTCCGACTGAATCGTGATCGCCCCGCCTGCACCGAACGTCACAAGGTCGGGCGTCCAGACCATTGTGCGTATAACGACGCTAAGATCAGCGCTACCACCGATGCCGAACCAGCCCAACGCGCCCGAATACACGCCGCGAGACGTGCCTTCCAGTTGGTCGATGATCTCCATCGTACGCCGTTTCGGCGCTCCCGTCATAGAGCCACCAGGAAAGGCGGCCCGGAAGCAGTCAAGGGTATCGACATCCAAGCGCAACACACCGCGTACAGTAGAAACAACCTGATGGACCGTGGCATATGTTTCGACATCCATGAGCTTTGGCACATGCACGCTGCCCGTTTCGCAAACCATCCCCAGATCATTGCGCAACAAATCAACGATCATCATATTTTCAGCGCGTATCTTTTCGTCTCGTCCCAGCGCACGCTTTACCACCTCGTCCTGTTCCGCCGTCGTACCACGTCGCGCCGTCCCTTTGATGGGCTTAGCCTCCACCCGCCGTTCGCGGTCGATCCGCAGGAAGCGTTCGGGCGACGAGGACAACACCGCCATATCATCGAATCGCAGGAACGCAGCATATGGCGCGGGGTTTACACGACGCAGATGGCGATACAACATGAGCGGGTCAATACTCAACGCGACCTCGGACTGGGTTGTGAGGCAGATTTCATAGCTTTCGCCCGCCCGTAACGCCGCATGACATGCATCAATAGAATCTAGATATGCTTGATGTGGCTGGTACACGCACACCGGTAGGTCCGCAGAGTTACATTCGGTATGCGCATCGAGGTCTGGGAGTGTAGGCAAGCATCGCATGCGTCGTTCGGTCGCATCAAACCACGTTTCAGCATCGGCGGCATCGCCGTTCCCGTCGAGGCACACGAGATACGTCATGCCCTCGAGGTGGTCAAATACAATCATCCGGTCGGCGAAGAAACACTGTGCGTCGGCGTGCGTAGCCTGATGGGTGTTCGCACCACCACATTCTGCCTTCATTTCGTAGCCCCAATAGCCCACGAAGCCGCCGTGAAAATCAAAGGGAAGATCGGGGGCATCGGTGCGCACCTGGACGGCTTCACGCCGCATATACGCAAAGATACTGGTGCGCTCGGTCGTCGTAACACCATCCTGATGAATAGTCAGCACCTGCTGATTCACATCGTAGCTTAGCACGCGGCTGTGTGGACCTTCGCATCCACCCATAAACGAGAACCGTGATAATCCCGCTTCTGCGCGGCTCGAATCAAGCCAGAAGGCGTTGGTGTTATCGCCATACAGTCCTACAAACATCTGCTCGGCATCAAACGTACCATCTAGGCGGCGTACATGGACGGCATAGTGCAGCACCGGGCTTTGTCGTTCTTGCGAGGAAGCGCCCAGGTTTCCAGGCGTAGCATCGCCTGAAGTCACGGGAGCAGAACGTTGGACGTACGGCTGGCGAGCATGCCATTCCTGGGTTATGGCGCGGAAGTTTCGCATAATTTGCTCGCCGTATTGCGTGCAGATGGATTCAGGATGAAATTGCACACCCCACAACGGACGATGGCGGTGGCGCAGTCCCATGATTACACCGTCAGCAGTCCAGGCAGTGCGTTGAAGGCTGCTAGGAATGTCGGGAGCGACAACAAGCGAGTGATAACGCACGGCATCGAAGCCCTGCGGCACGCCCCTGAACAGATCGGCACCATCATGGTAGATCGCGTCGATACGCCCGTGCATGATTTCTGGTGCGGCCACGATGGCCCCACCAAATACCATTCCCAACCCTTGATGACCCAGGCACACCCCCAGCACAGGCACGACGGCTTCGGCGAGGATACGCGCACAGATGCCGAAATCACGCTCGTGTTCGGGGCGACCAGGACCAGGCGAGATCACGACGTTCGTCACATCGAGCGCCAGGAACTCTGGCCAGGTCAGTTGGTCGTTTCGCACGACCAGCGGCGGCTCGCCATTGACGGCGGCGAGTAACTGGAACAGGTTATAGGTATACGAATCGTAGTTATCGACGAGTAGTGTACTCACGCTGCTGACGCTGCCCTTTCACGGTCGTATGCAGGATACCATAACGACCACGACAACGACCAACGGAGATAACTTATTCATGCGAACACACGCGACGGTATGCAAACACGAGCGGCTACGCTCATCCGTAGCCGCTTGGCAGTGGTGCATCGTATATGGTGCAATGCTCAGGCAGGTTGGCTGGCGCTTGCTGCCATGCGACGATCCTCCCATTCCGAACGCATTAAGCCCATTACAACGGCGTCGTGATACTCACCACTGGCATAATAATGCTGGCGCAACAGGCCTTCCTGCACAAACCCACACGCGAGGTACGAACGCACAGCGCGTTGGTTCGTGACGAGCGTGTCGAGCCAGAGACGACGGTAGTTCGCGATGCGGAACGACCAATCGACCAACAGGTTGAGTGCATCACGTCCGTAGCCTTTGCTGATATAGGCTGGATCGTAGATACCGATGCCGACTGCCGCTGTCCGGTCTCGGCGCTCGATGTGATGCAATCCACAAGAGCCGATCGGCTTATCATCGGCGACGATAGCGAAAAATGGATTATCCCGTTCTTCGAGTTGTTTCTCCCAGCGTTTTTCCATCGCTCCCAATGAATATGGCCACCAAAGTCCGTCGGCCAGCACCACGAGATCAATATGTTGTTCGAGGTCATGCAGTTGTTTAAGGTCGTCGCGCTCGATAGCACGCAGGATAACCTTTTCACCACGCAGCATCTAGATCCTCCTGTTGATGTAGAGTATGGTATGGAGCGAGTGTACGCCAGGCACCGTGCAGGACGCAACCTCGTATCTACCACATGATCGTCAAGCCCCACCACCTGTTCCGGCGCAGTATAAAGGGCTTATGCAACGTCGGACAACGGTCATGATGGGTCGCAGCGAAACATCTTTTTGAACCTTGCCAAATGTTCGCTCCACGCAGCATGAAATTCTTTGAGTTCGGCTACTTATAGCTGGACGTCGCATAAGCTCTAGCGCGTTATACTTCGAAGTGATGAATAGGCAAACGCTCTGCATGCGATGGCATCGAGCAATGATTCGGTCGTTTGGAGGATAGAGTATCCATGATTCCAGAAGCATATCAAGATCTGCTTGAAAAACCCGTCATCGTTGCGCTGGCAACGCTTTTGCCAAGCGGGCAACCGCAGGTGACGCCTGTATGGATCGATTGGGACGGCACGTATCTACGGGTCAATACTGCCATGGGGCGTCAGAAGGCCAAGGACATGATCGAACGCCCGCAGGTAACCGTGCTGGCAATCGATCCTGAGAACGACCAGCGCTATATGGAGGTGCGCGGCACCGTCGCTCGCCACACGACCGATGGAGCGGACGCACATATCGACGCGCTTGCAAACAAATACATGGGCGTCGATGAATACCCCTTCCGCAACCCAGCCGAAACGCGCGTGACGTTTTATATCGAGCCGATAAAAGTCGTCGCGCAGGGATAAAATCCCATCATGCGGCAAAGGGCGTAACGGAGTTCTAATGACTTCGCTACGCCCTTCTTGCTTGTTCCAACTGGTGTACTGGCTACGAGCGTGCGTTGCGTATTTCGTCCAGAAACGCGTCGACCTGCGACGCAGGGCGCAATCCAAGCTGTTGGGACAGTCGCACCAGCTGCGGCGGCTCGATGGAACTTTGTGCGAGCAAATCGGTGTGCGTCCACACATCGGCGGTTGGTCCGTCCAGCATCACCTTACCATCGCTCATGACGACGCACCGCTTACAGTGGTCGGCGCAAAAGTCGATGTCGTGAGTGATGACGACGACCGTACGCCCGGCAGCAATCAGATCGTCGATGAGTTTGCCGATCATCGCGACACCCGCGGCGTCCTGTCCGGTCGATGGCTCGTCCAGCACGACGATGGGCGTTTCCATCGCCAGGACGGACGCGATCGCGACGGCTTTACGTTGCGATGGTAGCAGGTCGTGGGGATGACGGTCGGCAAAGGCAGTCAGATTGGTTGCCACGAGCGCACGCTCGACGGCAGCGGCAAGAGCAGCGGCGTTGAAGCCCAGGTTGCGCGGACCGAAGGACACCTCATCTCGCACACTGCGCTTGAAAATTTGGTGGTCTGGATGCTGAAATACATAGCCGACCCGCCGCGCAAGTTGCGCCACGGTACGTTCGGTGGTTGACCAATCACCCACGCGCACGGTGCCACTGGTGGGTTGGAGCAAACCGTTGAGATGGCGTGCCAGCGTCGTTTTGCCTGCGCCGTTCTGTCCCAGCAGCGCGACCGATTCCCCAGGCTCGATTCGTAGGGACACGCCAAGGAGCGCCGCAACGCCACTCGGATAGTGGAACGTCACGTTGGAGATTTCTACGGGCAGGGAAGGCGGCGCGGTCGGCGTTGACTTCTGAGCATCGGTCATAAGATATTCCTTGTGGGGCCCCATCGGCATGAACGGGCTGTTGCTCGGTCAGCTTTGAATCGTGCTCATAATTCAGCGTCCCTCGCCGTAGAGACGCACCGCATGAACACGTACATGTTGCCGGGAAATGCAGGCACATCAATCTCCGGGGGCCGGTGGTCGGGGGTTGGTGGTCCATTCCTGCCATCCCGCCACCGCCTGATCCAGCCGCACAGGGAGCGGTCGTTCCACCGGCCACAAGCCCATCGTGGAGCCTCGTCGCGCTGCGTCGGTGTAGCGGGCGACCGTAACGCCAATCTGGAGCAGGAGCGGGTCCGACAACACCTCGTCGGGGGTTCCAGTAGCCACGATTTTACCTTCGTGCAGCACCGCAACCCGATCGGCGATATCGGCGACGACTTCGGGCTTGTGTTCGACCAGCACGATTGTCGTTCCATGTTGGCGTAGTGCGCCAATGGCAGCCAGCACTTCCTTGGTGCCGACGGGATCGAGTTGGGCGGTCGGCTCATCCAGCACCAGCACTTTCGGGCCCATCACCAGGATCGAAGCTAGCGCCACGCGCTGTTGCTGTCCGCCGGAAAGTTCGAAGGGGGAGCGTGACGCCAGCGCCTCAATCTCTAGCGTTTCAAGCACGGCATCGATACGCTGATTCATTTCATCGCGGGGCGTGCCGAGGTTTTCCAGGCCAAATGCCAGTTCTTCGCGCACCGTAAAGCGCGCACCGCTGATCTGGTTGAGCGGATTATGAAATACCAGTCCACAATGCTTGACCAGTTCACCCAGGGGATACTCGACGGTATTGCGACCATCGACGATAACCTCGCCCGCGAACGTTCCCTGGAAGTAATGTGGCACGAATCCGGCGATGGCGTAGCACAATGTCGATTTACCCGCGCCGTTAGGACCGATGATGGCATGGAGTTCGCCCGCGCCGATCTCAAGATCGATGCCGTCGAGGGTGGGTTGTTCGGCTCCGGGGTAGGTATAGCGTACGTTGTTTAGTCGAATCACTCATACACCATTGTGGTAGTTTCGTGGTGATATAGGGCCACTACAAACATACCATTTACGTGACGATCCCAAGCAGACGGTACAGGATCAAACCGACAACAACTGCAGCAATCGTCCATCGCAGAACACGCTCCGGTATTGGGTCAGGCAACACCCACAGACTTGTTTTCGTTCCCGTGGCGCTAAACGCCCGCGCTTCCAGCGCCAACGAGCGCTCCTCGACATCCACCAGCGCCCCGAGCACCAGCGGCGCAAGGAGCGGCACAAGCGTTCGCACGCGCCGGAGAATCGAGCCCTGTGTTTCAAGGCCACGCGAGCGTTGCGCGTCAATGATCGTGTTCGCACGCTGGCGCATCTGCGGCACGATCTGTAAGGTCGTGACGATCACATAGGCCAGCGCAGGCGGCATACCGCGCTGCGTGAGCGCGGTCATTAACGCACCAGGATGCGTCGTAAGCAACGTCAGCAGCAACGCGCCGCTGAGGAGCAGAATCCGCACCGTGGAGGCGAACGCGAAGCGCACGCCTTCGGCCTTGATCGACAGCGGACCCAGCCGCGCCAGGATCGTGGTGCCTTCGGGAAAGAACAGGCTCTGAATCAGAAACAGCGAGATAGCGAACGGCAACAGTAACTTAAGGCTCGTCGTGACGTAGTGACGCCCGACATGCGCCAGGAAGGCTAAGGGAACCAGGATACCAATATACAACGCCAGCGGCACCCAGTCGATGTTAGCACCTAACGCCACGACGATTATGCCAATGCTTATCGTGAGCTTAGTGAGAGGGTTGAGCCGGTGAAACACGCTTTCACGCGGCTCATAGAGCATCATCATCGCTTTGTGGTATCAGGTTCGGTTAAGTCCGAAACGTGACCGGATGCGCGGGGGTAGCGCGACGATGATCAGATAGACGATCACGAATGACACCAGTTTATCGAGCGGGTCTTGAACCAACCCCTGGCTTGTGGTCGCCGCCAAAATCGATGAACCATAGGCGCGAAACGCCGCCACCAGCGCGTCGCTGCCGGCTCCTGTGACGCCGCCGAAGATAAACGCGGACAATGGCGCGGAAAGAAGCGCCGCCACGATGCCTGTAATGAGTCCCAGCGATCGGCACAAGGTACCAGCGTCGAAACCATCCTAAACGTGCGAACACGCCAGCAAGCAAGCCGATGGCAATCGCTACGATGGCGAAAGGCAGTGGAACTGGCCTGAATAAGCCCCAGACAATGTTCGCAAGTCCACCCGTCGCCGCGCCAGCCCACGGTCCCACGAGGACGGCGACGAGCACCGTACCGATTGAATCAAGGTACAAAGGAAGTTTCAGGAAGGCGACGATTTCTCCGACGACGATGTTGATCGCAATGGCGAGCGGAATCAGTGCATAGGTCGAGGTCGTGAATTGGCCGGCGACACCCGCGATGATCAAACCAGCCCCGATCAAGTATCCCAACAATGCGATCAGCGCATTCGTGCTCCCGGTCGCTGTTTGTCCTTCTTGACCAACACCTGATGCTCCGACCAGGATCAGATATAAATAGGTCGCAATGACGACAACCAGACCAGCCCCAATAAATACCCACTTCGGCCGCGTCCCGGATGATGTTAAGCGCATACCGCCTCCACAGCAATTTCAAGGTGCTTATTATAGACGTAGCCAGCAGAACAGCATAGTGCTATGATCATGCTGACGGTCATTTCTACTTATTTCATCTGGCATAGGAGCTTCGTGCGTTCGAAAGGATAGCCCATTGACCAAACAGCGTCGTTCATCTTCACGAAAACAACTTAGAACGGATATCCCGACGGCGAAGAAGCCTCGCACCTCATCGCGCAAACAGCAAAGTAGTTGGATAACGGTGCTGGCTGTTGTCATCCTGCTGATCGTCTTCTGGCTATTTCCCGAACTGCGAGATACGACTGATACCACCCAACCGGATTCAGGACCAGTCTGCGGGCAGAAACCGTCCAGCCCAACGAGCCGTCAAATGCGGGCGACAGCAGGGCAGCAGCCAATGCCAATCTGAACCTTGCCCTCGGGAATCCTAGCAATGCCACGCATGATACCAACAATCCTGACAACTATCTTATCGCACGCAACCAATACGTGCTTTCCTACAACCGCGATGGCGGGATTCCCAACTGGGTAAGTTGGCACCTTTCAACAGCTGATATGGCAGCACCGACCGTAGTGGTTTTCAGCCCGATCCGTCATTACCCCAGGGTTGGTATCGCGTGCGGCCTTCCGATTATACCAACAGCGGCTACGACCGTGGCCATATGGCACCTTCCGCCGACCGCACCAATTCCATCGCCGACAACCTCCCGCTCTTTTATATGTCCAATATCGTGCCACAGGCTCCGGACAACAATCAAGGTCCGTGGGTACAACTCGAAGAATATTGCCGCGAATTGGCGCGTGGTGGCAATGAGTTATATATCATCAGCGGCGTGCGCGGTTCGCAAGGGACACTCAGCCAAGGGCGTGTCCGGATCCCTCGCAAGTCTGGAAAGCGATCGTCGTGCTGCCAGAGGGTGACGAACGATCTGGCTCGGATCACCGAACCGACCGAAGTGATCGCCGTCGATATGCCGAACCGCAAGGGATACGGGTGGACGATTGGCGTGACTATCTCACCAGCGTAGATCAGATCGAGCAGCGCACAGGATACGATCTTTTCTCCAATGTCAACCCGATCGTGCAACAAGGCATCGAGGCGACCATCGCCGCTCCGTCGATCCATATCATATGGTAAGCAAAAGGACCTGATGATCAGGTCCTTTTGTATGCACGGATGGTCCGTTGGGAATAATGGAACGCGAGGCGGCATACCTTACGTTTCTACGACCTTCGTGTGGACTCCCATGACCGCGCCGTTTCGTCGTGGCCCACAACAAAGACTTCGATTGCGGTGGTCCCAAATCGATAAACCGTCATATCGGTAATCAGGTCTTTCAGCAAGTCGCGTAACGCGATAAACCGGCGCACCTGTTCCTTTTCCAGCATCCTCATGCCAATCGACGTGCCACGGTGACGTTGCGAAAAAAGTGATCGATATCTTCGGTTTTGCAACTGGTTCGGCGGCCTTCGATCGGTTTGCGTATGCGCGCAAGTGCTTCGGGCGAAAGGAGCCGTATCCGACCACACAAAAACCTCGACCGGGGCATCGGTTTCACTGATGAACATCAGCCCTGCGGTGGCATTTCAATGTAGGCTTGCCGCGATACTCAGGTTTGACTGCGGGCCGCCTGGGCATCGGGTGGCTTTTCCGCGGCTTGGCCACATTCGCCGGAACGGACGATTGTGCATCAACTTCATCATGCGCGAGGTCGGCGATGAGGTTGCCATTTCAAGTGCGTGCACGACTGGTGCTTTCTCACCGCATGGAACTGTTCGGTATCATGCGCTTTAGATGGTTCCGGAGTCGGTCGATCGGTGCCTCGGTCTGCGAGGTTGCGCCAGGCATCGTCGCGTCAATAGCTTGGACACCATACCCTTGAGCGATCCATAGATGCGAGAACGTCGCACATGGCGTTTTGCTTGCATTAGTATTGTCTCGTTGGTCGCTTGCGTTTCACCGATCCGGGCGTTCCGCTTGCGTCTGCCATCAATACTGATCCTTCATGCTCCCGTACACGCTAGCTGTACTATACCCACCTGCTACAATGACCACCGGAATGGCAGCGTCGAATTCCTGGCAGAAATGACGTCTTAGGATTGTCAAGCTCACTTGAGCACCATCGTACCGATTACGACTTCGACATTGAGTTCACGGTCCGAATATTATAGTGAAGGCTGTTGACGATACGTGAGCACAAAGGTCGCGCTGACCTCGTTACGAACGAACACATTTGGCGCACCGATAACCGCGCTATTCCCATCCAACTCCAACAGTTGCAACGGTGCCAGCCATGAACGCCAGTCGGCGTGTGGTCCACCTCACGTGTAGTAATGTCTCAAGCGTGGCGGACCATTCAGTGGCATAGCATGTTCTAATGGTGTGGACGGTTGTAGTGCATTGGTGAAACGTGTTTGGCGCGTCGTACGCTGGCGTTGCTCGCTCATAACAGCCCACACTGAACTTGTGGCCGCTGCAATTGCCGCAGACTCCTCGGTCGTTAGGCTGGCTCGTAGTTCGGCGATGGCGGACTCCCAGTGCTCAGGTCGACTGTGGACAATCACTCATCGGTTATGTCAAGTAAGGAGCTTGGTATTGTGCCATCGACATCGCCGCCAGTAAGCAATCCCACCTGCGTCATATCGGCTGGTTGAGTTGGGCTGCTGTGGTTTGCGTTGTGTCCAGTCATAGACTTGCGATGGCGATCCATGCAGGTCCTAACGATGCACCTCGTCCATAGCACACCAATGACCAACATTCTGCAGGAGCAAGCGTCGGCGCGGCATCGGCGACGACCCGGGCGTGGAATCCGGCCTGTTCGAGGATATGGCAACTCTGTTCGACATCTTCCGGCGCTGATCGTGACATGTCCAACGGAGTGAATGACCCCGGTTTGAGGCGATTTCGGCTCCTGCCGATTCAGCCCAGAACACCACACATGGTGTTCTTGTTGTTTTTTAGTTTTTTAGAGTTTTTTAGTTTCCCTTTAAGCTCTGATCGTTTCTGCAATGGTCCTGTGATCGTGGATTCGTCGGGGCCCTGATCGTATGTTCGGGGAGGGCCTGCAAGATTCTCTCCGGTCCCCCTGCAAAGTCTGCAGAGGATGGGGTGCAGAATCCTGCAGGGGGGAGGATGCAGGATTTCTGCAGGGGCACTGTGACGTTGTAGATGCTACGTGTACTTGCGCACTTGCATGGTCGGTTGAATCGATGTGGTTGCTGGCTGCATTATCTGTGGCTATGGGAGCCACATTGCGCTGTCGGCGCAAGCGGTGTTGGCCGGATGGAACGTGTTGTGGGACGAACGCGGCGAGACGACTGAAACAACGGGCCGAGGTCGTAGGCATTCTCGACTTGAGCGCCAGCTTCGTCCCACTGGTCGTAGATTTCGATCAGTCCAAGATCGTGCACTTCTTTCGAGCATGCGCGAACCGAGCGCTGGCTTAGTCCCATACGCGCGGCAATCTTGGTAACCGTGTTAGGAGGATCGCCCAAATCCCAGGCGATTTCCATCAACTGGAGCACGAACATCGCCTGTACCTGGGAAAGTCCCAGGCTACGGTAATGCCGTAGGAAGAGATGTGGCAGCGGCATGAATCCGGCTTGCAACACTGCATCGCCAAAATATGCCGTGATGCGCTTGGATCGTATGTCGCGCTCATCCGTCGCCACCAAGGGCGCAACGATATAAACCATCCTCATGTGGATGATTAATATGCATAATGCCTCCAAATATAACCATTCCGGAGGCGCACGGGGGATTGACGAGACTATCTTCGGTTTGCTATACTTGCAGATGTCACCTTGCTCGATAGCACTTCGGATGCTCGTCCGCTCCCTGGCCTCAGGGCGGGCGACATTCGTTTTTAATTCACTATTTCTACCGCCGGGCTAAGGCTTCGGAATCGATCAACTTTCGATCTGCCTGTTCCTCTGATTCACCCGCGCGTTATCATCAGATCTTCAATAAATCGATCGTCCTTCATAGCGTGCGGCACAACTGCTTGTGTACACACGTCTTCATGCGATCTTATCGTTGACTGATGCGAGGTGCAAGTAGTGAATGGTGCGGATCGAATGGTGATTGATGCGGCTTTTCGTATTCGATTGGTGCGACTAGTGCAACGATTCCGCACTAGTCGCAGATTCAATGCATCAATGCGAGAGCGTCGATAGTGACTGGGCACGATAGTACGAGCGAGCATCGTGTAGAGGAACACGAGCGTGAATTTCCGAGATTCGGATTGTTGTGTTCCGATCGCGTAGACGATAACGTGTGGCCTTGGTTTGACCATGGCGTTCGAGGATATTGGCATCGATCAGCGTGGTAATATCTTCCTGCAACGTGCGTTTGGCGCGATCAGGGAAAGCCTCGCGAATATCGGCGAGACTGACTTCGATATTCGAACTGACAAGCCGAATGATCTTACGCTGCGCGTCGGTGAGCGACACGAATGGTTCTTGTTCGCGCGTATCGAGTTGGCGTCCATGAACCGTAACGATAAAGGCTGCGCCTACCAGATCACGGAAATGTGGCTCGTTCATGCCTTCATCGTGGAGCACCTGGACCACGGTATCCAATCCCATACCATACGCTTCCACATATCCTGCTTCATACAGGATCGAAAGCAGCACAGGATTTCGCGCGTTCTGAATATTCAGCAGATTATCTTCGGTAACGCCCGGTGGCAGCCCACCGGGCGATGCCCATTCCGCACGGTCGCGAAAAAGCATGACGCGTGATGCCGAACCGATCATCGTATAGTCGCGATGCGCCAGCATATTCACGTTAAGCTCACGGATAACGGCGCGTGAGGATATTCATGCAGTTCGACGCGACGCGCGTCCAGAGTTACTGAGCGTCATACCATGTCGTGTATTACGCCAAAGGTAGTTTTCGACCCAATCGATTTGCTCGAAGATCGAACCACCAATGTTCTTTTCGAGGTGGACTACATCGATCGATAACGGCTCGGAACCGCGATAATGTCCAAGATCGACGACGGCATTGGGAAACAGCTGTTGCGGATCACGTCCGAAGCACAAGATACCAGCGAGTGTCGGATACATTTCGCCTTCGACTTCGACGACACAGCGTTTTTTAAGCAGATATTCTAGTGGATCGGTTGGACCATATAGCGACCACGTTTAAGGGCTTCCGTGACATGGGTCGTGACGCGGTTCATGTCGATCATGTTCAGCGTCGTCATACGCACAGGCCAACTGTCTGCTGATCGCAGATGCGGGGGGTCTAAAAATGGATAATCGGTCATGGCTCCTCGATCGCCTTCCGCTGCTGCGATCGTGGTCGCAGTGTGCCCAACTGTTGAACGTATACATACCAGGCATGTACCATATGGCGCAGTCCAGCGCAGTGCCGTATATAATATATGATGTAGACTGCGTAGCATGAATCCAATCACGCAAAGGTAGAGGCATGACGACCGTCTGGGCGATCGCAACCAATAAAGGTGGCATAGGAAAAACGACACTTGCCGTCAACCTTGCTGCTGCCTGGGCTGCGGCTGGACGCCGCGTGCTGCTTGTCGATCTGGATAAGCAGGGCCACAGTGGGCTGCACCTGGGGTTCGCGCGTGAGCAGGTGGAGCGTATCGAGTAGTCTCGTCGCCCTTGCCGAAAAGCAACCGATTCGCTGGGCTGCCGCAGCCGACCGCGTATGAAAATCTCGATCTGTTGCCAATGCACCCCGATATGGTGCATGTTGAGCCACAGTTGGGCAATCTGCGTCTCTATTGGCTCCACCGCGCGTTACAAACATTGCCAGCTAATCAGTATGACCTTGTGCTGCTCGATACGCCACCGACCGGCAATCTATTGACTGCTGCGCTGATTGCTGCCGCTCGATTGGTCGTGCCGATCATTCCAGAGCCACTGGCCTTGGAAGGTTTGGGTGATATTCTGGCAACCGTGCGCGATGTACGCGATACACTCGACGCCGGGCCGCAACGCATTTACCTGGCCATCAATCGCTGGCGTTCGCAAACGCGCCTCGCTCGCTCAATCCATGAAACATTGTCGGAACTTGAACTGCCGGCGACAATCCTGGAAACACGCATCGGCGTCGATATCGCCTTACCAGAGGCGTCGGGTGCACAACAGCCAGTGTTGAGCTATCAAACCGTCCAGCCGCGCCGCTCAGGCGTTTCGTGCACTGGCGACTGAACTGAACGATGCGGAGGCACAGCTATGAGCGATGCTTTCAAGCAACGAATGCGAAACATCGGTGGTTCAAACCGCCCGTCGTCGGCGACAACATTTGTGGAAGATGCACGCGGACAGCAGGTTGTAACCGTGCCGCTTGCGGCGATCGCTCCCGATCCGTACCAGGTACGATTTTTACCAAAACCTGCTGATCTCTCGCAGGCGGAGGCCGATGGCGACGAAGATGCTCGTGAACTCTTGCATCGACCTCCGGGCGTTGGGCGACTCATTACGTCAGCAACAGATTCATCCGCTGCTGGTATATCCGATCATCGAGATCGACCCGGATATCCCGAGGCCGAATGGCGTATTCTCAGCGGCGAGCGACGCTGGCGAGCAGCAGTGCTGACTGGCCTTCCTTCGCTGCAAGTCATCCAGCTTTCGCGCCGTCCCTCCGATTCCGATAGGCTGATCTTTCAATATGTTGAAAACGAGGCACGTTCTGCACTATCTGACCTGGACCGCGCCGAAGCGGCTCAGCGCCTCAAGGATCAGCTGGAGCATGAAGCAGGCAAGAGCGTGCCGTGGGGAGAGGTCGAAGGGCGGCTCAGTCTGGGCGAGTCCAGGCGCATCCAATTGATGCGCCTTTACGACCGACTCCCGGTAGAGTCTCGTCCGCTGGTACGGCGCTACCGTTGGCAGGAGCGGACGTTGCGTCCCCTCCACAACGCGCTTAACGATCGTCGTTTGACGCCAGAGCAAGCCCAACATTTTTTGCTGGGCCTGGAGATCCGTTCACGCCGTGGCGAAGATATTACCGGAACACTGGTTGGTAAGCTTGTATTGGACCTGGAACGCCAGGGCTACCAGGGTGAAACGTGGCTTGACGAGGAACGTGAACGACTACAACGTATGACAACGCAGGGCAAGATGTTGCTTCGCCGTGACCTTAGCCAGATATCCCAGCCAGGCCGCGAGGCGCTCATGCGCGATCTGGAAGTATTGCGTGGGGTGATCAGCGAGGTCGAGCGCAGCCTGGGGGTGTAACTGTTACGGGGTCGCACGACAAGGGTGTAACCGTTACACCCTCACTCCAACCATTTACATTGTCGGTACGAATACTGTCAACCGTGCCGGACGATATTTCTGCCCTCGTATTAACCCGTTTCCTCTACATATAGTAGTGGGTCTGTCTTTGATTCATATAGCATAGTGAAGGAAGGTAGATATGACTGCGACGCTTGAAGTGCTGCTCCTCGAACCGCAATACCGCGAGCGAGTGTGGGGCGGGAAGAACATCAAGGATGCAACACCACCCATCGGTGAAGCCTGGATTGTGTATGAGGAAAACGTCGTCGCGTCGGGCCGATACGCCGGTACGACGCTGGCTGAACTGGCACAGGCAGCATGGCGAAGCGTTACTTGGCTCGGCTGCGATGGCGTTGACTGGCGACCGGTTTCCTTTATTGATCAAGTTGCTTGACACCGCTGATTGGCTTTCGTTGCAGGTCCATCCTAATGATCAACAGGCGCACGATCTCGAAGGCGCGGGCCACATGGGTAAGACCGAAGCCTGGTATATCCTCCAAGCGGACGGCGAGGCACAACTCATTTCCGGCCTACGCCCCGGCACCAGTGCCGAAACTCTGGATGCGGCCATCACCAACGGTACAGTGTTGGATGTCGTGCAGTACGAACAGGTCGAGGCTGGCGATACAATATTCATCGCGGCTGGCACGATCCATGCGCTCGGACCTGGCCTGTTGTTATATGAGGTGCAGCAAACGTCCGATCTGACGTATCGTGTCTATGATTGGGACCGCCCACAGTCGGCAGGACGCGCATTACACATCGACAAATCGCTGGCTGTTTCCAATGCCAGCGCAGTCGGCGATCGCCGCCCACGTCCGACGCTGGCAGATGGCGAATCGACCACTCTGGTGTCCTGTCCGCAATTCACGCTCGAAGTTTCTGGCGGCACCCAGGCTATTCAGTTCGACACGCAGGGACGCACCTTCCATGCGATCACTGTTATCGAGGGCTCGGCACGCGTCGAAGCGAACGGAACTGTGACAACCCTTGGACGGTTTGAAACGGCGCTCGTTCCCGCGAACTGCGGCGCTTATCAGATTGTGCCGAATGGGAGCTTTCGCGCCCTCACGTCGAGCATCGCATAGAACAGCGAATCGACGATAACGATCAGGAGGCAACGTGGTGGAACGCGACATTCGAGCGTATAACCGCGCCGCGTGGGATACGCAAGTCACAACAGGCAACCCCTGGACGGTGCCGGTTTCGAGCGAGCAGATCGCGGAAGCACGAGCGGGGCGTTGGAGCATCGTGCTGACCGAAACGAAGCCGATTCCGGCGTCCTGGTTCCCTCCGCTTGCAGGAGCCGACGTTATGTGCCTTGCGTCGGGTGGTGGACAAGCAGGGGCCGATCCTGGCCGCTGTCGGAGCACGAGTGACCGTTTTCGATAACTCTCCAGCGCAACTCGGGCGTGACCGCCTGGTCGCCGACCGCGACGGCCTGGACTTGCGCACGGTTGAAGGTGATATGCGCGACTTGAGCGCGTTCGCAGATGGTTCGTTTGACCTGCTCGTGCATCCAGTGTCGAACATTTTTATTCCCGATGTCCTGCCCGTGTGGCGCGAAGCCCACCGCGTGCTGCGCCCCGGAGGTGTGCTGCTGTCGGGTTGCTTGAATCCGGGGACCTACCTGTTCGACCGAATGTTAGAGGAGCAGGGGGTGTTGCAGGTACGCTTTCCGCTGCCATACGCCGATATTTCCAGCATGTCCGAGGAGGAACGTGTGCGGACCATCGGTGCAGACAACGCCTACGAATGGAGTCACACCCTCACCGATCTGATCGGCGGTCAACTCGACGCCGGTTTTACGATCACCGATTTCTACGAGGATCGCCACAAGGATTTGTTGTTGGCCCAATTCACGGCAACGTACTTCGCTACACGCGCCGTGCGCTCTGCATCGTAGTGGTAGTCAGTCCTCACGACTGCTCCCGCGACCAAATAATCTCCAGGTTGTCCGCGATAAGGCGGTAGCCATCGGCGGGCGGCGGGAAACCGCTGCCTAATGCCGTGCCAGCCAAGATGACGGCGGTTTGCTTTGCGCCAGCGAAGGTGCGCGCTGCTGCGGTCCCATCGTGGATGAAATGTAGGGTGGCGTCGATGCCCGTGTCATGGGCTATACGTGCGGCGAGCCACGACGCCGCATCGTCGATGCCATTTGTCATCGCGCTATAGCGTCCTCCCTGCCCCGGCAACATGCGATCATCTGCGATGTAGGCTGACATACTGGCGACGATGTGAACACGGTTCGTGCGTGTCCCCACGTCGCATAGGGTCGCGAGCACTGTCGTTGCTACGAACGCACGGGCATTGTCGCCGTTATCGGGCGCCTGCGGATCGTAGACCGTGAGGGATACGGGTGTGGACGGCAATACCCGTAAGCCGAGAAGATGCACTCCATCGAGCGTGGGGACCGCTCGCTTGACTGCTGTCCCACCGAAGTCGAACACAACTGCTTCGTTTGCTGCGATAGGGATGCTGCGTGCACCACCGATGAGTGGCAAATAGGCCGGATGTGGAGCAATGTGCAGTGTGAGGGCATGGCGTGACGCTTGCTGGATTACTGCCTGTGCCTCGCCCACGACCGCACGTCCAAACGGACCCGAAAGCAACCCTCCACCCGAACCAAAGATGCTCGATGCTTGCCCAATGCTTGCCAGTTCGTCGCGTCCCATTCAGGACGTGCCGCACGTTGCGTTGCGTCCCCGCGCTTGAGTACGAGGACGAGCGCCGCCAACCGCAGTCCCCACCGTCGGGCGAAGGCGTGGGCGGCCAGGACGACTGCTATATCATCAGATGCAAAGCAGCGACCAAACCGGGTGGATAACGTAGCAGCGTCGGTAGTATCGAGCTGGAGCGACGGCGCATACGTGACAAGTTCTGCGGTCAGCGTTTCCGTCGAAAGCAGATCGTAGCCCGTTCGCCCCACTATGTCGTTGGGCAACTCCATACCGGGAACGTCGAGGATTCGCACGCGGTTGAGCGATGCCGAGGGTGTGAGTTTGAGCGGATCGAATCTCGTCATATGGGAGATTATAAGCGTACGACCTAACACCTCGCGCCGATCACGCTGCGCCAGTAATCGCCGTTACCGTACATTTGTAGATGATTGCTGTACTGCTATATCACCCACAAGAAAGCTGCTTCCCCGTCTTTTTCGGACTATCCCAAATGGCAGAGCGTGTATGCGTATTTTGCTCGCTGGCGTGATGACGGAAGCGGGCAGCGTATCCATGACACGCTGCGTGCCGAAGTCCGTCGGCAAGCGGGACGCCATAAGCATCCAACCGCAGGCTGTTTGGACAGCCAGAGCGTCAAGACCTCCTGTGTCGCTGCCGAGCACGGCTTTGATAGCGGCAAACAGGTGAGCGGACGCAAACGGCATGTGCTGGTTGATACGATGGGACTGCTTCTGTGCGTGGTTGTCACAACTGCCTCGGTGTCGGACCCGGCGGGAGCACGACAAGTGTTTGGACGGATGGGAGGAGCGTGCAAGAAACTGCGGAAGGTGTGGGTAGACGGCACATATCGAGGGAAGCTCGTGGCTTGGGTGGCAGAGCATCTGTGGTTCCGTTTGCAGCGAGTACTGCGGAGTGATGACATGAAGGGTTTTGTGGTGCTGCCACGGCGTTGGGTCGTCGAACGGACGTTAGCGTGGCTGACACAATGTCGGCGCTTGGGACGGGACTATGAGCGGCTCTCCTCAAGCAGCGAAGCGATGATCATGATTGCCATGACACGCTTAATGCTCCGGCGGATAGCTGCTCATAGTCCTTCGTAAACAGGCTCTCAGATGCCAGCCATGGTACGCACCCTGATCGAGCATGTGAGTCCGATCGCCGAGCATGACGTGACTGCAGGGTTCGCCAGAGGAGGCGTCGTCCGATGGATCCGCACAACTCGATATCTCGTCAATCGTCCAGCGTGTCGAGGAAGAACTGCACCTGCGCTCTGGCTTCGGCGTCCTCCATTAATCGCTGTATCAGCCCTGCCACCGCCGGGTCAGTGGTGGCGAGAACGGCGGGGTGGACGTTCAACGCTTGGGCAATAGCGCCGAGGCGCTCCACCGAAAGAGCACGTCGTCCGTGTTCGTAATGGATCAAGGTATCACGAGGCCAGCCGAGGCGTTCGGCAAGTTGGGCGTGAGTCAGGTGCGCAGCTCGACGTAATGTCGCTATACGCTGTCCTACCAAGCGCCCGAACGATTCATTATGCTCCATCGTCGTCCGACAAAGTAAGTTCCTTTCCGGTCAGACGCTGATATGACTCGTTGAATATATTCAACGCAGTCACTGTAATCGCGGGCGGGAATATGCTCGTACTTGGCGACTTTGTAGCGCGTCTTGACGGCGCTCCAACACCCCACGAATGCTGTCGCAGAAGTAACCTGTTCATGTTCGATGCGTGCGAGCGCCCATGCCTGGACAAGCTGGTAGATGTATCCCCGTTGGGCGACGGATACTACTGCTGGTTGATTTAACTGGTCCTCTAGCGCCCTGATCCTTTGCTCGTGTTCCCGCCATGCATCACGCGCACGGTCTTGGCTCGATTCAATAGCTGCCTGTCGCGCGGCGACTGCTTCGATGCCCATATCATAGCGTCGTACATCCTCAAGGTCCTCGATCCCGCTGCTAGAGCCTTCTGGTAGTCCAGCGGTTCGAGCGATAGCGTTATACACCTCGCGAATACTGAACATCCGTAAGTAGCGCAGTCGTTCGCGCACCAGTCACCGAGGCGCGGTTGCGATTGACCCCAGTGATCCAGGCTGGGACGAACTCCAGGATCAGGAAATCCTGGTCCTGTGGTCCACCCGCGGTCGGGACGCGCAATCGTTTCAGACCATCGCGCAGGTCCTCGTCGGCACGTAACCGCCGCACCTGTGAGCGGGCATCCAGTCCGACTGCCGCGCACAGATCGCGGATCGCCAGGAAGATCGTGCCGTCGGCGATCCGTGCGGCGAGGACAGGTTGCTCGAAGAACGTAACAGCGAGCGTTTCGACTGGTTCCTGGGTTTCCGCCATAAATGCTCCTTTCTTGATGGTCCCGACCCCAACGAGATACAGCGACCACTGGCTCCGTCGTGTTGGGTATACGAATTTTGCTTCCACTCTATGAGGTGAACGTCTATGCTTCACAAATACTTAAGTGTTTGCAGCAGGTAATCTAGCATACGGCATGTGAGGTCGCTTGTCCAGCAAGGACAACAGGGGTGGTCATATGACCACCCTGTTGTCCAATGTTCTTGTCCAAAAAGGACAAGAAGGTATAGGCATATGACCACCCCTTCACTGCCGAGCACCAGCGGTTCAGCAAACAGTGCGGAACTCGCCGAGACGGCTGGATATATGTTTGCCTATCCGAAGATATACTATCGTCGACGGGTTCGACCCGAACGGATGGTATAGTGACCGCAACGGGTTAACCTGTACAATTATTGTGGGGTGCTTACCGGGTTTTTCGGTCATTCATGGAGCATACATTCATGTGTTTGGCACAGCCCATGTGATAAAGTGTGCTATCTGCGGCGGTCGCTCGCCGGAGGTCAATGGTCGTAGAAAAGGGGAACTGTATGTCGAAGCTGACAGCAACACAGATCGAGCAATTTGAAACCGAAGGCTACCTGGTGGTTCGCGGGCTGCTCGAAACAACCACTATTATCGAGCCAATCCTGGCAGAATACGCCGAACTGGTGGACCAACAGTGTCGCTTGATGTACGAGGAAGGCAGACTAAGCTCGACCTATGACGAGCTGCCGTTTGAGGAACGGGTGATTCGGTTGTACAGTGAATCAGGCAAGACTTTCGTGCAGCAGTTCGATATCTCGTTACCCCAAAGCGGTGTGACCGCAGATACGCCGATCCATCTTGGTCCGGCGGTGTTTCAGTTGCTCACGGCTCCTGCGCTATTGGACGCCGTGGAATCGTTGATCGGTCCTGAAATTATCTCCAATCCGGTGCAGCATGTTCGTATTAAGCCGCCGCAGCGCATTCTTGCAAGTCGTGCCGGAGCCATGGTCGGCAAAACGTCATGGCACCAGGATCAGGGTGTGGTGCTACCCGAAGCAGACCAAACAACTACGCTGACAGTGTGGATACCGCTCACTTCTGCTACGCTCGAAAATGGCTGCCTGACGGTGATCCCTGGTAGCCATCGGGGCGATCTTGCTACGCATTGTGCAGCAAACCCCGAAAGTCCTGATCTACATATTCCGGCACCATTGCTCCATTCCAATACCGTGGTGCCGGTGCCGATGGAACCGGGTGACGTGCTGTTGATGCACCGTCGCACGCAGCATGCATCGCTGGAAAACCAGAGCGACCATGTGCGATGGAGTTTCGACCTGCGCTATAACCCGATCGGACAGCCCACCGGACGCCCGAACTTTCCGGATTTCGTCGTGCGGAGCGCCGCCGATCCAACGAGCGAACTGCACGACCCCGAAGCGTGGGCCGAATTATGGCTCGCGACACGCGACCGCCTGGCAGGCGTCACGACCGCATCCTACAACCGCTGGGACAACATGGCTCCTGTCTGTGCGTAAAGCATGAGCGAGCAGGTACGGTCGTCAGCGCTGAGTGAACAGGTACAGTCGTCGGTGCTGAGCGACCGCGCCCTGCTCGTGTATGCGTTACTGGTAAGCCTGGGTGCGGCGGTGGGTCAGGGCTTCGCCCGCTTCGGCTATGCGTTGCTCCTGACCTCTATGCAAGCCAGCCTGGGTTGGAATTACGCTCAGGCTGGCCTTATCAACAGTGCCAACGCGCTGGGGTACCTGGGGGGATCGCTCGGCGTCGGCGCGGCGGTGTCGCGCTGGGGTGCAGTGCGTGTGGTGCGTTGGAGCCTGGTCGCTGTCAGCCTGAGCCTGGTGGCGACCGGACTATTTACGCAACTTGGTGTGCTGTTCGTAGCTCGCGTCGTCAGCGGTGCGAGTGCGGGTTTGTTGTACATCGCAGGTATGGCGGTCGTCCTCGACCTCGACTCGTCGGGGCGTAGTGAACTGGCGACGGGCGTGTATCTGGCGGGTCCTGGCATCGGCATCGCCGTATCAGGCTTGTTGGTGCCGGTGATGCTCGGCTCATTGGGTTGGGATTGGCGTATCGCCTGGATCATGCTCGGCGTCCTTGGATTCCTTGCGCTCGGTGCGGTCGAAGTGCCGCTACGTGCGGGTAACCAACGCGAGATCGTGGCAGCGCCGCGCCTGTTCGTGTTCGCCGACTACCTGCGTTTGTGGCCTGCGATGGTCGCATACACGCTCTTCGGCCTCGGATACAGCGGCTACATGACTTTCGTCGTCGCCTACCTGCGTTCGATCAATGTCGCGCCGTCGCTGGTCCAATGGTTCTGGATTCTGCTCGGCATCTGCGCCGCGTGCTCCGGCTTTACCTGGCGACCGCTGATCCGGCGTATGCGTTTACACCACGCCCTCGCGCTGATCTTTGCAACGCTCGTCGCTGGTGCTCTCCTGCCGGTGATCGTGACGGCGCCATGGAGTTTTGCTGTGTCGGCGGTGTTGTTCGGGGGCACATTCCTGGCAGTTATCAACGTCATCACGTTATATATACGTGCATTTATCCCTTCCCAACGCTGGGCGACGGTAGTTGGCAATGCGACTGCTTTATTCGCCTTGGGACAGTTGGTTGGTCCGACACTCACTGGCATCGTTGCTGACATGCGCGGCGGCTTGGCAATCGGGCTAGCAGGATCGGCGGCAACTCTCGCTCTTGGTGGTCTGGTCGCGTTGTTTGGACGGGAACACCCCTGATCATACACGCCCGCTCGCTGGCGTCCGCTACACCCGAATCAACCTGGAAAACGCGGGGTCGATTGATGGCAGCCTCGGCGCGTGCGGTCACCTCGAAATCTCTCGCGCCGCATCCAGCGATAGCTCCGTGTCGATCAACCCGCGCTCGTAGGCTATAGTATCGGAGTACCCCGGCAGCAGGATGCGCGGACCGAAGCGAATCGGCGGTACCGCGATCTGGTTGACGGCACGCAGTATGTTGGTGGTGCAGTTATTTCTGAAGCTATGGTAGAACTCCGGTCGTGCCGCCAACCGCGCCGCACGCCTGAGCATGGTTTCCAGCACCACACGTGTATGCTCGTGGGTGGCGCGGATCGGGTACATATACACAGGGTCGCGCCACGTCACAGCACGTAAGCCGATCAGGTCGCGTTCCGTCCCCAGGACGTACATAACGTCGAACTGTCGCAGCATTCCTTTGACCAGAGAAAAACTCTCGCCCGCCGCTCGTCGCGCTTCGACGGAAATAGCAAGGTACTGACCGTCGCGGAACCCGAACGACAAAAAGGTGTGGGCGGGTCCGCGCCAATCCCTGGTGAACGGCACCACGATATACCACGCACGTTCTACGTCCGCTAAATTAAATGACTGCTCGCGATAGCCAGGAGTGAACTCCGTCGCCGAGTGGAAGGTAAAGTCTCGGATATGCTTGATGTGGATCTGTGCGCCGTCGAAGGTGACCTCGGGCAGCACGGCTTGTTCGGGACGCCACGCGAGATGCCCCGGACGTGTCCGAAACCTCCAACGCGGTAGTTGTTGCCGGAGCGCGTGGGCGAGGGTGTTGATACGCATGGGTTCTCCTGTTCCCTCTAGCATAGGGGTGAAACCAATGAGGGTCAAGGAACAAAATTGCAACGTAGGTCCGTCAACCGATAGCACTCGAATTGTACTGACTGAAGAGTTTCTCACTGGCATTTACTGCGACGGTGAAATTCTGCGACACCTAGTTGCAACGTAGACTGAATATGATGGGGCATTCTGACGTGGTTCCCGGCTTGTGTGCTGGCTAGGGGCTATGCCCAGGCTCTTGGGACGGTTAATGAGGCGAAGCCACCAGGATCGTCGTGCTGCATCGCAGAGTGAAGAATAGACGATCCTGGTGGCTTCGGATTCAGGGAATCCACGCTATTGAAACTATATGGCTTCGATAGCATACCTTGGGGCGAGAATGTATAGCAGGTGGCATGCCACGATATCTATGTGATCAGATGATGCGGCATTATGGTTCGGTGCTACGTACTGCGGAGCCAGACCTGCATGCGTCCCGCTTTTCGGTTCGCCCAGGCGTAATAGGGAATGGCGACCAGGTCGATGTCGCGATCAACCGTGCGGTCGTCGGCTGTGGTTTCCGCGACACGATACAGACGATGCTCCCAACCCGGCGCCGGTGTTTCTTCACAGGCGCGTGTCCGTAGTACCGTCACGCCGCCCAGTAGGTCCGGCTCCTCGGTCGGCGTCCATGCTTGCTTGGCGCTGACGACCACGTTGCGCGGATCGATGCCAGGATTGTCGGCTTGCTCGACGCAATACAGCAGCGGTCCACGCATGATCGCCACGCGCCCGCGATTTTCAAGCACGTTGGGATTGCTCACCAGACGCTCAACCTGCATCGGGAGCGCCAGACGCACCACATCACCCCGCTTCCAGGCACGATTGATCTCGGCATATGTGCCCGGCGTTAGATCGCCATCGAACGCCTCGCCGTTGATCTCGATGCGTGCGCCATCGCGGCACCACGCCGGAACGCGCAGGAACAGGCTCCAGGTGCCTTCGCCATCGATCTCGACAGCGATGTCGCCATCCCATGGATAATTGGTGCGCTGCGTGACGCCGACCGTGCTACCGTCGGCAAGCGTGAGGCTTGCCTCGCTGCCAGCGTAGAGGTGTACCCATACGCCGCGCTCGCTGGTGCTGTATACGTAGCCGCCAAGTGACGCCAGCGTGCGAGCGACGTTGGGCGGACAGCATGCACACCCGAACCATGGTGTACGCCGGTGCGTGCCGTCGTCTTCCAGCGGGTTCTCGTAGAAGTAGAGGCGTCCGTCGAGCGACAGGCCGGGGAGCATTCCGTTATAGAGTTGCAATTCGATCAGGTCACTGTAGCGTGCATCGCCCTCGATTGCCAGCATGCGCCAGTTCCACATCATGCTGCCAATCGCGGCACAGGTTTCGTTGTATGCGCGTTCGTTGCCGAGTTCGTAGTCCTTGCCGAAGGCTTCACCGTCGTGACGTGCGCCGATGCCGCCGCTGACATACATACGGCGTTCGACCATGTTCTGCCACATGCGGTCCAGGGCGTCGCGCATGGCGGCTTCGCCCGATTCCAGGAACAGGTCGGTGCCGCCTGCGGTGTAGTACACGGCGCGAACGGCATGCCCGTCCACGGTGCCAAGTTCGCGGAAAGGTGTATGGTCCTGGTGGTAAGAACGTCCTCCGATCACGCCGCGTCCACGGATGTCCACAAAGAATTGTGCCTGGGCGCGGTAGCGGTCGTTGCCGGTGGCGCGTGCCAGTTCCACGAGCGCCATTTCGACTTCCTCGTGGCCGTCAACGTCGACGCGCTTGCCTTCTTCGACGGGTCCGAACGTGTCGCAGATCAGATCGGCAAAGCGGCTGGCGATGTCGAGCAGACGGTGTGAGCCAGTCGAACGATAATGTGCTACCGCCGCCTGGATCAAGTGTCCCGCGTTGTACATCTCGTGCAGGTCGCGCAGGTTGCTCCAGCGTTCGGCCGGCACCAGCGAGAAATAGCTGTGGATGTAGCCGTCGGGTTGCTGCGAGTCGGCGATCTCGCTAATGGCGATATCGACCATCCGTTCCAGGTCGGGATCGTCGGTGTTCGCCAGCGTCCAGGCGGCTGCTTCCAGCCACTTGTACACATCGGTGTCGTTGAAGATCGGAGCCTCGAAAGGCCGATCTATTTTGCCCGACACGCGCCGGAAGTTATCCAGACGGTGCGATGATTCGAGTTGCTCGAACTGCTGTGGCAACGTTTCGCTGTGGTTGGTGTGCTGTCGCGGCGACCAGAACTTGTCGGTCAGCTTAACGGCGTTGATCGCCACAGGGCGTAGCTGTGCGTGCGGGCTGTTGCTGGTATCGACGACAACGGGTTGGACCTGTGATTGAGTCATCAATTGCCTCTTACGGTGTTATTTCATACCTGTCAGGACAATGCCCTGAACGAAGTAGCGTTGAGCTAAAAAGAATAGGACGATGATTGGCACGACCATGATCGTGGAGGCCGCCATCAGGTAATGCCATTGCGTCGCGTACATTCCTTTGAATGTCGCCAGACCGAGCGCGATGGTGAACTTACTGTTGGACGACAGGTAGATGAGCGGTCCCAGAAAGTCGTTCCAGGTGTTGATGAAGGTGAAGATCGCGATGACGACCAGCGCGGGACGCGCCAGCGGCAGCATGATCCGCGACCAGATACGCAGATCGCCCGCGCCGTCGATGCGTGCAGCGTCGGTCAGGTCGGCAGGGATGGTCCTGAAGAACTGGCGCAACAGGAAGATGTTGAACACGCCGCCGCCGAAATACGCTGGAACTGTCAGCGGCAGGTAGGTATCGATCCAGCCCAGATACTTGAACATAATGTATTGCGGGATCATAATCACCGCATACGGCAGCATAAGCGTACTCAGCAGCACCATGAAGATCAAGTCGCGACCGGGAAATCGCAAACGAGCGAAGCCATACGCACACAACGATGAGGTTAAAATTGTGCCGATCATGGTGATGATGGTAATTACCATTGTGTTACGCACGAACAGGCCAAACGGCAGCACGGTCAGCGATTCCGGGTAGTTCTGCCAGCGCACGGGCGATGGAATCCACTGCGGCGGGTACACGAAGATTTGCCGCTGTTCCTTGAGCGACGTGCTGACCAGCCACAAAAAGGGAACCAGCATCACCAGCGACCCGACGATCAGCAGCGCCCACACCAGTGCGTGTTCGAGGCGTACGACCGAGCGTTTTTGTCCGGCGTGTAGTTCTGTGCCGTATGCCGCAGACCGTACATTTTGGTTGGTTGACATCGGTGTTTCTCCAGAGCGGCCTAGCGGCCTTCGTCTTCGTAGTACACCTGACGACCAAGATACCGAAAGACCAGCAGCGATAGCACCAGCACGATCAGGAAGAGTATCCAGGCGAGCGCGGCGGCATAGCCCATCTTGAAGTTGGTAAACGCCTGGCGGTAGAGATACAACGCATAGAACAGCGTCGAATTCTGTGGTCCGCCGTTGGTGATGATGTAGCCCTGTGTGAAGGTCTGCAACGCCCCGATCAATCCTAGCACCAGGTTGAAGAAGATCACCGACGACATCATCGGGACGGTGACGTGTCGGAAGCGGTGCCAGTAGGTCGCGCCGTCGATCTCGGCGGCTTCATATAACTGCTGTGGCACGCCTTGCAATCCGGCGAGGTAGATCAGCATCGCGCCGCCGATACCCCACATCGACATCGTGATCAGCGCGGGCATCGCCCAACGTGGGTCCTGCAACCACAACACCTTGGGAATGCCGACCGAGCGGAGGGCGGCGTTCAGCAGTCCAAAATCCGAGTTGAAAATCCAGGCGAATAGCATTGCATTAGCGACGACCGGAACGATGCTCGGCAGATAGTAGATCGTGCGAAAGAAGGTGATACCGCGTACATTCACGTTCATCAGCAGCGCCACCGCGAACGAGAGCGCCTGGAACAACGGCACCGAAACGACCGTGTAATAGAAGGTGACGCGCAACGATTTCCAGAACACAGCATCGTTGTACATCATGACATAATTGCTCATACCAACGTACCGAGGCGGCGTGAGCAGGTCCCATTCGGTCAGGCTGAGCCATGCTGAAAATAGCATCGGACCCGCCACCCAGATCAGGAACCCCAGCACAGCGGGCGCGACGAACAAATAGCCGGTGATAGCCTCGCGGCGCGTCACCGTTGACCGCGCCGTGCGTGGTCTGGTTTTGACGAGCGTGGACTGCATTGGCCTTTTCCTTTGTATGGACGAACGACGAACACAGCGGGGATACTCCAACCAGCGAAATACCCAAGGTTCCGACAACGTCGTGAAATCTGTCATCCTGAACCGAAGTGAAGGATCGTTCCGAACCAGAGACAGACTCTTCGCTGCTGCTCAGGGTAACAATCTCGCGGGAAATCTTGTCCTGGATCGGACTTTGACGGAACCCTGCGAAATATCCTTTAGATCCCTCGTTGTACGTCCATACATGTGTTCCAATGACGAACCAGCGATCAGGCCGGTAGCATCTCGGCGTTCTTCTTCACGATCGCTTCGACCTGGCCCATCAGGTCGCTTGTCAGCACGTCGGCGGCGGTGGCCTGTCCGATCCAGACCGGATCGAGCGCGGTGGTGATCAACTGATTGGCTTCCTCGAAGCCAGCAGGTTGATACTGGTACTTGGTGTGCTTGGTCAGATATTCGGTGGCGATTGTGGTATAGCCTTCGGGATGAATGCCATCGGTGATCCAGGTCTTGAGCCCTTCTTCCGTCAGAAGGCTTGAATGGCTGGGCAGCCACAGACCGGCTTTGCACAAGCCGCGCTGGTAGTCGTCCGACGAAAGGAAGGCCAGCAGTTTCCATGACGCATCGGTGTTCTTGGTATCCTTGCTGATGACATGGAGGTGTGCCGTGCCGTCGGTCATGGCGGTCTTCATCTTAGGTAGCACGCCACAGCCGTACTTGAAGCCGAGCTTGGCGATATCTTGCAGCGCCCACGAGCCGTCAGCCAGGATCGCCAGCTTGTTGGAGGCGAGCATTTGCTGACTGCTCATGCCCATCTGCTCGGTCTGTGCCGCGAGGGGTGCAACCTGATGCTTGATCGCCAGGTCTGCCAGGGCTTGTATCGCCTCGACTGCTTCTGGCTCGCCGAGTTTACAGGTGTTTTCCTTGGTGAAGGAGTCGCCACCGTTGGAATAGACCATCACATCGCGTGGCATAGCCCAGTTCGCCCAACTCACGCCCCACTGATCGACGTTGTTCCCGTCGAAACCCGCTTCGCCAGGATGCTTGCCTGCTGTGTCGATCGTTAGCTTTTTGGCGACCGCGATGAACTCGTCCCAGGTCCAGGCCTCTGCTACGTTGCTCGATGGCGGAGTCACACCAGCTTTTTCCAGCATGTCGGCGTTGTAATACAGATGCTGGACGACCCAGCACGAGCCGATGCCGTACCATTTGCCGTTCAGTACGTCGCGATCCTGCTCCTGTGGTTGAAGGAAGTAGTTCGGGTCACTGAGCGTGGGGTCAGCCTGGACATATGATGTGATGTCCAGTACGGTGTTGCGGGCGACATAATCCCAGACGTTATTCGCCCAGAATACGTCGGGCGGTGTGCCACCTGCCAGCATGGTTTTGAGCTTCGTCGGGTAGTCTTGCGGCGTGTGGAGCCAATCGACGGTGATACCGGGGTTGCGTTCCTGGAACAATTTGAGGCCAGCTTCGACGTTGTCTTTTTCCAGCGGACTTCCCCAACCCAGCATGCTGATCTTGGCGGAGCCGCCCGATGGAGCCGCCGCTGCGGTGGTGGGGGCTGCTGCTTCGCCTGCCGTGGTTGCTGCGGTCGCTGCTGCTGGGGTCTGGACGGCGGGCGCGGAGCCGCACGCTGCAAGCATAGCTGTTCCGGCGATACCAAAGCCGACACGTCCGACAAGCTTGAGGAACCCTCTGCGCGATACATGGTGTTCACGCCCTAGTGGCTTCTGCTGAGACATCGTTGACTCCTTTGTGGTGCGGCATAGCGTTCATGTGCTTCGTCGAACGAGGACGATGAACGATACTTACGGTCGTACCAATTTGTCTGTGCGAGTGCTGGAACGAAAACGAGAATCTGCTGGTCGCGAGCGGTGCCGTGCTGGTATCGGCCTCTCTAATAGGTTGTTCTAACCGATTAGATAATAATCTTCGATCGGTCCGTTGTCAAGCGCGAATTTTGCGTGGGATTCCATTCAAGGCCACAGCGTTGACACGAATTACGGTTGGTATTCATCGTGAGTTGATGCAAGAGCGCGTGAAAATCTGCACACCGCGCTATGGACATGTACAATTCTCAGGGTATGCTTGATACGATGCGTATGGTTTGAATAGATCGAGGAATTATGGTAAATGGTCGGAAAAAGCGGGTGACGCATCGTGAGGTTGCGGAGCGAGCGAATGTTTCCACGGCGGTCGTATCCTACGTTATCAACGAAGGGCCGCGTGCGACATCGCCCGAAACCCGTGAGCGCGTGCTACGGGCGATCAAAGAACTGGACTACCATCCGAACGCGACGGCGCGTAGCTTGCGGGCGCAGCAAACGCAGACAATCGGTTTTATCACGCATGATCTCCAGGCTACCGATATCTTCGTGTCCACCTATATTGCCAGCATCCTGACGGGCGTCATCACCAACCTGAAGTCACACAACCGTTATCTGATGGTCTATCCCCAGGTGATCGACGAAACACTTGGGGCGCTTGAACGCCTGTTGCGCAGCGGACGTTTGGATGGTGTGATGGTACGTTTGATCCAGGATGCGCCGATCACCGACAGTTTGATGGAAATGATCGCTTCTACCGGCATCCCGTGTGTCTGCATCGAGCGTCCCTGTGCGCCCCGCTTCAATTTTAGTGCGGTGACGTACGACGATACTGCTGGCGCACGTATGGCGACGCACCATCTGATCGAACGCGGACATCGTCACATTGCCCATCTGAGTGGCGATGGACGTTATGCCAGCGCGCAGGCGCGTTTAGAAGGCTATCGTCAAGCGTTGACGGAAGCAAGTATCGCGCTCGATCCGCGGTACGTGCGTGGCAATGATTGGAACATCGCAGTCGTCGCCACGTCGATTCACGACCTGTTCGAGCTCGACACTCCTCCCACCGCGATCTTTGCCGCTAGCGACGACCTTGCACTCGCCGCCTTGTCCGTACTGCGTACACGCGGTTTGCGCGTGCCGGAAGATGTGGCGCTGGTCGGCTTCGACGACATTGCGGGCGCACGTGAAAGCACACCCCCACTGACAACCCTGCGTATCCCGCTGGTGGAACTTGGCGTGCGTGCCGCCGATCTGGTGCGTCGCCTCAGCGACGGTGACACCACGGTTGCATCTGAAATCGTACCCGTTGAACTGATGATACGTGCCACGACATAGGATGGACCATCGCGGGGCGAACGATCTGCAAGTACACCGTTGTGTGACAATCGTTTTCGATAAAGGTCGTGTAATTAGATGACCGTGAGCGCGATATCAGTAGGTTCTGGAACGTGCGGCGTATGATGGTCATAGTCGAAAGGATACATACGATGCTTGCTCGTCATATACGGCTCAACCCTATCGCTCTTGTTTCCCTGTTCAGTTCGCTCTTGATTTCATGTGGCATAGCATCCACCGACGTGGCACCACAGGTTGGTAGTAGTGCGACAAACACCGCTGTGCCGACTGCCGCTGCTATGTCTGCGTCGCCAACCGTGGCAGCGACTGCGCTGCTGGCAACAGCAGAGCCGACCATGCTACCATCGACGCCAACCACAGAAGCAACGACACAGCCGCCTAAGAGAGCCACCGAAGATGCGACCGCGACGATGGAAGCGACCGCGCTCCCGGCAACGCCGACTGCAGAAGTGATCGTGCTGCCGTCAGAACAAACGACAACGCTGCCTGACACGGCGACGTTGACCAGGACGACGATCAAACTGCGTGGATTGCGCGGCACGAACACGATCCAGATGTCGCTCGTAGCATATGATACGAACATTTCAGGCGACTATTTCGACGTGGATGCCCGCGCTGCCGAAGGAATCGAGATTCCGACATGGCTCCAAGGTACACTGGCATCAGATGGTAGCCTGGTCATAACTGAAACGAACGATCTGCCGACGGGTATATTCACCGCGACCTTGACCCAGGAGCCCCACCACCGGCTATGTGCTGGATGGCACCTGGACCGATGCACAGGGAGGCGACGCACAAATCGTGCGTCTCGCCGAGATTCGCCCCGCCACCACTGCCTACACACTCACTGATACCGCCGTCGCCGAACAGGACGAAGAACATCACGCCACCTACACGTTGACCTATCCGGTTATCACTGGCGCGGGCGCGGCTGGTGACGGGTTTAATCGGGCCGCCGCCGCCCTGGTCGATCACTATGCGGCGCAGTTTAAGACAGATTTTGCAGCAAGCCTGCCTGCGGACGCGCCACCTGCTATCGGTTCATCGCTTGAGATCGGCTATGAACTTATCAGCGCCGACGACCGCTATATCAGTGTGTTGTTCCATACCTACAGCTACTTCGCGGGTGCGGCGCATCCGAACAGCACGAGCTTTGCATTGACCTATGACATGGAACAAAACAAAGAGGTCGCGCTGGCAGACCTGTTCAAGCCAAATAGCGCCTACCTTGAGGTTCTATCGCAATGGAGCCTTGAGAAGCTTCGGAATCGTCCCGATATGCAACTGTTCGAGGAAGGTGCAGCACCGAAAGCGGAGAACTTTCGTTCCTGGAACATTGACTTACAGGGATTGCAGATCGTGTTCGATCCCTACGCCGTCGCAGCCTATGTTTACGGACCGCAGGTGATCTACATCCCGTTCGATAAACTTGGCGACCTGATCGAGCCGCAAAGCATCGTCGCTCGTTTGCAATAATAGGTGTCAAGCCTCAGCAGCACGAGCTTACGAATCGATTGCCCAATCGTAACGTTATCGGCGCAGTTGGCGACATAATTGCCTGTTCGGCGCGCGATTCGTAACAGATTTGGAACAAATACCCTTATTGACGTTGCCTCCGATCTCCATTATCATACGGGCGGTGGTCGGGGTTAGTTATGTCCTTCTTGATTGCCACTAGTTGTACTCGCCCCAGGAACAAACGAACACCATTGAGTAGTCATAGGTTTGTCACGTCCCTGTTTCCTCACATTCGAAACTTTCCGAGAAGGCATCTGTAGGCTATGGAAAATCGATTGAGCATGCGACGGTCTGCTGCCATGCGTAGCAACGGTAAGTTCCGACAAAAAGAAGAATGCTGGGCTTACCTGATGATTATGCCACAGTTCATCGGTCTAGTGTGTTTTATTCTTGGTCCGGTTCTCGCCACACTGTATCTGAGCTTTACCTCATGGGACCTGATCTCGCCTCCGCGCTGGATCGGTTTGCAGAACTACACATCACAATTAAGCAGCGGTGTTCTGGCGTTCCTGGCGTAACACGCTCTATTTTGCCGTCGCGAGCGTGAGTGGCAGTATGGTCCTGGCGCTGGCGCTGGCGCTGGCGCTCAACCAGAAGCTGCGCGGCGTAACGCTCTACCGTGCGATTTACTTCTTGCCGGTCGTGACAAGCGCCGTAGCGGTAAGTATCGTCTGGCGCTGGCTGTATAATCCCGAGTTTGGCTTGTTCAACGTGTTGCTGAGTTTTATCGGTTTGCCACCGATCCGTTGGTCTGAGAGCCTTCAAGTGGGCGATGCCATCGGTGATCATCATGAGCATCTGGCACTCGCTGGGCTACAACATGGTGATCTTTCTTGCCGGACTGCAGGGTATCGGCGAGCAATACTATGAAGCCGCCGAGATCGACGGCGCGAATGTCTGGCAACGCTTTCGCCACATTACGTTGCCGATGCTGTCGCCGACCACGTTCTTTGTGCTGGTGACGGCGACCATCGGCGCGATTCAGGCATTCAACCAGGTCTATATCATGACCAATGGTGGTCCCGCCAACGCGACCAGAACGATCCTGTTGCAAATCTATGTGCTGGCTTTCCGCTTGTTCAATATCGGTGAGGCATCCGCCGTGTCATGGTTCTTGTTTATTGTGTTGTTTATCCTGACGCTGATCAATTTCGGCGTTGCGCGGCGGTGGGTCCATTATGAGTAAACACGACTTGGACAAGCGGCACAACAGCCGATCCTAAGGCGTGGAGCGGCGTTAGCACGCAAGCGCCGACCCTTCAATCGCATATAATCTTATGCTTCACGTCATCCTGATCGGCGGGCGCTTGTTTATGCTGATGCCGTTCCTCTGGATGATTTCAACCTCGCTCAAGGCGCAGGGAGATATCTTCATCTTCCCGCCGCAGTGGATTCCCGATCCTCCACGCTGGAATCAACTACGTGCAAAGTTGGACGCTCAAACCGATGGGACTGGCGTTCATGAACAGCCTCAAGATCAGCGTGCTCGCGACTGTCGGCACGGTCTTTACGTCGTCGCTCGCGGCGTTTGCATTTGCCAAGCTGGAGTTTCGCGGGCAGCAAGTTCCTGTTCGTCGCTGCTGCTCGCGACGTTGATGATTCCGGTGCAGGTCACGCTTATTCCGTTGTTTATCCTGTTCAAGTGGATCAACTGGATCGACACACATTGGCCCTTGATCGTGCCAGCGATACTGACGAATGCCTATGGCGTGTTTCTGCTACGACAGTTCTTCAAGAGCTTGCCCGACGAGTTGGGTGATGCCGGGCGTATTGACGGTTGTAATCCGTTGCAGATTTACTGGCACATTTACTTGCCGCTCGCACAACCCGCGCTTGTGACGCTGGGTATCTTCGCGTTCATGTATCACTGGAATGAGTTTCTCCTTCCGCTGATCTATCTCAACACCCAGACGCAATTTACCCTGCCATTGATGCTTGCATCGTTCCAGAACGGCTACACAACCGAATGGGCGTTACTGATGGCGGCGGCGACGATCGCTCTGATTCCGGTGATCATCGTCTATATCTTCGGGCAGCGCTACTTCGTGCAGGGTATCGCGCTCACCGGCCTCAAGGGATAGCCGGGCCGACGTTTCCACGTGTTCCTTACAGATCTTCTTTGTTGGACATGGCAGATTGGGCAAGGAGGCACTCTCGATGGCTGAGCGAGATCTTTCGCGGCGCAACTTTCTGCGCGTAACAGCACTTGGCGGAGCGGGTACCATACTCGCGGCATGTGGGGTCGCACCGCAGCAGGCACAACTCGGATCGACCGCCGCGCCGGCAAGCGGACCAGCGGCGAACTGCGTGCGCAACTGCCGCACCAGCGGTGGAAGCGCCAGCGCCAACCGCTGCTTCGCAGTCGGATGTTGGTGCGGCAACCGGCGACAACTTCAGCTTTCTGACGATCTCGAACGACGACGAGCAGAAAATCTTCGATCAGATCGCGACGAACTTTAACGCCACGAATCCGGGCGGCAACTGGGCCTTCGACCGGATGGCAGGTTCGTGGGAAGATTTCAGCCGCAAATATACGACTGAACTCGCGGCGGGTTCTCCGCATGATGCGGCACGTATCGCGATCATCCAGCAGCCATCGTATACCAGCAAGGGCTACGTAGCTGACTTATCGGCGTTTGCCGAAAAGGACAATCTCAACTTCGCCGACTACTACGACACCGCCTTCAACGAATGGCGCGTCGATGGTAAGCTGTACGGCGTTCCCGCTGGTATCTATAACATGGCGGTGTATTACAACAAAGACATGTTCGATGCCGCGGGTATCCCCCATCTGACGACCGATTGGGATGACGCGAACTGGAACTGGACCACGTTCCAGGAAACCGCCAAGAAACTGACCAAGGGTGAAGGCGCAAGCAAGCAGTATGGCTTCACGACGACGTGGGACATGCGCTGGGTGATCCATTTCCCGTGGGCAGCTGGTGGTGATTTCATCAATGCTGACCATACCAAGACGATCATCGGTGAACCCGCTGGAATCGAGGGCCTTAACTTCGCCCAGACGCTGATCCGCGATGACAAGAGCTGGCTCACGCCGACGCAGCTTGGCAACGATAATGTGTCGGAAGCGTTCCAGAGCGGACGTGTTGGCATGTACCTCGACGGCATGTGGCAGATGCCATCATTGAAGAAAATCGAGTCGTTCAAGTGGGGTGTCGCGCCGGTCCCCGCGGGCAAGCAGCGCTTCACCGGTATTTATGTGGACGCATGGGTGATGCCTCCGGGAACCAAGGACCCGGAGCAGTCGTGGAAGTTCCTTAAGTACATGGCGGGAGCCGAGGCGCAAAACATCCTCGTCGATAACTCGGCACTGGGTCTGCCGATTCTTAAGTCGGTCGTGAAGGATCGCGCCGCTGACCTGTTCAAGCCGCTTTCGCCGGAAGAACAGCAGGTCTGGATCAACGCCGCGAACTACGCGCACTCGTTCCCCTTCACCGCGAAGTGGGACGAACTGTACGATGCGTTCAAGCCCGTGTGGGACCTGTGGGGCCTCGGCGAGATCGACGCTGCGACGATGGCGCAGCAGATCACCGATGTCGTCGATCCGATTCTTGCCAAGAGCTAGGACGATGCGAACAGGGGTACGGCACTACGCCGTACCCCTGTTTTGTTTTTGACGCCGAAACGAAGTCTGATGTATCGTGCCTCCTGACAGGCGTTAGCATACAACAAGGAACGATCGCAAAACATGACGAAAACGATTCTGCTTATTGGAACGCTCGACACCAAAGGCGATGAATACGCCTACGTGCGCGACCTGATTATCAAGCGTGGTCATGCCGTACGTGTCATCGACGCCAGCGTGTACGAGCGCACCGGCGCGCCGCTTGGGTTCGAGGCTGATGCTGGACCCGCCGACGTTGCCCAGGCTGGTGGCGGCGACCTCGCCGCGCTCCGTTCCGCGAACGACCGCAACGCAGCACTCGTCACGATGACGGCGGGCGTTGTGGCGCTCGCCCGTGCCTGGTTCGCCGAAGGCCGCTTTGATGGCGTGCTTGGGCTGGGCGGTTCGGGCGGCACCGCCCTGGCGACTGCTGCCATGCGCGAACTGCCTGTGGGCGTTCCGCGTGTGATGGTTTCGACGGTGGGTTCAGGCGATACCGCGCCCTATGTCGGCGGCATGGACATCGTGATGCTCCATTCCGTCCTCGATATTTCCGGCCTGAACCGCATTTCGCGGCGCGTGCTGTCGAACGCGGTTGGCGCGGTCTGTGGTATGGTCGAGCAGCCCTCGCCCGAAACCGATGCTTCGGCCGAACGTCCGTTGATCGCCGCGACGATGTTTGGTGTCACGACCCAATGTGTCACGCGGGTTCGCGAACTGCTGGACGCGGCAGGATATGAAGTGCTGGTGTTCCACGCCACGGGCAGTGGTGGACGTGCCATGGAAGCGCTGATCGCCGGTGGGTTGATTGCCGGTGTCGCCGACGTGACCACGACCGAATGGGCTGACGAACTGGTTGGCGGTATGCTCGGCGCGGGCCCGCACCGCCTGGAAGCAGCGGGGAAGCAGGGTATCCCGCAGGTCGTGTCGGTGGGTGCCGTGGATATGGTCAACTTCATGGGACCATTCGAGAACATCCCCGCCACCTTCAAAGGCCGCCACTTCCATATCCACAACGCCAACGTGACGCTGATGCGGACAACGCCTGAAGAAAATGCCCAGATCGGCAAAGTCATCGCCGAAAAACTCAACGCCGCGACAGGTCCGACGACCTTGCTGCTGCCGCTCAAGGGCGTCAGCGCGATGGCGGGCGAGGGTGGTCCATTCTACGACGCCGACGCCGATGCTGCACTGTTCGGCGCGATTCGCGAGAACATCAAAGCGCCGGTCGAACTGGTCGAACTGGACCTGGCGATCAATGATGCCGCCTTCGCCGATGCTATCGCCGAACGCCTGATCGCGGCGATGAAGTAGATACAGACCAACGACGAACGACGAACGATCAACGGAGATGCGACAGACCCATCCTAGATGCCATTTGCCAATAAATACTGTGGCCTGGTTTCTTGGTCAGGCCGTCCACGAATCGATCACGAACACACCTGCCATCGTTTCGCTCTCGTGCTGAATGATTGTAGGAAGTACGAGGTCTGGCGAGTAGACGAGCGTGGAGAACACATCATTCGTGTATTCGTGATCGATTCGTGGACGGCTTGGTTCCTGCGCTTATCATAATGGTTAGCATTTGTCCTCTCGGTTGGTCGTTGGTCGTTCGTCAGTTATAGGAGAATCGTATGCCCTTTATTTCACGGTCGGAGTCGTTAGCACGTTTACGTGACCAGATCGCTCAAGGTCGCCCGATCCTTGGCGCTGGCGCTGGCACCGGCATTTCGGCGAAGTTCGCCGAGCGCGGCGGCGTCGATCTGATGATCATCTATAACTCCGGTCGTTATCGTATGGCGGGACGCGGCAGCATGGCGGGCGTGTTGGCGTATGGTGATGCCAACGCCATCGTCGTGGACATGGCGCGTGAGGTGTTGCCAGTCGTCAAGAACACGCCCGTGCTGGCAGGTGTCAACGGCACCGATCCATTCCGGCTGATGCCGGTGTTCCTGCGCGAACTCAAAGAGATGGGCTTCGACGGCATTCAGAACTTCCCGACCGTCGGCTTATTCGACGGTCGCATTCGCTCATATTGCGAAGAAACCGGCTTCAGCTATGGCCTCGAAGTCGACATGATCCGCACGGCGCACGAGATGGAAATGTTGACCTGCCCGTATGTGTTCGACGAGGACGAGGCACGCGCCATGGCGGAAGCTGGCGCGGACGTGCTGGTGCCGCACATGGGAACGACCGTCAAGGGTGCTATCGGCGCGCAAACGTCGATGTCGCTGGACGAAGCCGCGCAACGCATCCAGGCCATCCGTGACGCCGCGATCAAGGTGCGCTCCGACATCATCGTGCTGTGCCACGGCGGTCCTATCGCCGAGCCGGAAGATGTCCAGTACATCTACGACCATACCGAAGGTATCGCAGGATTCTTCGGCGCGTCGAGCATCGAACGCCTGTCGGTCGAGCCAGCCATCGAATCGCAAACACGCAGCTTCAAGGAACTGAAGGTGAAGTAGCGGATCGCCGACCACGTACGACCGACCATCGGAGAAAGGGGAGCGGACAGCAAATGACCACGTAGGATCGGTGGGGTCTGATACATAGTACCTTTTCCGTTCTGCGGTGGTCAGGCGTTCGTCCTGATTGGTCGTCGGTCGGACTATAAGGAGTACAACGATGTCTCAAATTGGAACAGGATTCATTACAACCGAAGCTGATGTCGAAACCATCGCGTTCGATTGGGGCGCGTTGCGCGTTCTCAGCGAACCTGCCGTGACGGGCATGCAATTCGGTAGCTTTGGCGTCGTCGAGATCGGCGTCGGCGGTGGACATGCTCGCCATAATCACCCAGGGTCCGAGGAGATCATCTATATCCTGTCGGGTGAAGCCGAGCAGATGATCGATGACGAACCGCCGGTGAAGGTGACGGCGGGAGCATGTATCTACATTCCCGAAAGCGTGTACCACTCGACTTTCAACATTGGCAACGGAGCCGGTGCGCGCGGTTATCGTGTATTCGCCAGCCGGACCAGAGCGCTTGCTACGCGATCTTCCCGGCTGTCGGGTGCTGGCTCCGGGCGAGAAGCCCTAAATCTATCGTTTGAGGCGGCTGGCACATGCCGTCCCTTCAGGAGCAACAATTATGCGAATAGCGGTCGTCGGTCTCGGCTTTGGAGCCGAATTCGCGCCGATTTATCAGGCTCACCCTGATGTAACTGGCGTTGCCATCTGCGATCCGAGCGAAAGCCGCCTCAAGGAAGTCGGCGAGCAGCTGGGTATTACGGAACGCTTCACCAGCCTGGAGGCGATCATCGCCGATGGGTCGTACGATGCGGTGCACCTGTTGTCGCCCGTGCCGTACCACGTCGAGCAAACGCTTGCCATCCTTGGCGCTGGTATGCACTGCGCCTGCGCCGTGCCGATGGCGACCACGATAGAGGATTTGTGGCGCATCATCGCGGCGCAAAAGGCGTCGGGCAAGAACTACATGATGATGGAAACGTGCGCCTACACCCGCCAGTACCTCTACGCTGAGGAGATGTACAAGCGCGGTGACTTCGGTACGCTCACGTTCCTTCGTAGCATCTACTATCAGGATCTGGAAGGTAACTTCCCCGACTACTGGCGCGCTCAGCCGCCGATGCACTACGCGACACACGCGATCGCACCACTGCTGGCGCTGGTGAAAACTCGCGCCGTAAAGGTCAGTTGCATGGGCTCGGGCCGTCTGCGCCCGGATATTCAGATGCCCGGTGGCAACGAGTTTCCGCTGCAAACCGGCTTGTTCCAACTTGCGGATCAGAACCTGGTCGCCGAAGTGTCGCGCTCGTGGTTCCAGGTGACGCATCCGTATGCCGAAACCTTCGCCGTCTATGGGGACAAGGGTGGCTTTCAGTGGGATTTCGAGCATGACGATCCGTTTGTGTTCACCATGGGACCGCAGGACCCCACCGTGCGCGGACGCCCGATTGCATCCGAGCGTGTGAAGATTCCTGATTATGCCGACCGCTTGCCGAAGCCAATCGCGCACTTCACCGATGGCGGACACCACGGCTCGCATCCGCACCTCGCCCACGAGTTCGTGCGCTCGATCGTGGAGAACCGCCCTCCCGCCGTCGATGCGTATACCTCGGCGGATTGGACCGCACCGGGCATCTGCGCCAACGAATCGTCGTTGCGCGGCGGCGAGCCAGTGACCATCCCGGACTTTCGCGCCGGAGCGTAAAGCTTACGACGTACCACAACAAACAGCCCTGGATATTTGTCAGGGCTGTTTGACATAATTGTGAGTGGCGTTTATCCCTCGTTCGGCACGATGGTTCCGGTCCATTGCGGCGTGCGCTTCTCCAGAAACGCGCCGATGCCCTCCTGCGCGTCATCCAGCGATGCGTTCCGCGTCATCACGTCCTTGGCGTAGGCATAGGCGTCGTGCTGCGGCAGATCAAGCTGACGATAAAACGCAATCTTACCGATGCCGACGACCTGCGGGCTGGCACCGGCGATGCGCTGTGCCATAGTCAGGGTCGCCGCTTCGAGTTCGGCGGCGGGAACGACCTTGTTGACCAGCCCTTCGGCGCGGGCTTCCTCGGCGCTGATGAACTCGCCCGTTAGCAGCATTTCGAGGGCTTTCTTGCGTCCGACAGCGCGACTGAGCGCCACCATCGGCGTCGAGCAGAACAACCCGATCTTGACGCCGGGTGTCGCGAAACGTGCATCCTCGGAGGCTACGGCGAGGTCGCAGGATGCCACCAGTTGGCAGCCCGCCGCTGTCGCGATGCCTTGCACCTGGGCGATCACTGGCTGCGGGATCGCCTGGACACATTCCATCAACTCGGTACAAACGTCGAACAGGTGCTGGTAGAACTCCGGCGATTCGCCGCGCATTTCGCGCAGGTCGTGGCCTGAACTAAAGACCGTGCCGTTCGCCCGCACGATGACCACGGCGATGGCGGGATCGCTGCCGATGGCTTGAAGTGCTTCGATCAGTTCGTTCATATGTTCGAGCGACAGCGCGTTGCGCCGTTCAGGGCGATTCATCGTGACGTATGCGATACGGTCGGTCGTTTCGACCAGGATCGTGCGGTATTCCGTTCGGATTGCGGTTGCCATACCCTTGGCTCCTTCTGCGATGGCGTAATCCACCCGGTTAGCGATGACTGCTACCAGGGTCTCAGCCCTACGTATAACTACGATGCCCCGCAGCAATGGCTGTGACGACAGGCTGCGTATCATCGATTGCATAGATCACTCGATCGTTGCCAACACGAATGCGCCATGCGGGTCTACCGATGAGCTTTTGCTTCCAGGCGGTCGCGGGTCGCTGATACCCGTCGTGACTTTGAGGCGCAAATAGCACGAAGTACGACGGCTACCAAGTTGTGTCAGTTGATGCGCTTCTCCGCGCCCGCCCATTCCTGCTCGCGCAGGCGGAACTTCTGGATTTTGCCGGTCGATGTCTTGGGGAGGTCGCCGAAATCGATCGCCTTTGGGACACTTGAAGCCCGTCAGGCGTTCGCGGCAGAACGCGATCAAGGCGTCCTCGGTCAGCGTCGCCCCGTTCTTGAGCGTCACGAACGCCTTCGGAACTTCGCCCCACAACGGGTCGGGGATGGCGATGACGGCGACTTCAAGCACGGCGGGATGCTGATAGATCGCTCGCTCGACCTCGATCGTCGAGATGTTCTCGCCGCCGCTGATGATGATGTCCTTCAGCGGTCGCGCAGTTCGATGTAGCCGTCAGGATGGATCACCGCCAGATCGCCGCTGTGAAACCAGCCGCCACGAAAGGCGCGTGCGGTCGCTTCGGGGTCGGCGAAGTAGCCCAGCATGACGTTGTTGCCGCGCATGATGACCTCACCGAGCGTTTCGGCGTCGGCGGGAACATCGTTCAACTCGTCGTCAACCACGCGCATCTCGGCGGCGTGGATGTAGGCACGCCCTGCCGTGCGTTCAGCGCGCACGTTGCTCGATCGGGTAGATCGTTCCACTCGTGCTGCCACTCGCAGACGCTGTGCGGTCCATACATTTCCGTCAGACCGTACACATGGATGATGCGCGCGCCAAGTTCCTCGACCGCCTGAATACTGTGGGCGACGGTGGCGCGGCGGCGGTGATGACGGTCACCTGGCGTTCAAGTGGTCGGTCGGCGATCGAGGGTGGTTGAGCATCATGATCAGGACGGTCGGCGCGGCGCAAAAGTGGCTCACGCGCTCCTCGCGCACCAGACCCGGATGAGACGAGGCTCAAGTTTGCGAAGACAGAGATGGGTCGCTCCCATCGCGACAACGCCCCACGGAAAGCACCAGCCATTGCAGTGGAACATCGGCAGTGTCCAGAGATAGACACTGTCGCTGTCAAGCCTGTTTCCAGCACTTCGCCGAGCGCGTTGAGGTAAGCGCCGCGATGGGTGTACATCACGCCTTTCGGCTGTCCGGTCGTGCCGCTGGTGTAGTCGATGCTGATCGTATCTTCTTCGTTCACGAGCAGCGACGTGAGCGGGTGCGGGGCTGCCAGCCGCGACGAACGGCTTCGTAGTCTGGGCCAGGGAGTGCGGACTCGAAGGGTGATACCTGGTCGTCGTTGATGACCACAATCGTGCCAAGCTGTTCGAGTTCGGCGCGTCGGGGCGCGACCAGGTGTGCGAGTTCGGCATCGACGAACAGAATTTGTGAGCCAGAGTGCCGCAGGATATAGTGGATTTCGTCGGCGCTCAAACGCGTGTTGATCGCCACTAACACGCCGCCTGCCAATGGGACGGCGAAGTGTGCTTCTAGCAACGGTGGGATATTGGGACACAAAAAGGCGACCCGATCATCCTTTTGCACGCCCGCAGCCCGCAGCGCGTTCGCCAGGCGATTCACGCGCGTGGCGAGGTCGCGATAGGTTCGCCGCTGTGTTCCATACACTATCGCCGTGCGTTCGGGAAACACGGCGGCACTACGATCGAGAAAACTTTGTGGCGTCAATAAAGAGCGCCAAACCTCGGCAGGATAGGTCGTCATATCGTCTCCAGGCTGTGAGCATAGGGTAGTGGAAGTTATATCGATGCGCTATATATTTTGGGTCATGATACCATGAGCAGGGCTAGGCAAAGCCTGATGTGAGATGCTCGGAACTGTTTCGTTGCCGGTCTGATTTGACCTCTTTGATATGAGCTCCGAACACTGGATATGGCTATACTTTTCATCATGATTGTGTGCGCGGCACGCATGAAAGATCTCTAAAGACGAGTCCTGTGGTCGCCCGTCACTAGTCACCGACTCTCCGATTGGGCGCGATCACCCCACGTTCAATTGCTGCCAACGCCGCCTGGGTGCGGTTGGATACGCCTAGCTTTTGAAATACTTCGCTGAGGCGGTTGCCGACCGTTTTTTCTGAAAGGTTGAGCTTGGAAGCGATGGTGCGGTTGTCATCGCCGCTGGCGAGCAATTGCAAAATCTCGCGCTCGCGGGGCGTGAGTTGCAACGCTTCCTGCTCCTTACGCGTGCGCCGGATCGTGTCGAAGATGCGAGCGGTGAGCGCCGGGTCGAGCGCAAACTCGCCGCGTGCCACACGGTTGATCACCGAGATCAGTTCCGAAGCGTCGGCATCTTTGAGCAGATAGGCACGCGCTCCTGCCTGAATCGCATCGACCAGGTGTTGATCCTCGCGATACATTGTCAGCATCACGATCTTGATATGTGGGTGCGTTTGCGCCAGCCGTTGAGCTACCTCGACGCCGCTCATTTCCGGCATCTGGATGTCGAGCAGCAAGATGTCGGGTTCAAGCCGCTCCACCAACGGCAGGACTTCCGTGCCGGTCGCGGCCTCACCCACAACCTGCCAATCGGTTTTGCGTTCGATCAGTTCACGCAACCCCTGCCGAAACATGCGGTGATCGTCGGCAAGAACCAATCGTATCATAATGCGCTCCTTAGAGATTGCTACTGAGGACCGATGCCGGGCGACCGTAAATGATGAACGACACTATCACAGAAGTAGTGTCCAACACAAATCAATGAAACGGACGATCGAGCATGTATCGCTGTTTGGTCAACCCGCATTTTCAATGGACAGTCGGCGGTCATTGGTGGTCATCCCAGCGGCACCCATGCCCGAATTTCTGTGCCTTCTTCGGGATTGCTAAGGATCGTCAACTGACCGTGGACCGAGTTCAAGCGTTCATGCATCTGCCGAATGCCAACATGCTGCCCTTCACGTTCCACGGTTTCGCCAGGAGCGAAACCATAGCCGTCGTCTCGGACAGTCAAGCGCAATCCCCGGTCGATCTGATCCATTATCACCTCCACGTGCGTCGCATGAGCATGTTTAGCGATGTTTGTCAGCGATTCCTGCAACACCCTGAACATCGTCGCCTCAAGCGCTGGCGAAAGCGTCGATGGCGCGCCAGCCAGATCGACTTCAACGAGCCACCCATGCTGTCCCGCAAATTCGATGATGTAGCGGTGAAGACCGCCGACGAATCCCAGTTCGTCGAACTGGATCGGACGTAGCGCGAAGATTGCCCGCCGGAGCTCGCTGATCTGTTCGCGCAACAGCTGCTTGGATTCGATCAGTTCGGTGCGAAGTTGCTCACGATCGCTATCGAGCCAGTCGAGCCACAGGTCGACGCGCATACGCCGAAACGCGAGCGTCTGTGTGATGCCGTCATGGATATCGCGTGAAATACGCGCTCGTTCGTCGGCGATGGCACGTTCGAGTTCATAAATCGACCGTTCTTCGCTCGAACGTCGCCGGGCGCTGACCACCGCTTCGGCGATTTCACTGGCGATGGTTTCGAGCAATTCCTGCTCATCGTGCAGGTAGATCGGGTGCATTGTCGAAATATAATTCCGCGTAGCCGATCTGCGTCTGCCCGTCATGCAACGGTAGCAGAATACAGGAAGGGGATCGTCGTCACGAAAGATACGCAGATGGCGTTGGTCAAAGGTGGGCAGCACGATGCCACAACGCTGTCGTAGCTCGGCCAGTTCGTCGGGCGTCACGCCTTCGCGGCGGGCTTCAATCGGCCCAGTAGCGTCGTTGAGCGAGAGGACACCAGCCCCTACCGGTAATAACCGCCTTGGAAAACTGAGAGCGGCGTCCAGTATCTCGTCAAGCGATGCAGAGTCGGCGATGCGGCGGTTCACGTCGCTGAGCAGGGTCAAATGTTTGTTGGCGCGCTGCAGGCGATTATTGAGGGCCTGTTGTTCGTGCAACGATCGGGTAATGCTTTGCTGGTAGCGGTGTTCCTGGCGCCCTACCCAGGTCAAACTCAGCCAAACCGCAAGCCCGCCCAAAAGACCCCAGCCAATAACATCCATTACCAGAAATGAGCGCGTGTGTGCACCACTGACGAGGAGGGTTTCGAACAGTTGACCGAACGCGAAGGCAATGGCAATTGCGCTAGCCAGAGGCCAGCGCAATCGAAGGAGTACACGCCACGTCGTTGCGGGCGTTTGCGGTTTTTCATCATGTCCCGATGATATAACGTCGCCTCCAAACCCGTATACGCATGCTACGGTCGCCGGATGCTGCTATTGTACCGGGTTTGTCGTGACCATATTGCTGTCATTGGTCTTGTCGTCATTGCGCGTCTTGATCAATGAGGCGATGACCGAGACTGCCAGGATACCGATGATCACAGCCAGCGAGAGCGGCGTCGGAATGTGGAAGCCTAAGGCGACGACCAGCATCTTGACACCAACAAACGTCAGAACTGCCGCAAGGCCGACTTTGAGGTAGACGAACTTGTCCATCACCCCTGCAAGGAGGAAGTACATCGCAGCGCAAACCTAAGATGGCGAATACGTTCGATGTATAAACAATGAACGGATTCTGTGTCACTGCGAAGATCGCTGGAATCGAGTCAACTGCGAACACAAGGTCTGTCGATTCAACCAACACCAGCACCAGGAACAACGGCGTCGCAATCAACTTGCCTGCACGACGCAGGAAGAAACGGTCGCCTTTGTAGTCAGTGGCCACCGGCACGAAGCGCTGGACGAACTTGATGACTTTGTTCTCTTCGGGAGAAATGGCGTGGTCGGACTGGAAAGCCATGCGGATACCGGTGAACACCAGGAACGCACCAAACACATAGATGATCCAGTGGAAGCGATCCAGCAAGGCCGCGCCCGCGAAGATCAGCGCACCACGCATGACTAACGCGCCCAGGATACCCCAGAACAGGATGCGATGCTGGTAGGCTTTCGGTACGGCGAACGCGCCAAAAATCAGCACGAACACAAAGATGTTATCAACGCTCAGCGACTTTTCGATCAGATAGCCGGTAAAGAACTGCAACGCGATTTCCGAACCTTGCCAGAAATACAGAACCGCATTGAAGATCATGGACAGCGAAATCCAGACCACGCTCCAGATTGCCGCTTCTTTGACCGAAACTTCGTGCGTATGTCGATGAAACACGCCCAGGTCGAGCGCGAGCATCGCCAATACGAAAAGGTTGAACGCCACCCAAACGCCTATGCCAAATTCCAACGTGTATGCCTCCAAAAGATCTATCTGCGCAGCGCTAGCATCGATGTACCGTGCCAAACATCATGTCATTAACAGCGGTGGACCGTTCGCTCCCTCCAACGGCACGCCATGCACGTCGGGGAGCAGATGTTCCCGCGTATGTAGAATACAATTTAGCCCTGCCCCTCACCAGAGGATAATTCCTGATGGCGTTCGGGGATAATTCCCCGGTTTACGCCAACCCTGTCTTGCCATTGGTGTTCCATCGGCAAAGGGCTAGCTTCCCACTATGCTCGACGCTGGGCAGCAGGATGGGGAATAGCATGAGTACGCTGCTTGCAAAGAGGTTAATGATGCCGCATGGCGACGACGGCTCGAGAGCAATCGTGTCTGATTGCCTATTTCTATATGTGGACTGTCTGGCGGGAAGGTCGTGTCCAGACGGTGGAAGTGCTTGCGATCAAGCTAGAATAGCCCCTCGCCGCGTGAGCGACATTCATCTCACACAATGGCGGATGTTGGAGCAGCATCTATGATCACGCTGTTGGAACCGTATTACACGCAACAGCCCACCGAAGATCTTCGATAGGCTGTTGCATGTAATGCGGAAGCAACGTCGGGGTCGATCGTCAGTGGTCGAGCATCCGCGCTACTGTGTCGGCGGCTCGATGGTGATCCGCGAGTCGTAGGTGATCGTCTGGGTTGTCTTGGTGGAGATGCCGTTGGCATCCCCCTCGCTTTCTGCCTTGATTGGTAAGCCGCTAGAGGCATCGATCCAGATTTTGCCCGTTGATGCAATGGACTGGTTTTCGAGAGTGTACACACTGTCATAGGTAAAGACGGCAGCGTTCACACCGTTTAAACATCTTCCGTGCCAGCGGATTGGGCGTTGATTATTTGCAAGCCGTTGGCTTCCGGGTCCATCAGCATATCACCCATCATCTGCGATATGTTCATCCCGCCGCCTGGGACTTCGGTCCACTGATCGCCCGTCTTGCTCCACATCTTGTCGTCGATGATGATCATGTCAGTGCTCACACCGCCCATGGCGCTCGACGCACGCATGCGGCTCGGCGGTATGAACTCACCCTGGACAGTGTAGGCTTGACCGGTAGATTCAATGATCGTTTCCGAGCGGAACGGGCCGCCAGTGAATTGCTTGCGCATGGCGTTCAATATCAGTTGCTGAGCAGCCGAATCGCCGGGGTTGCCAGCAGCAACCGGTCCAGTGGTGGAATCCATCGCGCCCGTCGTGGGTTCGGCTGTCATCTCCATCATGTCCGTTGTGGTGGCGTCGGCCAACATCGTCGGTTCGGTGGTGACCGTCGGTACCAGGGTGGCCACCGCGACGGTGGGCGAGGCTACCATTGCCGTTTCCATGGCTATTACTGTGGGTGCCACCATGCTCGTCGCTTCGGTCACAGGTACGGATGTGGATGTAGGCGTTGTGCTGCCACCGCATGCTGCCAGCAACATCAGGGCAATAGCGCCTGACCAAAACTGTCGCTTCATTTATTGGGCTTCCTTATGCAGTCGATGGTAACTGTTCGAACTGCTGTTGAATGTCGTTGCTGGTAACATACCAGCGTCCGCTCGAACTCACCAAGCGGTCGAGCCGACAAAAAGGCGCAAGATATGCTCCTTGATACAGCTTAATGCCAAATCGAAGAAGAATATCAGATTTGGCTGTATCTATAATTACCCATGACTGGAGAATGTTGGACGGTTGCTGAGATTGCCGCTGGTCTATGGGTACGCTACAATCAATCGCAGTGCTTGTATAGTTCGCACGCAATAGCTTCGCCCATTATGCCAAAGGACACGCTATGGCTGTTCGCATCCGTTCCTTTGTCCCCGCTGATACTGCCGCGATCATGGCGCTGTTCCATGATACGGTTCGCACCATCAATATTCGGGACTACGACAACGCGCAGGTCGCTGCATGGGCTCCTGACCGTATGGATTACGATCTGTGGTTGGGAAGCCTGGTCGCGCACCATACGTTCGTCGCCGACGAGGATAACGAGATTGTCGGGTTCGCGGATTGGGAGGACGACGGGCATCTCGACCGGTTCTACGTCCACAAGGACCGACAAGGCATGGGGGTTGGAAAGCATCTATTGGAAGTTGTGGAGCGCTCTGCCCGCGAACGCGGCATCAAGCGCATGTTCACCGAAGCGAGCATCACAGCACGACCGTTCTTCGAGCGCCAGGGCTACGTCGTGATAGTCGAACAGCAGGTACCACTGCGGGGGCAGGTTTTCACTAACTATCGCATGGACAAGCATCTGCTTGCACCGCGTCCGTTCGTACCCGCCGACTTCCTACCCGCTGATGTTTTTGTGGATCTTTGGGTGCAAACCGTTGGCGCCGGTGATGATGCCGTCAAGGTGCTATCCACCGCAACTGTGGTCGAAGCGCATTTGGAGAAAGCCGCAGTGACGCTCGCTCTGGTTTATCGGGCAGACGAGTATAGTTATACTATTCTAACCACCGATACACAGCCACGTTCTGTAACGTCTGATGGTGTGGCAATGTCGGCGAACCTTGCGCTCGACCGCGCTACCAGCGGCTGGCAATGGCTACCGGAACATAACATTCTCACCCTGAAAGTGCCACACAGCAGTGAAAAGCCTGTCGTCGTCATGGTTAAGGTGCATTAGTCTTGCCTGCAATCAGGTGACGTATCGTTACCGCGATGTGGCATGTGAACATTGCTGTATGTAGATGGGTTGTGCCATGAACGTATACTATACCTGGACACGCGAACGACCAAGGAACCGGGCAATGGTTCGGGCATACTAGCCTCGGTATCTAGTGTCATGACGGTGTTTGACCCTGGTGGCGTTCATTGCGGGAGGATGTAAATGAGCCGTTTGAGGTTGCTTATCCTTGCGCTCGCCGCAGTATTCTGCCTTCAACTTTCTGCTTTCGCTGTTCCGGTGCTGGCGCGTAATGACGACCGCACAGGTAGCTCGAAAGTCGTGCTGCCACTGGGCACCATGACTGCATCGCGTGCTGCCCACACGGCAACGACATTGCCCGATGGTCGGGTGCTGCTGGCGGGTGGTTTCGCCTCCGGTGAACGCAGCCTCGCCACCACTGAGCTATACGATCCCGCTATATACGCATTTCGATTGACTGGTGCCATGCACGCGGCGCGGTCGTCGCACACCGCCACGCTGCTCCCCGATGGCAAAGTGCTGATAGCGGGTGGCTTCGACGGTTCGTATCTACGCAGCACTGAAATTTACGATCCCCGCACCGGATCGTTTACGCTTGCCGGTGAGATGATCACTGCACGGAGTGGACATGTCGCAGTCGTACTACACGACGGACGTGTGCTGATCGCTGGTGGCGTTGGTGATGGCTGGACGTTTCTGCGTTCTGCGGAACTCTATGATCCAACGAGTGGTACATTTACCGCAACAGGTGTAATGAGTGCAATGCGTGAATCGCATACCGCGACCGTATTATCGGATGGTCGCGTACTTGTGGCGGGCGGTCATCAGGGCCGCCGTTCAGCGGTCGAAATCTACCAGAGCGCAGAACTCTACGATCCAGTGTCCGGCACGTTTTCGTTCGCTGGCATGATGACGATACGACGCCATAAGCACGATGCGACCGCGCTGGTTGACGGCACGGTATTGATTACCGGTGGGGCCGATGAGCGCGACGAACGAGGAGCATATCGTAGCGCCGAAGTATACGATCCTGCGCGGAACGTGTTTTACGCCGTTGCACCCATGCATGCCACACGGTACAAACATCAAGGTACGTCGATTCTGTTATCTGATGGGCGGGTGCTTGTCGCCGGTGGTGCGAGGGTGGTCGAGGTGTACGATGCTGCAACGCACTCCTTCTGTGTTGTGGGCGCGAGCGCGACGCGCAGGTTTGCTGCATCGGCGCTGCTGGACGGTGGGCGCGTGCTTCTAACTGGTGGCTATGGTCCGTCCATCGCGGCGAGCGACGAAGCATGGCTGCTCGATGCCCGGCTAGGTTGCACGAACGGTGGCTGAGCGATCCTATTTCCGCATTCTTCGCAGCATTGACGAATCGTAGAGATTGCACGAATATAGCCATTAGCGTCAGCGTTGAGTGTTGATGTCGTGCGTTCAAAGGAGAAACGACCACCGGGGCGGTCCGACGACCGTGCCAGTGCTCGGAACGATGAAAATGAACTGGACACTTGCCGAAAATCGATGTTTTAGTCCCGATCCCCAACAACGATTACAAGCACGCCGGCTATACGACACCGTCAAAGATGTGCCACTGGTATCCCCACATGGACATGTGGACGCCGCGTGGCTGGCGAATGCCGCGTACACGTTCGGCTCACCCGCCGATTTGCTCATTATTCCTGATCACTATGTCGTGCGCATGTTGTACAGCCAGGGCGTGCCGATGGAAAGCCTCGGCGTTGCATCCCGTGACGGCACACAGGTGGAAACCGATCACCGGCGAATCTGGCAGCGTTTCGCCGACCATTTCTATCTGTTTCGCGGCACACCGACCGGATTATGGTTGCAAGATGAACTGGTCAACGTCTTTGGGGTGACAGAGAAGCTACAAAGCGTGAACGCCCAGTCGATCTATGACCAGATCGCCGCGTGCCTGGCGCAGCCTGAATGGGCGCCTCGTGCACTGTACAAGCGGTTTGGGCTCGAAGTGCTTTGCACGACCGACGCCGCTACATCGCCGCTCGAACATCACAAGACATTGCGTGACGTCGAGGGTATGAACGTCAAGCCGACCTTTCGACCTGATGCCGTCGTTAATTTGCTGGCTCCGAATTGGCACGCCGAGATCGAGCAGCTGGGTGCGCTCGCCGGTATCGACATACTTACATATGCACACTTAATCGTAGCTCTCGAACAACGCCGGGCGTTTTTTAAGGAGATGGGAGCGACGGCCACTGACCATGGTGCGCTATCACCGCACACCGAACGTCTGACTGACCACGAGGCAACGCTCCTCTTTGATGCGGCGTTACGCGGACATGCCGACGCCGAAAGCACCGCACGCTTTAACGCCCACATGTTGTTGGAAATGGCACGCATGAGCGCCGAGGACGGCCTCGTGATGCAATTGCACGCTGGAAGTCTGCGTAATCATAATAGAGTAGTGTTCGACCGTTTTGGTGCCGACGCGGGAGCGGATATTCCTGTCGCGACAGAATGGACGCGAGGCTTACGGACGTTACTGAACGAGTTCGGCAACGATGAGCGTTTTCGGTTAATTCTGTTTACGCTCGACGAAAGTACGTACAGTCGCGAACTTGCGCCGCTGGCAGGGCACTATCCGGCAGTGTTGTTGGGTCCGCCCTGGTGGTTTTATGACAGTGTGAATGGCATGCGCCGCTATTTCGACCGCGTGGTCGAAACCGCAGGGCTGTATAACACAGCCGGATTCAACGACGATACCCGCGCGTTTGCGTCGATTCCGGCACGACACGACGTATGGCGACGGGTGAGTTGTGATTGGCTGGCGGGCATGCTGGTGTCGGGCGTCATCGATGAAGAGGACGCGCTAGCGATGGCACAGGATTGTGCGGTGGGGTTGGCACGCCGTGCCTACCGGCTCGAATGAGCCGTTCGTCCCTGGCAGGTCATGGGCGAACACGGACACCGTGCGCTTGGGGTCGGCGGGTAGTATACGTTCTGGTCATGCCGAATAGATTACATGGGGCCGTACAAACAAGATGAATGAATCACAACCAACCGTCGATGCGGCGCTGCTGCACCTCGACGCTCTTCCGATCCTGCCGCGATCTGTCGTCGTTGCCGAAGGCGTCGAGTATGGCCTCACGACCGTTGAGGGCAGCTATCGGTTAGTGGTGCTTGCTCCCGATGATGCGCCTGTGCTGGCGGCGTTACAAGGCGAACGTCGTCCTGAAGGCTCCGGCACGCTGCTCATAGGCTCTGCCGATGCCGCAAATATCGCCGTGCTGCGCGAACATTTGCCCTGGCTGCGTCCACAACCATTGGGATTACGGACATCGGCGGGTATGGGCGACCGCCTTGGGTTGGCGACGCCGGGACATGTGCGCGCCGTGCGGACGGTGGGTGGCGATGTCGCGCCGATCTTTCCCCAACAGTCGATCCGCGAGATGACGCGCACCGGACGCACCGCGCAGCAGGTGATGGACGATGCGACCTGGGGAGTATTCGCCGAGGGTTGGCGCGACGGCTTTGGAGCCGATGCCGATCACCTCAAGACGCCTGCCGACATCGATGTGTGCGTCGCGGCTGGCTACACCTTCTTTACCATCGATCCCGGTGAACACGTCGATAACCGTGCCGCCGAAGCGACCGGCGCTCTATTGAACGAGTTATATGCGCAGTTGCCGTGGGGGACGCTCGAAACGAGTGCCGACGCGATGGTACATGCCTATAGCGGTCAAACATTTCATGTGGGGGCGTATCGTATCAACTTCGACGCGACGATCACCCTCCAAGCGGCAGTGAAGTATGGGCGTGCCGTCGCCCATGTTGTGACGATGTTCCGCCATCTGCGTTCGGCTATTGGCCATCGTCCGTTCGAACTTGAAGTGTCGGTTGACGAAACAGACTTGCCCACCAGCCACGCCGAACATTTCTTCATCGTGACAGAACTCCGTCGGTTGGGGGTCGAATGGGTCAGTCTTGCTCCCCGCTACGTCGGCGACTTCGAGAAAGGTGTCGATTACATTGGCGACCTGGATACGTTCGAGGCTGATTTCGCGGTGCATGCCGCTATAGCCGCCAGCAACGGACCTTACAAACTCAGCCTTCATTCCGGCTCGGACAAGTTCAAAATTTATCCGATCGCGGCGCGCCTCACACGCGGACTGGTGCATCTCAAGACAGCTGGAACAAGTTATCTGGAAGCCTTGCATACTGTAGCAGAACTCGATCCGGTGTTCTTCCGTGCGATCTATACGTTCGCCCGCGAACGCTACGAAACCGACCGGGCGAGTTATCATGTATCGGCACGGCTGGACCGCGCACCAATGCCCGAACAGGTTGCCGATGACGAGCTCGCTGCAATGCTCGACCAGCACGATGCCCGCGAGATCCTTCACGTCACATTTGGTTCGGTGTTGCGCGAGCGTGCCGCGGACGGATCATTGCCGTATTACGAGCGTCTGATAACGCTGTTGCGCGATCACCCCGATGCCTACGCCGCAAACCTGGAACGTCATTTCGTGCGGCATCTGCGCCCGTTCGTGCAATGGAAAATGCAATGACACCACCGCAGCCTCCCGTGCGCTTCGGCGTGATCGGCATCAACCATAGCCATATATACTGTCAGGTCACGCTGCTGGAACGTGCGGGCGCGTTGTGCGTTGGCGTGTGGGCTACCGAGCCGGACCTGCTGGCGTCCTTCGTCCGCACGTTTCCGCACGTTCCCGTCGCGATGTCCGCCGATGCCTTGCTCGAAGACCTGTCGATTGACCTGATCGTCAGTGCGGCGATTCCCAGCGAACGTTCTGCAATCGGTGTCGCTGCGATGCAGCACGGCAAGGATTACATGAGCGACAAGCCGGGGTTTACGACGCTCAAACAGTTAGAGGAAGCACGGCGCGTACAGGCGGCGACCGGACGGATCTACTCGATCTGCTACAGCGAACGGTTCGAGAACGCCGCGACCGTGCGTGCTGGTGAATTGGTCCAGTCCGGTGCAATCGGGCGTGTACTGCAAACGATCGGGCTAGGTCCGCACCGCCTCAACCTTCCATCACGCCCCAGTTGGTTTTTCCAGCGCGAACGCTACGGCGGTATCCTCACCGACATTGGCTCGCACCAGGCCGATCAATTTTTGTTCTTCACGGGCTCGACCGAGGCCGAGGTTGTGGCGGCGCAAGTAGCAAATTATCACCATGCACAATACCCGGAACTTGAGGATTGGGGCGATGTCATGGTCCGGGGCAACGGTGGCACAGGCTATATTCGTGTTGACTGGTTCACGCCGGATGGCCTACCGACGTGGGGTGACACGCGCTTGACCATCCTTGGTACCGATGGCTACATCGAAATCCGCAAGAACGTGGATATCGCTGGACAGCCAGGTGGTAGCCACCTGTTTTTGGTCGATGGCAAAGGCATGCAGCGTGTGGCAGTCGACCCCGATCATATGCCCTATGGCTCACAATTGCTGTACGATATTCACCATCGGACTGAAACTGCGATGTCTCAGGCGCATTGCTTCCTGGCGTCGGAACTTATCCTTCGTGCTGAGGCAAAGGCTACCCGCCTGGGGCATCTCGTGTAAGGAATGTGAAAGTGCGAACGTTCGGAGTGGCAAATTTGATCGACTATAGTGATGAAATTCATCCCTTTTTGTCATTCCAATGCGGTTAAAATTTGCGTATACTGATTCTGACTGGTGCATAGCACCAGTCAGGTTGGCGTGACCGATCGACGCATGACACGACCGGGGGGTGGTGTTCGTAATCGATCGTTCACGCCATTCTCATGAAAATGGAATGCTTAGCATCTGCATGTGGCACGCAATGCATCGATGTTTCCCCCGCAAACGCTCCGAACGTTAGATACGATCTTGGCCGGTTCCCAATCCCACCAACGAATCTTTAGGAGCTCTGCAATAGTATGCGACTTGAAACGCAAGCGATTTGGCTTGGCGGGATTGCCACTGGCGACGCTATAGGGTTCCACATCACGCGTGTGATTGCCTTAGTGGCGACGATTATGCCATCGCCCACCTTGATACCAGCATCAGCACTGTCTCGAATCCGAACCGTACATCGTTACCGATCATAGTGTCGCCTGTGAATGCCCTCGTCTCCGGCATCGCGGCTTCCCACTCCGAACCAAACACTGGAAAAGGATAGTTTGTGAACCAACCAGCGCGGTGGTTGTCGCCGTTCATGATGGGGGTAACGCTCGATGCGATTGAGTAAACTGTACCGATGATTGATGGTTCGCCAATGAAGTCGAAGTTATACCCGACATTTTGCTCGAAGCGCAAGGGATCGTCGAAATCGTCGTACTAGGTGTAATCGCAGACGATGATGTTGAAATTGGTCAGGATGTTTTTTAAGATGACATACGCTTGGATTGTACGGCATGGGATCAGGGCTTTGTCAAAGTCCGAGCCAGAGCATGATTTCCCGCGATATTGTCACTCCGAGTGGGCGCCTGCTGGGCACAAGAGTCTGTCTCTGCTTCGGAGAGATCCTTCACTGCGGTTCAGGATGACAGATTTCACGACGTTGACGGAACCCTGGGCATGGGATACACCGCGTTGGGTGATGGCCCGAGGAATCGCTTGATATCCAGAGAGTCTCCTTACACCGCCGGCACAACAAACTGGTCATATTTCTGGTTGAGGGCATTCACGATCGCGTCATCTATTGCAGGGATGCCAGGTTCGATGCCGCCGAGCAGCGCGACCTCCTGGAAATATTGCTCGTGGCCCCCAGGCGAAAACCATACGAGATATGACGCAGACGCGGCGGTTGGATTAAAAAGGTATGTGCGATCCCTGGAGGTACTAAGATGAAAGCTCCCACCGACGCTGTGATCGTGCGCTCACCCAACGTAAAAGCTAACGTACCGTCTAGTATATAGAATGCTTCCATGGTGTGCTGGTGCCAATGGAGCGGTGGTCCAGTATAGTGTGGTGGCGCTGTGTACTTGACGAGCGACCATGCCCCACCAGTATGGATGCTGGTGGCGATCGAGGTAACTGTGGCACCTTGCATCGGCATAGGCTGGGCTTCCTCAGCCACCATCACAAATACTGGGAGGTTGGGTTGATCTTCCATGACGCTAATCCTTTGGAAATTGTCCTTTTTTTGCGACCGTCGAATGTTTCCACGGAGCCACACGTCATAGCATAAGTCTTGTAGCTCGAAGGGATAGCGACGCACTACTATTTCACCACGGAGTAGGTGATGATGACAGCCACCATTGATACAAGAAGTGCGACAAAAATGTTGACAACAGAACGGCTTATTCGTGCTGCGGGAGCAAATGCACACGCGGGGAATGAAGCGTCACATCCCCGCGTGTGCTGAATTGTCGTGGGGCAACTTAATTCGCTATGATGTCGTGCAGGGGGAGGCTATAGGTCCGCGCCGCCACTGCGCCAATGCGGTCAGGCCAGCGCCCGGTAATGGCTTCCACGATCTTGCCAACGTGTTCGTGCGAGTTTTCGATGAACAATGAATAGCGCTGCTGGACGCCCGCCGCCACTGTTCCCGCCAAATACACGCCCCCGACATTTGTTTCCATCGTTGTTGGATCGTAGACAGGTACGCGGTTAGGCCCTTCGAGCAGTACACCCGCCTGTTCCAGCAACGACTGGTCACCATAAAAGCCTGTTGCCATGAACACAAAGTCGGCTGGATGTTCGACCTGTTCGGAAACGTTGCCGGTCGTCGGAGCGAGAACGACGTGTGTCGGTGTGATCGCAATCGGGATCGTTTCCGGTAGGAAGCGGATAGTCCCCGCATCGACCTGCGCGTAGAAGTCGGGCAATAGCCAATGCTTAACGCTCTTGTCGTCAAGTTCGGCCCGTCGATAGCTCAGCGTGACCTGTGCGCCAGCACGCCAGCAGCGCAGCGCGGCTTCGACAGCGCTATTGCGGCCGCCGACGATGAGTAGACGCTGGCGAAAATAATCGTGTGGATCGCGAAAGTAGTGAGTGACATGAGGTAAGTCATCGCCGGGAATGCCGATACGGTTGGGATATTCCATATCGCCGATCGCCAATACCATGCGACGAGTACGGTAGCGATTCGTCGCTCCTCGTCTGTCGGTCGTGAGCGTCCACTCGTCGCCGAACCGTTGCAGGTCGGTCACACGTTCGTACGTATTGATCTGCAAATCATATTGTTCGACGATGGCACGCAGATATACAAGATAATCCTCGCCTGTTGTTCGTTGCTGGTGAGTATTTTGTAGCGGGATTCCGGCAATCTCGATGCGCTCGGTGGTACTGAAGAAGTTAGTATTTCGCGGCCACCACGTCAGGGTATGGCCTATCTGCTTGGCGTCGATATGGATGTAGTCTATGCCCGCGCGCCGTAGACACACCGCTAGTTCGATGCCTACCGGTCCCGCGCCAATGATGGCAATGTCAAATATCTTTTCACTGTTGTCATCACCCTGTACCACGCTCATTGCCCTCGCTCCTCGTCGCTGATCCAAACCGTACCATTGTGTCGTGCCATGGCACCAACTGTACCACGGCGGGGATCGTGAGCCGGGTATACGTAGAGATGGAGCAAATCTCTGATGTGTCAGTCTGGACGGCGCAACTCGTGGATGCGTGCCACGAGTAGGGTGAGGTCATCATGGGCTTCAGTATGCCCCACGAAGCGTTCCAGTTCGTCGCGCAAATGATCGAGCATGGCCTGTGCGTTGTCGCCTGGTCCGGCCTGGATACAACGTTCCAGGCGATCAAACCCAAACATATGCCCTTCGGTGTCCATGGCTTCCACGACGCCATCGCTGATGATGACAAGCATATCGCCGGGCTCGACAGTGATTTCCATCGAGCGGTACCCGCTGTCGGCTCCAAGTCCGTGACCGAGCGCGAACCCTCGTACATCGGGCCAGTCGATCGTACCATTCTGATGACGGATGTATGGTGGGATGCCTCCCGCGTTGACGATTACACAGCGGTACCCGTCAAATTCAAGGTAGCACAACGCGCAGTTTTGCCCGCGAGGTTGCATGTATGGCTGCAACGATCGGTCGAGTTCTGCGACGAGTTCAGCGGGGGCGAGGTGTCGTTCGAGGTGAGAATTGACTAATGATAGGCTGCTTGCCATCAACAACGCGGCGGACACGCCCTTGCCGGACACATCCCCCACGGCGAGACAGATTCGTCCGTCCTCGAAGCGATGATAGGTATAGAAGTCACCGCCGACCTCGCGGGCAGGCTGACTGGCGCACACTATGTTCAAACGAGGCCACGCCCGTACTGCTGGCGGCAGCAGGCTTTGCTGGATGTTGCGTGCCAACACCAATTCGCTGTGGAGTTGTTCGGTAACAAGTGTCATTTCGTCGTTGGTGTGTTGTAGCGCAATACGACCTTGCATCTCGCGGTATTGGAGTTGAGCGCGAACGCCGATAAGTGCAGATGCAATGACGTAGTTGGTCAGGAAATACAGCGGCGGCACCCAGCCTTCGAGGGTGGCGAACTGGTTGCGCATCACCGATGTGTAGATGTAATAGGTCCAGACGACGGCGACCGTAATTAGCCATTCACGCAAGCGTATATAGCTCAACTGCGCGCCATAGACCGCGGTTAGAGCAGTAGCGAGATAAATCGGCGAGTTGCCGCTATCCAAAACGACCAGATGTGTGACTGACAACGCCGTTGCTGCGTTAACAATCGACAGCCACGCACTCCAGCGCCGCGCCGGAGGATACGCGAGAACCAGAACGAGACATACCGCCGCCACGCCCGCTGCAAATAAACGCACGCCCAATGAGTCCGGTGGGATGTTTGGGACGAGTTCGAGAATGAAGTGAAACGCGGGGTGAATGATGATCACCAGGATCGTCATCACGATCAACATGCTGGTGTATTGCTCGCGTACCCAGGTTTCGATACGGTCGGCGGTCGTCGCTTCTTTTTGGCGGCGTGCCGACGCCGCCATGGAAGCTGTCGCGATGTTTACACTGGTCATACACATGCATTATATGATCGTGTTCAAAATGGCACTAGCGGACCATATCGTCCGCCGGGGCTTGTGCAACGTCCCGCCGAACGCACCCGAACCTCAACGATTGGTATTCCGAGCGGAGCAAAGCATCTTGCCTGGGCAAGATGCTTCGCTCCGCTCAGCCTGACCGTTCTCCAACGTTGCATACGTCCTCTACCGCCCGCTACTGCTAAAGAAATCAGAGCGAGACTCTGAATGCCCAGTGGTCCGTGGTCGATGGTACGTTAACCCTAGCGCCAACTGGAGACGACGGCATCGTGTGGGATGCTATAGGTCGTTCGTTGACCGTTTTGCAGGTTTAGCAGCATTGCGCTGCCCGTTTGTTGGGCGATCAGCGTCGCATTGTCGTCCGTCACGCCGATCATGGTACTGTCAGTCGGCAGGTTGCTCGCCACCAGTGTGCTTTTGCGAGTTGCGGGGTCGATGCGCCACAGTTCTCCCTTCGGCATGTCGGTCGAAGGATAGGCCAGGGCGTACACTAAGGCGCTATCGTTTGACCATTCGAGTTGCGTGATGTTCCAGCCGGTGCGTCCGATTGGGACGTTGCGCGGTGCTCCCGTCTGGTTGTTGAGATCGTACAGCACGACCATGTCCGCGTGTCCGTCGCGGGTGAACGGAGTCGCAATAATACGACGGTTTGGAGACAGTGCTGGAACGCCGTCGCCGCCAAACGGCAGCGTTGCGAGCACCTGTCCAGTGGCAATCGAGATGAGGTGAACACCTAGAAAGGATGGATCGCCGCCCTGATTGATTACCAGCATCGCGCGTTCGTCGGCGCTGATGCCAAGCACTTGCATCGGGTTTGGCGCGTTGTGTATCTTCCGTGCGGTTGTGCCTTCAATTATCCCGGCGACGCCATCCAAAAACATGGCATCTGGACTGCTGGGTTGTCGGGCGTAGTTGTACAGGATTTTGGTGGTGTTGCGAGGCGCTACGAGGGAGCCGAAACTGGCGTTCCCCATGCTAAATGTGGCGATGGTCTGATCCTCGGTGCCGATGTTGATGCGCATGAGGCCGCCCTCATGCAGTACGGTCATGCGATTGCCTTCGCGTAAGGCTGCCAGTGCTTTGCCCGGTCCGTAGCTGCGGTCGATGATCTGGGTCGACGTGCCATCGGTCTGCCCGATCGTGCCGTCGGCGCGGATGAACGTTATCGCAGCCTTGAGCGACGGCGAGGGTTGCGTGCGACCCTTTATTTCGTTACCGAGCAGCCCTAGCAGCACGGTATATGGAACGGGGTTGTTGGGATGGTACTCCATGCGCGCCCGCTCGAACCACTGCGTCAGGACGGTATCGCCCGACGAGTTGGTTTCCGTGCGTGGTTGCGTCAGCGGCAATCCGAACAGCGCCAGCGACTCGTTGGGTTCATAGCTCGGTCGTCCGTCGAACTCCAGGCCATGACTGCGGTAATAATCGCGGAAGGGTGGACAAAGCGTGAATATCCTGTCTCCGGTACTTATCACCTCACAGCCGGCAGGAAGTGGCGGCGTGGGCGGCGTGTACTCGTTACGCCAGTCGCGTCCCTGCGTGATCAGCGTATCCTCACCCAGCCGTCCCAGCAGCACGTCATACGGTCGAGCATTTTCGGGATGCAATTCAAAGCGGTTGCGTTCGAACCATTGTGTCAGGTAGACTTTGCCGGTATCGCGGTTCGTTTCGTTTTGTGCCGCTCCGATTGGGAAACCGAAGACGCTAAGGCCGCCTGATTGTTGCCAGTATTCAAGAAAGCGTCCTTCGATGCACTGATTGGTTTCCACGAAACATTGTTTGGCTTGTGCATACGTCGTGGGTGCGGCGGGCATCGTTCCTATCATCAGTATCACCAGCGCGCCGATCGCCAGCACCAGTTGTTTTATCCTAAACATTGTGATCCTCATTCAATTCCATCCATGGATTCAGTAATACAACGCGGGATGCTCGAATTTGGTTCCAATCGTCGGTGATGTGTGACTGGAATGCTGGTGGTGCACCTATAATGCAAGGTTCACGCAAGTATTCCATTGGTCACGTCGAGGCGAACGTGCTACTATACTATGATGTGTAGTACCTTTGATGAGGAGGGTTCGCATGCACGTTCCGCTTAAGCGTCATCTGTTGGATCTGCATAAACGACACATGGTGGAACAGGTCGCTTTTGCATTGGAGTATGGTGCGGAATCGCCGCGTGGTGCCGCGATGCCTTTCCCTCGTTCGCCCCACGACGTGATGGCGGCGATCGTCGTGTGCTTTGAATGTGCTGGGCAGGTACTTGACTCGACACACAACGGAAACATCCCCGTTCCGACCGAACATGCACCATTTGGTCAGCGTAAGCGCATCGCATATCTGGCGGGTTATCCCTGGCTTGAACTCTTACGCGAGGTCGAACGCACGCAGTCGATACTACAAAAGCGTCTGTTAAACGCTGACGAGGCGTTGCTGCAAAATATTGTCGCCCCCATCCGTGAAACGCGCCGGGATGAGCTCAGTTTCCGTTTTCACTATTGGGATGGTCTGTACACGACGTTGAGCCGGACGATGTATGTTTCCGATATGACGCTCGCCGGGCACCTGGTGTACTGGACAACCTATCAACCAGCGCTGCTGAGAACATGCTATGTAGCGGAACGACACGATGGTGAACTCTCAATCCGTATGTTGGATCGTGCGGCTGAGCGCGTTTTTCCGTACAACGAGCTATGTGGGGTGAAAATGAACATGCATTATGCACTCGCCCACATGTACCGTCTGGACAAGCGCTATCTGGAAGCGATCAACGAATTACGGAAAGCGATTCAGTGTGATGGCGGTACGATCATGAAAGGGGTGTTTGGGCGCTAGCGAGTATCATCATGCGGCGATGATTGATTTCGTTCGACCGGACGGATTCCAACGGATCGGTCCGATAGCGTACCTCGATTAGTGCGTATGATGTTGTCGGTATAGGCAGCGTCCAGGTGCTTCCCTGGTCGGTGTTGGCGATTACGATGACGGTGAAACCTGCAACATATTCCCCGCGCAAGATATAGCGTCCCGTTGGGTGCTAACGCTGCCATCATGGGCACACCTGCTCGAATGTCTTCGGCATGGTGGAAGCCTGCTGCATTTACGAATCCGCCTATTATCCTAATCTCCAGGGAAATCGGCAACCAGTCACCGAAGGCACCATCGTTAATCCTGTATGCAATACAATGCAGGACAAGCACGTAAGTTCTCTCGATAGTTTGGAGCGCATGGGGATGGCAGGCTTGGTGTTCGTCCGGTCTTACGATTATTATGATAGTCTGTATAGCGAATTGCGTAGGCGGGAGTGCTACATGTTTTGGATCGCGATCGTCCTCTTCGTTCTGTCCGGAGTGGCGCTCATCATATGGCGAAAAGACCTGACAGAAGTACAGGCTTTGCTGCTCGGCGCACGAATGCACGTAGGCTGTGCTGTCGCGGAAGCCGTCATGCTGCTCATAATGGCCCTCATATTCTATCTTGGGGTGCGGTCGGGAGCGTTTGGCTAGGGAAGAATTGTAAGGGCAAAACGATGACAACAAGCGTCTAGCACATCGATGGTTTCGTAGCGTTGGTCACAGTGACGATGGAATCGCCGAATTGATGTGCTTGCTGGTATATCTCGACACAGGTAGGCTTGAAGTGCAACGGCTACGGTCGGTAGGTCAATCGCGTGAGATTTCGTGCCACAGATGGTACGCAGTCGTCCCACAATATATTCTGGAATGCTGCACGAAAGTAAGGCTTAGGTTGGTTGGTGCGCCACGATCCTGGCTTCGAATTCGTGGGACCTGGGGTAATATCGTCAGATTTTTGACGATGACCACACTGATGCCGCATGAAACATCGGGGTCGCGGTGCTATGTGATCTCACCTGCTCGCCTGTATCCTGGATGGTTAGTGTCAATGCCTGCAAACACTTGCTCGGTCTCGACTACTTCCCCGGTCGAGCCGCAATGGAGCCGAACCAATGCGATGAAAGCAGTCGAAGGTGGGAAGCCAACGGTGGTAGAACGTGTTTCGGACACATTGCAATCGCGCCCACTCGATGCCTTGGTAGTGAATACGAACAGCCTGGATACGGGTTGCTCCATGTGGGGATTGTGGATGATATGCTCATGGTTCATCTTACCGTCTGCGGTTGGCGTGCGGCATTGTCACTGCGACACGTTTAGCGTATCCTGCTGGTCTGTGAGCGTAGCAAAAGGGGAGTGTTTACGAGCGACCCTCGCGACGATGTCATGGCAGTTGTATACCCGTGCGAGCTACTTATGGACGATATCCTGCTTAGGCGTGTCGCGTCAGCAGAGCTTCGCAAAAGAGGTGTGGGAATTGATTGAGGCTATCATCTCGCAGAGTAGCTCGATAATGCATACCGCACGATGACCTCCGACCAATGCTCAACGGACGACTGACTACCATCAACAAACATACAACCGCATTGACATAATAAAAACCTACTGATTCTATTCGACAAGATCGTTTCTTGCTGGCAGTCGCTTAACCCTTGATGCCTGTGAGCGCGATGCCCTCGATGAAGTAGCGCTGTGCCACGATGAACAGAAGTAGCACTGGCAGGAGCATCATCGAGGCCGCCGCCATTAACAGGTGCCATTCAGAGCTATACAAACCCGTGAACTCGTTCAAGCCTAGTGCAAGGGTGAACTTGCGCGAATCATTAACAGATGATCAAGGGGTTAAGGAAGTCATTCCACACGCCCAGCGCCGAGAAGATGCCAACGGTGATCAGCGCGGGTCGACTGAGCGGAATGATGATGCTCCACAACACCTGGAGCGGATTCGCGCCGTCGATGATCGCCGCCTCGTCCAGTTCGGTGGGAAGCGTGCGAAAGAACTGGCGCAGCAGGAATATATAGATAACGGGACCGCCGAACCAGGCGGGCAGGGTCAAAGGCCAGAATGTATTGATAAGTCCGAGCTTGGACCACAAGAGAAACGTCGGGATCAACGTGACGGCATAGGGGAGCATCAGCGTTGTCATCAGGATACCAAAGACGACATCACGCCCGGGCCAGCGCAAGCGCGAAAACCCATAGGCGGCGAGGCTTGATGTGATCAGTGTGCCGCACAGTACGCTGATGACGATGGTCAACGTGTTGCGAAGATACAACAAGAACGGGATCGTCGTGAACGCAGCCGGGTAGTTATTCCATTGCCAGGGATCAGGTATCCACTCCGGTGGAAAGACGAAAATCTGGTTGAGGTCCATGACTGACGAGCGCACCAGCCAGACCAACGGCACCAGCATGACGAAGCTCATGGATAACAGTAATGCATAGGTGATCGCTGCACTTGTGCGATGTCGGGATAGTATGCCTGGGCTTTTTCCTGGTACTGTCGATGCTGCCATCTTAGCGTTCTCCCTCGTAATAGACCCATGAAGACGACGAGCGGAATACCAGGAAACTCAGTAGCGCGATGAACGCGAACAAAATCCAGGCGAGCGCTGACGCATATCCCATGGCGCTTTGCTCGAAGGCTTTACGATACAGGTACAGCACGTACAGCAGGCTGGCGTTGTTGGGTCCACCCTGCGTCATCACGAACACTTCCGTGAAACTCTGGAGCGCGCCGATCATGCTCAGGATCAGGTTGAACAAAATCGTGGGCGTGACCATCGGCAGGGTGACGTGGCGTAGCTTATGCCATGCGTTACCGCCATCGACATCGACTGCCTCGTATAGATGGCGCGGCACGCCCTGCAATCCTGCCAGGAAGATGATGATCATGGGACCGACATCCCACAGGTTCATCATAATCAGCGACGGCATCACCGTCGATTCGCCGTAGATCCACTGAAGTTTGGGGAACCCAAGCGGGCGTAAAAGTGCGTTGAGCAATCCAAAGTCAGGATTGAACAACCAGATCCATAGAACGCTGCTGGCGATAAGGGGAACGATCGACGGAACGTAAAAGATTGTGCGGAAGATCGATTGCCCGCGCACGGGTTGGTTGAGCAACAACGCCAGGCAGAACGCGAACAGGATACGCAACGGTACGCTTCCGATGGCGTAGTAGGCTGTCGCGCTTAGCGAACGTCGGAACAGCGCGTCGGATGTAAAGATTTGCTGGTAGTTCGCGAGTCCGACCCAGGTCGGCGAACCAATGATGCTCCAATTGGTCATGGACATAAATAGGCTAACCAGGATCGGTCCCAGGTGCCAGATCACGAAGCCAAGGACCGCTGGCGTGACACAGATCATGCCCCAGATCGCTTCTGTTCTGCGTTGTTGTGATAAACGGCGGCGTGCGGGATGGCGCACGCCGCTGATCCGAGCGTCAATCGTTCCCATGCAGTTCCTTCCTCGAATCCGCAACAGCCAGCGATGAGCATATATATGCCCGACGCTGGCTGTTGGTGTGGGTATTAGACGCCTTTCATCAACGGCTTGGCCTTGGTCGTCGCTTCATCCGCGACGGCCTGGGCGGGCGAGGAGTTCGACCACAACGACTGCATGGACGGCGTGACGGCTTCCGTCATGATCTGTTGTAGGTTCTTGAGCCAGTATACGGGCGGCTGTTGCGGCGTGTAGTTGAGCGTGTAGTCGATCAGCACGTCGCGGGCTTCGGGCGGATACACTCCTGGTATACCGTCCAGCCATTCGGCGGTCTTGGTGCTGTCCTTGTAATATGCCAACTGTGGCGGCATCCACAAGCCCTTTTTGAATAGGTCGGTCGAAACCGGGCTGAAGTGATACTTGTAGAACTCGAACGCCTGATCGGGAAATTTGGTGTCCGCGAAAATTACGCGGGCAGACGCTTGCAAGATCGTGGCGGGTTGCTTGAAGCGCGGCAGTACGCCCATGCTCCACTTGAGGTCGTTACCCGGTTTGCTGTAGTCCAGTACCGCCCAATGCCCGTTGAAGTCCATCGCGACTTTCTTCGTACGCATCATGATGTCGGTTGCCGGGAACGTTTCAGATTGCGCGGGGGTTGGTGCCACGTGATGCACATAGATCAAGTCCTGCATCTTCTGCAACACTTCCACCGCCTCGGGCTTGTTCAGCATGAGGTCCATGCCATCTTCGCTGGCGAACCTACCACCGTTGCTGATGATCAGGGGCAGATAGCCATTGAGCGACTGTGGGAAGGTCAGTCCGTATGTTTCAATGTTATCGGGATCGAAATCAGCGCTGTGTGCATCATTGCCCTTGCGGTCCTTTGTCAGCTTTTTGGCGACATCGACGAACGCGTCCCACTCCCAGGCTTCGCTCGGCTTCGAGGGTGGGTAGGCTTGTCCGGCAGCATCGAATACCTCTTTGTTGTAGTACAACAACATGATCTCACCGATCGACGCGCCAATGACCTTGCCTTCGTAACGATAATAGGTCGTGTCGAGGCGGTCTTTGGCTTCCGCATCCTCGGCGAAGAACGATGTGAGGTCGAGAAGTTTGTTTTCTGCTGCGATGGTGAACGCCAGCGCACCGTCGATGTAGCCCACGTCCGGTGGAGTGCCACCCGCCAGCATCGTGGTGATCTTCTGTGTATAGGCGTTGTCGGCGGTGGGGATATGTTGGGCACGGACGGTAGTGTTAGGGTGCGATGCGTTGAACGACTTAACCATGGCTTCGACCGAGGACTTTTCTACGGGCGAGCCCCAGAAGGTAAAGACGAGTTCCGCCGGTTGCCCTCCACTCGCCGCTGCCGCTGTAACCTCTGATGCAGTCGTCGGAGCGGCGACTGCGGTCGCGGCGTCCATGCTGGCGGTGGTGGGTGCGACAGTCGCGGATTGTCCGGTGGTGGCGGGAGCGCCACAGGCGGCAAGGATGCTTCCCAGGGTCGTCGAGGATACACCGAGCAGACCGAGCCGTTTGAGCATGTTACGTCTGCTGATCAACGTGTGCTGATGAATTTGAGGACGCTCACCACCTTGCTGTTCGTCCGCTGACATAGAGGACCTCCGTATTGGCTAGTTGTGTATAGTGTATTGTATACAATGCATACGAAGCTGTGTCAAGGGGACGTTTGGGACATGCAAGGTGGTGAGCGACGTTGGCGGGGCGACCGCCATCCATAATCCGATTGCGATTACACCTCGCCTCTCGTCATCGCGATCAAACGTCCCAAAATGCGGTCGCCGTCCGCACGTAGCCCATTATGCTCGTATTCGTTGGTCAGCCATATGCGGCACTCAGGGATGAGCCGCGCCGTTTCTTCGGAAAGTGTGCGCTCGACGTACATATCGTCGGCATACACCGCCGCTGCACAGGGAACAGTGTTCGTTCGCAGGCGCTCGGCGGCGTACAGACGAGGCCAGTTATCGTGATGTGCTAGCCGTTCGGCGACCTCTTTGAGGGGCTGCAATGCTCGATCTTCGTCGAACATCCATGGATAGATCATCTCGCCGGTGAACAAAAACGGCTGGTCGGGTGTGACCTCGAACTGTGGATATTCCGCTCGTATGCGCTCGGCGGCCCAGTGGGACCCCACGCCCTGTGCGTAGATCGGTTCATGGATTACCGCGAATAACGGATTGGTCGCCAGTGTCGCCAGATTCATTACGCCATACAGGAACGTATCACTCAGCGTTTCGCCTTCGACGGTCGTGATGAACGCTTCTTCAATCAGGTAATGCACGGCCTCGAAGCCATCGCTCATGCCGAAGCCCAGGCCAAGCCACTGCAACCGTCGCGGACTCAGGCGTTCGCCGTTCGGCAGCCGTACATCGTTGGCCTGGAGGTGCATCGCGATGGCATGAACCTGTGTCTGGTCGTCGGGATACCGCTCAAAATAGCGTCGGTTCTTGTCCAGTACGCGCCGGTAAGTATGACGGTACACGTCGTCGGCGCTCGCATCCACCGATGGCAGACCGCCCGTGATGAAAGCTTCACGCAACGCCTCGGGTGCAGACGATAGGTAGTTGAGGATGCAGAACCCGCCATAGCTCTGTCCCAGCACGCTCCACCGCTCACCAGGCGCGAGCAACCGGGCGCGGATATATTCGGCATCGCGTACAATCGCGTCGGCGCGGAAGTGCATCAGGTACGCCGCCTGAGCCGCCGCATCGCCCCGAAGCGCGAGCGACTGGTGGTTTGCGGGTGTGCTGCGTCCGGTGCCGCGCTGGTCCAGCAGGAGCACGCGGAACTCCTGCACGGCACGACCGATCCAGCCGTTCGCGTCCATGGGGCGCGGCGATTTGCCGCCCGGTCCACCTTGAAAAAACACCAGCCAGGGCAAAGATTCATGCCGTTTTTGTGGCGCGACGACCTCTCGGGCATACACAGTGATTTGCTCGCCTTCGGGTTGGGCGTGATCGAGTGGAACGTGAAAGGTGTGGTCGGTCAGTACCAGACCAGGAAGTGTATAGGTCCTCATATGCCTCCTTCATGCACCATAAGCCATGATACTGTGCGTCGTTGAATTATGCGGTGTAGTATGAGAGCAGCGGGAATGTTTCGCAAACGACACTATTGACATATACATGACGTTTGCTTATACTCCAATTCAGGATTGTATACAATATGCAATATATGCATACAACCTGTAAGTACAGGTTGATTGACCCATCTTTCAGAAGGAAGGTAGCTCAACGATGAAGACCTTCGATATTGCTATCGTCGGATGCGGGAACATCTCCGAGATGCATTTCGCTGCCTACACCCCTCATCCCGAACGCCTCCGTCTGGTGGCTGCCTTCGATCCGGTCGCCGAGCGTGTGGAAGCGGTACAACGCAAGCATGGCGTTGCCCAGGGCTTTGATTCGCTCGAAGCTATGGTCGCGGGAGCCGAGTGGGACGTCGCGGTCGTGTGTACCCCGACTTCGGTGCGACAACCGACAATCGAGGCGCTCGCCGCCGCTGGAAAGCATGTGTTCGTCGAAAAGCCGTTCGCTGATAATCTTGCCGAAGCACAACAGATGGTCGCAGCCAGCGAACGCGCCAACATCCGTATCGCCGTCAACCAGAACTTCCGCTACCATTATCCTTTCGAGTGGGCGCGGCAGATGGTCCAGTCAGGGCGCATCGGTAAGGTTGTAAGTATCGCGCATCAGGACATTTCGTTTCGCCAGGACGCTGGATGGCGCACCTCGATGGAGCGTCACGCGATGTCAGTGATGGGTGTTCACTGGTTCGATGGCTTTCGCTGGATTCTCGGTGCGGAAGCCGCGACCCTGGAAGCCCGCACCTATTCCTCGCCCGCCATCGACTGCGCGGGCGAAACGGACGCGACGGTCCAACTTGTGTTCGAACAGGGCACGCCGGTTTCCTACGTGCAATCCTTCTCATCATGTTTCCGCCGCACCGACACCATCGTGATCGGCGAAACGGGCGCACTTCATCTCGACTACAACGGAGCCGCGCTGTACGACCGCGATCATCGCACGGAACCCCTGGAACGCTGGCACAATCCCGACAGCGGCGCGAACAAGCCCCAGGCGACGTTCACCGGCATCGACACGCTACTGAGCGCATTGGAACAGGGAACGGCTCCATCGAACAGCGCCCAGGATAACCTGAAAACCATCGCGCTGCTGGATGCCGCATATCGCTCGGCAGATGAACGCCGAGCTATTCAGTTCAAGGGTGGCGAGGCCGTATGAAGATCGCCTTCTCGAAACCTACACGTACCGAAGCAGAACGCGAGCAACTGTTCGGAAACTTTCGCGCCGCCGGATACGATGGCCTGCAACTGAAAACCAACCAGTTCAAAGATGCGCTGCATCAACCCCAGACCTTCATCGACACGCACGCAGGAGCTATCGGGCGTCGCCTCGTCGCTGATCGTGTGGAGCGAACTCGACGATAACGGCAGGGCGTTTCTGCGTGATACGTTTCGTTTCGCCCAGGCTGTCGGCTCCGAACGCATCGTGTATTGTCATGTACAGCAACGCGATGGACTGGAGGACGACGATATTCGTCAGATCGCCCGCTCGTTGTCCGAGATCGGCAAGGAAGCGTTGCAGCATGGCACCAAACTCTCGTTGCACCATCACCATGGGCAGCCCGTCATGCACCGTCGCGACTTTGACACCTTTTTCGATGCCATCGAGCCTGGAACGGTCGGCCTGACCATCGACACCGCGCACGCCGTCAAGTCCGGCATCGCCGATGTTGGCGGACTGATCCGTGACTTTGGCAGCGTAATCGACAACTTTCATCTGAAAGATTACGCTGACGGTGAATGGCGTGTGTTGGGACAGGGTAACATCGACTTCGCGCCGATTTTCGCGGCGATCAAAGCAATCGATTATCAGGGCTGGGTCAGCGCCGACGAGGAAAGCGGCAGCGAACTGCTGCAAGCGATGCAGGATTGTTACGATTACATCGCCGCCGGACTGGATATCACCCGCCGCTGAGACCCTGGGATACAAGTTGCTATGCTGCATAAGTGGGCGAGAAGCCATACAAGAGGAGAGTATGATGAGCGCAGAAAACGAATCTACGAGCGGCGCACAGGTGGAGATCCGTGCAGTTCGTCGCGTCGAACGAAGATAACATCGCGGTGTCGGAGTGGGGACGGATTTCATGGATGGTCGGCGAGCGCGAAATGCCGGGTGCCGAACAGACCATGGGCGTCGTCACCATCTTCCCTGGCAAGCGCAACCCCCTCCATGCACATCCCAACTGCGAAGAACTGCTCTACGTCCTGTCGGGTGAATGCCTGCATAAACTCGGTGATGAGATGTACGAACTCAAGCCGGGGAACGTCATTCGTATTCCGCGTGGCGTTCAGCACTGGGCGAAATGCACCAGTGCTGAACCGCTAGTAGCGGTCATCAGTTTTTCCGCCCCGGATCGGCGGGTGGAATCATACGAAGAAAGCAACGTCGCCTGAACCACTCGACTGGATATGGTCATGCGAACTCTGACTGTATCGAAACCGCAGTCGTAGCATCGTCATCACATCAAACAACATGATGTATGACTGCGGGACGCACAAGTGGCGCACGCTATCACTCCAACACACGCTAGCGAATGCATCGTTCGTCGGCTATAGTAATAATTAAACCTACAAACTCCACAAGGCGACGAGGATATATGGTAGCTTTTGAGCATCGAACGCTGAACGAACGTGTTCTCGCTCGCATACGTGAGATGATCGTGACGGGCGCGGTTGGACCAGGAACACAGTTGGACGAACAATCGCTCGCCGATCAGATGCGTATCAGCCGGACGCCGATCCGTGAGGCGATATCGAAGCTCAATCGCGAAGGTCTGGTTGAATATCGCCCGTACAAAGGCAACTTCGTACGGGCCTTTACCGCCAAACAGATCAGCGATCTCTTTGAGGTGCGTATCGCGCTCGAAGGTCTTGCGATCCGACTTGCCGTGGCGAAGATGACCGACGAGCACCTCATACGCCTCCAGGATATTCTCAACGACGTGCACGTCGCGCTGGAAACTGGCAACATGGAGCAGTACAGCACGGCGGACCAGCAGTTTCACCAGACCGTCGCCGAGATCAGCGGTAACGAGGCGTTGATCGAAACACTCGACCGCCTGAGCATGCAGGTGCAGATCGTGCGCTCGATGGCGAACCGTGACCCCGATGTCGTCGAGCGCACCGCGCACGAACGACCGCATATCCTCGCTGCGCTCGAAACCCGCGACGCCGTGCTGGCGGGTCGTTTGATGGAAATGCACATCGAAGGGGTGCGGCGCTCGGTCGTCGCCCAACTTGAAGAACACGAACGTCGTGTCGCGGCGAAGGTGTAAATGCACCTCGCCCGCTGATTCCCTGTGTCCCTTATCCCCTCATCCCTAGAGATAGCAAAGGAGGTATCTCCCATGCCCAAAACGGTTGTCATGGTTGGTGCGCTCGACACCAAAGGACCCGATTTCGCCTTTATCAAGCAACGAATCGCGGATCACGGCCTGGACACGCTGATGGTTGACTTCGGCGTGTTGGGCGAACCCGCCTTCGCGCCTGACATCACACGCGCCGAGGTCGGCGACAGCCGGTGGTAGCTCGCTCGATGCCCTGAACACGGGTGACCACAAAGACCTGGCGATGCGGACGATGGCGAATGGCCTCGCCGCCGTCGTGCGCGACCTGTACGACAGTGGTCGGCTGGATGGCATCATCGGCATGGGCGGCAGCGGCGGTACATCGATCGCCACCACCGCCATGCGAACGCTGCCGGTCGGCGTTCCCAAAGTCATGGTTTCGACGCTCGGCGGCTCGCGATGTGAGCGCGTTCGCCGGAGCCAAAGATATCGTGTTCATTCCCTCAATTGTGGACGTCGCGGGTATCAACCGCATCAGCGGCGCGATCTACACCAACGCCGCCGCCGCCATCGCCGGAATGGTCGCCACCGAGCCTTATACGGCTGCGGCGGAGCGTCCGCTGATCGCCGCGTCGATGTTCGGCAACACCACGGCGGCGGTCGAGCGTGCGCGTGCGATGTTGGAAACGAACGGCTACGAAGTGCTGGTGTTCCACGCCACGGGAACCGGCGGCAAGACGATGGAAAGCCTGATCAGCGATGGCTACATCGTCGGCTCGCTGGATATGACCACGACCGAACTCGCCGATTACGTCTGCGATGGCGCGTTCAGCGCCGGACCCGACCGCTGTATGGCTGCGGCGACGGGCTGGCATTCCCGCCGTGCTGGTGCCGGGATGCGTCGATATGGCGAACTACGGCGGCATCGAAACTGTGCCGCAACGCTACCGCGACCGCAACCTGTACGAGTGGAACCCCAACATCACGCTCATGCGGACCAACGTCGAGGAAAACCGTCAGATCGGCGAGATGATCGCCGCTGCCGCGAACCAAAGCACCGCGCCTGTGGCGATCCTGTTGCCGCTCAAAGGCGTGTCGATGCTCGACAGCCCCGGCGGTCGCTTCTGGGACGAGGCCGCCGACGCTGCGTGCTATGATGCGATCAAGGCGAACGTCCGCGACGGTATTCCGGTGCTTGAATTTGATCTCAACATCAACGATCCGGCGTTCGCCGACGCGGTGACCGAAACGCTGCTCTGGTATGCTACGTACATAGGATAGAACATGGCACTCGCACGACAAGAGATACTCACACGACTACGCGCGCAGGTCGCGGCAGGCAAGCCGATCGTCGGCTGTGGCGCTGGCACGGGGCTTTCGGCGAAGCTCGCGGAGGCGGGCGGCGCGGACCTGATCATTATCTATAACTCGGGCCGCTATCGCATGGCAGGACGCGGCTCGCTGGCGGGCTGATGCCCTATGGCGATGCGAACGGCATCGTCGTCGAGATGGCGGCGGAAGTGCTGCCGGTAGTGCAGGATGTGCCGGTGCTGGCGGGTATCTGCGGCACGGATCCGTTCCGGCTGATGCCGGTGTTCCTGAAGCAATTGCGCGAGATCGGCTTTTCGGGCGTGCAGAACTTTCCGACGGTCGGCTTGATCGACGGCGAGTTTCGGGCGAACCTCGAAGGCACCGGTATGGGCTACGATAAAGAGGTCGCCGCGATCCGAGCAGGCGCACGAACTCGACCTGTTCACGTCGCCGTATGTGTTCAATCCCGACGAAGCGCGCGCGATGGCTGAGGCCGGAGCGGACATGCTGGTTGCGCATGTTGGTCTGACGACCGCGGCTCGATCGGCGCGAGCGTCGCGCTGACGCCTGGACGATGCGATCGGCAAGGTGATGGCGATCGCCGAGGCGGGACGAAGCGTGCGCGAGGATGTTCTGGTGATCTGCCACGGCGGGCCGTTCGACGAGCCGGACAACGTAGGTATCGCGTTGCAGCGGATGCCAGGGATCGCCGGATTCTTCGGTGCGTCGAGCATCGAGCGGCTGCCAACGGAGCGTGCCATCACCGGACAGGTGCGGTCGTTCAAGTCGCTGCCGCTGGGCTAGAGACTCATCGAGCAAAGGATGTCATCCACGCGAACGTTGTGACTTGCGCATTGCGGTATTGTTCATGCTGTATACAGGGTTCGCCGTGCGTCATCCGAATGATTGGCATGGACTGTCAGGGCGACACATATAAGGAGCTTATGCTATGGCATCAGGTTTACAGGTCGAGAAACTTACGACAGGTACCGGAGCGGAACCGAAGGCGGGCAATGTCGTCGTCGTGCATTACACCGGCTGGTTGACCGACGGTAAAAGTTCGATAGCTCGGTGGATCGGGGCGATCCGTTCCAATTCGTGCTCGGTCGCGGACAGGTGATCAAGGGCTGGGACGAGGGCGTCGCACAAATGCAAGTGTCGGCGATAAGGCCAAGCTTACGATTCCGCCGGAGATGGGCTACGGCGCACGTGGGGCTGGCGGCGTGATTCCGCCGAATGCTACCCTCGTATTCGAAGTCGAATTACTCGGCATAAAGTAAGATGGCCTTCTTCGATCCCGCAGGAGCGAGCGAGCCGCGAGAACTATTTCCGGGCGTCGTCGCCCGCACCTTCTGGGGCGAGCACATACTGATGGCGGTCGTCGATCTCGCACCTGGCGCGGTGGTGCCATTGCACCATCACCCACATGAGCAGACCGGTACGGTCTTATCTGGGACACTTACGTTTACCATTGGTGGCGCGACCAAAACATTGCATCAAGGTGAACTGTACGTCATTCCAGGAGAAGTCGAGCATACCGCAACTGCCGGTGCGTCGGGCGCACAGGTACTGGATGTGTTTCATCCGGTGCGTGAGGAATGGCAATATTAGTTGTGGAGCGGAAACGAGCACGGGACGCATCATACGATGCGTCCCGTGCTCGTTAACCGATGCTAGGCACCGAATAGTGATGGTGTGAAGTCAGGTTCGAACTCGGTATCGAGTGGATAGATCGGGCGAATCACTCGCTTGTATGGCAAGGATGGAATATCCTGGTTCACGCCGCCTGGGGTGAGTGCCAGAAACGCCACCTTCGCGATTTGACGGAGTTCCGGCTCAAGGTAGCCGATCTTGACGCTAACGACTTTCTGCGCCATCGGGTCGAGACCAAGCTTGGTGAACTCGCCGATTGTGTGATAGGGCTTGCGGCGCGATGCCAGAATCACGCTGACGCCGCCAACACGTAGCACCGCTAAATTGCCGCCGACAGCGTCATCAGGATAGAGGGTCTGAACGGTGCCGGTTACTGGTAAAGGCTCACCATGTACCGGGTCGAGCTTTCCGCCCAGTTCTACCGAGACTTCGGCACCCTCGCCTGCGGCGTAGCAGGCTGCGACGGCCGCCGGATCGGGATCAGGCATAGATCGCGCTCAGTTCTCCCGTCGCGAACTTCGGGAACGAAAGTAAACGACCCAGAAAATAGCTCATATCTCCGGCACCACCGGCGGTCGGATTGTCGCCCGAGTCGCTGATGACGACGCGATCGCCATCGTAGGCTCAAGCGCCTGCTCGATACACCAATCGGCAGATCCGGCGCTGAACGACAAACTTAAAGTCGTCGCGGGCGTCCCAATAGCGACGGGCGATCTTGATGGCCTCGCCCTTGATCGTTGTCGGCGTTCGTGCCTGTCACGACCACACTGGCATTGGAGCGTGGCTCGTCGGCCCAGACATACCCGACCCACAGCGAGGCGTCCAACACCCCCGGTACCGGATCGCTTTCAGTCAGGCGTGCATAGACGGTCTTGCCGGGTTCGACCAGTGTGCTGGTGCGCTCGCCTGGTAGGATCACCGGAATACGGGTCCAGGCACGCATCGGTCGAATCTTGTTGTCCAGACAATAGAGGAGTTGGCGACAGGCTTTTTCGCGGGTGATGCATCGCGTCTTCGTGTGGCGCGAGGCGAAAGGCCGTGAACATATCGACGTTCGAGACCAGTTTCGGCGTGACGTTGCCGTGGAGGTCCATACCAGGCAGAGATCAGGCAATCCGGCCCGACGAGTTGGCGCAGCGCAGTAGAAAGGTCGCCTTCGGCATCGTCCATATCCTCGACGTTCATCGCGCCATGAATATCAAGGAAGAAGCCGTCGAGCGGCAGCACGCTCTGGACATGTTCGAGAATTCCTTCTTCATGGCCTCGTAGGTCGAGCGAACGACCGACCGCCGAGGAATCGAGCGGGCGTGCAGCAGGGCAGCCAATCGATATCAGTACGCCCCTCGAATCTTCCGTCGGGCATGAAGGGATAGCGTGATAGCAGTTCTTGGCCACGCACGATAACGAAATCGTTGTGGTCGTTGTGGCGTGGATTGAACGTACTGGATTCGATTGCGATACCGCCGATGCCGATGCGAAGCTGAGCCATATGTGTTCCATCTCCTGATGTGCCGTGCGCGGCGTTCGCCGAACGACACAGGTGCGACTCCGGGGCAATGGGCTTCCTGCTGCGGCATTGCGAGGTATGCCGGGGAGTAGATTTATAACGTAGCGGGTCATCCCGCCGCCTCGGTCATCCTAGCACATCTGTGAAACTGGTTGCAAAGCTTTGATGTGTATGGTTGCAAGCGTTCTTCTCCGCTTGTCGCTTGCTTTGGTGCGCTGGTGCTACAATAGCGCCCATGACAACACCTTCAGGCATCGAGTTTGGATATTGTCCGCCATCGGGCGACCGTGGTCTGGAAACGGTGCGCCCCGCTTCCTTCGTCGCCGACCTTCATCGTGTATTGGATGTTGCCGCTGACGGCTTCACATCGTTCTGGATACCGGACCACCTGCAATTCAGCACGAAGTATCGTCTGGAATGCTGGTCACTCCTGACCTGGCTCGCGGCACGCTACCCCAAACGACGCTCGGCACGATTGTGCTGGCGAACTCATTCCGGCAACCCGCGCTGCTGGCGAAGATGGCGGCGACGTTGCAGACGCTGAGCGGCGGGCGGCTGGTGCTGGGCTATGGTGCAGGCTGGCATGCCGAGGAATACGAGGCGTACGGCTATCCCTACCCATCGGCGGGAACTCGTGTCGCGATGATGGAGGAAGGCATCGAGGTCATGCGCCGCCTGTGGACCGACGCGCCCGCGAACTTCGATGGACGGTTCTACCACTTGCGCGATGCGTATTGTGAACCACAGCCCGATCCGCTACCTATCCTCATGATCGGCGGCGGTGGCGAGCAACGCACGCTGCAACTCGTGGCACGTTACGCCGATTGGTGGAACGATGTCGCACGCCCGCGTCCGGTGCTCGAACGTAAGCTGCGGGTGCTACGCGAACACTGCGTCGCTGAAGGCCGCGACTACGACAGCATCCGCAAAACATACATGGTGCGCGTGTACATCGATCGGTCGCACGCCCGTGCGCTGGAGATGGCGGGGGATGACTGCGACGAACGACTCCGAGCCATCGCTGGCGATCCGGTCGCAGTGCGCGAACAGTTCGCCGAACTGGCGGAATTGGGCATCGATCTGTTCAGGTCATGCTGCCCAATTTCCCAGAAACCGATGATATGCGCTGTTCGTGGACGAGGTTGGCGCCAAATTGCAGTTAGCGTTTTAGCGATTTCGCCACGAATCGGCTGGTCGGGGATGCGGAGATAGCGTTCAATCTCTTGCTCAATAAAAATCGCCTGTTCGGATGTTTCCAGCCCACCGATCAGTTTGACGCTCTTGCCGTCGCGGGTCGCGGCATGGATTTCGTACGTCGACGACGTAGAGCGGCGACCACTTTGGACCACTTCCTTGCTATACAGTTGCATGATCAGTCCCGTTTCCAGGAGTACACCGCGCCGTGCTAGGCAAAGGACCATGCTTGAGCGTTACCTCGCCCATGCCAACGCGCACGACTGTCGAGTTGATGAAGCCGGAGATGACAACATAGGCCAAGGTGAGGCCGATCAGTGCGTGCAGCGAGCCGAACGCTGCCATGATCCAGATGCGACCAATGATCGCGATGCCGAACCAGACCGCCATGAACCCGTTCCACATGACGGCAAAGATGGCGAGAAAGGCAATCGAGGCCGTGAACCAGCGCCAGCTAAAAATCAGCTCGGTGCCTGTGTTTTGCATCTCGATGCGGTTGGGCCTGGGTATATCCAGCCGGGTCAGGGTGTGCACGACGTTGGGATTGGTAAAGTTCTGGTCGAAGCTGAATACGGCATTGCAGTTGGCGCACTTGGCGACGATGCGGTCGAGGTTGATGTCGTTCGCCGTGATCGACGAGCCACATTCTGGGCAGAGTCAGTTTCACCACACTCTCCCATGCTATCTCGTAGGCTTGTACAGCGCCAAAGAGCGACCTTGGCGGTCTCGTTTCAGGCCAAGAGTATAACCGAGATAGAGTTGGTGGTTGGTGTGTACAAACACAAAGGCACTCGCATGTCATCTGCGAGTGCCCGGAGTTGAGTAGGTGGAGCGTTAGGCGGCCTGTTGGGTGGAGCGGGCGCGCATCCGAGCGCCATAGGTCTGATAGTGACCGACGCGAATCGCGCTACGGGTGTGAGCCTGACGTAGCTTGCGGCGCAGCAGCAGAAAGCTCAGTCGAAAGTACAGGATCGGTAACAATCGGAAGAAACCGGAATCGGGAATAGGGTAAAAGGTGTCCGGCGAGCGCAGCGTGCTCAGCAACGCCGGAAGTTCGCGGACGCGCTTGACCGATTTTCCGGCGAGCGCTACGTTCTCGAACACTTCGAGCGGGAAACACCACGAGAAAACGCAAACTTCATCGCGGCCTTTGAGCAGGGCGCGTAATCCGACGCCGACGAGGATCAGCAGAACTATCGTCGTTACAAGGACACATCCGCCGAGGACCAGAATCATCGTGGAAGTGGGTTCGTATATCTCGGTTGTGCATCATGGCGCTCGTCCGGCACTTCTTCAACGTGGATGCTCGATTGCATCTATCCATACCGGCTCCCTGCAAATGAATGTACCATGGCTGGTAGTAATTACATCTTGTACCGTTCTCCACCAGTCGCTGATGGAAGTCTGACGGCGCAAGCGTGTCAGGTGCTGATACGCTGGTGAGCGAGGTGACACGTTCTATGTGGTGCTGAGAAAGGTTTACAGTGCACACTACATCTGTATTCTTGAGAAGGCATTCACAATAACTACAGTGTAAATGAAAGAGCGGCGCTCCGACAGGATCGCCGCCCTTGCTATATGGTGTTTTATCGGACCTTCTCTTGCCATGTTTGGGGCGCACAACGCCACATTATAGTGTCGTCATTGCGGTTTCTAAGGGTTCGTCTGAGCGCTCCTCGGTGTGAGCGGCGTAGACTGACGCCGTGCGCTGTGTCAAGGGTCGTTTGTGCTTGCGTTCGGCCAGGTAATACGAGCCGATCGTGAACGCGCCGGCGGCGAACTGGAAGAACACGCCTTCCCAGGTCGCGTAGAAGCCGAACCACATGCCGACCCAGTACGGCAGCATCGTGTTGAGCGGGATGAGTGGATCGGCAGCCAGCCGACGACCTGCAGCACATGGACGGTGTTGCCGACCATCTCCAGCAGCACCACGCCGATCATCATGCCGGTGACGATCAGCATCTTCTTGTGCGGCAGCTTGGCCTGAAGCGCGAAGACCAGCACGCCGAGCAGCGCGTGCCGCCAGACCCAAGCGCGACACCGCCCAGCACCGTCGCCGTGCCGCTGTCGAGCACCAGCGCTTGCAGGAACAGCACCGTCTCGAAGCCTTCGCGATAGATGCTGGTAAAGCCGAGCAGGATCATGCCCAGCCACTGGCCGCCGCGCCGCCGATCATGCGCTTCTTCTGGCGGTGGAAGTTCGCCATCCAGCCGGTCCAGTAGACCTTGTGGAAGAACCAGTTGGTGATCAGCAGCAGCACGCCGATCGCGATCAGCGACACGACCGCTTCGAGCCGCTCGCCGTAGCGTGCCAGCGTCGTCAGCAGCCCGCGCCATCAGACCAGGTCACCGCGCTCGCGCCAGAAGCCAGCGCCGCGCCCCACCACATCGGGCGGCGCAGCTTGCGCTGTGTCGCCGACCTTCAGGCTGCCCATCAGCGACGCCAGGATCAGCACCGCTTCTACCCAATCCTTCCCTTTGCCTTTGCAGTTGTAGCCACAATCAACCCACAGGTGGCGAAGCTTAGGGAAGGTAGTCGCCGAGGCCACCGAGCAACAGCTTGATCCCGTCACGGTCCATAATCCCGGCACTGTGGACTTTGGCTTTCAGTAACAATCCTTGCGTATCAACGAACGACGATGTGTTGTTTGCGCCCGTCTGATCTTCTTGCCACCGTCATAGCCACGAATCCACCCACAGCGGTTGTTTTGACTGATTGACTATCGACAATGCCTGCACTCGGCTGTGCATTACGGCCAAGCTTCTGCCGAAGCCGTTCGCGAAGTGCGGTATGAATGGTCTCCCAGGTACCATCCAAGCGCCATTGACGGAAATTGTGATAGACCGTTTTCCAAGGCGGTAGGTCATTGGGCAAGAGTGCGCCAAGCGCATCCGCTTCGAACAATATAGAAAATGGCATTAAGGATGTCACGTAAGCTGTGAACGCGTGGTCTGTCCACCCGTCTTGTTCGGAAGGTAGGGGGCAATGATGTGCCCATTCATTGTTGGTGAGGTCGGTTCGATACGTTCGTTTTCTCATGCGACTAAGCGTACCAAATCACCTATCCTCTACCCTTTTCAGACGGTCTCTAAGGCTCTCCAATGCAATGTTGGGGATAGAGTGGAGGTTTCGTTTGCGGGGTGGATTAACGGTGTTCGGTCGGATGCCTGGGCATCCGACCGAACGGGGTGAGGCGACCGCAACGAGGCGGCAGGTGGATTATTCGCCTGAGCGAATGTCCGTGATACACGTCGCGCTGTAACGAATATCGTCAAAGTGCGCCGAACACCCAGCGCCAACCGGAGCCTGTGATGAGAAACCGATCCTGGCACCGTGCGGATCGTGGAGCGCGAAATAGCGCACCAGATTCCAGCGCGTGCCGTCCAGCGAATAATGAAAGGCATAGGCGGTGCCAAGTCCGCTGATACGCAGATAGACCGCTCCAGCGTCGATCGCGGTGGAGTTGCAATCGTCGGAGGTATCCGTTGGTGACGACTGTCACGACCATCGGTTGTCCCTGTGGCGATAGCTCGAAGCACAACTTTGCCCATGATGCATCCGATACATACACCATCAGCACGCCCGCGTCGTAGGTGCCGTCGAAATCGACCCTCACCCGTGCACTGAGGGTAAATTGTGGGTCGGGACCGAACAACAGACGTGGCGAATTGGACTTCTCGACCTGTCCCTGCGGATCGCGGAACAGGTCGGTTTCCTTGCCAGCGGTGATGTGCAGTGTTCCATCCTGGGCGCTCGCCTGTACGGGCGCGACATCCCAGACGAGTGGAGCGGCAATGCCACGCACTACCATCTGCTGACCAATGGCTGGTGTGGTCGAATCCATCGGATGCGTCGGACACGTAGCGTCCTCCTTTAGCGACGCGCGATGCTGAGGTCGCGTTCGCGTGGTAGGTTGTACCATGCGCCGTCGCAGGCTTCTGCTTCTTCCTCGTCCAGCTTGAAATCGACGCCTTTGAGGCTGTCGGCGAGTTGGTCTGGCTTGCTCGCCCCCAGGATCGCACTGGTAATGCCGGGTTGCGCCAGCACCCAGGCCAGCGCCGCATGGGTCAGGCTCTTGCCCCGATCGTCGAAGAACGTGCCGAGGGCATTGACGGTTTCAAACACGGCATCATTCCAGTAACGCTTGCGGTACATTTCGCCCGCCCGTTCGAGGCCAAAGCGGGTGGATGTGTGGTCCTTGGTGGCGCGGTAGCGTCCCGTTAGCATACCGCCAGCCAGTGGGTTGTAGGCGATGATGCCGACGCCATGGGCCTGGCACAGCGGCACGATCTCGTCCTCGATCATTCTGAATAGCATGTTATAGCGCGGCTGGGCGCTTTCAAACCGATGCAGGTTGAGTTTGTTGCTGGTCCATAGCGCGTCGGATAACTGCCACGCCGGGTAGTTCGAGCAGCCGACGTAGCGCACCTTACCCGCACGCACCAGGTCGTCGAGCGCCCGCATGGTTTCTTCGATCGGCGTCGATAGGTCGGGCGCGTGTACCTGATAAAGATCGATGTAATCGGTTTGGAGGCGGCGCAAACTGGCGTCACAGGCGCTGATGATATGCTTGCGGCTGAGCCCTTCTTCGTTGGGACCGCTGCCCATCGCGCCACGGCATTTGGTCGCCAGCACGATACGTTCGCGGGCGTTGCGCTCCTTGAGCCACGCGCCGACGATCTCCTCGGTCGATCCCACCATCGACTTGTTGCCCCCTAATGGGTATACGTCGGCGGTATCGAAGAAAGTGACGCCCGCCTGGTCGGCTACGTCCATGATCGCGAAGGATGTTTCCTGATTGGCCTGATTGCCGAACGTCATCGTGCCGAGACATATTTCGCTGACGCGCAATCCGGTGCGCCCAAGTTGCTTGATCTGCATTGCCTTCTCCTTGTTTCGACCAATGACCAACGACCAACGCCGGCGAACCGGTGAAGTCGTTCGTTTATGCCGCCACAGAGGCCTTCCTGGTCATTGTGCCAAGGGTAGCGCGATTACGCCTTTGCCGTCAACACGGCGCGGTTTGAGCGTTGATGCGCTGCTCGTTGTCCTGCATATTTGATGCCTCACCGTCCGGTGATAGCGCACCTACACTATAAAGGATGTATGATTGGCTAAGTTCGCCGAAAGATAAAGGACTGCCTTATGCGTGACCGAGCGATTGGTGTTCAATTCCGCTGCCAATACCCGCCTGAAACGCTGCAAGCCTTCGCACGGTTGACCGAGGCCAGTGGCTTCGATGAACTCTGGATCGTGGAGGACTGCTTCTGGAGCGGTGGGATCGCGTCGGTCATGGCGGCGCTGTGCGGCACGGAGCGAATCGCTGTCGGCCTGGGCATCATGCCCGCCGTCGCGCGCAATGTGGCGTTTGCGACCATGGAGGCGGCGACTATCGCACGGCTATTCCCACATCGGTTCCAGGTTGGACTGGGGCATGGCGTGGCGGAGTGGATGAAGCAGGTCGGCGCGTTTCCCTCGTCGCAGCTTGCCGCACTCGAGCGAATCCACAACGCGATGCGTGCGTTGCTACGTGGCGAAACCTATAGCGCAGACGGCAAATATGTCCATCTTGATCAGGTGAAGCTCGATCTGCCGCCGGAGTATGTACCGCCCGTGATGCTAGGCGTGCGCGGACCACAATCCTTGGCGCTGTCGGGTCGGGTCGCTGACGGGACGATCCTGGCGGAAATGTCGTCACCCGCCTATGTCATCTGGGCGCGGGAGCAGATCGCCGCAGGTGCAGCGCAGGCGGACCGTAGCGAGCCGCATCGCGTGACCGTGTATAGCTGGTGCAGCATCGCCGACGACGGGGCCTGCCGCACGTGCCAAACTACGCCCACATGTCGCCGCCGCGCTCCTGTCACCGGATGTCTGGTCCGTATACCCAGCCGCTTGGCATCGGCGACGAAGTGCAAGCATTACGTGAGCGCGGCGAAGCGACCTTCGCCGACGCCATGCCCGATGCCTGGATTGACCAGTTCACCGTGAGCGGCACACCCGACGAAGCGGCGGCGGCAGTCGAAAGACTGTATGCGGCGGGTGCCGATGCGGTGGTGCTGACGCCGTTGGTAGAGGAGGATGGTTTGGCGCAGGTCGAAACCATAGCGCGTGCGCTTCTGCCATGGCAACGCCGATCCTGACCGCTCGGTTGTTCTTCAGTATCGCTGTGGTGTGTCGTGCCTTAGGCATTGTCATTGACAGCTCGCCGATCCAATCACAGGAGTTCATGACGATGTATTCCTTACCTTCGTCGTTCGACGAGCAGTCGGTCGCCGTACACGGTGCTGCGGCAGGTCTGGACGATGCTTCGCTCGCCATCTTGCGTGACCTGACGCGGCGCATCGCCACAGATGTTCAGCTTCGCGAGCCTGCATCGACGCTGCATCATGTGCTGTTCGAGACTGACGACGACTTCGCGCCAGCGGTCAAACATGCTGACCGTGCCTTTGGTGCTGACGCTGGCGTGCTGCATGCCTTGCTCGTGCTGGATAGCATGCGGTTGGTCGGTGAACGACAGTCCGCACGAGGCATTCCAGCGAACATCGCTCAGGCGATCCGAGACCGCTTCGGTGGTGCGTGGCTGCGCGAGGGTATGGACAGGGTAAATTGGGCTGACCTACTGGAATCCAGAGTGGGTGCGAATCTCCGCAAGTGGCGATCTGGTGCGGCTCGGTCGGCTGGAGTTCCTGCCGCTCGCCTGGAAGCAGCCGTTCAGAGTGTACACCCACGCAAGCAGCGGCGAAGTCGTGGTGCTGGCGCTCCCGGGACAGCGCTTCACCGACGAAGGTCTGCTGGTGGGCGATACAACCTGGAACGCGATGTTTGAGGAAACGGATGACGCCATAATCGGCACGCCAGTATCGCCCCGTGGCGTCGCGTTGCCGCGCCTCGTGCGCCTGCCGAAAGCCGAATGGAATCTGGCGCTTACGAATGGCGATGCGGTTCTCGACATGCACGTACCGGGCGAAGGTATACTATCGATACCGATGCTCCGCGATGCTATGGCAGAGGCGGTGCCATTCTTCGAGCGTTTCTATCCTGACCACCACTTCGCCGCCTATATCTGCGATTCGTGGCTGTTCAGCCCGCAGCTTGCGGATCTGCTCGGCACCGCGTCCAACATCGTGCGCTGGCAGCGCGAAGGGTATATGGTGCCAGGCGACAGTGACCAGCGTGATTTCCTGGCGTTTACCTTCGGGTCCAACACCATCGACCTGCCAACAGCACCACGCGACACACGGCTGCGACGCGCCGTGATCGACCATCTGGCGGCAGGAAAGACACTTTGCTGTGGACGCTATATCTTGTTGCGACCGGACCTCGAACGCTTCGGCACACAGCCATATCTGGGGTCATCTTCGGACGCCATTGACCGCCTTACCGTTGCGATGTAACGGAAGTGCCAGCCACATTTGCCATCGCCGGACCTCCCGCGTATCATGGGGTTGCTTGAACGGTCGGGTGCGACCAAACGATGAGCCACCGCTGCACTAAGCACGAAAGGGAATCGCATGGCGCTCGATGGAAAAGTGGCGGTCGTGACGGGTGCAGCACGCGGGATCGGTCGCGGGATCGCGCTGCGGCTCGCCACAAATGGCGCGGATATCGCGATCAATGACCGCGAGGAAAACGATAATACAGCGTCACTTGTGCGCGAGATCGAAGCATTAGGGCGGCGGGCAATGGTGTGTCCTTGTGACGTATCGGACCCGACCGCCGTTGGTGAGATGTTCGACCAAATCGTCGCCACGTTCGGTCATGTCGATATCGCCGTCGCTAATGCCGCCTTCTCGATCCGCAATCCAGTCGTCGAATCACGGTGGCAGGACGTGCTGCGAACGCTCGAAGTGACGCAGTTCGGCGTATTTCATACCTGTCAGCAGGCCGCGCAGCACATGGTCGCGCGGGGTCGTGGTGGCAAGATCGTAATCATCAGTTCCGTACATGCCGAACTGGCCGTGCCGCGTAGCGCCGCGTATAACATGGCGAAAGCTGCTATGACGCATCTAGGTGCGACGATGGCGGGAGAACTTGCGGCGCATCGCATCAACGTCAACGTGATCTTACCAGGGTGGGTCGATACGCCGGGAGAACGCACCTGGAATACTGAGGAGCAAATACGCGAAGCGGGCAAGCGTTTACCGTGGGGTCGGTTAGGAACGCCGGACGATATTGGCGGCGTGGTCGCGTTCCTGGTCGGTCCTGACGCAGACTACATCACTGGATCGACGTTAAGGGTGGATGGTGGCTACACGCAAGGGATGCTTGCCGGGGAGTAGCTCGACAGGAGGTCGCCGGAACGTATTTCGACTATTCCCTCCATTTTCAACTTTCTTCCTGTATCCCCATTTATTCTCCGATGGTCCGGTATTCAATGGTCCGTGGTCGTTATAGAAGGAGCTCGTAAATGCTGATCGTCGACGCACATCTCGACCTTTCCTGGAACGCGCTGCAATGGAACCGCGATTTGCTGCGCTCGGTGTATACAATTCGGACGCAGGAGAATCTCATAGCGGGGAAAGGTCGTGGCACTGGGCACTGTGGCCTACCCAGAGATGCGCCAGGGACGGGTGGCATTATCGTTCGCGACGCTGCTGGCGCGCTCGACCGGACAGCCCGTTCCACACGTCGATTTTGCCAATCCCGCACAATCGTACGGCATCGCACGAGGGCAACTGCATTACTACGACGCACTGGAACGTCAGGGCGAAATCCGCATCGTGCGCGACCTTGATTCGCTGAAGCAACTGTGGGGACAATGGGCCGCATGGGAGACCGCCGGAGCGGAAGGTGCGACTCCGCCGCTCGGCTTTGTGATCAGCATGGAAGGTGCGGACCCGATCCAGCAACCCGAGCAACTCGAAGAATGGTATGGGTTGGGACTACGTTTGCTAGGTATCACGCACTATGGACAGGGACGCTACGCGGGTGGCACCGCGACCGAAACTGGATTAACCGCGCTCGGCGTGCCGTTGTTGAAGGAGATGGAGCGACTCGAAGATTCCGCTCGACCTGACGCATTGCTCCGACCAGGCGTTCTGGGAGGCGCTGGAACATTACCATGGTGCGGTGCTGGCGAGCCACAACAACGCACGGGCACTCGTGCCGAACCAGCGCCAGTTCAGCGATGACCAGTTACGTGCGGTCATAGAGCGCGACGGCGTGATCGGCGCTGCGTTCGACGCCTGGATGCTCAAACCAGGGTGGCAGATCAACGTCCGCGTCGATCCCCACAATCCCGTCGTCACGCTCGACCGATGTCGTCGAGCAGATCGACTACGTGTGTCAACTGGCGGGCAACAGCCGCCATGCAGCGCTCGGCACCGATCTCGACGGTGGTTTCGGACGCGAACAATCGCCTGCGGATCTCGACACGATTGCTGATTTGCAGCGCATTCCAGCGATGCTGGCAGCGCGCGGCTACACACCCGGCGATATTGACGCGATCATGCACGGCAACTGGCTACGATTTTTGTTTATGGTGTGGGGCGAAACCGCTCCAGCACGAAAGGATGGGGTATGAGCTTGTCCATCGACCAGATCGAAACTCCGGCGGCGGTCGTCGATCTCGATACCTTGCAAACCAACATCACGCGCTTCCAGGCGTATATGGATCGAGCATAGCATCGCCAATCGTCCGCACATCAAGACGCACAAGATTCCCGAAATCGCGCACATGCAGATCGACGCAGGGGCGGTCGGCATTACCTGCCAGAAGATTGGCGAGGCGGAGGTGATGGTCCAGGCCGGAATCAAGGACATCTTCATTCCCTACAACATTCTGGGAGAGCGCAAACTCGAACGACTGATGCATCTGGCGCGGCGGGCGACGCTCAGCGTTACCGCCGATTCCGAAACGACGGTGCGCGGATTAGCGCAGGCGGCGCGCGGATCGCAGATGATCTTGCCGGTGTTGGTCGAATTTGACAGCGGCATGGGACGCTGCGGGGTGCAAACGCCCGAAGAAGCAGCGGCGCTGGCACGCACGATCGATGGTGCCGAGGGGCTACGCTTCGGTGGCCTGATGACCTATCCGACTAGTGCTGCCGTCAGCACGTTTGCCAACGCGACCGCCGCCTTGCTTGCACCTGATAGCATCAAGATCGAGCGGGTGAGCGGCGGCGGTACGCCGCAGATGTGGCATGCGCACGAATACCCTGATGTCACTGAACATCGCGCCGGCATGTATATTTTCGGCGATCGCTATACTGTCAGTTCCGGCGCTTTGACGTTGGATGACTGTTCGTTCCGGGTACTGACGACCGTCGTCAGTCGTCCGACCAGCGAGCGTGGGATCCTGGACGGCGGCAGCAAAACATTTTCGTCGGATATACTTGGCATGGATGGCTTCGGGCTCATCGTAGAGTATCCCGAAGCACGTTTTTATGCGTTGTCCGAGGAACACGGCTTTGTCGATTTCAGTGCGTGCGAACGCAAGCCTGTTGTCGGTGAGCGAGTTAGCGTGATCGTGAATCACTGCTGCCCTGTCGCCAATCTGTTCAACGAATTGATCGGCATTCGCAACGGCTATGTTGAAATCGTGTGGCCTGTCGCCGCACGTGGCGCGTTGCAGTAAACGACGAGCGACGAAAGACCAGAGGAGGAGCAGCGTATCGTTGACGACTGTTCACAGTTGATACGTTTGTGGTTGTCCTCCATGGTCGCAGGTTTCCCTCTAGGTGCAGTCGTCCGGCCCCGTTGGTCGTTAGTCAAGATAAAGGAGTAACCATGTCATATGAAGCGAAGTTGAAGGAACTTGGATACACGTTGGAGCCGGTGGACCTGAATGGTGGCAAGTTAATGTTGGCCGTTCAAACAGGCAACCTGATCTATACGTCGGGTCAGGTGTCGCGGTGGGATGAACGTGACATCAAGGGCAAGGTCGGTGGTGATCTCACCGTCGAGCAAGGCTACGAGGCGGCGCGCTATTCGACGCTGGCCTGTTTGCGGGCGATCAAATCGCTGGCGGGCTCGCTCGACAACATCGTGCGGGTGGTCAAAGTGCTGGGTATGGTCAACGTCGCGCCCGATTTCTACAACACACCGGGTGTGATTCATGGCTGTAGCGATCTGCTGCTGGAAGTCTTCGGTACGGCGGGACAGCACGCCCGTAGTGCTGTCGGCATGACGCTGCCAATGAACTATGCTGTCGAGATTGAAATGATCGTCGAAGTTCGCCAGTAGTACCTTAGCTCCCGCCATAGACCTGCAACGCCCACGCCGCGCCGATCGCTCCCGCATCACCGCCGAGTTGTGCCGGGAGCAACGGAACGGGTGGGCGGTTATCTTTGAGAACATAGCGGTGCGTGGCGGCACGGAGCGGGTCGAACAGGACATTGCCCATCTGCCATACCACCCCCGATAATGACTACTTCAAGGTCTAGCACATTGATCATTCCGGCGATGGCGAGTCCAGATAGTTCGCCGCTTTAGCGATAACGTCTAATGCGAGCGGATCATCATGCCGCGCAGCCTGGGCGACTGTTTCGGCGGTGATGCTCGTGGGTATGTCAGCCGCCAGCGTGTGCAGCATGGACCGAGGATACGAAGCAAGGCGTTCGCGGGCGCTTCGGGCGATGGCGGGACCGGCGGCGAACGTTTCAAGACACCCCTGGAGGCCACAGGTGCAGGGCGGGCCGTCGGGAACCATCACAATATGCCCGATCTCGCCCGCACGGTACCCCGCTCCCTGAAACACGCGCCCGTCCAGGATTATCCCCACTGCGATACCCGTTCCCAGGTTGAAATAGGCAAGTTGACGAGCGCCAGCGCCTGCTCCAAGGTGTGCTTCGGCCAACGCAGCAGCCTTAACATCGTGCATAATCCGTGCGTTGAGGTCGAACGTCTGGCTCAGGATTGGGGTGAGATGCAGGGTAGTTACGTCGAGGTTGGTCGCATCGATGATTGCCCCTTGCTCGGTGTTCACGTATCCCGGCGAGCCGACGCCGATCCCGACCGTAGACAATCTTTGTTGCCGACCGGATCGATCAACGCTTGGAGCATATCGAGGATGCCGTCGCGCACCGCGTCGTCGCCGCGCATAGTGGTTGGACGTCGCAGACGAGCCTTGACCGTACCCCGACCGTCGATCAGAACGCCGAGCATCTTGGTTCCACCGATGTCAAGACCCGCGATAACCTCATGTTCTGCCAAAGCTGTATCGGCCATTTTCATCCTGGGAGCCTCTGTAATAAAACCTGTCAAGCATTCACTAGCGGTTGCGCGGAGATACCTGTAGTCTGACCTGGAAGGAATTCCGCGCGATAGTAGCATCTCATGTCGGCATGGTCAATGAGCCCTGTGGCTGAAAAGTTGACATAGTTACATTGATCGGCTACACATCTTCGGCAACTTATTTTCATCGTGACGAAAGATGAAGCTATCAGGCCGCGTAACCTTAGCACCGAGGCATACTATCGAGCGATCAACCTATCCTCCGTGATACCACTACCATCGCGCTACTGGCAGCGATCTGGAATCACGGACCGATCTCGCGTACACAACTCGCTGGTGTGACGGGGTTGTCTCCGTCAACGATCACACACGCCTGACGCGCATTTTGCGGAGCCTCGGCCTGATCCGACGAGCTAAGCAAAGGGACGCTCATCGGGCGGGCGCCAGCCGGTGATGTTATCGATCGACGCCGCTGCTAGGGCTGGCGTGGCGGTCGATTGAGCGGCTTCGCGTTGCGCGCGCAGTGCTAGACGCAACCGGACATCCAGTCGCGACGCGTGAACAGGGCTTTCAACGGCGTTGGTGCAGAGCTATCGGCGAGCAGGTAAAGCCATCATCGTGGACTTGCTTGCGATCGATACTGGGCGGCCGCACGGTTCTTGGCATCAGCGTCAGCGGCCGGGACGGGTGGACGTGCGACGGACAATCGAGGATGCGACACCTTGACATTCGGATTTTCGGCTTGGCCATGCTCCGGGACCTTTGGACTTCCGTGTTCGGGGAGCTGACACCATCGCCGCTGCGCTAGCCATAATATTATGGTGCTGGTCAGGGGTTCAGTAATCTGATAGATGTTGCTGTTCGAGCGGCATCGGCGCTGGCATTATCGTGAACAACGACGTATCGCGGCGAGCATCGACTGGCGGGTAAGTTGGGCCATATCCAGTCGAGCGTCATGGTCAGGTGTGTTGGTGCGGCAAGCGGGGTTGTCTGGAAACAGTAGCGAGCGGTGCCGCAATGGTGGCGGCGGCGGGACGTGGCCTTGGTGACTACAGACAACGACATTGATGCCTTCGGGGATATCACTGACGGTCGAAGCAGTCACACGAGCCGCGAACGGTGGCCACCAACTTGCGCAAGCGATATTGAGCAGTGCCGCCAATGCAATGGCGATGGCAATCGCAACGCTATCGTGTATTCTCGACATCCGGCTCATGATCGTCGGTGGTGAGGATCGTTAAAGCAGGTGACGTGTTTGTCACGCCGCTTGCGCACGCGCTTGCGACCTACCAGTTATACTGCAACATGCCCGAAATCGTGCCGGCGCAATTGCGCCATGATGCCGCGCTGGCTGGCGTAGGTATGGTAGCGCTGCGACGCGTATTTGGACTATCACGTCGGAGACGATTAATAGCATGTTGTGCCGCCTTGACATTTGGAGATTCATGCGTAACCTATAAGGTTAGCGGAATTTATGTGCGTTTTTGACGAAAACGAAGCATTTTCGTAAGATATGCTATTGATATCTTTTATAATATGGTGACAACTCCACCGTAATGGATCACATGCTGCGACGACGATAGTTCGTATCGAGCGTACCTATGCAGTGCGTGAGCATGCGATGGGTGGCGTGAGGGTAAAGGAGCCCTAAATGACAATCGAACATTCGCCGTTCCAGTTCGTCCAGTATACCTGGGACGATACCTACGCTGATACGCTTGATCCGGTCGAACGGCTGGTCTATCGCTCGAATATGCTGGGAGCCGACCAGCGTATCACCAATACCGGCGGCGGCAATACATCGGCGAAATTGATCGAAACCGATCCGCTGACCGGTGAGCCGGTTGAGGTGCTGTGGGTCAAAGGATCGGGCGGCGACCTGCGTACCGCCAAGCGCGAGAACTTCTCATCGCTGTACATGGATAAGCTGATCGCGCTTGCAGCAGACATTATCATCGTGCGCCGGAGCGCGGACCAAAAACGCGCGATCGAGGATGCGATGGTCGCGCTGTACAGCCACTGCACCTTTAACCTCAATCCGCGTCCTTCGTCGATCGATACGCCACTGCATGCCTTTGTCCGGCGAAAGCATGTCGACCACATGCATCCCAACGCGGTGATCGCGCATCGCCGCCGCTCGAAACTCCGAGCGTCTGACCAGCGAAATCTATGGCGACGAGGTGATCTGGACAGTCCTGGCAGCGACCTGGCTTCGACCTGGGGTTGAAGCTCGAACAGGTCTGCAGCGAACATCCCGATGCCCGTGGTGTGATCCTGGGCGGTCATGGTTTGATCAACTGGGCCGACGACGACAAGGCATGCTACCAGCTTACGCTCGAACTGATCGAGCGTGCGGCCGGTACATCGAGCGCGCGACCGTGGCGAGCAGACGTTTGGCGGTCAACGCATCCAGGCGCTGGACGAGGCAGAGCGTCATCGGATCTTCGCCGAGATTCTGCCGTGGTTGCGTGGGCAGGTCAGCCAGAACAAGCGTTTCATCGGCACCGTGCAGGAAGACGAGGCGATCTTGCGCTTCGTCAACAGCCACGACGCCCCACGGCTGTGCCGAGCTGGGCACGTCGTGTCCCGACCACTTTCTGCGCACCAAGATCAAGCCGCTGTATGTGGAATGGAATCCGCAGAGCGAGGATGTCGCCGCGCTCAAGCAGAAGCTGCAGCGCAGGACTGGAACAATACCGTGCAGGATTACGCGACCTACTACGAGCAGCACAAGCACGCGGACTCGCCCGCCATGCGCGACCCCAACCCGACCGTGATGCTGATCCCTGGCCTGGGGATGATCGCCTGGGGCAAGGACAAGAGCGAGTCGCGCGTCACGGCCGAGTTCTATAACTGCGCGGTCGAGGTCATGCGCGGCGCGGAAGCGATCGACGAATATAGCGCGCTTGCCGCTGCAGGAAGCCTTCGACATCGAGTACTGGCTGCTCGAAGAAGCCAAGCTCCAGCGCATGCCACCCGAAAAAGAACTGGCGCGGCAGATCATCGCCGTCGTCGGCGGCGGCAGCGGCATCGGTCGCGAGGTGGCGATGCGCCTGGCGAAGCGAAGGCGCGCATATCGTGTGTGTCGATCGCGACATGGCGGCCGCCCAGGCGACCGCGAAAACGATCACCGATAAGCTCGGCGTCGGCATCGGCGTCGCCGGCAGCGGTATCTCGAACTGCGGTCCGGCGATCGGCCTCTCCGCCGATATCACCGACCGCGCTAGCATCAGCACCATGCTCGACCAGGTCGATGCTGGCGTACGGTGGTCTGGATAGCGTTGCCGTCACGGCCGGTATCTTCGTCGCGCCCGATACGTCCGGGCATATCCGCGACGAGCAGTGGGCGCTGACCTTCGCGATCAACGTGACCGGGCTGTATCTGGTCGCCGACGAGGCCGCGCAAGTCTGGAAGGAGCAGGGACTGCCGGCGAACCTGGTGCTGACCACATCGGCCAATGCCGTCGTCGCCAAGAAAGGGCTCGCTGGCCTACGATACCAGCAAGGCAGCGGCGAATCATCTGGTGCGCGAACTGGCGATCGAACTGGCGCCGCTGGTGCGGGTCAACGGCGTGGCCCCGGCCACCGTCGTCCAGGGCAGCGCGATGTTCCCACGCGACCGCGTGATCTCGTCGCTGGCGAAATACAAGATCCCCTACACCGACGACGAGCCGACCGAGGACCTGACGCGCAAGTTGTCGCAGTTCTATGCCGATCGCACGCTGCTGAAGCAACCGATCACGCCAGCCGATCAGGCAGAAGCGTTGTTCCTGCTGCTGAGCAACCGGCTCCGGCAAACCACCGGCCAGATCATCACGGTCGACGGCGGACTGCACGAGGCGTTCTTACGCTGACACGTGATGGCGCTGGAGCGGCCTATGCTATCCCCAACGCCATCATGCGCCTATTCCCCGACGTACACGCTCCATCCCCAAGCCGGGAGCGAAAGCTGCTTGGCGTCGTCGAAGATTACCGTGTCATCACTGAAGGCATCGCGCCAGGTGCCGTGGTGCAGGTGGTGGCTGAAAGTTACGATGCGCGGTTGGTCCGAAAAGTTCATGATAGCGAATACGCGGTCCTCCGCGCGTTGTCGCACGAAACTGAACACCCTGGTTGGCGCGTCGTTGACGACCTGTACCATCGTCGCGCCCCACTTGGCGTTCCATAACACCGGATGGGCTTTCCTGAGCGCGAACAGGCGGCGGTAGAGGTCGCCGAGCGGATGTTCACGCCACACGATCGGATCGCGCTCAAAGAACTCCAACCGCTTGTCGTTGCCCGCTTCCTGCCCGTTATAGATCAGTGGCATGCCTTCGCCAACCGCCGACAGTACGATCGCAGCTTCCAGTGCATCACCAAATTGCTCGAACTCGGTGCCTTCCCAGGCGTTTTTGTCGTGGTTGCTGACAAAGGTCATCCGCATGGCGTTGGGCGGGAACGCTTTCTCGTTCCAGGAGTAGTACACGAACAGGGGCGTGAGGTCGGTCTGTCCCATGGCGATGCGATGAACGGTTTCGTTCCAACTCCATGCATAGCTCATGTCGAAGGCAGCGGCATGCAGGTCGCGTGATTCCCACTCCGCCAGCATAAACACCGGCTTGATGGCATCGAGTTCGTGCCGCACTGTGTTCCAGAAGTCGATCGGCACGAAGCCCGCGACGTCGCAGCGGAAACCGTCGATGTTCGTTTCGCGCACCCAGTAGGCCATGGCATCGGTCATATACTCGCGTACTTGCGGTAGCGAGTAATCGAGGTCGATGATGTCATCCCAGTCCCACCATGGTGTCGGGCGGAATTGCCCTTTCCAGTCACGCACGTACCAGTCGGGATGTTCGTCCACCAACACGTTATCCCAGGCGGTATGATTGGCGACCCAATCGAGAATGACGTGCATCCCTTGCTCGTGGGCGGCCTGAACGAAGTGCTTGAAGTCGTTCAGCGTGCCAAACTCCGGGTTGAATCCGTAGTAATCCTTGACGGCATAGGGGCTACCGAGCGTACCTTTGCGGTTTTTCTCGCCGATGGTGTTGACGGGCATGATCCACAGGATGTCCGCGCCTAGATCTTTGAGGCGTGGCAAATGTGATTCGGCGGCACGAAAGGTTCCTTCGTTCGTAAACTGTCGCGTGTTAATCTGGTAAATTGTCGCACTTTTGCTCCATTCAGGATGAACCAACGTCACATACGGTGATGGGTGGTACCGCTGCTGATTGTGTGGCATGGAGACTCCTTACTTGCGGTTGTGCGCTATGCCGTATAGAATCGCGCCGTGGCAAGCCTACCATAGAAGTCGCTTCATACGGAGTTTGGTATGATGCACCATATGAATATGCATACGTTCTGGAAGCAACTCAGTTTGGAACGGCAACTGATCGCTTTTGGCACGACCTGGATCGATTACATTAGCTTCGATCCGGCGCGTGCAGTGGTTGTCGTACAGTTAGTAGCACTACTCGATGGGGATCAACGACGAACTGCTCTTGTGTTCGAGGATGTTCACGAGTACAGCGCGAGTTGGGACGACGAACAGGATCAACTGCATCAGATGATTGATGGTGAAGACCTGATCGGCCTCGACGAACTTGTGTCTGCCAGCGGCACATATTATGTGATTAACACGGATTGTCGCGAGGTCAGTTTTGTCAGCACCACGCTACCGCGCCTGTGGCCTCACATCAAGGCCGCCTGACAACCTCGTGACTGGTGGGGGCTGGCGTGCCAACCCCCACCACTAAGCTAATAGGTATCGACCAGCGATTGGGTGCTCAGCCTTGCAGTGAGGTCGGTGAGGTTGAGGTCGCAGTGTACCTGCACGCGATGCGGGATGCCGGGATACAGGTCGAAGTAGTTGTCCACAGCATGATATGGCGCGTCCGTGATATCAAATGCCACTCGATGCTGGAACACTGACGATGTGAACTCGATCGCATAACCGTCGCTCGTTTCCTCGACTGAGGTCGTCACGGGCGCTCGGCGTAGCTCCAGAAACCGTGGAGCAGTGAAAAACACGGTTTGCTCTGATGCCACCGTACCGCCAATCTCCAACCAGACACGCAAGTACAGATGCTGCCGTCCATGCGCCGCCAGCGCGTTGGCGAAGTCGAGTTGTAGCTGTCGCGTCGATTCCCCATAGCGCAGGACAACCTCCGTGCTGCCATGGTCCACGATCTCGTCATGCATACTGTAAAGCGACCACCGCAGGATTCCTTCGCAACCCTCAATGTCGTCGTATACGGTATATACGTCGATGTCGTGGATCGTATTCTGGAGGTAATTGCCTTTGCCTGCCCGTTCGTCGCCCAGCACATGCGCCGAAACGAGCGCGGGCGCGAAGAAGCGCCGTGCCTCGTAATGGAGGGCTTTCCAGCGTCCGCCGAATTCCAAGCTGCTCCACGAAAAGACAGGCCAGCAGTCGTTGAGTTGCCAGTACAATGCTCCCATCGTGCGCGGCATCGACCGCCGGAAATGCTCGATACCGACGCGCATACAGTACGCCTGATTGAGTTGCGATAGGTAAGCTAACGCAGCGTAATCCTTGGGATAGCGGTACAACCGTGACACATAGTCGAAAATGATCTGGTTCCCGGCGGCGTTCTTCTGATGGTTTTCCATAGCCGGACCAAACACGTTCATCTGTTCAGGGTCGCAGAATGTTTTTGCGACCGTGGGCGAGCTATACGACTGCATGCCGAACTCGGAACAGAAACGAAATTTCATCTCCTCGTAACGCTTCACGGGATAGCGGGCGTGCCATACGTCCCAGAAGTGTGCGTCACCAGCGCGTTCGCTATTGAAGCCCTGTTCGTAGCCTTCGGGGTTGTGAGGAGAGCTCGGCCAGTACGGGGTTATGCCGTCGTGTCGCTCGACGGCAGCGGGCAACAGGTCATAGAACAACCGCTCATATGCCTGTTTGCGTTCGGGCGTCGCCACGATTTCATTCGGCATCTGCTCGATCTCGTTGTTCCCGCACCAGAGTGCGAGACAAGCGCGGTGCGCCAAACGCGGAATCTGATACGCAGCCTCCTGCTCAACGAGGTCTAAGAAGTGCTCGTCGCCGGGATACAGCGAACATGCAAACATGAAGTCCTGCCAAACGAGTAGTCCCAACTCGTCGCACAGGTCATAGAAGTCATCCATTTCATAAATGCCGCCGCCCCAGATGCGCAGCATGTTCATGTGTGCGTCGCATGCCGATTGCAAGATCGGCTCGTAGTCAGCGCGCGATTGTGAGGCGACGAAGCAGTGATTGGGAATCCAGTTCGCGCCCTTGGCGAAGATCGGGCGACGGTTGACCACGAATTGAAAGCTCTCGCCCCACTCGTCGGCGTGGCGGTCAAGGACGATTGTCCGCAAGCCGATACGGCGTTGCCATGTGTCATGGGTTTGGTTCGCCGCCAGCAGTTCAACGTCCAACGTGTACAGCGGCTGTGCACCAAAGCCGTTGGGCCACCATAGTTGGGGTTGTTCGACCGTGAGCGCAATCGTGCCACTGCCCTCGGCCTGTGCGATTACCGCGCCGTCGAAGGTGAGGCGGCAGCGGAAATGCGAGGTGGCATCCGGCACGGCAAGGTGCGGTGTCACGACGACATCAACTGTTGAGTTTGCGTGTTCCTGAGCGATTGCGACATGGACGATTCGATTGGTATTCCAGCCTTCCAGCGCGATATTCTTATAGATTCCGCTGGTTGCAAAACGCGGACCCCAATCCCAACCGAACGAACATTGTTCCTTGCGAATGTTTGACGAGCCGCCAACCGGATCGTTCCATTCGGGAAATGAATGAGATGGCAGTCGTTCACGAATGTACGCCATTGGATTGGCGAAGGTGATGCGAAGGGTATTCTCGCCTTCCAGTAGCAACGCGCGCACGTCGAAGCGATAGCCGACGAACATGTTATCGGTGCGGGCGATTTCATGCCCATTCAACACAATTGTTGCGAGCGTGTCCAGTCCGTCGGCAACCAATTCGACGTGCTCATGCGCCAGCAGGGCGGCATCGACCTGGAATGATCTGGTGTATACCCAGTCGGTTTCTTCGATCCATTGCAGGTCGAGCTCGTTCGAGCCCCAGAACGGGTCAGGGATCATCTGGTTGTGGAGCAGATCTGTATGTACACAGCCGGGAACGAGTGCTTCATGGGTTTCGCTAGCTGCTACCTGTCCGAATCTCCAGATGCCATTGAGCGATAACGTGGTACTCAAGGTCAGTTCTCCCTTGCATATGACCAGCGACAGGAAAATGAGGTGTTCTACGCTTTGTCGTTCCGGCGTGCTGGACCTGAAAGAAATAGGATGATCTGCTGCTCGTTACGATAGCACAGGTCGACAAGCCGTGATGGGCGTGCCGATACCTGTGCTGGGTAGACACCAAACCTGCTGTACCCCAGGTGCCACAATTTGGAACAACGCCCATGTATTTCCAGCCGCATATGCAAGGCGGCAGAGAGAAACGAACGTACACGTTAAAGCAAAACATAGTGCTTTTCATAATTGCCAGCCTGCTCCGTCCGTATCGGAGAAGTCGTGTGGCATATCATTGAGGCGACATATATTCCAAGCATTCGCACAGACTGTGTGCGGGTTGCAAGCGAACGGCAATGCTATGTCCCAAAAACGTCGCGGATCGCTTCAAGATACGCCATGCCATGAATGGTATCTGGTTCCAGGTAACTGCCTTCGGTCCACTCATTCCAGGCGTTGATTGTCAGGATACGTGCTGGAGCGGGTTGCTCGTCCAAGAACGCTCGCGCCGACCGTAGTGCAGCCTCGAAGGCAGCGGGTGTGTTCCCGGCGATGGCTGGCATATAGGGGTAGCCGCTGTTAGAAAATGGTCCAAACTGATTCGTGCGTGGGCTTGAATCCCACCCCATCGTTACGTTCGGATAATAGGGGATCAAGAAATCTCGCCGTGCATGTGCCCAGTACGCTTCTATCGCGTGCTGAACGTCGGTGTATGGCACTGTCGGAAAGGATGTGAGCGCGACATGGTGGATCGAGACATACGAAGTTACGCTGTTGAAACCCAGTAGTGTCAGCAGATCCTTGGGATCCTGCGATGGTCTGTTCTCCCGGAAGTATTTGAACACCCCATACGACGGCATTGAGGTGCAGATCAGGGAAGCCCGCCTCGACCGTCCGGTTCCGGAAATGCTGCAAGGCGTCGCGGGTGGCGTCGATGCCGCCGAGACCTTCGATCAGCCGATACAACTCGTACACAGAGAAATATGGGCATCCGTCGATCAGCCAGTAGGACGGATGGCAGAAATAGTGTTCGATAATGTGCTCGACGATCTGATCGAAGGTCTTGCGTGTCACTGCGCCGGGGTAGAGTAACTCTGGCGTCTTGTTCATCGCTGCGGGAAAGATGTTGACCCAATTGTGGTTTGCCCACATTAACGCAAAACGCAACCGCTCGTTGTTGGGGGCGTGCATGAAGCCGCGTTCGAGGCCGCGTTGTAAAAATGGACCATCATCATACCAGTACCAATCGAAGATAAAGGCGTCTACGCCGTGGTCGGCGGCGGCGGCGATCTTCTGAGCGAATACCGCAGGGTCGGACTCGTCGACATAGCCCCACAGAGGCACTTTCGGCTGCTGGTGTCCTTCATAGCGCGGCGTCGCGGCATGCACAAGGTTCCATTCGGTCCAATCAGCGCCATGCTGCGCGACATTGCGCGGATCGACATGGTAGTTGGGGAAATAGTAGACGGCGACCTGGTAGGGTCTGGTGGTCGATTGAGACATGGTTACTTTCCTAATGCTATGGGAGTGGGGCATGCGATGTGGCACGCCCGCACTTGTAAGGCCAACCTGTGGGGACAAGTTCAACTGAATACGGGCAAATCATCGTGCAGGGTGTTAATGGAACAGATCCGCGAATCCTTCAACGGGCTTGTCGTCGAGGCAGTGCACGACCTGCAGCAGCACGTCGTTCCAACCGTTACGCAGCCTCGCGCGACGAAGACTATTACCCCTTAACTCCCGTCACCACAACGCCCTGAATGAAGATGCGTTGGGCGGCGAAGAATAATACGAGCGGTGGAATCAGCGCCATCGTCGCAGCCGCCATCATCAGTGCGTAGTTATTGGTTTGCTCGCTGACGAACGATGAGATGCCAAGGGATATTGGGAATTTGCTCTGCGATTGCAGGTAAATCAGCGGTCCGATGAACTCGTTCCAGTAGTAGAAGAAGGCGAACACCGCGATTGTGGTGAGTGCGGGACGTGCCAGGGGCAGAATGATACTGAGGAAAATCCGCAGCGTACTCGCGCCGTCGATGCGTCCTGCGTCCTCTAGTTCCGGCGGGATCGTCAGGAAGAACTGCCGCAAAAGGAACGTATTGAAGGGCGTCGCGAAAAATGCGGGCACCAGAATCGGAAGATAGGTGTCCAACCAGCGGAAGCTCTTGAACATGATGAACGAGGGGATCAGCGTCGCCCATCCAGGCACCATCAGGGTTGACATCATGATCAGAAACAGCCAGCGTTTGCCGGGATAGCGTAGACGTGCGAAGGAATATGCCGCCAGCGATGAGCCGAATAAACTGCCGATCACACCAAAGAAGGTGATCACGACGGTGTTAATCGTATAGCGCAGAAACGGCACGCGCCGGAACACGTCAGGATAATTCTGCCACACGAATGGTTCTGGTATCCATTTGATCGGATACACGAAAATCTGGTCCAATGGCTTGAGACTGGTAGAAATCGTCCAGATCAGCGGCACAAGAAACAGCACTGATCCCGCTGATAAAAAGATGTAGGTCAGGATCAAGCGAACGATTTGCTTCCAGGTGCGCGAACGACGAGGTACGCGCACTGCTCTGCTCTGGCCTCGGATGGTGGCGCTCATACAGTTTCCTCGCGTTCACCTGCGTAGTAGACCCAACGGCGTGACGTTGAGAAGATGACGCTGGAAAGTAGCACAGTAATGACGAACAGAATCCACGCCAGCGCCGAGGCATAGCCGATACGCAGATCGCGGAATGTCCGAAAATAGATGTTGAGCGAATAAAAGTAGGATGAGTAGTTGGGTCCACCTTTAGTCAGAATATACGCCTGGGTAAACACCTGCAACGTGCCGATTAACCCCAACACGAGATTGAAAAAGATCGTCGGTGTCATCATTGGGAAGGTAATGTGCCACAATTGCCGCCAGAAACCCGCGCCATCGACCCTCGCCGCCTCATAGTATTCGGTAGGGATGCCCTGCAATCCGGCGAGATAGATGATGATCGTGCCACCGACGCGCCATAGCTCCATGATCACGAGCGCAGGCAGCACCCAGGTCGAGCTTTGCAACCACGCAACGCGATCGATGCCGATCTGCGCCAGCATCCAGTTAAGTACACCGTATTCACGGTGGAATACGAAGCCCCACAAGATCGCGACCGCTACGCCCGATAGTACGGATGGCAGGTAGTACAGCGTGCGGAAGAACGTGATGCCAGGGATGTTCTGGTTCATGATCATGGCGACCGTGAAGCCGATAACCAAACTCAGCGGTAGGTACATCAGGGCAAATACCAGCGTAACCTGTAACGACTTCCAGAACAGTCTATCGCGGGTGAAGATCGCAACAAAGTTGTCGATGCCAATCCAGCGAGGTGATCCGGTGCCGGTGTAGTCGGTAAAGCCAAGATACAGCGCGGCTACCAACGGGCCGAGCGTAAAGATCAGAAAACCCAGCAGCCAGGGGATCAGAAAAATATACCCTTCGATTGCTTCGCGTCGAGCAAGCTTTGAGTGTGTTGCCATCATCCATCCTCGTGGCTACGTGGTAGCCAGGCACCACGTAGCCGTTACCTTCATTAGGAGCGTTGTAGGAGTTCGTCGACTTCGGTTTGCATGGTTTGCAGGGCTTCCGCGACCGGTGTTCCGGTAAAGATGCCACTGGCACGTTGCCCCCAGATTTGCTCGAACTCCTTGTAGAATGCCGGGTATGTGACGTTGAGCGCATCCTCTTGCAGCAACACCGGGAAAATGCCCGCGTTTTTGGGTGGCAAGCCACCTTTCGCGACGGTTTCTTCCCATACCTTCGCCGATGATTGGCGTCCCGGCACCGACCGTACTGGCTCGGCGACCATGGTGTTGATCAACTCTGTGCTGGCGAGGTGGTTGAGGAAAGTCCAGGCCTGATCAGGTGACTTAGACGTCGCCGCAATGCCCCAACCGCCGCCGGCGGGTGTGATGTAGCGTTTGCCGGTCGAACCTTTGGGGAACTTCACGACATCCCATTCGAAGCGGTCGCCCACGGCGTCGCGGGTCGAGTTCGTTGCCCACGAGCCATCGCTTTTCATCGCAACCAATTCGCCCGCGAACGGATCGACGCCCTGTGGTGTCGCCCCAGGCAGTGGTGTCACGCCGCTGTTTGCCTTGTCGAGGAACATTTGGTAGGTCGCGACATTCTCAGGCGAGTTGATCAGGCAGGTTTTGTAATCTTCCGAAAAGACTTTGCCCCCGAACGATTCCAGCACGCCCCACATCAACCAGCCTGAACTGAAGGTGGTCATGCCCCAGCGTGACTGTGTACTGCCTTCCTTTTTGACGAATCGTTCGGCGAGGGCGAATGCCTCGTCCCAGGTCATGTCGTCGGTTGGCAGGGGTACGCCCTCGGCCTCGAACAGCGTCTTGTTGTAATAGATCGCCCAGTCCGAGAAGTCATACGGCAACGAGTAGAGCTTGCCTTCGTAGGTCTGCTGTGCGAGTTGCGCGGGCCAGAAGTCCTTGGTGTCCACGCCGTCGCGAGCGACCTGCTCGTCGAGCGCCAGTAACCAGTTGCGCGATGCGAACGGCGCGACGTCAAAGGTTCGGACGTACCACACGTCAGGCAGGTTGCCGCCGACGGCCTGCGTCTGAATCGACGTGTAGAACTGCTCGCCTTCGGCGATGTTCAGGTGGTCAACCACGATGTCGCTGTGCGCGGCCTTGAACTTATCCAGAACAGTGGTGAAATACGGCAGGTCGCTTTCGCCATGGTTGGTGACGAAACGAAGTGTCGTCGAGCCACCACTTGGGGCGGCGGCAGCGGTGGTGGGAGCGGCGCCTTCGGCTGCTGTCCCAGCAGTGGGCTCAGTCGTCGTTGTAGCGGGCGCAGCGCCGCCACAGGCGGCCAGCACGCCGCTAGCGGCACCGAACGTGGCGATTTTGAGGAATTGGCGGCGGCTTACCGTACGTGATGGACGTTTGTTATCGTGCATAGACATGGGGCTTCTCCTAGCCATAAAGCATCTTGCCTTGGATGCGTTGTACATCTTTAAGCGTTGTTCGTTGTGTTAGGCGGTCTTGGCGACGCGATTATATATCAGGCGGGTAGGTGTTCCTCACCCCCTTTCAAAGCTGGTACGACGTTGTGGACTATTAGAGGCCGAGCGTCACGCGGTCGGCTGGTTGAACGTCGGTGAATGAGTTCGCACGGCAAACGCACATCGCGCTGGTCGAGTGTCGGCTGTTCGATGCGCTCGATCAACAACTGAGCGGCGGTGCGTCCGAGCAGGAGTTTCGGCTGGGCGACTGTAGTTAGCGGTGGCTGTGATTGTGATGCCAGAAAAATGTCGTCGAAGCCAATGACTGATAGATCATCTGGCACACGCAATCCATGATTGAGCGCCGTTTCGAGCGCGCCCAGCGCGACGACATCGTTAACGGTGAATATCGCTGTGGGCGGCTGCGATGCGTGCAACAGGGCCACCATTGTCGTGCGACCACCAGCACGGTCCAGCGTCGTTTCCGCCAGGAGCGAAGGCTCGAACGCGATACCAGTAGCGGCAAGTGCGTCGAGGTACGCTCGTCGGCGGCTGGAGGCAATCGGGGATATGCCCCCGATATAGGCGATGTGTCGGTGTCCCAGAGCGATCAGGTGTTCCATTGCGGCGCGACTCCCGGTGTAGGTGTCGGTACTTACACGGTCGATTGCGGCGTCGTCCACCGTGCGCCCGAGCAACACGATTGGGACGCCACCAGCGTGTAACTCCCTGATATACGTGTTGCCGGGGGTCGTTTCCGGCGGCGTGATGATCAGTCCGTCGATCTGCCTCTCGCGCAACGATTTCATCGCCCGAACTTCGCGCCGTGCATCGCCATCAGTGTTGAGAATCAGCACGCAGTAGCCGCGCTCGTCGGCGTAGTCCTGCATGCCACGCGCCACTTCCGGCACGAACGGGTTCATAAGGTCGGACACGATGAAGCCGATCATATAGGTACGTTTGGTGGTCAGGCTGCGGGCAACGCCGCTGGGCTGGAAGTCGAGTTCGCGGATCGCCGACGCGATGCGGTCGCGTGACGCCTTGCCAACATAGCCGGAGCCGTTGACGAAACGTGATACCGTTCCAATTGAAACACCGGCCTTTTCCGCGACATCGTAGATCGTAGGCACGCGAACTCCTCATCTCCGAGGTGCAGTGGTCCTGTAAACCGCTTGTGGTCGTGCTAGGTGTCAAATCGAAGTGCGTATGTTAGCGCTTCCATAGCGAGGATAGCATGCGCTCGAAACCATGTCAAGCGCAAACGTAGCCTCTTTCGAAACCTATTCGTAACTTCTTTATCTTGGTTGTAGGATTCTGCTAGACACGGTGAACTGGTGCCGGTCGAGTAGGTACAATCGCGGATTAGTAGTGATCAACAACTCGTCCATCTGTTGCTGAACGCCGAAGTTTAATATTGTCATCCCTCATTCAACCGCTGCGCGCTGTGGAGCAGTAGGAGGCTGTATGTCGCAGCCTTATGACTGTCGGATCGTTGCGATGGTGCGCTCGATCTGCTTCAGGTGTGGGCGTTCGTGCCGAGCCAGCCACTCTGCGTAAAAGTACACGGTGCGCTCAAAAGGTTTTCCCGCCACTGTAACAATCGCCGCACGCGCCCAGGCTTCGAATGGTAGCGGTCGCAGTACCGCCAACAGTGCGTCGCGTTGGAGGGTATAGGCATGGAGCGATGACTGGAAATCCTGGTCCGGATAGCCCGTGCTTTTGATCCAGGTCGTCGGATTAATGGCCTTGATCCTTGGCCTATCTTCGGCGAGTATCGGCGCGATGCAACCACCCCACATATCTCCGCAAGACCGCAGGTGGGCGAGTATGTCGTTGACAGACCAGGTATCTGGTTCGGGATTCCGTTGCATAAGTTCCGATTGCAGGCCATCAGTGGCCGCGGCGATGCGCGGCGGTGCTGCTGCGAGGAGCGTCAGAATCTGTTCGGTGGTAAGTGGCTGTGGCATGTGTATCCTCCAACCCGCAATGTGCAACCCTCGATATAGTCGTCATTACAGCACATATGTGCAAATCGTCTATAATCGTCGCATGGGGATCGACAGGCAGCAAGGTGATGAGGGCGAGCCAAACGCCGCATACGACGCTCCAACCGCGTTCACCGACGCGATGTTGTGGGGTTGGGATACGACCGAAGGTATAGTATCGGTATGGGCTAGTCGTGCGGGCGACGCGGTGACGTGGCAGCGGCGCGGCGACGCTATCCAGGCCAGTCACGAGCGATTCCGTCCCTGGGTGTATGCGACGACGCTCGACGATCTGGAACGTGCGGGCGCACGGGTAGAGCCAATGCCGCTGGATGGACCCGATACCGCCGCTCTCAGCTATCATGCTTTCGACGATGAACGCGGCACCTACTGCTTTCTGCTATCGGGGCGTAACTGGCAGGCGCTAGAGCAACCGCTGGTGCGGGGCGCGTCGCGCCGCCTGGGTCGCGATGTCAAAAGTCTGCTTGATCTGGACGACCGTTACTACCACGTTGGTCCCGTCGAGCAATACCTGATGCTGACGGGTCGCACCTACTTTCGCGGCCTGGATTACGCTGAACTCCACCGACTGCAATTCGATCTCGAAACCACCGCGCTCGATCCGCAGCGTGGGCGTATCTTCATGGTCGCCGTGCGCGATAGTCGTGGGTTGGCGACGACGCTGGAAGCCCCCACCGCCGCCGACGAAGCGCAGATGATCACGGCGTTGTGTGCACTGGTGCGCGAACGCGATCCTGACGTGATCGAGAACCATAACTTGCACGGCTTCGACCTGCCATTTCTGGTCGGCCGTGCCGAAATGCTCGGCGTTCCGCTCGTGTTGGGACGCCAGGGACCACCGGGGGTTCGTTTGCCTACTGTCGAACGCTATGGCGAACGCAGCTACCGCCGCCGGCAAACGCGCTACAGTGTGCCAGGGCGCGAACTGATCGACACATTAGATGCGGTGTGGCGCTACGATTTCGCCGCGCGCGACCTACCAAGCCACCGCCTCAAAGATGTTGCCAGGCACTTCGGCGTCGCCAAACCCGACCGCGTGTACCTGCCAGGTGCGGAAATCTATGCGACGTTTCGCACCGATCCAGAACGTGTGCGCCGCTATGCCCTGGACGATGTGGACGAAGTTGACCAGTTATCGCCGCGGTTGCTCCAAGCGTCGTTCGCGTTGGCGCGGATGGCTCCACGCCGCTACGACCGCATCGCGTCGGCTGGTCCGGCGATGGGGATTCTGGAACCGATGCTGGTACGGGCATACGTACATGCGGGTATGGCGTTGCCGTCCGGCACGACCGACGGCGAAGGTATGGAGCCGCACAGCGGCGGTGCGTTGCACCTGTTCGCGTACTGGCATCGCCGAACACGTCGTTAAAGCTGACGTGGCTTCGTTGTACCCTTCGCTGATGCGCGCTTACCGTATCGGAGCACGCTGCGATCACCTGGGTGTGTTGCTCGGCCTGGTGGATAATTTGACCGATCTACGGCTGCGGCACAAAGCCGCCGCCCGCACCGCCGAGCGCGGCTCGTTGATCGCGGACCGCCACACGGCGACCCAGGCCGCTATGAAGGTGCTGATCAATTCAGCCTACGGTTACATGGGTGCGGGGTCGATGGCGCTTTTCGCCGACCGCGACGCCGCCGACGAGGTCACACGGCGCGGACGCGGCGTGTTGAATCAGGTGGTGGGCGCGCTGCGCGAACGCGGTATGTGCCTGATCGAAGCCGACACTGACGGCGTGTATTTCGCAGTGCCGTCCACCTGGACCGAACGCGAGGAACGGGCGCTCGTCGCGGATGTTGGGGCGCTGTTGCCGAACGGCATCAACCTGGAATATGAGGGACGCTACCGTTCGATGTTCAGTCACGAAGTCAAAAACTATGCGCTACTGGGCTACGACGGCACCCTGGTGGTGCGTGGCGGTGCGTTGCGTTCCAGCCGTGCCGAACCTTTCGGCGATCGGTTTCTGCGAACGGCGCTGCGGTATGCGATGACGGGTGATACCGTCGGCTTACGCGCCGAGTTTACCAGTGTGGTGGCGGCGATCCGCGCCCGTGCGCTGCCTTCTGCCGACGTGGCATCGCGTGTGCGCCTGACCAAGACGCCGGAAACCTACCTCGAACGGCGGTCGTCGCATCAGGAAGCGCATTACGAAGCGCTGCTGGCGGCGGGGCGGCAGGATTGGTCGCCGGGTGAACGCGTGCGTTTCTACCGCGTGCGTGAAAACGTGTTCCGCTGGTTGCCCGAAGAAACCGACGACCCGCCGCTGGACGCCGCCCCCGAGGACGATTTGGCGTCCGTCGACAAGATGCCCGCGAATTCGCCCGTCGCAGATGACCCACGCGACTACGACATCGAGCATTACGTACATGTGCTGCTGACCTCATATGCCGGGCGGTTGCGAAAAGCCTTCGCGCCGGAGGACTTCGAGCAGGTGTTCCGGTTGGATGACCAGCTTAATCTGTTCGACCGTCCGGTCGAGGAGATCGAGCCAGTCTGGGTTCGCTGCGAAGCGCCGTAACTTCCCAGAAGCGAGGTCAGCACGTCAAATCTTTACGCGGTATACCGCGGATGCTGCGGATTGGAAGATCAGGGACACGGCGGTAGGCTGGATGCTGACGCTCACATAAGCTGGAGCAGCTCCGCCCTGCTGTCGGTGAGGCGATAGACTGCGGCGACGAGCGGCAGAGGGTTTGCATTTCTTGGCACCAGAAAGTGGAAGAGGAATCCTTTCCATGCACTGAGCACCTCAAAGATTGCCTCCATCGCGGTGACGCTAAAATGCGCCTGAGGGGTGACACACGTACCTTGCGATTGCTAGAGCATGGGGGGGAGTCACGCGTGCGCTTCACACACAGCACAACGAACCGTAGGCCGTCGGCGGTGTTGATTATCCCTAGTTGGTGGTCTGTTTCAGTGAAGCGATTGAGGTCAGGGCTTACCCGAAATCAATGCTTGATACTCTCGTACGGCTCTGTCAAGTGCCTGTTGCGGGTCGGTGGAGGGGTCGGTCAAAATCGCGTGCATAGCGGTGTCAAGCACAGCGTACATTTTTTGTGTCTGGAACTCTGGTTCAGCACGCAATCGCAAGGTCGCATCGTTGAATGCACGGTAGTTTTCGACAGGCGCATTGGCATACCTGGCGAGAACGTCTTCGCGCTGCCGCTGGAATGGTCCAATGAATAACGGTAGTTGAGGCCACCCCACCAGGGCATCGCGTTCGCGTAGCCCTTTCAGGTCAGATTCATATCCGGTGAGGCTAAAGTCACGAAACGTGGTCCATTCGAAAGCGGCCTGGCGCACTTCCGGCGATGAGTTCGGATTGAACAACCAGGCTGCGCCTCCTGCCAGGGTGGCATTGCCCCCACCCTGTGGCAATGGACCGATACCGAAATCCTCGATCTTGGCCTGGTATTGCGTCTTCATTGCCTGGAGCGCGTCACCTGCCATTAGCGCCATCGCGACCCGTTCGGTCGTCAGTAAAGGGAGCACGTCGTCGACGTTCAACAGCTCTTGCTCGGTCATGGACTTGTCGATCCAGCGCATCTCCCTGAGCGTTTCGAGCACCTTGACGCCGTTTTCGTCGTTGAAAGTTGCCTTCCAGGTGCCGTCGACTATCTGTTGCAGATCGCCGCCGAAGCTGTACTTCCATGCCGTGAAGTGCCAGCCACCCTGATTGTCTTTGCTGAGTTCGGCGAAACCTGCCCGTCCTTTCGCTGGGTCGGTAAGTTGACGGGCGAAATCGCGCATCTCGTCCCAGGTTGTGGGCGGTTTATCGGGGTCCAGTCCAGCTTCCTTAAACAGTTTACGATTGTAGATCAGGCCGAGCGCGTAACCGTTGACGGGGACACCATAAATTTGTCCGGGTCGATTCTTAACGATCTGGAGGACCTCAGGGTTGAATGAAGCATAGTGCTCCCACCCCTTGATCAGGTCGGTGATGTCCGCTGCCTGATTGTTGGCGATCAACGTTTGCGGTTCGGTGAACGGCACCAGATATGCGTCCTCCATCGTTCCCGCCGCGAAACGGGTGAGAAAGGTCGTCTTGTCGAAACTACCCTGATGGGCTTCGACCACAACATCTGGTCTGATCAGTTTGAATGCTTCCCGCAACTGTCGGTGCCGTTCTACATCGGCAGGATTATCATCGTCGGGTGCATCTGTCATGGTGATCGTGATGGTCTTACCGGTCGATGGCGGCGCCGCTATAGCCATCGCAGTGCTGGTCGCCGAGGTCGAGAGTTCCCCACTTGAAGATATCGAGTGTCTCCGAAACCCCGCATGCCGAGAACAACGCAGCGATGATGCCGAGGATCGAACACCAGCGTACACTTCGAGCGTTGACGTCTTGCATGTTCTCACTATAGGAATGAGTAGGTGCGGTGTCAACTGCGTGCTTCGGTTTGCCGATTGTGTAGAGATCAAATAAAGGCAGGATAGGCACGGGTGTTGGTACGTGCGCCCGATAGTGGCGCAGATAATGCGAGGAACTCCTAGGCATAGTATCCTCAATACTTCGTTGTGCAGCGTGGATTTGGCATCGGTGGAAGCGATGGTTTGTTGTATGGCATGGGAAGATCGATGGACCTACGATATATAAAGGAGTGAACATGGATATCGGAATGATCGGTCTTGGGCAAGATGGGCGCGAACATGGCGACGCGCTTGATCCGTGGCGGGCACCGGGCGGTGGGCTACGATCTCAATGAAGCGTCGATCCAAGCAGCCGAAGCGGTTGGCGCAGAAGGTGCGCGAACGCTCGCCGAATTCGCCGAAAAGCTGCAGTCGCCTCGCCATGTATGGGTGATGGTGCCATCTGGTAATCCAACCGAGCAAACGCTCTTGCAACTTGTCGATGTCCTCTCCCCTGGTGACGTACTGATTGATGGTGGCAACAGCAATTATAAAGATACGATGCGACGCGCTGGTTTGCTGGCGGAGCACGATGTAGAGTTTGTCGATGTGGGTACGAGCGGCGGTATCTGGGGTCTGACCGAAGGCTATAGCATGATGGTAGGTGGCAAGAAAAATATTGTGGACGGTCTTAGCCCAATTCTGGAAACGCTCGCACCTGCCCCTGACCAAGGGTGGGGCTATGTCGGCAAGAGCGGTGCCGGACACTTCGTAAAGATGATTCACAACGGTATCGAGTATGGCCTGATGCAAGCCTACGCCGAAGGCTTCGAGTTGATGCACAAAAAGGTGGAGTTCGAGTTCGACCTCCAACAGATCGCAGAAATCTGGCGACATGGAAGCGTGGTGCGTTCGTGGTTGCTCGACCTGACCGCCGAAATGCTCAAGGGCGATCAGGACCTGACCGATGTCCCAGGGTTGGGTCGGCGATAGCGGTGAAGGCCGCTGGACGGTCGCGGAAGCGATCGACCTGGACGTTCCCGCGCCTGTGGCGACGCTATCTTTGCTGATGCGGTTCGTCAGTCGCCAGAAGGAAAGTTACGCGGCGAAAATGCTGGCGGGTATGCGTAACCAGTTTGGCGGTCATGTCGTCCGGAAAGACTAGAGCCATCATGGAACGCTTTGGAACGCGCATTCTCTTCTAAAAACCAACCGCATGCAGAATGGTTGCCGCGATGCCGGATGGCAAACTACCAGGGCGTTCGTTATCGCGGTGCCTTCCTTCCATCCAGTAACACGTAGGTTTATGCCATCTGGTCATTAGGCCCAACGATTTGGGTTGCCTAATGTCGCGCAGGCGCGCCGCGATGACACGTTCGACTGATCTCGGACCGATGCCGGAAATCTGGTCTGTCGGCGGGGCATCGTTGAGTTCAATCGGTTCCGCGAGGTGTTGCTCAGCCCATGCTTGCCTGGGTGTGCGGTCGAGCAGCAACAGTCCATCCGCGCCAACTGGCAGCGTCGGTGGTCGGGACGATGCCGGACGACAGAAACCACCCATCGACAGCATTTTTGCTCTGTAAGGAGATAAAGGTCGTAGCGAGTTCATCGGTCTTGAATGCCGTGCGCTTGCAGCGCATCGTGCAGAATGTGATGCATACGTGCATGTGTAGCGACAGGCGTGTCGTGCCGCCCGCTCCGTACTTGGGTGGTACTCAAATAGAATCGCTGTACGGTGCCTTGCCTGGTGAGTGCTGTATCGGTGACATCGCAGCCTGCTTCGTCACTCAAAATCGTGAGTTTGTGGAGCGCGTCCAGGTTGCTTGATGCGAATTGCATCGCCTCCTAAAGGAACGGCATCACTTACGCCCCTGCTTTGCATGCTCGTTGGTCTGTGCCAACCGTGCGGTTTCGTTGATCCTCTTGATGCGGGTCGCGGCGGTTTTGGCAGCCGAAATCCACTCCAGAATCGCACGCTTTGCCGAACGTGGGAAGGCGTCGAAGTGCTGGCGGGCGTTGGTAAACGTGGCGAAGGCGGCGGCGAGGTCCTCCGGTACTTCCAGCGCTTCGACGGCATCGAGCGCGGTCCACGAACCGTCCTGTTGTGCTACCCTGATCTTTGCTAGCCCCGGTTCTGCCATACGGCCATCGGTGAGCAACCGTTCGACGCGCTCCTTGTTGGAGCGCGACCAACCACTGCGCGGTTTGCGCGGTGCAAACCAGAGCATCGTGCGTTCGTCGTCGAGTTTTCTTCCCTTGCTATCGATCCACCCGAAACATAAGGCTTCCTCAACCGAAACATCGTAGCCAACGCTCGGCTTGCCACTCGCCTTTTTGTAGGTGATCAGCCAAATGCCTTCGGTCTGGGTATGGTGCTGTTCGAGCCACCCACGCCACTCGGCGACCGTCATGACCTGAGTGCTGTTGGGGGGCGGCGCTGTGCCCTCGGAATCCTCGCTCATGCTCTCCCCTTCAACCGATAGAGGTGTAATGTTTGCAGTGTATGCCAGTTCGGTTGTCAGGTGCAACACAGCAGGGGCCGGCGTGCGCCGGCCCCTGCTTTTGGATAATATAAGACCCTGGATGCGCTAGGAGGCCTGACCGGCGGCGGTGGCAGCGGGAACTTCCACGAGTTTGCCGGACTTTACATCATAGATATAGCCATAGATCGGGATGCGCGGCGGCACCAGCGGGTGCGAGCGAATCCGTTGCACGTCGTCCACGACGCTTTGCTCGGCATCTTGAATCGTCAGGAAGGCGATGTGATCGCCCGCGTTCGAGCCTGGACCCGTGCCAGTATCATGCCAGCCATCGGCATCGACCGAGGCGGTTTCAAGGCTGTTCGCCAGCAATCCGCGAATCGTGTCGTCGGTGAAGTATCCCATGCCGCAGTCCGTGTGATGGATGACGAACCATTCCTTCGTTCCCAACAGCTTATAGGAGATCACCAAAGAACGGATCGCGTCGTCGCTCGCTCGTCCGCCCGCGTTGCGAATGACGTGTGCATCACCTTCGGCAAGTCCGGCGTACTTAGCAGGGTCGAGGCGGGCATCCATACAGGTCAAAATTGCGAACTGGCGACCGGGTGGAAGCGGCAGGCTCCCTTTGTCGCCGAAATGCTGTGCGTAGGCGTTATTCGCTGCCAATACCTCATCGTGGATCGTGCTCATTAACAGCCTCCTTTGATTGACCACCGATGACGGGCTTTGGACGACTGGTATGAGATCTCGGTGTTCGGTCGAGTGTCGGGGTTATCCCTGACAGAACCCAGATTGCTTTCGCACACAGCATTTAAACTGGATAATATAACATATGTTTGTCAAGAATAATCAGAGTATACGCGCATTAGCTGCGGTATGTCAAGCGTTGGCTGATGTCGCGCCGGTAAAGGGAAGGTGGTAGGCAGCAGCCTTTCAGCGAGGAATCTCTTTTATATCGACTGTACTATTATCCGGCCTCACATCTCCGTTTCTGCGAAGCGCTCCCACATGATCGTTTCAATAGCGGGATCGTTTCCCAACCAGTCGCCCATCATGAACTCAACCGCGGGGTAGCGTTTTTGCGCCTGTTCGAGTAGCGCAGGCAGATCGTCGGTGACGTGATTGCCAAGGTGGAGGAAATATGGCACGGCGATAATGCGCTGGGCTCCGTGGGCGACACATTCAGCAATAGCGTCAGGGATCGTCGGCTCATTACATTCCATAAAGCCTACCGCAACGGTCAAGAAAAGGTTGCGCTCGCGGACCATCTGGACCACCGCGAACATGTCCTCATTAGCGACTGGACGGGGCGAGCCATGCACCATCACCAGCAACGCAGTACCTTTGTTCATGCTGCCACCTTTGTGGCTGGACAGTCCGATGTGCCGAACAAAGGACAACGCGGATTTGCGCGGCATGATCCAGCGGGATCAGGCAGGGTACGTCGCCATTCCGCGAGGGGCGTCGCACGTTCGGCACAGGCGAGCAGGGCATCCGCAAGCGCAGGATGTGGACCAATTGCCTCGCCCATACGCACGTCGATATCCGGATAGCGGGCGCGAACGGCGGCGACGGCACGTGGTAGGTCCACCCTCACGAACTTACCAGGAACCAGAAAGTAGGGCAGCACGTGGACCTCAGTCGCCCCGGCTTCTATGCAGCGGTCAAAGGCGACAGCGAACGACGGCTCGGAATAGTTGAGGTAGCCCACCTCGACGATTGAAACATCGCCGCGCGCACGCATGCGGTCGGCGAGATGTGCGAGTGTCTCGCCCGCTCCACATAGCACGCTGCCATGGCTAAATAGAATGATTGCTTGCTTCACCAAAGCATTATACGGCGGTTGGCACGACGGTGGAGGCAATGAATGTGGCGTGCTGGTATGACTGTTCCGCAAAGAACACACTATGTGCGGATGTCCCGGCAAGGTTATCTTCTCCTTACGACGAGAGTACGCATCGCTCGGCCAATCTGAGGGGCCCTTCCCAGAATGTAGGGAAAGCTACGGTATTACTGATCCCACGTCCAGCGCCCGTACTCCGCAAGCCAGGGTTCTTCGACCCATGTGAGTGTGTGCTGCTGGCGGTCGTACCAGCGTAGCACGGCGAACGGCGGCGTGAGTAGTTTACCTGTGCGGTCCCAATGCAGGTCGGCGGCCTTTAAGCTAAGCGTGTTGCCAGCGAATTGCTGTGGCGCGGTCGCATCGTCGCCTACATGCCCGAAGGCATGGTATACGGGTGTAAATGATTTGATCGCGCTTGCAATTTCGGGCATACCTCCGCTCAGGAACACGCTACCGACGATGGAATCGTGTGTCAGCAGGAGATCGACCTGGGCGCTATGCAGGTGCTTGAAGCGTTGCTGCTCGTAGGGCTGAATCTGCCGTAGAGGTGGGTTCGGGCGCGTGGCGGCGACACGACCGATGCCAAGCACGGTCAGACTGGTGCCGTCAGGAGCATTGAACGCCCAGGGCATGCCTGTGCGTAGACAATGCACACGTTCAGCGGCATCAATTGGGAACGTCGGACCATCCGCGAGCTTTTCGCGCTGGTCGAGCCATACATGATCTTCGTGGTTGCCACGCACGAATACAACCGGCGCTGTCGTGCGTGCCAGCGTCGCGGCGGTGTCTGCGGTGCCATGGATAAAGTCACTCACGCCTAGCTCTGTTGCGTCGCGTTCGGCGTGGCGTCTCGTCGCGGAATCTAACGCTTAGGGTCGGGATAGACCGCGAGGTCGCCTGCCTGTAGCACCAGGTCGATCGTCATGCCGTTTTCCTCCTCCCAACGTGCCACCAACCGAAATAGCAAATCAAGGCGACCATGTACATCTGCGAAAATAGCGATGTTGATAGATCACCCCCTGCTGTGAAAAGGCGGGCGCACTGGGCCGGCCTCCCTTTTATTATACGCGGTGGCAGTCGGTACCTTGCCCTCTGGATGCTCAAATACACCTTTAAGACGCGGCTCAAAGGCACGAAAATTAGTTGTTGACAAACTTGATTAAGTAACATATATTACTTTTGTTACAAATTTCATAGAACGCTCTTATCCAGAGGGGTGGAGGGACCGGCCCGTCGAAACCCCAGCAACCACCAAACAATGACTGTTTGGCAGGTGCTAAATCCGGCAGATGACCTGGAAGATGAGGGTGTTGGCGCGAAGCGTTCCATAAAAGCGGCTTTGTATGCAACACTCTTGTTTTGAATGACGAGAGTGTTTTTTATTCGTTCGCGTCGGATTCTTCAAGAACGACGACCTGTGGTGGAGAACGAGGAAATGACAATGGCAGCATCGGAGCAGAACGTGCTCAGCAACCAAGGGACGGACATATTACGCATGGCGTCTATAGCGTTTCATGGACGACTGGCGTGGCTTCGGCGGAAGCTACGTATGCTGATGCGCTTGGGCAATTTCTGGCTGGCAACTGTGCGAACGCGGGAACCGTTACACGTTCGTGTCGAGGCCGATGGACAGGATTGTCCTTCTTCCATTGGCGATGCCGACATCTGTATCTATGTGCAGTCACATCCCGAACAACTGCTGGTTAGCCATTTAGCAGTCGTAGGCGTTCCAAAGACGCATATCATCGCACTCGATCTGGCATGGGATGATGCACGCGCACGTATCACACGTTTATTGAAGGCGTATGTCGTCGAACGTTGCCAGCGCGACACGTTTGCTTCATGGGTCGGCGCACTGCCCATCGGCGTCGTACGAGCCCGTCTAGGGTTACCGGAATCTCCGGTCGGTGTGGCACGCACTGCTGCATCCTTTGTTTGAGGTAGGTATCGTGGCAAACTACGCCCCCTGTAAATTAGCACCGGAAGCGCGAGAACTCGACGAACTCAACGCGCAGTTCAAGGAACGCACGCCCGAAGACTTGCTAGCCTGGGCGAACGACCAATGGAGTCAACAATTGGTGCTTACCTGCTCATTTGGCGGGGCTGCCGGAATGATTTTGCTCGATATGGTTACCAAAGTCGCCTGCGATGCGTCCATCGTGTATGTCGATACCGGGGTGCTCTTTCCCGAAACCTATACGCTGATCGACCAGGTGCAGACGCGCTATGGAATCACCTTACAGGCGGCGAAGACGCCGTTATCACTTGAGCACCAGGCCGAGCAGGAAGGGCCAGCGTTATGGGAAACTGCACCGGACCGCTGCTGTAACATTCGCAAGGTCAAGCCATTGGCAGACGCGCTCAAGCCTTTTGATGCCTGGGTGGCTGGAATCCGGCGCGATGGCGGCGGTTCGCGTGGCAAGCACGGCTGATCGAGTGGAACACCAAGTACGATCTGTTCAAGCTGAACCCGCTAGCGGCCTGGAACGAGCGTGATGTATGGACCTATATTCACAAAAACGACGTGCCCTATAACCCGTTGCTCGACCAGGGCTATCGCTCGATCGGCTGCACGACGTGCACGACCCTACCGACTGGAGACGATCCCCAATCGGGACGCTGGAGCGGTTTCGCCAAAACCGAATGTGGGATTCACATCTAATCGTGACAATGCTCAGTTTATTTCGTATTAGCGATGTGTCGGGTGGTTCGGCACACGAGAAGGGAACAAGAACAGCTTATGACAGGCAAGCCCGCGGTACCCACCAAGGTGGAACAACTAAAAGCTGACAGCGAAGGTCTGGCAGGAGATATTTACGCCGAGGTCTTTGACGAAACGACGGAAAATGTGTCCGAAGGCACCTATCAGCTACTCAAGTTTCATGGTCGTATCAGCAGGACGACCGTGATCTCCGCCAGGAACGGAAGAAGCAAGGATTGGATCGCGCATGGTCGTTTATGTTGCGAACCAAGTTCCCTGGGGGGCGACTGACAGTGCGGAGCAGTACATTGCATGTGATGAATCTAGCGACGAAGTATGCGAACAACACGTTCCGCATCACGACGCGCCAGGATTTCCAATACCATGGTGTCGGGAAGGCCAACCTTAAGCCGCTGATCAAGGCGCTCAACGACAGTTGGATGACGACCTATGGTGGTTGCGGCGACGTTGCACGCAACACGCTGACGTGCCCGTGCGCCGATCTGCTGCCCGGAAATCACTATGACTTCCAGGCACTGGCGAAGGAGATCAGCGACCACTTCATGCCCGATTCGACCTCGTACTACGAACTCTGGTTGGACGGCGAGAAGATTCTGGTCGATGGTACTCGCATGCAGGTCGAGCCCAAGCGCACCGAATCGATCTATGGCGCGACGTACATGCCCCGCAAGCATAAGATGGCGATCGGTATGCCGCATGACAACTGTGTCGACCTGTTCACGCAGGACGTGGCGTTGGAAGCGGTCATAGATAATGGACACCTGCGCGGCTTTAACCTCGTCGCGGGTGGTGGCCTGGGTAGCACGCATGGCAAGGCCGAGACATTCCCGCGCCTGGGTGACCGCATCGGCTTCTCTGCAGCCCGATCAGGCGTTGCCGGTGATCGAAGCCGCGACCGAAATCTATCGCGATTATGGTGATCGTACCAATCGCCGCCATGCTCGACTTAAGTATGTGCTGGAAGAGCGCGGCGTTGCCTGGTTCCGCGAACAGATGGCGGAACGTCTGGGTGCTCCAATGGATCCACCCGCTGAAGTTGCCGCGTATGCCGTGGACGACCATATTGGGTGGACCAAGCAGGCCGATGGGCACTGGATGGTTGGCGTGTGGATCGAGAATGGTCGTATCAAGGACGCGCCAGGATTCCTGGGTAAATCTGGACTGCGGCACATCGTCGAGGAAGTTTAAGCCCGAACTACGCCTGACTGCTCAGCAAAACCTTGTGATGGTCAACATCACGGAAGCCGACAAGCCGCGTGTTCAAGAGTTACTGCGCGAAGTATCATTTGTCGGCAGGCGATGATGGCCTGAGTACGCTGCGCCGCTATGCAATGGCCTGCCCCGCATTGCCGACCTGTGGCCTGGCGGTTGCCGAAAGCGAACGGTATCTTCCCGACGTGATCGGCGAACTCGAACAGCGTGGTCTGGGGAACGACCGTGTCTGGATTCGGATGAGCGGTTGCCCGAACGCCTGCTCGCGCCCCCCATCAGCCGAGATCGGCATCGTCGGTCGTAGCCTTGGGCTGTATAACGTGTATGTCGGTGGTAGTTTCGAGGGTACGCGCCTGTGCTCGTTGCACTTCCCGGATGTGCGTGCGGATAAACTGGTCGATGTGCTGGCAGGTACCATCGAGCAGTGGAAAAACGAACGCAACGAAGGTAAGTCATATGGCGATTGGTCGCACCGCGTCCTGATCACCTCCCCGACTAACGAAATTATGTTGGAAGCGATAGCATATCAAGCACACGGTAGTACCGCAGTAGTAACGACGTAAGCAAGCGTCGTAACTAACCTTAATGATGATCTGTTCGCATGCTCAGGTGCGACGTGGGGGTTAATGATGTTCCGAACACCGGGATTCGTTTCGCTGGTTGGAGCCGGACCAGGCGATCCAGAGCTATTGACGCTCAAGGGTTTGCGGCGGTTACAACAAGCCGATGCTGTCGTATATGACGCGCTTGCTAATGATGTGCTGCTCGATCATTGTCGGCCTGATGTCGAACGTCATTATGTCGGCAAGCGTGCCGGAACACATTGTCGTTCGCAGAACGAGATCAACGCGCTGCTCGTCGACCTGGCTAGCGTTGGACGAAACGTCGTGCGATTGAAAGGTGGCGATCCGTTCGTGTTCGGACGCGGCGGCGAGGAAGCGGAATCCCTGGAAAACGCAGGCATCCCCTGGGAAGTCGTGCCAGGCGTTTCATCCGGTATCGCCGCTCCAGCCTACGCCGGTATCCCCCTGACCCACCGCGATTGGTCGTCCTCGGTTGTCTTTGTGACGGGACACGAAGACTCTTCCCGCGTCACAGGGCGCGTAGACTGGGAAGGACTCGGCCTGAGCGTGGACACCTTAGTGATTTACATGGGTGTTCACCAGATCGGATGAAATCAGCCGTCGGCTGATCGCCGGAGGCCGCGCCGCCAGCACGCCCGCAGCGGCGATTCGCTGGGGGACCGTCGAACAGCAGTGTGTCGTAGAAGCACCGCTTGGCACGCTCGCCCAGGCTATCGATGATGCAGGGCTGAAAGCACCCGCTGTTATCGTCGTCGGCGAAGTTGTGGCACTGCGCGAACGATTGCGCTGGTTTGACGACGTGGAGCAGTTCGCCGATGCAGCCTGGGGCGTCGAGGTCGGTATATAGGCGCTGGACGTTCGGCGAAACAAAGGCAGGCGGTAAAGGTGGATTTCCCCTTCGCCGCCTGTTCGGTTTAAACCTCTGCGATCAGCACTTCGCGTGCCTTCGGCAGCCGACCGGTAGCATGCGTCGAGTACTTCGGCGCGGCGTAGGCCATCGTGGGCGCTCGGCACGGCGGGCGTGCCATCCAGGATCGCGCTGACGAACTGCGTGACAACGCCTGTATGTCCTTCTCCTTCGCGGGTTTGGGGTGCGCTATCGACAGGAATCCCGTTGATGTCGGTGAACAACTTGAGTGTGTTATCGTGCCCGTAGTTGCGGACCATAATTTCGGCGCCACCCTCGGTGCCGAACAGGGTCAGACCGAAGTCGTCGCCGAACGAGCTATGGGTCGCCCAACTCGCTTCCAATAGGAGTGTCGCACCGTTGTCGAGCCGGATGAAACACGAAGCCAGGTCCTCGACTTCGTAAGGCTTGTCCTCACCGCTGAACTGTGTCGTTTCCCATCCCTTTACGTTGCGCGGGCCAAATTTGGCGTAGGTGCTGCCTGAAACGGCGACCGGATGCGGTTCGCCCATCAAAAACATTGCCATATCGAGGACATGCACACCAAGATCGATCAGAGGACCGCCACCCGCCGTTTCCTTGCTCACAAACCAACTGCCCAGCCGTGGGATTCCCGCGCGGCGCATCCAGAATGCCTTCGCATAATAGATGTCTCCCAACCCCCCTGCTTCGATGTGCTTTTTAAGCCATATGACATCGCCTCGGTAGCGCCGGTTGAACGATACCATCAAGATACGCTGGTATTGCTCGGCGGCTGCAATCATCTCACGCCCTTCGGCAGCGTTGCGTGCCAGGGGCTTTTCGACCAATACATGCTTGCCCGCTTGCATTGCTTCGATCGACACCTTGGCATGGAGCGAATTCGGTAAGCACACGCTAACGGCGTCGATATCGGGACGTGCGAGCATTTCCTCGTAGTTGTGAAATCGGTTAGGGACATTGTACGTATCCGCGACCAGTTTTACGCGGTCGTCGTCCAGTCCGGCAACGCCGACGATTTCGACCCGCGGCAGATTCGCATATCCTTTGAGGTGCGCGACGCCCACGCCGGCTCCGATTACGCCTACCCGTAGTGTATCTTGTGCCATATGAGTCCCTTTGACGAAGTGTTTGGCTGGAACTATACGCTTAATGATGTTTCGCGACAAATGGCGCGGGCGGTATAGTTGGTTCTATACTAGGTGGCGACGAACGAAGGAGGATACATGTCACAGGGCATCAGCGGTCCATTGCGTATCGGTATGGTGGGCAGCGGTTTCATCGCGCATTTTCATCTGCAAGCGTTGATCGGTGTGCGGAACGTCGTGGTGGTAGCGGTGTACAGTCCGACACCAGCCAATCGGGAAGCGCTGGCGCAGCGAGCCAATGAATTAGACCTGGGTCCGTGCGAAGCGTTTGATTCGGTCGATGCGCTGCTGGATGCGGGAATCTGTCGATGCTATCTGGATTCTTAGTCCCAATGATACACGGCTCGACGTGATGCGAACGATCCATGCTGCGGTCAAGGCGGGGCGTTGTGCACTCGCTGGCGTGGCCTGTGAAAAGCCGCTCGCCCGTAACCTCGCCGAAGCGCGCGAGATGTTGCGATTGGCAGAGGATGCTGGATTGTCGCACGGCTACCTGGAAAACCAGGTCTTTTCAACGGCAGTGGAACGCGGCAAGGACATCATCTGGCGGCGCGGCGTGCCGAGCGCCGGACGACCGTACCTGGCGCGAGCATCCGAGGAACACAGCGGACCGCACAAGCCGTGGTTCTGGCAGGGCAGCAAGCAGGGCGGTGGTGTGCTGTCGGATATGATGTGCCATAGCGTCGAAGTCGGAAGGTTTCTGTTGACTGATCCCGCTAAGCAGCGCGAAAGTCTGCGGCTGGTCAGCGCGTCGGCGACGGTCGCCAACCTCAAATGGACGCTCCCAGCCTATACCAAGCAGTTGCGCGAAAACATGGGCGCCGAAGTGGATTACAGCCGTCGACCTGCCGAAGACTTCGCACGCGGCTCGTTGCTGATGGAAGATGAGCATGGTCAGCAAGTAATGATCGAAGCGTCGACTTCGTGGGCGTATGTTGGCGCGGGGCTGCGTATCCAGATCGAATTGCTCGGACCGGAATATGCGATGGAACTCAGTACCCTCAACACTGGCCTGAAAATCTTCTTTTCGCGCCATGTTACCGGATCGGCGGGCGAGGACCTGGTTGAAAAGCAGAACGCGGAACAGGGGTTGATGCCAGTGGTCGAGGACGAGGCAGGAATTTATGGCTATACCAACGAAGACCGCCACATGGTCGAGTGTTTCCGGCGGGGCGAAACGCCGCGTGAGACATTCCATGATGGCGTTGCCGTCGTTGAAATGTTGATGGCGTTGTACCGCTCGGCTGAACTCGGACGCGTGGTGACGCTACCGGACCCGGAACTTGAAACCTATGTGCCAGTCGTGGCACGAGACTGACGCCGCGTGCCATGGACGCCTGGGCTGGATAAATTTATCCAGCTCAGGCGTGCGGTACGAATTCATGGACAGTTCAAGGTGACAAATCGGCAAGCACCATCTACAAGCACGCACAACGTGTGGTAGGCCATGTCCGACTGATGCTCGTATTTATGTAGCTCGGAACGAAGTGTGCGATGTTCACGGGCGCGCACCCTCGCTGCAGCCTTATTCCATGCTGCGTGAGCAGGCATCTCGTGTCAGGAGCGCCGTCTGGGGACGAGCAGCGCAACGCGGGCGTTTGCAAGGAGGTCGAAACGCTCAGTAGCTATTTACGAAGTTCGGTACAGGCATCACTATTGTCATTCCAGAGGCGCAGCCCAAGAATCTCTCTCCGTTGACGGTCTGGAAAGATGCTTCGGCTGCGGCCTCAGCATGACAAACCGGGACGGCATGGTGCTTCGTCAACAGTCGCTTAGGATACAGTAGCCGTGAGCGGTTCCAGATGCCTGTATCCTGAGCGTTTCGGAACGATTTGTTAAGGGGGTGAGTGCAAACTATTCATCAGACTTAGGACACGACAGGTAAGAGGTATGTATCACCGACCGCAATGACTGTGCGTTCAATGGAACCTGACATACCTGTGTCCCCGAAGGCATCGATTTGAAAATTTCTGAAACGACGAACTTCACGCAACATTGCTAACAGTTGTGTAAAGAATTTATCCTCCTATTCGCTTGGTGGCAGCATGGAATGAGAATCACTATCAAGATTATAGGGTTGACAGCAAGGTGTCCGCTCGGTATGCTCTATGCGAGCGGAAAAATCATATGTTGAACCGCGAAGTTGACGTAATGTTCCACGAACATGCTCGAACACACCAACAGGAGATGATGCGAGTGAAGCCATATCAGTTCACTATCAAGGGTATCGAGGCAAACGCAGCCAGCGGCGCTACACTGGTCCTACCCGCGGATGCACACAATGCCAAACTGCGCGTGCGGCTTATGCCGGTTGACGCACAGACACTCGCATCCGAACTCGCTGGGCTTGGTACCGTACGCTCGCGCATGGCGCAAACATGTTGCCGCCTGGTCGAAGAACTTGATGGCTCCCTGGAAGGTGTCGAGCTACAGCGTGGCGCTGGCAACCTGGTCGAGGCGCACCTGCTGGTTCGCACGAACGCGACGATGCTGCACCTACCGGTCGCGTTTGGCGATGGCATTGCGCTCGCGCTGACAAACCATTTGCCTGTGAGTGGTGATGCTTCGTTGCAGCCGTTGCTGGAAGCTACTGAGCAACAGGGTGAGCCAGTCGCCGAGGAAGAGCCAGCGATTGCTATTCCGGTGTCGTTCGCCAACTTCGTGAACTCGTTACCAGACTTCTAGCGTAGTCACAGACAGGATAAGAAAGTGGCTCGTGCAAGACGCACGAGCCACTTTTACGTTCGTGGTATAGGAGCCAGTCACTAGACGTGTGGAGCGCTGGCGCGGTCGATGGAGATGTCGTCGAACGACGCCGGATCGTCGAGCGGTTCGATATGTGTAAACACGCTGGTATTTGGCAATGCTTTGCGAATATCGTCTTCCAGGCGCTCAACCAATGTATGCGCTCGCTGCACGCTCCACGCATTCGGGACCAGCACATGCACCGATACAAAACGGCGCTCAGCTGCCTGACGTGTCAGCAGGGCGTGATAGTCGATGCCGCGCTTGCCATAATCGTCCAGAATTTGTCGTACACGCTCCTGTTCGGCGGCGGGAATCGCGCTGTCCATCAGCCCCGAGGTTGAACGCCGCACCAGTTGGATGCCCGACCATACAATATTGACCGCCATCAGTAGTGCGATGATCGAGTTGAGGACGACCCATTGCGTTACGGCGACCAAACCGATGCCGACCACCACACCCACAGACGTCCACACATCTGTCATCAGGTGCTGCGAATCGGCTTCGAGGGTTATCGATTGGTAGCGACGCCCCGCACGTAATAGCACTCGCGCAACGAGCAGGTTAATCGTCGATGCAAAAAGCGATACAACCAGCCCAACGCCAATCGCTTCCAAGGGTTGCGGATTCACAAGCCGTTCGACAGCCGTCCAGATGATGATGCTAGCCGCGAGCAAAATTAAGATGCCTTCGACGGCGCTTGAAAAGTACTCGGCCTTGCTATGGCCAAAGGCATGGGTTTCGTCAGGCGGTCGCGCCGCGATCATCAACATCGCCAGCGCCATGATCGCTGCCACGAGGTTGACGACCGATTCAAGTGCGTCGGATAGCAAACCAACCGAGCCTGTCAGGCGAAAAGCATACATTTTGAGGCTTATCGTCGCGATGGCAGCAGCGATCGAAAGCCAAGCAAATTTTGTAAGTGAACGACGATCCACGATGGCCTACCCTTGGTCATTGAGTGTATGTACTATGGTACTCGTATTCGGCGCGAAGACGTGTTACAGAAGTATAGCAATGGAGACCGTTTAAGGCAATAGAAAGGGATAAAATTATCGCCATTAAATATAATATTTAGGCGTACGTAACTTATTATTTGCTTGCGTAGCAACTGATATGTTTCTATCTCAACGAATCTAACACGCAAAAAAAGCCACAACGCGTCATGATATAGGCGCAAGATCGAACGAACGAGCCTCACGTATGCAGAGCCGTAGGCGTGGCTTTGTCAGGCAGGTATATGACTGAGCGCATTGCGGATCACCATGCCCAGCCGCTGCGCTCCTTGTTCCATCTCGGACGGTTCGAGTAGACTAAAAGCGAGCCGCAAATAGGATTGACCGCCACCATCACCGCAGAAGGTCGTGCCCGGAACGTAGGAAACGTGTGCTGCTTCGGCCTGTGGGAGCATGGCACTACTATCACAGCCCGGTGGAAGCTTGATCCAGATGAAGAAGCCGCCAGCAGGCGTCTCGTAGTGACAGCCAGAGGGCATATGGCGATGCAGGGCGTCGAGCAGCGCATCCCGCCGTTGGCGGTATATCGCGCGCAGATGTGCAACATGGTCGTCCAGCAGGTTTTGCTGCAGATATGCGGCCATAACATGTGCAGTGAAGTGATTGATGCCGCCACCACTGTTCAACAGCCCGCTTGTCTTGGCGCGTGCCACAAACGATGGGTCGGTTTGGATCCAGCCCAGGCGCAGGCCGGGTGCTACGATTTTGGAGAACGAGCCGAGACGTGCGACGTGTCCGGCGTTGTAGGTCGTGAGCGAAGGCGCTGGCGGGGCATCGAACCAGAGTTCGCGGTAGGCGTCATCCTCCAACACCACGAGGTTGTACTGTCCGGCGAGGCGTAGCAATGCCGCACGGCGGTCTGGTGCCAGTGACCGTCCTGTTGGATTGTTGAAAGTTGGCACAGTATAGAGCAGCGTCGGGCGTTCGCTCGGTCGTACTGTCTGGGCGATGGCTTGTTCGAGCGCGTCCAGCCGTAAGCCACCCTCGTCAGCCGCGACTGCCTTTAGCACGAGGCCGTGATCGCGGAAAATACGTAACGCGAAATGATAGACGGGCGTTTCGACCAATATCGTATCGCCGGGATGGGTGTAAGTTGTACATAGCAGGTCGAGCGCATGCGAGATTCCGGCGGTGATTAGCACTTGCTCAGGCGGTACCGGTTGACCGTCGATGCGCCCTAGCCGCTCACACAGTGGAGCGAGTAGTTGCCCCGGACCTTGCGCCGCGCCATACGCCAGCGAATTCATGCCGCCATCCGACAATGCACGTACAGCGGCTTCTTGAAGCTCGGCGGCGGGCAGCAACGAACGATCGGGATGACCCCAGGCGAACTCGACGAAGCCAGGTCGCAACGACATCTGAATATCGGGTAGTTGGCTCATACTGATCGCTCCATACAAGTTAAGGATTTTCTATTATAAGCTTCCATGCCGGAAGTCGCACATGCGACGGAGCACCATGGGCCGTCGTGATGCTGTTGGGGAATGCAAAAGGTCCGCGCTGCATCGCAGCGCGGACCTTGAGGCCGTTGTGGAGGTCGATTATTGGGTGACAGGCTTGAGCGTGCCGTCCAACAACATGATGACAACGAACGAGTCAGCATACGGACTGTTGGTGTAGATGGCATCGCCTTCTGCAGGCCAGCCGGTTACACGTCGTCCGTCGAGGGCCGGGTTGTTGCCAAGGCGTTCCCACAAAGGAATGATCGGCAGCAATTCGTTGAATGCCAGTGCCATTTTGGTGACGGCGGCCTTCTGCGAATCTTCATCCAGGCCAGCCGCCGAGTCGATGACGAGCTGGTTGAAGTCAACTTCGCCACCGGCTGCTTCGCTGGTTTGCTTGAGGTCCAGTGACATACCAGGGCCGGGGAAACCGGCGCATTGTAGGTCAGCAGGTCGGCGGTGTAGTGGAAGTGCGGATGCGGGTTGCCAGCGCCCCAGGCGTTGATGCCCAGTTGGAAGCGACCGTTCTGCATGTCGGGAGCCCACTGCGTGAACGTCACCGGGCGTGCCGTGGTCTTGATGCCCCAATTGGTTAGCTGCGTCGCAAGGTTCTGACCAGCAGCCGACCAGTCGGCATATTCTGCCGGGAAGCCAAGTTCGTATTCAAGGCGCGTGCCATCCGACGAAACCCATACGCCGTCCTGCTTGGTGTAACCCAGGTCCGTCATAATTTTGTCGGCGGCTTCGATGTTGTAATCGTACTTCTTGAGCTTTGCCAGGTCCGCTTCTGACACCCAGCGCTCGAGAATACTATCAGGAACGCCACCCATGTATTCGGATTTCCGTGCCGACTGACCCAGCGACACAGTGCCGTTTTCGTCGCGGTTGATCGCCATAGCGATCGCCTGGCGAACCTTCGGATCTGCCAGCGGTGTTACGGTCGCATAGTTGATGAACAATGCTGGACCGGAGTAGACCGGCGGCCGAATGATCCGGGTACCTTGTCCTTGCAGGGCCAGTTCGGTCGCGGGCGGGAAGCCGTGGGTTGCGTAGTCAACTTCGCCCGACAACACCAATGGGGTGATCGTGGGTGTTTCGCCGTTGTACCAGCACGATACGGTCAAACAGGACCGTGTTCGCGTTCCATGCGGTTGGCACCTTGTTCATCGTCAACTGTGCTTCGGTGATGCTGCCGGTATCGATTTGGAACGGTCCAGAAACGACCATTGCCTCTGGGCGGAACTGCTCGAATTCGGTGCGAAGTGCTTTGAGGGCTTCGGCATCGGGTTCGCCGTTGGTATACAGTTCGGCGGCGCGGTCAGCCCATTCGCCGTACACGGCGGCGGAGCGGATCGGCGTACGCAGCACATAGCGCTGAACGACGGTCGAGGGCTTCTTCATTTTGAAGGTCAGGTTATATTCGTCGTCGGCGGTGATCGATTCCAGGTAGTTCCACACCACCGCGCTTTGAACGCGCAGCAGGTTGAAGGTCCCCAGCACGTCCTTGGACGTGAATTCAGCGCCGTCGCTCCACTTCGCGCCTTCGCGCAAGGTGACTTTGAACGAATCTGGCTCGACGATTTCCCATGCGGTCGCCAGTAGAGGAATATACTCGTTGGCGTCCCACTTATAAAACGCCAGCGGCATTTCCATCAGTTCCTGGGCGAACCCACCTGCCAGGATTGCGTCCGTGGCGAAGGTATTGTAGTGGCCTTTGGGCGGGAGTTGATAGGGATACGCGCCATGGAACTCGCCGCCGCTTCCGGTTGCGACGGGCGCGGTAGTCGGTTCGGCAGCTGCTGGTGCAGTGGTCGCATCAGTCGTCGCGGGTGCTTCTGTTGCGGCTGCTCCGGCTTCGGTTGGTTCGGCTTCGGTTGGTTCGGCAGCTGTCGTCGGTGCGATAGCTTCGCCAGCAGCGGGTGCTGTCGTCGGTGCGGTGGTTGCGGGAGTTTGACCGCCGCAGGCGACGATCAACGGCAGAAGTAGCGCGAAGAGCGCTACGACGAATAAATGTCGGTGTTTACGCATGTTAAATCCCCAATAAACAGAGTGTTTTTACAACGGGCGAACACTGTGTTGCGATGAAACACAGTAGAGGGTATCGCGAGCGTTTGTTGGGACAACCACCTCCTTTCGGTTGATTAGCGTGTACTTCGCAGTGTCAGCACAATCATAACACTAAGAAATATCACGCCGATGATAAGGCTTATCACCGTGATGCTCCATTCTGCGGTGCCGGGTTCGAGAAAGAACAACAGTACCACGGATGGGACGACGACTAAGCAGCCGATCTGAATACCTGCTCGTCCGACTTCCGGTATCATGCAACGCCTTGTGGTACCGCCTGTGCGGCTTCCCGCAGTTCAAGCGGAATACGCTCGACCTGTCCGGCTTCACGTGCGGCGACGAAACATGCTGCCAGGTGATCGGGCAAACTTACCACATCCTCAGCGGGTCGTTGCTGATCGCACAACCCTGGCTCATACAATGGGCAGCGTGGATGGAACGTACAGCCTGATGGTAGGTGCAACAGGCTAGGAATATCGGCGCTTCGCAATCGCAGGCGGTCTTTATTGCGGGTCACTTCTGGATCGGCTTCTGGCAATGCCGCGATTAGCGCCTTGGTATACGGGTGGACCGGTTCTCGAATCAACTGTGGTGTCGCCGAAAGTTCGACCATACGACCCAGGTACATCACGCCGATACGCCCTTCCCAGGAGAAATGCTTGGCAACGGCGAGATCGTGCGTAATGAATAGGAACGTCACACCAAGGTCATTTTGCAGTCCCAGCATCATGTTGAGCAGACTAACACGCATCGACACATCAACCATCGACACTGGCTCATCCGCGACAATGAACTCCGGGTTGACCGTCAACGCCCGCGCCACAGAAACGCGCTGGCGCTGCCCGCCGCTCAGTTGATGCGGATACTTGCGTAAGAAGTCGGCGGGCGGTGTCAGACCGACGATGGTCAGGAGTTCTTCAAGTCGGTTGTTGAGTTCCAGCCGCGACGAAACCATCTTATGATGCAGCAGAGGTGCGGTCAGAATCTGAGCGATCGAGCGGGTCGGGTTGAGCGAAGCGTAGGGGTCCTGGTGGATGATCTGTACGGCACGACGAAAGTGCTTCGTTTCGGCGTCGGAAAGAGTGCTGACCTCACGACCGCCATATAGTACGCGCCCTTCAGATGGCTCGATCAGCCCCGCAACCATACGTCCGGTCGTGGATTTACCACAACCGCTTTCGCCAACCAGACATAAGGTTTGACCTGGTTGTATCGTGAACGATACATCATCAACGGCGCGAATGGTTTGCCTGCCGGAGCCGTAGAGTCTGCTCACATGGTCGAATTGAATCGGCTGTCCGCTCATGCCTGTTGTTTCGCCTCCCAATCAGCACCTACTTTCTCCCAGTGCCAGCAGGCGCTTGCCTGTCCCGGCCCAACGTCGATCAACGGCGGTTCGTCAGTTGTACATTTATCGGTGGCATACGAACAGCGTGGATGAAACTTGCACCCTTGTGGCATATCGATCAGGTCCGGTGGCAAACCTGGAATAGATGCCAGATCCTCGCGTTCACCAACCAGGGTCGGGGCAGCACGTAGCAAACCAACAGTATATGGATGGCGTGGTCGGTAGAACAGGTCCGATACGCTGCCGAGTTCCACGATACGCCCAGCATACATTGTCGCAACACGATCGGCGAGTTCGGCAGCCAACGACAGGTCGTGCGAAACGAAGATCATCGAAAACTGTAGCTCTATCTTAAGCTGTCGGAGTACTTCAATGATGGAGCGTTGCGTAAGCACGTCGAGCGCGGTGGTCGGCTCATCGAGGATCAGCACACGCGGGCGCAACAACAACCCTAGTCCGATCATGACGCGTTGGCGCATACCACCGCTGAGTTGGTGAGGGAATGATTTCAGGACACGTTCGGGGTCGAGTTGCACGAAGCGCAAACATTCGACCGCTCGTTCCATAAGCTTCCGTTCATCGGAACTGTATCCTGCGGCTTTGTGTGCCTTGGCAGTATCGCGGAAATGGTCCCGGATGCGCATGACCGGGTTCAGGGCGTTGAGTGCGGATTGAAAGACCATCGCGCATTCCTGCCAGCGGAAGCGGCGCAATTCGTCGGCGTTCAGGTCGGTGATATCGATTTCATCCCCATTGGCGTTATAAAACAGGATATCGCCGTGGGTCACTTCCGCCGATCCAGCCAGCAAGCGTACCAGCGCGAGGCCAAGCGTGGTTTTACCTGATCCACTTTCGCCAATCAAGGCAAGGCTCTCACCAGCCTTTAAGTCGAAGCTGACGCGCCGCACAGCCTTGACGATGCCACGTGGAGAACGATAGCCAACGTCGAGTTCGCGAACCGCGATGACCGTATCATCACCGGGGCGGGCGACTGCTGCTGCTGTCTCGCCCGCGAGTGTACTTTGTGATGCACTCACTGGTGGCTGGCTCGGTGCCGATGTCGCCATGAATACAACTCCCTTAGAAATGACCAATGACAATGAATGGTGGGACCCAACGACTGCGCGTGCTCTCCGGCTTCCTGCGTCGAACACGGCTTTCGATCGGCGTATGCCTGACTACCATACTACTTACACACTCAGATAGAGACTCGTGAGTACCTGTGATACTCACCCTTTGCGCAGACGCGGATCGAACACTTCTGCCAATGAACGGGTCATTCCAACCAACCCAAGTTGGAACAACGAGACGATGATGATCGGCGACATAATGTACATGATGCTGTCCTTGAAGAAGATGGCACCACGGGTCCAGGCCAGGTTGATCATGACACCCCAATTGTTTTCCGAAAGTGGCACCAGTCCCAGGAAGATCAGGCCGACCGAAGCATACATCGCAGCGGTGAGCGCCAGCGTAAAGTTGATCGCGATATAGCCGACCATGTTTGGCGCGATTTCGCGGAACAGGATGTGCGCGGTGCCGAGGTCGAGCGCACGCGCCGATTCGACATAATCGCGTTCTTTGAGTGACAGCACCTGTGCACGAATGGCACGCATGAGGGTTGGCCATGCCAGCACACCGATGATCGCGGCAAGGGCATATTGGCTTTTGAACTGCAACACGCCCGCCAGCACCGCCAGCAACGGAATTTGCGGGATCGTCAGAACAGCATCGGCGAGCCAGGTCATGAAGCCATCCGTGCGTCCGCCAACATAGGCGCTCATCGAACCCAGAATCAATGCGATCAGTGTCGACATGGTTGCCGCAAGAAAGCCGACGATCAGGATGGCCCGTCCACCGTTAATAATTTGCCGCAACACATCGCGCCCCTCCGAGTCGGTGCCAAGCCAGTGGGCGGCTGAGGCCGGCTTGTAAATCTGATCCACCCGCGCCTGTTCGTCCAGGGGAACGAATATCGGGCCGATGAAGGCCATTATCATGATCGCGACGACAAGGAGGAACCCGGCGAATCCGACACGGTTGCGTGCCATCAATCGTAGTGTTGTAGTGATCCAATCCCAGATGCTGCGCAGAATGCCGAAGTCTTGTGTCTGTGGTGCGCGTGCTGTAACTGCCATCGGATTATTCTCCTACCCGGATGCGCGGATCAAGTCGAGAGTAGATCAAGTCTGCGACGAAGTTGACGACGACGACCATAATCGTAATGACCATAAAGACACCCTGCATGACCGGATAGTCGCGCTGGTTGATGGCGTTGAGTAACACGAGGCCTAGACCCTGGTACACGAAGATCGATTCGATCAAAAACGACCCACCGACGACGAAGGCGATCGCGATTGTCAACTGGGTGAACAGCGGCAGCGATGCGTTGCGACCAACATAGGCGGTGGCGATGCGGGTTTCGTGCAGGCCGCGTGCGCGTGCCACCGTCACATAATCCTCATTCAAGGTTGCTTCCGTGCTGGAACGCATCGTCAGCATCCACGACCCGATTGTCGCCAGAACATAGGTTAGCATCGGTAACGCCGCATGGTAGAAGGCATCTTTGATGAAGGTAAAGTTGAGGCCAGGCTTCACGCCGGGAGATAGCGAGCCGCGCATCATACCAATACTCACCAGGTTCCATTGCACGCCCAGGTAGACAATGAGTACGATTGCCAGCAGGTATTGTGGCACCGATTGGGTGATTGATGCGAATGTAGTCAGCAGATAATCGAGCCAGGAGTTACGGCGATAGGCCATGACCATGCCAAGGAGTACGCCGACTGTGAAGCTGATCATCAATGCGATACCGACACTAAACAGCGTCCAGGGCAGATAACGCATGATCAGCGTCTGAAACCGGCACGCCCTGCGAAACGAGCGACGTACCAAAGTCGCCCTGAAACAGGTTGCCAACGTACGAGAAATATTGGATATAGATTGGGGCGTCGAGGTCCAACGAGAAGAGCGAGGCGGCTTGCTGCTTGGCTTCATCGTACGGAATGTTGTATTGGGTCACCAGGTTCGAGATAAAAACATCGATAGGGCTACCTGGCATCAATCGAAAGAGGAAGAACGAAATCGACAGCATCAAAACGACGGTAAAGATCGATTTGAGCAGACGACGAAGCAGGTAATGACGAAAAATACGCCGACCATATCCGACGACCACAACACCGATGTTGGGTTGGGCGACGATCTGCCGCTCCTGGATCGCGCTCATTGTCTGCTCCTCACTGTATCGAATAGAATGACATAACCGATTAGAACGATAGCATTTGCTATTGTTATGAACGGTCTGGAAACATGAGTGTCGAGAATCATCATCGACAGAGGAAGGGCAACGAAGCCGGTTCCACGCTCAAGTGTGTGTATACCAATGCGAGATATAGAGCCTGAATACTCACGACCATCCATCAGTCTTATCACACGTACTCGTGCGTTCTACCGCTTCGCCGCGGAGCGCTGCGGTGATGAATCATCCATCATCGCGGTTGAACTATGCAGTGGATCCGACGGTGTAACCCTGGGATCAAAGATGTCTTAGGTACGATTCAAGGTAGCATCGAAGCAGTTGTTTGTCAAATTGCGACGGAACATGCACGAACCGCGCAGATATGTGCATCATATCTGCGCGGTTCTGGCGTTTCCCTACGGGGCTGCAGCGAACGGTTCTAGCGACCGCGACGTGATCGTCGCCTTCGGCTGACGGGTGCTTTGCCAGGAGAGCATCACGCGCGCTTTGTCCGCACGATCGAGATAGTCGACACGTATTGAGTAGCTGGACTTGGTGCTTAGGTCCACCGTGCCACGGTTCTCGGTTAACCCATGCTCAGTCCAATTGTCGATAACCAGGCGTCCGTCGATCCACACTCTTACCGCTCCTTCGCTGATCGTGGAGAGAGTATAGGTTTCGCGATATTCGGGATGCAGCGTGCCGGTCCAACTGACCGCGAAAGGTCGTGCTGCTTCACCGACGAGCGGCGATCCGGAGCCCCAATGCACGTTGGTGGAGGGATCGATGCGTGTCATCACAGGTGTCTTCATTGATTCATCGGCATAGTAGGTTCCGGTGAGTTCGCTGACCGCTGGGAAAAGCCGCTGGCGTGGCACGATCTCGCGTGGCTGTTTTGCGCTCGCCCAGTACAGTTTGACGGCTGCTTTGCCTGAACGATCGAAGTATTCGAGCCGCATGACATACTTGCGACTGGCGACAAGCGTGATGGTGCCGCTCCGTTCAGCTAACGCATGTGGTGTCCAATGGTCGATAATAAGCTGATCGTCGATCCATAGCCTCGCGCCTTCGTCCGAGGCCAGGCTGAAGGTATAGGGTTCGGTGTAGAGCGGCTGAATACGTCCATCCCAGCGTACACTGAATGTATCCTCTCTAATACCACTGAGTGGTATACCGGTGCCCCAATCGTAGTCGATGCGCTGGCTCCAAATTGCTCGTGTTGCACCCGTGAAGTCCTGGTTATCGTAGAAGATGCCGAGGAGGCCGGGGGTGGTCGCGGCACGGTACTGTGCCGTAAAGGTCGTGGGAGCAACGGGCGTGACGACCAGGCGTTGAGTGGCGGTGCTTCCGTTGTCCCAGCGGTCGAGCAGCATCCAACGGTCGGCTGCATCAACTTGAGCCACATGGCCGGCATGGAGCGAGTAGCCTTCCCATGAGCGCACGACCTGCGGGGTGCGGATGCGTAAACCGTTGACCATAAGGTCGAGACCGGCTGGCACCGTCGTAAACGTCACATCTACCATCTTCGGTAATAACTGCTGTACAGTCGTGCTCGATACGCCGTGTTGGTCGGTAGCGGTCAGCCGAATTTCGAGGAAAGATGTGCGTGCGGCTTCAAGGCCCTCCGGCTGAGGTGCAGTAAACGTAATTTTATTACCGACGGTTGGCTGAAGGTAGGGGTGGGTATGAGTGTCGTGGTGCAGCAGCACCGTCCACGTCATTTGCGTTTTTGGTAATCGTCCATCCTCGGCGTCGGTCGCCTGGCCTTGTAGGGTGATGACCTGGCCAACCGCGAAGCGCTGATCGGTGGTTGGCATGGTAATGACTGGAACGGGTGCATTGTTGCCGACATCGATCGTCGTCGTGGCACTCGCGCTCAGTCCCGCAGGGTCGGTAACGGTCAGAGTTGCGGTGACGCGGCCAGGCGTGCGATAGGTGTAACTGGCAGTCGCGGTGGTCGCTCCCGCACTGCCGTCGCCAAAGTCCCAACGATATTGAAGCGTATCGTCATCAGGGTCGCTGCTGGTTGTGCCGTCGAACGCTACGGTGAGCGGTGCTTGGCCTGCTGTCTTATTTGTTAGGATGTTGGCTGTCGGTGGGCGGTTGACGGCCCCAGTGTACTTCACACGGTGGATCGAACTACCACTGCCAATTACATGGTAGGAGGTGTAATACAGTGCCTGAGTGTCTCCCGAGGGACCGAACTGCATCGACGTAATGCTGCTGGTACCGGTATTCGCGATGAACTCAGTTGGAGCGTCACCGTTGCCAGGAAGAAGGAACACCTTGCCACACACAAAATCGCCGAACAAATATGCGTCATCGTAAGCAGATGGCCATAATCCGCGAGGCACGAACGCGCCGCCAGTGATCGCTTCACAGCCTTTCGTATGATCATACGCATAGACCGGATCGGTCATACCGGTTGGTGTCCCTCCACAGTTATTGCCTGAATTACGTACACATGCCCCTTCGCGGACGCTCCAGCCATAATTTGCACCGGCGGTACCTTCGTTGATCTCCTCCCAATACTCGTGACCAACGTCGTTGATACGGAAACGTGTCGAAGTTGCGTTGGGATCGAAAGCCATCCGGAACGGATTTCGCAAGCCATAGGCGAAGATCTCCTGACAATACTCCGCTGTCGTGCTTCCTGTCATGTTACAACGTGCCGATGTGCTTCCCACGAACGGATTCGTCGCTGGAATATCACCCGTTTTTGTGATTCGTAGGATCTTCCCATTTACGCTATTCAATTCCTGGGCAACATGGCTGAAAATCGAGCAGTCGGTCGGGTGTGCGTAATGGCAGCCACCGTCGCCGACAGAGATGTACAGATAGCCATCCTTACCAAAATGGAGATCCCCAGAGTTATGGATGCCAGCTGGCGAGGGAATGTTGTCGATCAGGATATGCTCTGTGCCTGGATCGATGATGTTCGTTGCGGGAAGGACGAATCGTGAAACACGGTTCACCGGCGCCGTGGCGTCGTTGCGTGTACACACATCATATTTCTTGTAGGTGTAATAGAGATAGATGTAGTTGTTCGTAGTAAATGCGGGATCGACTGCGATGCCCAGTAACCCCCGTTCGCCATTATTACAAAGGCGGGCTGTTAGGTCGATTGCCGGTGTGGTCAGGAGCGTTTCGTCAGCGTAGACTCGTAGTTTGCCTGATTGACTCGAGGCGAGCATACGACCATCAGGTGTGAAGTCCATGGCTGTTACCCACGGGACGGCGGCTACAAATTCGTCCTCGAAACCTGGTGGCAGCGCGGCTGCTCCTTCGGCACGACCAGACCATGCAATAGTGCTTCCACAAAGAATCACGACAAATGCAAGTATCAGGCGATGGACCAATTGGCGGAATCCGGGCTGTGGTGGGACGTGCGGAATGTTCATGCTGCCTTTTCCTTGGGGAAGTGAAGACGGTGGATTTGAATGGTGACGTTATATTGGCAAAGGACAATGTTTTGGGCTTTGGCGTCGTGGAGAGTATAGCATGAAGTGTGGGTTCGCCGAGATAAGCTTTTGTGTCTGTTTCTCGATAGTTCGAGAGCGAATATGAGCCTACCTTGTGTATGACGAAAGCGTATGGATTGTCCCTAGCCGCCTGCAACTGTTGTCCTATACTACATGCATGATGTGGAAATGAAACTGAATGGGAAAATATCATGAGTGATGGGATCTGGAACGACCGGTTATCGACTGGAGCGCGTGCTATCGTGAGTTCGGCGATTCGCGATCTGCTGAAAGTGACCGAACAACCGGAGGTGATTTCGTTCGCTGGCGGGTTGCCCGCAGCCGAGTTTTTTCCAGCCGAACAGATCGCTGCTGCTGTTGAAACCGTGCTGGTCAACAATCCGATTGCCGCCCTACAATACGGACCGACGGAAGGGTATCGCCCGTTGCGCGTCTGGCTGCAAGAACATATGGCGAAGCTTGGTGTGGCCGTATCGCTGGACGACATTCTGCTGACGAGTGGGTCGCAGCAGGGATTGGACCTGATCGGTAAGTTGCTTGTCGATCCTGGCGCTCCTATCGCCGTCGAAGACCCGACATACCTGGGTGCGTTACAGGCATGGCGTCCATATCTACCGCGTTTCATCTCGTTGCCGACTGATGAGGAAGGATTGGAGATCGAGGGGGTCGAGCGGATGCTCCAAAGCGGCGAACGTCCGCGCTTCCTGTACATTGTGTCGAGTTTCCAGAATCCGACTGGGACGACGCTTTCGCCCGAACGACGGCACGCGCTGGTGGAACTTGCCGGACGCTACGGGTTGCCTATCGTCGAAGATGATCCTTATGGGGAACTCGTCTATGAAGGCGAACGTGCTCAAACGCTGGCAGCCATCGACATCGTGCTCCACGGCTCGTTGCAGCATGTGATCTATCTCAGTACCTTCTCCAAATTGCTCGCGCCCGGTCTGCGCGTCGGCTGGATGATCGCCCCACAGGCGTTAACGTCGCGCTTCGTGCATGCCAAGCAGGGCCTCGATCTGCACACTGGAAGCCTGGCACAGGCTGCGATATATGAAACCTGCCGCGATGGATTGCTGGACGAACATATTCCAATGTTGCGTGCCACCTATGGTGAGCGGCGCGACGCTATGCTCCAGGCACTGGAGGAGCATATGCCCGCTGGTGTCACCTGGTCGCGTCCACGCGGCGGCATGTTCCTGTGGCTGACGTTGCCGGAAGGGTCGAACACGACGACCCTGCTCGGCCAGGCGCTCCGCAACGATGTTGCCTTCGTGCCGGGTGATGCCTTTTATGCGAATGGCGGCGGCTCGAACACCATGCGCCTCAGTTTCTCCCACGCCACACCCGCGCGTATCGTAGAAGGTGTGCGACGGCTAGCAAAAGCGATGAGTGATAGCTAATGTCGGTGCAGGTGGTTGCGAACACCACCTGCACACGTCGCGCTCACCGAGAAACCAAGAGCCCCTCAAAGCATCAAGCCAAAACGGATCGATACTCCGCAAACATACTGAGCATATGCTCCAGCGTCCTAAGCCGATGGGCAGACAGGCGAGCATTGCGCGGCTGGAGCATCACATACACCTTTATGCTACTTGGTATCCAATCGGCCAGGGCTGTGGCGTATGCACAAACGCGCATACGCCACAGCGTGCGCGAAGGCGTTGGCGTAGTGTCGTGACGGTGTGGCACATAGAGATGATGATATGCCCAGCAGAAGGCGCGAGGCGTGTTGCACTGCCTGCATCACATCGATTCGCTAATTCTATTTGACGTGATGGGATAGGTCCGGAGAGCGTGTCACCCAGAACCTTGGTCCTTTTATTGCGTCTGATCGGTGTTCGCAATACCGCGAAAGAACGGCAACGCGGCGATGACCCATCGCCATAGGATATCTGTTTCAATTGGGTCGGGGGAGAGGAAGTATGGGATGGATACCAAACGGAGTTGTCGAGCAGGTTGACGGCGGGTATGTTGGTCACTGCCACGAAGTAGGCACCACGGCGCAGGGAGCGACGGTTGAAGAAGCCTTCGCCAACCTGTACGCTGTCACCTGGCAGGCATTGCAGGAAAAAGGTGCAGACGGCGAACTCGTGCTGGACGTGCCACATGACGATCCGATGGATGAGATCGCGTTCTTCCCCGCAGGCGAAAGCGACAGAACGAGTGCTGCGCTCGCGGCGATGACTGCCGTCATCCTCGACGGCCTGGGCGAATACGAACGCCTGGGCGATGAGCAACCCACAGCCTAGAAAGTTTCCAGACTAGCCATGAAACGCCCCTTGGTGCCGACACCAAGGGGCGAATTGCGTTGTGTGCGCTGCGTACAAGATCATACATGACCTTCATTCGTTGGGGCATATCGCGACCGCGGGCAGCAATGCCAGTCGTTTGTGGTTCCTGGGGGTCTATCATCAGCGCTTATGTACACAGGAATAAAGCATCGGGTCTTAACCCTATTGATCGTCATGATCTTTGTACTAATATTCACAATAAGCACTATGGTGTGGAGGCAATGATGAACGATCAACGACACACTGACGAAGAAGAAACCTTCCAACCCCGGCACGACATCTTCAGCCAACGAGCGTATCAGAGTGCGCTCGACCAGCAAATCGCTGCGGGACAGCGACAGGGCGCGTTTGATAACCTGCCGGGAGCAGGAAAACCACTTCAGGAGGACAACGACGTATTCGTACCTGAGGACATGCGGGTTGGCTATCGCATGCTTAAAACGGCAGGCTTTGCGCCGCCCTGGGTTGAACAACAGAAAGAAATTGCGGACGATACGGTGAAACTCAACCGATGGTTGGATAGCGCCAGGGCACGTTGGCGACACGCCGCACCTTCCGACGCGAACGCCTCCAAACACTCTACTGCGAAAAGCTTACCCTGCTCAACCGCAAGATTTTGAACTACAACCTGACGGTGCCGCAAACGATAGGTCAAATGCCAGGAATACGCATACAGGACGAGCTGGCAAAGCTCGGTTGATCACGCTGATGAGCATAGTATTGGCTGATAGAGATGTACGCAGACGATGCGCATCGGCGCACGATTCCATCGCACGAGAATTTGTCAGGTGGTCTACAATACCATCTATATCTGTGTGTTTGCCATAACGTACAATAGGCGTGCGACCCGTTGTGGTATTCAGCAAAATACGCTATCGCATCATTCGCGTATATTGGTCGTTGGTCGGTCAGGAAAAATAGAATGGAGCAATGGATCGGCCTGGTGCAAGGGCTACACTGGCATGCTGCTGGGAATATCGCCCTGGCGGCGTTATTGGGGGGTTTAATCGGGTTAGAACGGGATTGGTCTGGTCATCCGGCAGGATTACGCACGAATATGCTGGTTGCGCTTGGCTCGTGTCTGTTTACAATTCTCTCGATTGAGGCGTTCCCATTGCGGGAAACGCTCAGGATACCGCACGCATCGCGGCACAAGTGGTCACAGGAGTTGGGTTCCTCGGTGCTGGGGCGCTGATTCAAAACCGAAACGGCGTGCGCGGGATGACTACGGCAGCGACGATCTGGTTGGTCGCCGCAATTGGTATGGCGGTGGGTGCCGAAGCTTACTTCCTGGCGATTTTCACGACCGTGATCTCGACAGGCATATTAGTTTTGCTCCTTCCGTTGAGCAACTATCTTGAGGAGCGTGGGCGTCGGCGGAAAGGAACTGAGCAAGACGACGATGATGATGATGATGTACTACAGCGTAAAGTACTAAGCAACGACCGCGTCAAACTTCAGGACCGCTCAAAGGATGTGTGAGCCACCACGATCTTGAGAGTCGCGTGGATTGTCGCCCTATCTACACAGCTGATTTGCCAAGAAAACGTGTAGTAAGTGTAATGGTGGTCGCAGCGATGGCATCGCGAGCGCTAATACCTACCAGTGGCGATTGATCGCCAAGCAAGTCATGGAGCAATTCGATATCCTGTTGTGCCGCGTGGCGTGTCATGCGTCCTAAGAGCCGGGGTTGCATCATCTGATTGAAGTTCGTACCGTTAGGATAGCCCGTGAACGAGCGCATGGGATCGCGACCTGCATATTGGTATTGTTGTGCAAGCGCACGGCGATCTTGTTCGGATAATTTTCCGAAAGCCTGCTCGTGGGCCTGGTCCATCTCTTTTTCGTCGAGGCATGTCGCCAGTTCGCAATAATGTTGGGTGACCTCATCGGCGGTCAACTGTCGTGGCGTCCTCCTCGTAACGTTCGGCAAATTCACGATACGATCGTTGGCGTTCTATATGATCGTCAAAAAATAGCGCAATATTATTCAATATGGGTTCTCCTGATGTGTGACATCACGTCTGCGTCATCTCGCACACGCTAGCCGAACGGTATCAACAAATGGTGATATAGGTTGTGCACGTGCCTTGTTTACGTATGCGTTTTTGTTGTGTCAATATACAATGATGCAATCGAGGCCTAGCCAATGGAGAGCGGTACCGGCAACGTATACGCCCATACTCCACCCGCCATCGCAAATGGTTCAGGTGCTACCTGAACATTGAAGCGAGTGCAGTAAATGCCATCGGCAACCACCCGATCGCCCTGGTATCGCCATGTGTCTACGGTCGGCATCACAAAGACCTGAAGCGTAGCCTCTTGGATTTCGTTTGTCATTTGCGCTTACTCCTGATTTGAATCGTGGCTTGTCATCATATGTGGGTGCCAACAGCTTCATGGCAATGCCTTGTGATTTCACGGCAGCTTAGCGTCACCATGCAGCTCTTACGACAAATGATATTATAGCACTAGTTGAGTACATAAGTAATTGACTTCATGCGTAGTTTTTCGTACACTAGTACAGAAGAACTAGTTGTATGAGGAAAGTATGGCGATCGAACTTCGAGTCGGTGCGATAGCAAAACAACAAGGTTTCTCGATCAAATCTCTCGCCGAGCGTGCGGGCGTGGCATACAATACAGCCCACTCGGTATGCACAGGGCGAGCAACCCGAATTGACCTCGATACGCTCGACAGGCTATGTGGAGCACTCGACGTTAGCCCTGGTGAATTGTTAGATCGTAGTGTGCCGGAAGAACTAAGACAGTTCGCTCAGACACGCGAGGGTGCGTACGAACCTGACGACGAGCAGATGGCACGCTCGAACGAACATGGTGCCAGTCGTTCGCGCTAAGCTGTTTTTGCTAAACTTGCTGCTTGGTACCACACATGAAAGAGAAGACGGTGTATGGCTATTTGTAATTACTGCCAAGGTGATATGGAAGTCGCTTCTTCCTGCATCTCGGGTCAATGGTCACTGGAAGGTCGGCAATACTCGCCAATACCCTATGGACAGGAAGGCGAATTCACAAGTCTGGGCAAAATGGCGCTCGAATGTGAGGATTGCGGCGTAAAGCTTGGTGGGTTTCACCATCCCGGGTGCCGTATCGAGGCTTGCCCGCGCTGTAAGCAGCAGATGCTTACGTGTCACTGCACCGATACGTCCGAATCGGCTACGAACGAAGTTATACAAACACCAACGTATACGAAGCTTCATACACATAAGTAGTGCGAGCGATATGCTCACACCATGACAATCCGAGCGGCTTATGCTGGATGTTCGTCTTGCCTTTCCCCCTGGTTGTTAGCCATGCGATGTACCAATTGACCGGCGAGCATGTAGTTGATTGTGCAAGACCCAACGAACCAGAACGAGATGGATATGATCAGCGTACGCACCAAAATGGATAGTCACATCTCGGCAATGGGTTGGTACGCACAAGCGTTAATGCATGTCACAAAGATCAGGGTATTCAGCGGACGCTCCTGAACTATCCTGTGAGCTAGGACGGGTGCGAGCCACCATCTTCGGATAGCTCCTCTTCATTGTGCAGGCCAACCAGTTTAACCTGCACCAGTGCACGTACGAAATCCCACAAGTTCGCCCATGACTGCTCTGCTAGATGGCTTGCCCAATCCTCATGCTCACGAAGGCGCGTGCGTGTGAGTGGATAGTGACGTACAAGACAGGCGATGCCATCGTCCGTAACAACCCATGTCCCGAAACGATAGTTGACCTTGCCTACAGCAAAAGCCACCAACGCTTCTGAAACGTCCATGGCCCCTCGTTCCGTGTATATGATCCCAGTGAGCGGTTGGCTTTGAGCATGCAGGTGGACACCATTGCCGATGCATTGCTCAAGGTATGCAAGTTCTACCATGCGAGGACTTGGCGGATTCATGAACTCCTGATACTCAGCGCTACCAAACCGCTTCGGGGTGTTTTTATCAGTCATGATTGTCTATGTTTAAGAGCATCGTGTCATCAGGACACATGACAAACGAGGCAATCCCGTAGGCCGCGGCAAAACGTACGCGCACTTCGGACATACCTTCTTGTTGTATGCTCATGCCCGCTGGAACCAGTCGCTCGCCACTGTGAATATCGTAAAAGCAAGTCCCGGCCACCGAGCCATCGGAGATACCACGAATACTGGTCGGAAACGTGTTGGCTTTGATCATTGTGTGCATGTGAATCCTTTATAGTGGAATACGAACACACCAGTTAGGAGATCGTTTCCTACGAAGGTATTGGACGACTGTACGTGACGACTATCTGCCCAGGTTGTACGGGGGTGAAGCGAGCCAGTATGCGCTGAACCATACCTTTTTTTGCATCAACGCTATTCGTTGAGTTCGACCGACCACCCCTGTTGCCCCAATTGTTGTTCGTCCAGACGGAAGGCGTCCATATCGGCGTATTCCCTGGTCATCGTTCGTTGGTGTGCCATGATGTATTCCTTTTCGGTGTGCTACCAAAACGGCAGCTAGATTGAATTCTGTCGATTATTGTTTCTTCACGTCTCGTCGAATACTCACATACCACTATGCATAGTCGTCGATCGGGGACACATGTGATGAAGGTGTTGTGCTACGTCGTTTCATCCCAGGCAAGAACGCATCTGCCTATCGAGTTCGACCAGTCATGTGAATGCTTACAGGTTGTTACGATTTGGGATAAGGTGGCGTGCGGTTAAAGGCAGTCTGCCGATGTGGAGCGGTGGTCATATGCCCACCTCCTGCGTGTGCGGCATGATTGGACGTGCGTCCGAAGAACATACACCGCCACAACGATACGCATTGTTACCTGCTGCTACCCCGATCGCGGGTCGCGGTACACGGCAGTTTGTATCATCGCTGTGCACGTACTATAGTCCATATTGTCAATAAAGTCAACTGATACTATTAATACCATTGAAACAAATACGTACATATGGTATAACTTCATTTACGTTGTAAAGGATAGGCTCATGGCAGATACGTTTTATACACCGGATGAGCTAGCCGCAATGCTCAAAGTTACACGTCAGGCGGTCTATAACTGGATACAGGAAGGTCGGATGGAATCGGTGCGGATCGGTCGGACAGTTCGTATACCTGGCGACGAAGTGGAACGTTTATTGCGTGAAGGTCGTAAACCGCGCAACCTGGACAAAGGAAAGCCAGGGTTGCCCGATAGTATGTAGTGGAGATTATATGCCGAAACTACCAGAATGGTTCATCCCTGCACTCGTGTTGATGTTTATGATACAAGTTGGGATCTCCTATGTCACCGAATCAACTCCTGTGTTCAGTCTCATCGGCCTGATCGTAACGACGACATCTGTCCTCGTGTACCGTATGGTGAGAAAACCGTCCTCGCCGACTGAGTGATGCAGAGCGCTATGTCGATTTCTTGATGGTTGGGTACATCGTTGGTACACGAGACGAGTACTTTGAAAATACAGGGAACCGCTCGCTTTTCGCGCAGAATGGTCTCTATTTTAATGCGCTGAATACCGGTATATGTTTGTAGATTTGTTTTTTCAGCTAAAAGAACATGGATAAAGCTCATATGAGCCATTTTCGTGCCATATTGCAATCATAATAGCTATATATCGTGTAGAATGGAGGGACCGTCAGAGATATCCTGGCGAAAAGGATGGTTCCCCATGGCTCAAGACACTTCTCGACAACGAAGTGAAGATGCTGCTCGCCGCCAAGCAATTGTGACAGAAAGAGAACTTTATTACCAGGCTCGCAGGCGACGTGCTGAGGAAGAGCGCCTCCGCGAAGAACGATTTCGTCGTCAGCGTGCCGACGAGCGAAAATGGCGACAGACGATGGAAGGCCGCCGTAGCTCACATTCCTAAGAGTTTCCAGTATTCGCCATATATGCACGACATGCCCATCGCTTATAACCCTGGTCTAGACTAGCGTACATGTTTTGCCTAACGCTTTACAACCATACTAGTGTTTTGCTCACCGCGCGAAATGGGTGGTAGTAACATTCCACCACCTACGATTTCTGTATGAACTTTCGATGCCCAGGAAAAAGAACCTATGATGGGCATCGAGTGTTTATTGTGTTTCTAGTCGTTCGCGCAAGGCGTGAAGTAACATCTGATTGGCTGTAGCCATCCCATGACGCTCAGTAATGACGCCAGAATAACCAGTAGGGTGTACCTGAGCATCCGATCGTCGATTACTCTTTTTTTTGATAAGATTTCCTTGCGTTCCTTGTTTCTGCGATAAGCCTCGTTGAGACGGTGTTGCGCTCCATTCTACGACGCCGTGCTGCCAACCATAATACCGACCCCCCACTTCCCCTTGTTTCATCGTCATGTTGCGCCATTCTAAGGTGTTGCAGTGAATCAAATCGACCGTAGATATGTACGAATCCCTCGCCTGTTAGAATCGGGGTAAGGGAAGGCAGAATATGGCTTCACACAGCCACATATGACACATTGTCTTTCTACGGCCTGACGATAGTCGCCACGCGCTTGCGGTTGGCGAAGACTTGATCATGATTAATGGCTCACGCATGCCCTTCGAGCGCAACGTGATGCTTATGTGAAATATGGTGGGCCTTGCACACGAACACCATGCGGTCGTCGAAGTAACGCTTGGTTCTTTACTGGGGCGAGAGGAAACACAAACACACGCGGCGAGTTTGACTGAGCCAGAGACGGCGGCGACGTTCGTGCAGCATCCTGGCGTCGATGTGCTGGCAGTGTACGTCGGCAACGAACACGTCCTCGGGGTGTCCAAGTTAAACGTAAGCACGGAGGTACGCTGTTATACCTCCGTGCGTTGCGAACACAGCTGGATGGAGGAGCAACGACCGGGATGATCTCCCTTATGGAGCACGTGTCGGATGCAATGCGAGGGGTCATCACCACTAAGCTACAGTTGTTTGGTTCGGCAGGACGTGCCGATGTTTGAGCCTATTCGCCGTTAACGTAATCCATAACCCAGTAGGGCGTACCGCGTTTGTCGTAAGCGACCCCGACGCCAGCGTCGGTGTATTGGCACCATGTAATGTTGCGGCGATGGGGTCCCTTCGGTCCCTCATTCATCCAGAACGTGACGGCTTTTTCGGGCGTGCGATACAGCGCAATACTTTCGGTGGCGCGATTCGCCTGGTAGCCCTGCCGTAGGGCGCGTGTGCGTACGGTCGAGCCATCCAAGCCTCGGTGGCTGATGCGCTGGTTGCGGGCGAGTTCTTCGGCATGCAATTGTGCAGCACGGTCGAGGCGCGGATCATGACGCCAGGGGGCGCATCCTGCGGCGACGTGATGTTTTTGTGCCAGAGCGAACAAGCGGGCAAGCGCATCGGCGCTGTCAGTGGTGGGGGCGGCGTTGACGACGGGCGCGGCTGGTCCAAACAGGAGGCTGAGGACGAGCAAGGCAAGCATGACCCATAAAGCGCGGCGTGGCATGTGGATACTCCGTTCACGAACAAGGTGTAACGAATGATGCACGCCCAGTATACACCGATTTCTGCGATGAATACCATGAGATTTTCGATGTAGGGACGGGACAACGGCTCACCTTTGTACGTGTACAGGTGAGCCGTGCGCATCAAGCTACGCCACCACGTTTCCGTTTATGGTTGGCGTCCTATCAATCCCAACAAACGCGAATGAAGGTCGGCATCCTCTGGAACATCGATCTTCGGTGCGAGAATCCCCATCGCACGCCATTCCTCGGCAACTGGCACGATCTGCTCCCACAGCCCATCGACCAACGCGGGCGGTAGGGTCGGATCGACGCCAATCACCTTGGCGATGTCGTAGGCACTCATGCCGTAGTACCCGCCGATATCACCAAAATAGTTGCGAGCAGGATATTCAGTATACGAACACCGCACAGTCTGATCGGGGTCGTCAAATCCGCGTATGGCGGTGATACCTTTGTCGGCGATGGTTGCAAAGGTCGTTTGAGGATCGTCGCCCAGCAGATCGCCTTTGAACTTATCGTTCCCGATCTCGTCGATGGTCTTACCCGTCAGCATGTCCGGTATCCAGGCGATGTCATAGGCCACGCCGTTGATCACATCGCGCAGTGTACCCCGTTTATCAGGGTCGCCCGTAGGATAGTCTGCTGGCATGGTCATGTCCCATTGGTCCTCGCGCACCTGCGCGACCACATGCTTCATCGCTTGAATGGCCTCGATACTCGTTCGTTGAGTGTCCATGCTCTGCTCCTTGTTAGGTGACGGTTGACGCGATTCATCGGTTACTGTGGGCTGGACAAGGGTTTGAATAAGGCACTCCCATTATTGCATCAGAACAAATGTTTTGCAAGTGTGTTTATTGTCGATGATTGCTTATGCGAGTTCATGTGCCGATAATCAACTGTTACACGCCCACATGGAGCACGTAATTCGAGTGTGGGGTCTGCGATAAGTCAGGTGCTGAGTGAAGTGGATCGACCCCACGCTCTGGTTGACATGGATCACATACGGTGGTGCAGTTGCCATCCCGCCGACGATCTATTCAACATGCGTCTTGGGTTGCGGAATCTTGCGCGTGTGTGGACGAACTACGCTGCGGCGGGAGCGGAACGCCTGATCATCGTCGATGTGGTCCAACGGCGCGACGATGCGAATGATTACCAACGTGCAGTGTCGGGAGCGAAGATTAATCTGGTTCGGCTGCGGGCGAGCGTCGAAACGCTTCACCGGCGGCTGGAAGGCCGCCAAGTCGGATCAGCCTGGAATGGCACCGTGCGCGTGCCATTCCAGGCGGCACATATGGAACGGGACAACGTGGACGATATTGTCGTGGATACCGAGGGAAAAACGGTGCTTGTCCTCGCTGCCGAAATGTTGCAACGCGCAGGCTGGGCGGTGCAAGCCAGTAATATGAATAGTTCGACATAGCATGTTACGGTTCGGGAGAACGAGATCCACGTATGTCTAGCTGATCACACATTGCTCAGCCCGCGCTGGTCGTCGGGATACCATTATGGCGAGCGCTCCACAGGCGCACACCGAGCATGAGCGTGAGGACGCCAAAGACGACCGCATAGAGACCGATCAGAACGATCGCAACGATCGGGCCGAATCCGCCGACTACGAACATGAGGACCCCAAAAAATACCGAAACAATCCCACCGAGGCCGAGGAGCCACTCGCCAACGATCGTGCGGCGCAACCGAATGGCGGCACTGATTTCGGAAACACCAGTCGTGACGCCCCAGATCGCGATCAGAATGATAATGAACTGTGCGCTGACCGCTGGAATGATGAAGGTTAGCACACCAGCTGTCAGGTCCAATAACCCTTCCAGGATCAGCGCCCACCAGCGTTTCTGTTTCCCAACCGAACGAAAAGCCGAGATAATCGTGAAGATTCCATCTAACAATGCATAGATGCCGAAGGATAACACGAGGATTTCCAGGCTCATGCCCGGTAATAGCAGAGCCTCGAAACCAAAGCCAAGACTAAGAACTCCCCGGATTACCACTACCCACCAATTCTCTGCCAACAGTTCCCGCATAAACACCTCATGGTACGGGCTGGAATATCCCTGCCGACTACGGTCGACACATCGTAGGACCCGAGCATCTTATCCTATGATATACGTCCAGCCTTCGGAGATTGATTGTAAACCGGCTTACATGGCACCGGAGACATGTACCGTCGCCTCATACCATGCTCGTTTACATATAAACCAGCGTGTTGCTGAGCAAGAGGTATTCCTAAAGCGCAACAGGCGTTTGTCATGTATTGCCCGCAGCCTTTGTCACTCGCGAATACCCACTGTTCAGCGTATGCTCGAAAGGCTAAGAGGAACACATGAATGTACCGTCGTCCACTCGTTCGCAGGAAAATGCTGGATATTTGTATGGCCTGCTCGGCGTATTAGGTTTTAGCCTATCCCTCCCGGCGACTCGTATCGCGGTCGCTGATCTTGATCCAACATTCGTAGGGCTAGGCCGCGCTCTCGTAGCTGCGACGCTGGGCGCGGTTTTGTTGGTTATAACGCGGCAGCGCTGGCCTGGGTGGACGAATTTTCGCAGCTTGTTGATCGTGGCGAGTGGTGTCGTGGTCGGATTCCCTCTGCTGTCGGCCTGGGCGATGCAACGCGTGCCATCCAATCACGGCGCGATCATGCTGGGAATCCTTCCGCTGGCGACAGCGATCGCTGGTGTCTTGCGCGCGGGCGAACGACCATCGCGGCGCTTCTGGTTGACCAGTTTCGCGGGAAGTTTGACCATTGTCGTGTTCGCCCTGGTGTCCGGTGGTGGCGCCTTGCATGCCGCTGATTTCGCATTGCTGGGCGCGGTCGCGGCGGCTGCCCTCGGTTATGCCGAAGGCGGGAGACTGGCTCGCACGATGGGAGGTTGGCAGGTGATCTGTTGGGCACTGGTCGTATCGGTGCCGTTTATCTTGGTTCCAGTGCTCGTGTCTGTCGCAACTGTACCCGTGGTCGCGTCACCCTCGGCATGGCTCGGCTTTGCCTACGTCAGCCTCGTAAGCATGTTTCTGGGCTTCTTCGCATGGTATCGCGGGTTGGCGTTGGGCGGTGTGGCGCGGGTGGGACAGATTCAACTGCTCCAGCCCTTCTTTACCCTCGCCGCATCTGCGTTGCTGTTGCATGAACATGTCACCCTCGCGACCGTTCTGGTCGCTGTCGTCGTCGGCGTAATCGTAATGATCGGACGCACAGCGACCGTCAAACGAGCGTTCACTCCTGCTAGCGCCGAACTGGTCACAATTCGTAACGGATGATCTGCTCCTGGGCCAGCGCATCCACAAACGCATGCTCGGAAAGCGTCGCGATGGTATTTTCTGGTCCATCGTGGAAGCTGAACAGGGTTTCACCATTGCGGCGTAGCTCGAACTCGTGTGTGCGCTTGATGGTACGATTGTTACACCACTCACGCAAAAGTACGTCGATGACTGCCTGATCAGCCTCAATATATCGCTGTCGTTCGATTCTAATATCTGCGCCTTCGCCGTAGGCTTGAAGCAGGCGTCGGAACAACGTCGAGTATCTGGTTGTCTTGATCAATATGAACATAATGCTGTGTGAGTTGTTCGGCTACATCATCAGAGCCAAACTGTCGCTAGCGAAGTCCGCGGATAGCAAAGCTATAGTAATTCCAACTCTTCGTCAAGCTATGGGGTGGGCTCTTCGGCTAAACAGCATTGATAGTGCAAATTCGTTTGGCACGGCGCGTTTCAATGTGGTATACTGGCACACGTTGTTACATGGTTTGGCTCCCCTGCGTGTCTCGGATCGTCTGCAAGAACGCTCTTACGCTCGTTGACTCCATCCCATCGACAATCGAATAGTTTCTTTTTTATGGAGTACGCAAGCAATGAGCTTTGCAGACAAGACCCTAACCTGCCGCGACTGCGGCACCGCGTTCACATTCACCGCTGGCGAACAGGCATTCTATGCTGAGAAGGGTTTCGCAAATGAACCCACTCGCTGCACAAGCTGCCGCCAGACCCGTAAGCAGAGCCGCAACAGTGGCGATAGCTACGGTGGCGGAAGCTACGGCGGTGGCAACAGCTACGGCGGTGGTGACAGCTATGGTGGCGGACGCCAACAGCGCGAAATGTTCACCGCGACATGTTCGCAGTGTGGACGTGACGCCCAGGTGCCGTTCGTTCCCCGCGGCGACAAGCCAGTCTATTGTTCGGACTGCTTTCAGACGCAACGACCAGCCCGCACCAACTCGCGCTGGTAATTGCCTTACATTTTATTAACGCTTCCGGCGAACAAAGAGGCTTGCCGTTGCTGGCAAGCCTCTTTTGCGTGCGCAGTTTCCAGTCCCGCCGGCTGTTCCGTGATCGGGCATGAGTGGCTGGAACACAACAGGAAGATATGCAGTTTACAGACTTTAATTTAGATGCACGGCTCAATCGAAGCGTGCAAGATGCTGGACTCGTCACTCCGACGCCAATCCAGGAACGTGGAATCCCCGTCGCTCTTGCTGGCCGTGACATCATTGGAACGGCGCAGACAGGTACCGGCAAGACAGCAGCATTCGTGTTGCCGATTCTGCAGCATTTACTGAGTAATCCCAACGACCTTGGACGCACTCGCGCCTTGATCGTAACACCGACCCGCGAGCTTGCTGAACAGATCAATATGACGGTTCGCACGCTTAGTAAGGGAACGCCGATTCGCTCGGCTACGATCTATGGTGGTGTTGGCATGATCCCGCAGGAGCGTGCGCTTCGGACGGGCGTCGAGATCATCGTGGCATGTCCTGGTCGTTTGCTCGACCACATCGGGCGTGGTTACTCCGCACTGGGTGGCATTCGGACGCTCGTACTGGACGAAGCGGATCGCATGCTCGACATGGGCTTCTTGCCCGATGTACGACGCATTTTGCAGCAGCTTCCCACCGAGCGCCAGACGATGCTCTTTTCCGCGACATTCGCGCCAGAGCTCCAGACACTGGCGAATCAAACCATGCGAAAGCCCGAACGGGTCGACGCTGGTATGAATGCGCCGGTCAAGACCGTCACGCATGCGTTGTATCCGGTAGGACAGCATCTCAAGACGCCTCTGCTGCTTGAACTGTTGCGAGCGACCGATACCAAGTCGGTGTTGATCTTTACGCGTACCAAGCACCGCGCTAATCGCGTGGCGCAGCAGGTTGAGCGTGAAGGTTATAGCATGGCAGTGCTTCATTCCAATAAGTCACAGAATCAGCGCCAGATCGCGCTCGACCGATTCCGCAAGGGACAGGCACAAATTCTCGTGGCGACCGACATTGCGGCGCGTGGTCTGGACATCGCGACGATCTCGCACGTTATCAATTACGATATTCCTGACACCGCTGATGCGTACATTCATCGCATCGGTCGTACGGGACGTGCTGAGCGTGAAGGCGACGCACTCACCCTGGTAACGGGCGAAGATACATTGACTGTCCGTGATATCGAGCGTGCGCTACGTGCGCCGATCGAGCGTCGGACTGTCCAGAACTTCGACTACAATGCCCCGGCACCCATGCAGAACGAGTTCCAGCGTGGACCTAAGCCGGCCCGTGGTGGTGATAGGGCAAAGCGTCCGATGCAGCAAAGCGTCGAGCGGCCTAATCGCTCCGAGCAGCCGAGTCCCGCCCGCAACCAGCGCCCTGCTGCTGCTGGTTCACGACCGGCGGGATCGCGCCCGGGTGGTTCTCGCGGCGGCCGTCCAGACAACCGCCGTTCAGCGCCTAGCCGCTAACGTCGTCTCACAAACTCACAAAAATGGCGTGGTGTAAGTACCACGCCATTTTTGCATCAAGCAAATACTTGTCTGGTTGTCGGATCGGCATTACAAACGAGAAAAGGACGAGGGTATCTTCTTGCGACGACAGATGTGATCGCCTGCCGGCTAAGAGGTGTATAGCTCGTATCCGATCCGGTCACAGATGATTCCCCAAGGATACCCTGTTACCGCAAGACGTAGTGCGTCTGTCCTTCTCTCTATTCAGCCCGCACGACGCTCAGTATGTGGCGAGTACTTCGGCTCGCTGTGCAGACGCAACTGCGGTCGTCGTCGCCGAGGCCGTGCGTGTCAGGGTCATATCCGCCGTGAAATCGTCGAAACCGAAGTCGATGCCCTCGCCCGACCCCGCGAATGTGATCGTTCCACTGAATGTGTTGCCACTGAACGTCCCCTCGACGAATTGATAGGCTAATGTTACCCAGTTGGTATCGCCAACCGTCAGATCGAGTCTACCGTCAATGGGACCGCCATCGATGAAAGCTTTCGAAACTGGATCGACCAGATACATGTTGCCCGACATAGTATTGCTGCTGATGGCGATGACGAAGCGCACGCCGCTAGTTTGACCGTTATAGCTCACCGTGCCATCCCATGTGCCTGCTCCTGTTACTACACATATGCCATTGAAGCAGGCGGTTCCGACCGGGCAGCACGTGCTGCCGCATAGCCGCTGCGGCGGACACGTGTAGGGCGTGCCGCATGGTGCGATGCAGCGTTGCTTGTGCCCGTCGCTACAGCACCCACTATTGGGCGTATCGCAGAAATAGTCTGCACCTAGGTTGGCACAATCTGCACTGCTCGTGCAATGCTGGATGTCACAACTGGGGATGTTGCCGCAGCGAATAGCACCTTCCGCGCTTTTGATACACCGACAGGTGTCATCGTCCGAACAGAAATGCTTGGCATCGCACGTCGAGGCGATTGGACAGATGTCGACCCCTGAATTCTCGATCAGCGGCAGAAAAATACGGTGCGTTCCCTGGGCATTGGCGCGACGTCGCGCCCCAAACGCACCTGCCAGCACGGAACTGCCAGCAATGGTTGCGAGAAATGTCCGCAGCGCCCGCCAGCGTGAAATGCCGCCCGCTAAATCGCGAGCGAGTTTATCAAAATTATCCTGTTGCATAGAGAAAGCTCCTTCTCAACCATGTTGCGGAGCGAAACGTGTCGATGTGTTCAGGAGACTCATGATCGCAGGAGCGCCAATGGCAACCGGCGAGCGAACGATGCCCGTGTCGTCCAGCAACACTGCACCAGGCGTACCACCCGCGCCGAACAGTCGCCCTACCTGAAATCCCTCGTCCAGGAGTACTGGAATATCGAGGTCAAGGGCGTGGTGTTGTTCGGCACTACCCGCCGATACCAGCACCAGGTGTGGTGCATCCAGCGGCTTTTTAGCATTCCATGCTCTGAGGTCTGCCAGCATGCGCTGGCAGAATCCGCAGTTGGGATTCCAGAATAGGAGTAACGTGCGCGAACCACGGAACGCAGCCAAGTCCACGAGTTCGCCGTCGAGCGCAGGAAGTGTAACGACGGGTGCAGGCGTGCCGACTGCAATCTCTGGTTGAACGCGCCGCTCGGAGGGTGCTTCGAGCCGAATTTGGGGGCGGTGAGTGGTGAGACGACGCACGAGTGGTGCGTTATCAGTGAGATTGCGAACAAGGCCGCGAATCGCCTCTGGTCCCGCTGCCAGCGGACTGCCGATAGTGCCGTCGGCGTTGACCAGTACCGCAGTTGGCGTGCGGTCGACCTTGTAGGCTGCCCCGACCTCGTTTTCCTGCTGTAACAGGACATACTTCAGACCGTGCTCGGTGCTTTTTGCCCGGTTAACTTCCACTGCCCCCCGACTAATCGAGGCAATCCCGAACTTCTCGCTGAGTTCATGCTGCCAGCGTGCAATGTCGGGCAAGAGTGAATTACAAGGGCTACAGCCTGGATCGCTAAATATCAGTATGATTGGCTTACCGCTGCCGCGTAGCGCGTGGAGAGTGAGTGTTTCGCCGAACACTCCAAGTAACCGGAACTCCGGTGCGATAGTCCCCACTGGTAGTCCTTCGATGTGCGCTGCCGATTGTGGGAGTTCGATGCCTAAGTGTTGCTCGAGCGTTTCGATGCGCATCAGTAGCCGCCCGTTCTGGCGAAGCAGATGCAGCATGACCCACCCCAGTGTGAGTAGTGCAATGCCGACCAACAAGAAACCGGAGAGCATGAGGTAATCAATTATGCCGAAGGAACTCCATCAGGCTGACGACGCTAACAGGCGTGGCAATGGTGGCGTGCCACATCAGAAACGCAGCGATAGCGGAGAGTACGGCATTGCGGGCAAACGTCCCCCAGCCGACAGGCGCAGAATACAATTGACCAAAACAATGACATTCGGGGGTTCGCCCCCGGATAAGGTTGATGGCGATACCCACCATGAAGACGAGTAGCAAGGTCGTCGCACCAGCAGCCCCCAACATGACGAGTGCTGGCAGGGAGCAGCAGGATCGAGACGGCGATCTCTGCGACAGGAAGGGCGAGGCCGAGTGGCCGCGCCATGGTAGCGGGTAGACCCCAATCTACGATTGCGCGGCGCGAGCCAGCGATGTCGACGAGTTTCGCGCATCCGGCGACGAAGAACACGGCCGATAGCACGAAACGCAACGCAAAAGCGAAACTATCCATCGGTGACACCTTATGTGTTTATAGTGTGGGGACGAACGATCAGCAGGGACATGTATCCACGGATGCAGGGCCACAGATCTGGTTGAAGCAGCCCAGATTGCTATGACACTCGTCCAGGCAGGTTTGTACCTCGGATGTGGGATAGCACTTCTTGTTACAGCCGCAATATACCTGCGATGGCATGCACTCGCACGCTTTCTTTTGTGCGCTTATCCAGGCATCCCCACCACCCTGCGATACGGCTTCGAAGTAGGCCAGCCCCATGTTACAACACCAGCCTCGATCCAGGATCTGGGTGCTAGCATTGTATGTATCGGTACACGACTTCACCATGCCCTCGAAGAAATTGTAGTCACAGGTATCCTTGTCTATGAAACAATCTTCGTAGCAAAGGTCGTGGTTGTTGCAGGATGGAGTAAATGGCGCGTTGCCATAGGATTGGGGCAGAATAAAATGAAGGATGCCTTCTTCGGGGCCACAGCCGTTGTATGTCGGCGTATTGTTGGGATTCTTTTCCTTTTCCGTGCCGGGTGGACAACTTCCGTCGTCCAAAACAGGTTGACATGATGAGGCGTAGACTGGCCTAGCAGGAACGATTGTGTTCCAACTAAGCCATGCACCTACTGCGCCGACAGCAACCCGGGAAACGGTCTTGAACATTTGACGACGCGAGGTGGATGTGCCTAGGGCACGTGTGATGTCGTCGAACACTTGGTGTTCCATTGTTTTCCTTGCTTTTCAAGAGCTACACTACAACGTGCAAACGAAAACAAGTACCAGCAACCGCGCGGCAACGAAACTCGAAACGGGAATGTAGAGGACGCCGCCCAGAAGCACGCCCACATTACACCCGTTCAGTTAGCATGTCAATGATACAAAAGTGGCTGCGCTCGTCCGACATATTTGATGTTTCACCCCGCGCTCCTTTGCTTGATCCGATCGGTGTAGTCATGTCAAAGTGCTACGCAATTGTCCACGACGTACTTATCCCCGGTTTTTCCATCGATGTATACTCGTAGCCTCAGCCGAGCTATGAGGGCTGTCATTGACTGGAGCCAAGTCGATAACTGACTATGCCTATGTATGCAGTCATGTGTACAGGAAGTCATGTTCGCGGGTCGTTGGTCAGTCATTCGAGAAGGAGAGCAAATGCCATGATGCATAATTCATTATTGATTCGTGCGTTGTTACGCGCGACTAATGCTTCGCCGCTCCATCGCGAACGGCGCGACCCACACCGGACGTTACGGACAGATGGCCCGCATACAGCACACGCTGGCGAAATGCTCTTACAGGGCACCTGGCAGGTCGTATCGGATGCCACGCTGATTGGGGGAGCCGAGGCTGCCGATGACCTCACCAACTTCCTTGAGTTATTGGGGGTGGAACAGGGTACTGCACATCAGATTCAATTGCGCCACGACTCATCGGTTGAAGAAGGCGGATTCCGGTTGACCGTCGTACAGGGATGCATCGAGGTCGCCGCTGGTACGATGGCGGGCATCTGGGCGGGAATCACGCATCTCGAACGTGACATGGCGACCTTTCGTGCGCCAATCGTGCGCTGTGGCGTATTTAACCATGCCCCACTCTGGAAGATTCAGATCAGCCAGGCACCATATGGAGCGAATTATCTCGTGCCTGATCTTTCTGCGGAATACCTTTCAGATGCTGCGTTCCGCTTGCTGGCACATTATGGCATAACTGGCATGACCATCTATGGAGATTGGTTGTGCTACGTGCGGAGCGAGCGGTTCCCCGAACTCAATGCCCCCGATTATGACCAGAATATCGCAATGCTGCGTGACGCCGCGTCGCGTGCTGCTCGTTATGGTGTCCGCCTGTACTATGTTCCTGTCAGTCCGAAACTATTGCACGATCATCCCTTTTTTGAGCGGCATCCAACTGGGCGTGGCTCACGCATCTCCCCCGGCTTGTCACCTGTCCCCAAGCGCATTCACTGTTTATGTTCGTCCGACCCCGAAACGCTACTGTTTCATGGTGAAGTCTTCGGCGATCTGGTGCGAGCGGTGCCGGAACTCGGCGGTCTGATCCTTATCGTGGGCGGTGAATCGTATTATCACTGCTATATGCGCCCCGATACTAGCGGGCTAGTTGATGGTATCAAGACGAATTGTCCGCGTTGTGGGCAGCATATGCCAGAGGAAGTGGTAGGGGCGTTGCTGCATGCTACTGAACAGGGCGTGCATGCCGTGGACGGTTCAATTCCGGTCGTTGCATGGCCATACAGTGCGTTCGTCTGGTCAGGCGATCCACAATACCTCACCCTGATCGAGCATCTGCCTCATGGCGTTATGCTGCAGACCGAGATTGATAAGGATCATTTGGCACAAAAGAATGGCTATCACAAGCGCATCTGGGATTACAGTGTCGATTTTACCGGGCCATCGTCAATAGTTCAGGCGCAAACCGAACCGCTACGAAACCGCGATCACGAGCGTTTCATCAAAACCGAGACCGCGATAGGATTGGAAACGATTCATGTCCCGTATGTACCATCCTTGCAACGCCACGCCGAAAAATGGCGAAACGTACGCGAGGCCTCGCCCGTTGGCGTGCTGCAATCATGGATGTTTTTTGGTATGTGGGGATCACGGGCGGAGGAAATAGGCTGGTGGACGAACTGGCACCCTGAGCGTTCGAGCGCTGAAGTGTTGCGAATCATCGCCGAGCGTGACTTTGGCATAAACGCCGCCGTTGTTCTGGATGCTTGGCAAGTCATGAGCGATGCGGTCGGTCATCTGCCCTACATACCCAATTATTTCACTGGACCAGAATTTATTGGTCCAGCGCAGCCGTTGTTATTCGAGCCGGACGCCCCCGTGCCGGAGTTATTCACATCGTTGCTGTACTACCTGCAAGAGAATGAGGAAACCTTTTCCAAGGCGGTAACGGAAGTACGCCAACCCCTTGCGATCAACGCTCTGCCCGAACAGCATGTGCGAACGAGCATCACCGTCGACGATGATCGTTCGGTGTGGGACATCGCTGAGCGCGAGTATGCTTGCGTTGTCGAAGCCGCAGGACGAGCCTACACTTTACTCGATGGGATCGCGCACAAGAGCGCAACAGACATGAATCTGGCTGAGGAGATACTGGTCGTCGAATATCTCTATCGCTGTTGGCTGTCCACTCTGCACACGATCCGGTTCCTGCTGGCGCGTGAACGATGGCTTGATTCCTGCGACGTGGTTGAGCACGATGCGATGGTCGAAATCGGACTGCATGAGCTAGATAATGCCAAACGTGCGCGGCACATCTATGCGGATGCGCCATGGCTCGATCTGGAACTTCGACGCGACGGCCTCTATCCGTCGAGCGCTTTGATGCTCGAAACGAAGATCGAGATGCTCGAAACCGCGCTTCGCACACAGGCTTCTGCACCTGGTGGCGGCTAGCGTGTACGCATGAAAGTGAGGCGGATATGTCGTATATCCTCGGCATCACGAGGTCGGCCCGCACATCGAAACTGGTACGGCGCATGGTCATGGACCACTATCTGTCCTCCCTGCCGTTCGACATGCTGCTCATCGGTTCCGTCAACTGAGCGCGATCGTTCGAACATAGTTCGGATGCCTCCGAACGCATGCGTGGTAAACAGATACAATGGACGTTCGCACCCACCATGCCGCGCTCACGTCCTCGTGATCGACGGCCTGATAGGCACGAACGTTCTCTATGCGTCGTCTTTAGCTGTGGGCTGGGCGTCCTCGATCGGCAAGCCGCTGTTGTGCTGTAAGATCGTATCGACGATGCCATAGTCCTTAGCCTGCTCGGCGGTCAGATATAGGTCGCGATCGAAGTCGTGAGCGACAATATCGTACTCTTTACCGGTATCCTTTGATAGCAGTTCCCGAATTTCGCGGTTGAGGCGCAACAACTCCTGTGCCTGGATCGCGATATCGGGAGCCGATCCACCCATGCTGCCCACAAGTGACGGGTGCATATGAATAGTTGCGTTTGGCAACGCGTAGCGCTTGCCCTTGGTTCCGCCGGCTAGCAGGATCGTTCCCATTGAAGCAGTCATGCCGACACACGTTGTGGCGACATCACACGATACCATTTGCATCGTGTCGTAGATTGCCAATCCGGCGTAAATGACGCCGCCAGGACTGTTAATAAACAGGTTGATATCACGTTCGGGGTCCTCATGCGCCAGGAATAGCAGCTGAGCGATTATGGTGTTTGCCACCTGATCGTCGATGCTGGAACCAAGCACAATAATACGTTCCTTGAGCAGTCGAGAGTAGATATCATAAACACGCTCGCCTCGGCTGGTATTCTCAACGACATACGGCACCGCCGCTGTGGGTCGTGGTTGAAACATACTGGAATTTCCTCCCTGATGGCGAAACTGCCACCACGCACCATGTGATGCAATATGCTCTATTGTACGACGGACGCGACGATTGTGTGTCGGGCAAGATGAAGTGTGCTCACGACATTGCTTATGACCATACAGGACTGGTCCTGTTAACGACACACTGAATCAGGGATTGGCGTTTGCACACCATCGCAGCCATGGGACAATCCAGAGTGTTAGTTAACAGACGAGCGTTGGGCCGCGTATCGTTGTGCTGCCATGAGTACGGCTTCGATCTCGCCATGTCGCAGCGTGTCCAACGGACGTTGGCTGACCAAATGCGGGTTGGGCGTAATCAGGAAGGTCAGTTGTGACCAGGAATCGTACGTCTTAAGCGTCATCAGCACTTGCATCAATCCCGAAAGGATACCGCGACCTTCAAACTGCCAGCACGGATACATGTATCCATGGTGTTGGGGGATCGCCAGAATTCGATTTGATAAGCGCAATTGCTCAACCATCTGCACGGAAATGCCAAGACGTTGGGCGACAGCACCGGCGCGGATGACCTGTCCAATTTCTGTGGTCAGGTGTTCGTGATGTTGTGCGTCCGGGTTACGATCATACGATGATTTGGAACGGTGTGCGCGTGCTGAAGTCTGCATCAACTCCTCCTTTAGATCGACATCGATCTGTAGATAATCATCCTAGCATTGAGACGTGACATATGTCAATATGACGTGCTGAGAGCGCATGTGCAATGTCGAGTCGAAAGCAGCCGAATGTCAACGATTGTTATGCTGAGTTGAGCGAAGAAACGTGCCCAGGTTTCAAAAGTTGCTTCGCTCAACTCTGCATGACTGTTCTCCAACGTTGCACACAAACTCTGTATTGACGCATCCTTGCATCAATGACTCTGCGGATCCGCTTCACCAACATGAATATACTACCGTGCGGCGGAATGGTGTTAAGGTAAGGTTCGTTGACCTTTGACCACTATGGGTTCCGTCCGGTGTCGCAGATGGTTAAGCAACTTTAACAATGGTTAGTTTGTACGAACCACCAGGACTTTGAACAGTCACTTTGTCGCCAGCCTTCCGACCCAACAAGACGCTACCGATGGGCGATTCGTTCGATATTATGTATTCGCGTGGATTGGCCTCAACCGAACCGCGCAAACGATAGGTGACTTCATCACCGTCATCGTCGCGTACCGTAATCGTCGAGCCGATTCGTACAAAGCCCGTTGTGTCGGAGCCTTCTGACGGGATCGGTTGCGCGTTGCGCAGCAATTGTTCGAGCTCACGGATACGTCCCACCACGAAGGACTGCTCGTTGCGGGCGGCGTGGTACTCGGAGTTTTCAGAAAGATCGCCAAGTTCTTTGGCGGCGGCGATGCGCCCGGCCACTTCGACCCTGGTCACTGTCTGAAGATGCTCGAGTTCTGCTTCTAGTTTTTCGCGTGCTTCAGGAGTTACAAAAACAGGCTTGTCTGTCATACTATATACCTCTGAGACTATTTTATCCTATTTTCTGTGATTTTGCCTATGCCAGCAATGACACAGCGCTGATATCGAGCCAGGATGATAGCATCGATTTTTACCATAGTACAAAACGCTAGGATAGCTCGCTGATGCCACATTCGTCGGTACTTGCCACGATCTTCGAGCAAGAAAGCGCTGCACTGATGGCTACCGCGCCTTGGCTGGCGACACCAGCACAGTTCGAGAAGTTTCTGCGCACCTACCATGACAAGATACGCCGCAAAGCGCGGTTGTCGCATAGTCTGGAATCTCGGCTAGACCTGCTGGCTGAACTGGCGGTCGCGTGGCTGCTGGTACGCGACCGCCAGTTCGCCGTTGAATATGAGAAACCGCTCCCCAATCGCCGGGGCGGTCCCGATTTTACGGCGACCTTCAAGACACACACTATCGTGAACGTCGAGGTCAGGCACTTGCGGTCGGGCGAGAACACATCATCCGATGGCGGCACTCGTGGCAACAAATGGGCGTATGCCGTGTGCGATAAGGTACGGCAGCTTCCCGTAACCGGTTTCAACACCATCGCTCTGGTTGTCGATGAAACGATGTCGGTGGAGGACCTGGCTCCGGTGATGAAGCAGCTAAAATTGCACGCCGAACGTAAGGACGAGGCGTATTTCAATCAACGCGGGTTGAGCGTCCCTGACTTCTTTACCTATTACGGGCGTCTGCACGCCATTGTCGTATGCGGATACGCTTCTGACATACCACGGATGCGAGCCTCCTGGTTTAACAAGGAGGCTCGCCGTGTGCTGCCGCCCGACCTTCAGCGCACACTCAGTGTGCTAGGACGACGTGTCTAGCTCAAGCCCATACCTTGCAGGTTTCGTAGGCTGATCGCGAGGCTTTCAAAGGGGTCGCGCTGGCATACATCCTGTTCGACGATGTACCATTCGACATTGGCATCTGCGCAGGCCGCCAGGATCGATTCCCAGTTCATGTTGCCTTCGCCAACTTCCGCCATGATCGGCGTGTTGTCCTTTACCGCCATATCTTTGAGATGCACCAGCGGTATTCTATCTTTGACCGACCTAATCCAGACTGCCGGATCGGCACCGCCATGTTGCAGCCAATAGGTATCGATCTCGGCGAAGAACACAGCGGGATCGCTCTTGGTATACAGTAAGTCGAGTGCGGTCTGACCGTCAAACTTTTCTAGCTCGAAACTGTGGTTGTGGTAACTGAACGTCAGATGAGCGGCGGCGAGTTTTCGGGCGATCTCGGATGCTTCCTCCGCGAAACGCAGGTAGCCTTCGTGATTACGGTATTCCACTGGAAGTCCACCGATCGCTACGTTGGGACAACCCCAAAGGTGATGTTCGTCGATCACGGCTTGTAGATCGTCTTGTAAACGGTTGTAACCGACATGCGTTGCGCATACCGTCAAGCCTTCGGAGTCCAGAATCGTTTTGAGGGCCCGCGGATCAATTGGACCGAGCGCCGATAATTGCACCACATCATAGCCGATTTGCTTGACTTTGTGCATGGTCTCTGCGATGGCGTCAGGGGTTTTAGTGAAGTCACGAAGCGTATACATTTGGGCAGCAAGTACCGACTGGGACATCGTTATCCTCCTGGACCACAGGGTCCACTGTGCGATCGTCGCATGCGATGCAGTATTTGTATCAAGGCACCTATAGTAGCACGATGGTGAGATGCACGGGTAATGTACATATGGTAGCGCATGAGAATTAAGTGTTGCGGAGTGAGTAAAAGTAAGGCACCGTTCATATCGACAGCATCACAACGAAAACGTTAACGTAATGCTGTCGGATTGAATGCGTCAGATGCGGCAGGATGGCGACGACTGATGGCTTTGCAAAAACATTGTACACACAACTAGCGGTCGTCGTCGCCACCCATAATCCAGGCTTGACCACTGGTCAATAGACCAAAAACCACCGATAAGCCTACAACGCTAAAGGAGACACGTAGCCATAGCCATGGAATCAACAGAAACAGCAACAGGACGAGCGTCGAAAGTGTTGCCGCCTTGCGTGGATGAAGGCCACGAGCACGACGCCACGAAACGCTGTGCCTACCGATCTCTAGTTCGCGGCTTGCTCGCGCTGCTGTTGCTTCGGCGTGCCACCGCGTAGGCACACGGGCATATATATGGTCACGGCCCTGGCGCGTGACAAGAACCTCATAGTGGTATAGCCACTCCCGCCAGTTTAATACATCGAGTGTCATAGACGTATTCCTTGCAATCACCATGTACATTGGAACGTCATTGGTCGTGGCGTGATGCGGCTGCGTTGTCACTTCACATCTATGTATGAATGATACCCCTGAAAAGAGTAAAATGGTACAAATTACTTCGCATATATAACGAATTTGTCTGCTGGTGCTACAATCGACGGAGCACGCGCCGACGGATGTGCGAACGTGGCTTCCGTCTTCAACGGTCGAACGAAGGAGTGGGTATGGTGAACACAACTGGACTACAGCCACAACGAGCGCTCGATGACTTAAAAGAACTCCGTGCGTTGACGGGCGATGCCAACGGCGCGCAACGTATTGCTTTTACCCCTTTATGGGCACAAGCGCGAGCCTGGATGCGTGACAAACTCGCCGAATTGCCGGTCGAGGTGACGGTGGACGAAGCGGGCAACCAGTGGGCGACATTGCGTGGTGAGCGTCCCGAGGCCGTGCTGATCGGTGGCCATATCGATTCGGTTCCCAACGGTGGCTGGCTGGATGGGAGCTTGAATATAATCGCCGGTTTGGAAGTGTTGCGTCGTATCGTCGCAGAAGGAACGCCACCATTTACGGTGCGGTTGGTAGATTGGGCAGATGAGGAAGGCGCTCGCTTTGGACGATCGCTATTCGGTTCCAGCGCAGCGTCCGGCACGATGAATCCCGATGAACTGCGTAACCTGCAAGATCGTGACGGCATCAAACTGGTTGATGCTATCGCCGAATACGATATCGACCTCGATCATGTGAAAGAGGCCGCGCAGGAACTGCGCGACGCAGTAGCATACCTCGAATTGCATATCGAACAGGGTCCGGTGCTGGAAAGCATGGGACTACCGCTGGGTGTGGTGCTGGGGACGTTCGGCGTCGAACGTCACGCGATTACATTCACAGGTCAATCTGCGCACGCCGGTTCAACACCCATGGACAAGCGCCGCGATGCACTTGGCGCGGCGGCGAAATTGTCGCTCGAAATTCGTGAGATTGCCAAGCGTCACGGTGGTGTATGTACGGTCGGTAGCGTCAAAACTCAACCTGGTATCGTGACCGCTGTCGTCGGTCAATGCGACATAACGCTCGACCAGCGTCATCTACACGCCGATGTTCTGGCTCAGATGCTTGCAGACGCCAAAGATGCCAGCGAACGGTTTGCCCAGGAAGAAAACGTCGAAGTCGCGTGGAACCGTATCTGGCAAATCGCGCCAATTCCCTTTCATACTGATTTGATCGAGCTCGCCGAGGAAGCGATCATGGAAACGACGCCGGTTTCGCATCAGCTGCCAAGTGGGCCGCTCCACGACGCCGCTGAAGTTGCACGCGCCGACGTCCCAACGGTCATGTTATTTGTGCAAAGCCTTCGCGGATTGTCACACGCCAAGGAGGAAGATACCTTGGAAGAACACCTGCTGTTGTCCGTGGAAGCGCTGGACCGTCTCACCACCAAAACGATGACGTGGTTGGCGCAACACTCATAACGATTATCAAGCAGCGCTAAACGTCTGACTATGTATCCCTGCTCCTTCGGTCTCAAACCCATGGTATCCGTGATTTTTAGCGCCGATGCCGTATCAGGGATGGACATATATGGCTTTCGTCAGATTCCTGAGCTAAGTGATCGTGCCGGGCGTGCTCGTGTTGCGGGTCGAGGAATCGCTTGTCTCACCCAACGCGGGAAAGATTCTTGCGAGTAAGAAACAACCGTCCAGCACGACACATGGAAACACGTGTTTCGCCATAAGTGGGTGATCTTGAAGGAGCCGTGTAGGTACGCTTCCATTAGCCCCATAATCATGGTCGGTCTGGTACACTGCCGAAGCAATAGCAAATAAATTGGGCAGGACATGACGCGCAACCAGTACGACCGTTATTTCGAGACACCTGAACTTATCGCACGCGGATGGACCCATTCGCTGATCGGGCGCTTTTTGGGCGGCGCGGATCGCGAAGAACGCGAATCTCGCCGACCCTGGCGCATATCCGGCGCGATGGTATCGCAAAGATCGGGTGGTCGCACTCGAAAAGGAATGCCAAGGTCGTGCGGGCATTGCGCCGCGCCGAACAGCGCCGTGAACAAAAGGCGATCGCGCGCGAGCGTCTGCGTGAACGTGATTTTTCGCAGTTCAAAGAGTACTTCCCACTGGCACGCTCGCTCGAACGTCGGTTTGTATTCTTTTGTGGACCAACGAATAGCGGCAAAACCTTCCACGGGCTCAACGCACTGTGTGAGCATGAAACGGGGGTGTACCTTGCCCCGTTGCGTCTGCTGGCCCTAGAAGGCCAGGAGGAGATCGAGCGACGCGGTAAGCTTTGCACGCTCATCACAGGCGATGAGCGTGACATCAAACCGGAAGCGCAGTTTCGCGCGCAGACGATTGAAAGCCTCAATTACGAAGAAGAAGTCGATGCGATTCTGATCGATGAAGTGCAGATGCTGGTCGATGAACAACGTGGCGAACACTGGGTTTCTGCGCTGATCGGCGCGCCTGCCCGCACGATTTATCTCGCCGGAAGCCCGGAAGCGTTAGCGTATATCGAGCAGATTAGCGCATATGTGGGCGCGTCGCTCGAAGTTCATACCATGGAGCGGCTTGCACCGCTTGTTGCCGATGACACGAAGCGTACCCTTGCCGAAGCCCTTGCTCCAGCAGGACGTAAAGCTTTTGTCGTGTTCAGCCGTCAGGCTGTATTCGACCTCAAAGATGCCATTGACGAACAGGGACAGAAGTCAGCCGTAATCTACGGTAGTCTGGGTCCGGCGGTGCGTCGCAAGGAGGCCGAGCGTTTTCGTAGCGGAGAATGTTCGGTGCTGATCGCCACTGATGCCATTGGCATGGGGCTGAACCTGCCCATCGACCAATTATATTTCGTAGCAACGCGCAAATGGGATGGTACGCAGGTGCGCCCCCTCAGCCGCAGCGAGATACGGCAGATCGCGGGGCGTGCTGGGCGGTACAAGAAGTCGAATACTGGTTTGGTGGGAGCAGTGTTTCAAGCCGACATCGATCTGATTACGAGCGCGATCGACACGCCGCCGCCTATTCTTGCAGTCCGAAGGTTACGCCTTGGGCTTGCCCTGCCGCTTGCGAACGAACTGGCCGAAGTACGAAATACGGATTCGCTGGCGAAAGTCATGGAGTTCTTCTCGGTGATGACGGATAGCTCCGGTCTGTTCCAGCCGCAAATACAGCTTCAATCGTTGCGCCTCGCGACGCTGCTCGACGATTACCAGTCGCTCGCCTTTGAAACGAAATACCGCCTTGCGCTTGCTCCGGTCAATACTGACGATCCACTCTTATTTGGTGAATATAGTCGTTTTATCGAGCAAATCGCCCGGCACCGACGTTTGCGATTCATGGATGACATGGATGACACGCAGGAAACCTTGACATTGCTCGACGCGGAACGGGTGGTAAAACTCTATACATTACGCCTTTGGTTCGCGTTCCAGTATGGTGATACCAGCGATATTGAATTGCTTGAGGAACGGCGAGATCAGGCAAATACAGTCATCCAAGGCTTTCTACGAGCTCAGGCCAAGCAGCACCGAAAGGTTTGTCGCATCTGTGGACGTGAACTGCCGCGTTTCTCAAGCTACGGCATCTGCCAACGGTGTTTTGCCCTTGGTCGTCGTGGGAAAAGGTAGGACGTACCCCAAAATTGACGACTGATACTTGAGTAAGTGGCCGCGTATATATATTGTGCTGAGATACACTGCTGCAGCGCCATACGAGATGATTGATAAACAAGCATTGGTATCTGTGGTAGGGGGTCAGAAGGACGCTTCGTGCGGCAGATCGTCTGCAAGCATGTGGATGTTGGTAAACGCTGGTAAGCATGTTGGGTTGCATGTCGAGCCAGATCGATGCTGGACGCCTGATTGAGCGGCGAACAGGAATGACAGGCATCATGAGTTATACATGCGCGGCAGCGAAATGGCGTGGATGCTGCGGAGGCGTAACCGGGGCCGTTGTGCCATCAAATAAGCATTTGGGGGCCGAAAATTTGTCAATAGTCCCATCTTCACAAGAGCGCATGAGTAGTGTATGATTGGTACATAGCCTGTTCATGAGCGATGCCCTTCCGAAGGTATCCCACCCCCCAGGGTCGTGAACTGGCTTTTCTGTGCCCAAATCCAGATGTCATGTAATTCTAGTGCTATCTACCTTTGGCTTGCCATTCTTCTCTGGTCAGAGCATATTCTACATCGCCATGTTCACTCCCCTCGATCGTGTCCGGCCATTCCTCGAAGAATGTGCGGACGAACCGAAGCCCGGATTTCTCCAGCACGCGCCGCGATCTTTGATTGACTGTCATAGTCGTCGCCCATACACGTTGCGTCCCTAACTCCTCGAACGCCCTGGCGACCACTGCACGCGCTCCTTCGGTCGCATATCCTTGCCCCCAGGCCGCTTGGCGCAAGCGGTAGCCAAGTTCGGCCTCGTCGCTATTTGGCCCTTTGACCCGTAGTGCCACCCAACCGAGGAATTCGCCATCCAACCGTTTGACCATCGCCCAGCGTCCGTATCCCGGCGTGCGGTCATATTCAGAGATGATGTGCGGCATGACATCGTGTTCGATCTGTTCGCGTGGCGTTGCTTTGCCGCCATTGATATACCGAGTAACGATGGGGTCGCTATCCAACTCGGTAAGGAGATCGATTTCAGCAGCGGTGAACTGCCGTAGGATAAGGCGCTCTGTTTGACATATGATCATAGTGCGTCCCTTTTATCGATGCCCTTTATGCACACATAATGTGCTTTAACTACGCTGACCACCGTTATGATCCTCGGTTCCTGCACAGTGTCTTCGTTGTGCCGTGGTCGTGCCGGTAAATCTGTGATGCGTGTTGCTTCTCGTGCCATCATCGTTTCTGCAAGCCCGGGATCGATAGCATGTGCCGCCAATGCCACTTGTCTGGCACCTCCGACGATGATCTCGTCCTATAGCCACGACCGAACCCGCTCGAAGTCCCGGCCATTACCACGACAGTCTTTTGATCTGATCTACTCATCGTATCATTCTTCTCCATTCATTTTGATCTATAGCAATAACTGTTTCGTGAATTTCGATGCTACGTCTGTCGTAACACCTCTTTATTTTGTCAACGAATAGCGGGGTATAAAAGGATGATGCTTTGCCGCCTTATTAGGGAGATGCGGGCCTCACAAAGCAGTGTCACGTGATGAGTGCGATGGATAAACACGACGCAAACACAAACATAATTGCTATCTTTACAATGCGCTTGCCTTGATGGTACCATGGTACTAAGCCTGTTCACGAATGAGATGCCGCGGCATCCCACCCCCCAGGGTCGTGAGCAGGCTTTTGCTATGCTTGGATGCACGAAATAGCCCCTTCGCCATTGGCGAAGGGGCTCCGATTCAGGTCATGGCGTTTAGCCTCGGCGCATCAAGTACCAACCTCCGGCAATCAGTAAGACCGCCAACATCGGGATCGTTATACCGAACATGTTAGCCAGCACCAGTGCACCGGCACTTATCAAGACAAGCCCAAGCGTGCGGTTACGGTCGCCAACAGGGGCAATCATGCCACTGTCTGCACTGCCGTTTGCAGCGGAGGTCACACCGAGCCGCAACGCCAGCCACAACGCACCATAGAGCAGTAATCCGGCTCCATGCAGAAACGACAATGCCACGAACCCAACGCGAACCAAGGTCGCGTCCCAACCAAATGTTTCGGCTATACCAGCAGCAACACCACCGACCATACGATTCGTTGTGGAAAGCCGTAATTGCGTATACATGATCCTTGTTTCATCCTTTTGTATATCGATTCATCGTTGTATCGTGCTGGTTCGTATGACGGAGTGATTACACAAAATGTTGCAGTAGATTCCACGCGAATTGAAGAGAAAGCAATGTATGATGAAGACGGTGCTACGACCAGTTACCCCAATGTTCGCTGACTGCATGGAATCTTGAAGAGAGGGGAACGACCTATGACAACAGTGTATACGTTTGGTGATTCGATCCTTGATTGCGGTTCGTACAACGACCATCGCGTGCATCCCGGACAACTCATCGTACAGAACCATGACCACTTGTTCCCGGAGTTTCGCGGATACGACCTGATAAGCCGTGGTCCGGCGCGGCTCGTCCACCATGCGCGAGACGGCGCGACGATCCAAAGCCTGTCTTGGCAGATGCGCGATCTGGTGTTCGAAGATGATGCCGTAGCACTCTTGACGATCGGTGGCAACGACTTAATAGGGGGGTTACTCGAAGATGATGGCTCGGCGATCCCCCTGTTCGCGGCGACGCTCGAACGCCTCGTGCGCGAGCTACCGATCCGAAAGATCGTGCTTGGCAACGTCTACGACCCCACCTTTGGCGACAATGCACGTGATTTTCTTGGCGTCGATCCGCGCGTTGGGCGAGAGAACTTCCGGCGTGTCAACGACGTCATTGCAACGGTCGCCACACGCCATGGACACCTCGCCGACCTGCACCAGCACTTTCTCACGGGGGACCCATCGTGGTACACCCGAAGTGATCGAACCAAGTCTACGCGGTGCATCAGAAGTGCGCCGGGTGTTCTTGACCACGCTGTTGGATTGACGGCACAAACGGACGGGATATTGAGTAGGTGTACAGTTTGCAGGGACTATTCCATTCCATCTTCGTGGGCATTCACCTTTCATACAGTAGCATTTTTACACGTTCAGTGTCGAGGTGCTTGCGATCAACGGATTCATGTGGTTTGCACATCCTTGACAGCCTCTCTACAATGTGCGGCGATAGGAGGACCTCGATGAGCAAAACGTATCGTCTGGGCGTCGTCGGGTTCGCGCATATGCACGTCAACAATTTGATTGACGCATTCGCCGAACTTCCGAATGTTGAATGGGTTGCCGCAGCGGATACAGTGCCGGCGGTGCCATCCAACATCACAAAGTCCACCAGCCGTGCCTGGAACCTCAAGCGCGCACAGGAACAAACCGGGATTCCCAAGACCTACGGCGATTACAAGGAAATGCTCGAACGCGAAACATTCGACATCGTGATCGTCTGCTGTGAGAATGCTCGCCATGCCGAAGTCGTCGAAGCCGTTGCCGCCAAGGGCGCACATATCGTTGTAGAAAAGCCGATGGCGCATACCTACGAGGATGCGCTCCGGATGGTCCGGTCAACCGAGGCATACGGCGTCAAGCTAATGGTCAACTGGCCTATCTCGTGGTCACCTGCCGCTCGCCACGTCAAAAAATTGATCGATCAGGGCGTGATAGGCGACGTATGGGAAGTCAAATGGCGCAATGGTGCTAGCATGGGCGCGTTGTCCTACGGCAAGGGCGATGATGCAGTAACCGACACCGAGAAGGGTCGGGAATGGTGGCATAACATTGCTGCCGGCGGCGGCGCCATGATGGACTATTGCTGCTATGGTGCTTGTGTGTCGCGCTGGTACATTGGCGAGCAGGCTGTCGCTGCCACGGGGATGCGTGCGAACATCGCCAGTAAATATGGCGATGCTGATGACAACGGCGTTATCACAGTGCGCTTTCCCAACGCGCTTGCTATCTTGGAGGGTACCTGGTCCACCTTTACGTCGGGCGTGGAAACCGGCCCGATTGTATATGGCTCGAAAGGAACCCTTGTTGTCAGTCCGCGGAAGTCAGCCGGAGATCACAAACTTGGCGTGTCGGTGGTCGAAATCTATACCACACGTGGCGGTCCTGCCGGAAACCCTGATGAGGAAACCGAAGGCGATCCGTTGCCCGAAGGCCGTACCTCGCTGGCGGAGGAGTTCATACACCATCTGGAAACGGGCGAACCGCTCCACGCGACCCTTGACCCTCTGTTAAACCTCGAATATATGGCGATCCTCGATGCTGGTATTCGCTCCGCCAATAGTGGCAAGATCGAATTAGTACAGAACTCGACTTGGGGTATTGGCTAGCAAGAATCGGTGTTGATGCTACGTCCTGCATAGGTACCATTCAATGCCGAAGGGCCACGGTTCTTTCGCCGATGAATGGTGCATAGTCCGAGTATAGGGTGTCGCTGAGGGAAAGCAGACGCTTGGTATTACAAGACTTCCGCATTCAAAGGGTATTTGATATGATTAAGGTACGTGCGGGAATTAGTCATGCCAAAAATCAATCACGCGATTGAGGAGCAATTCGGCAACGCTGCAGCGTACCGCACCAGTGCCATACACGCCGCCGGACAAGATCTCGACGCGATCGTAGAAATCTCAAGCAAATACCTGCGCCAGTGGTGCTGGACGCCAGAAGTAAGTTCCGGCCTTCAGTCTCGGCGCTGATACACCGGATGTTGCGCCACCTTCGATGCCTGAAGGTATAAAATGCAAGACAGTCCAACTTAACATAAAGACCCTCAACCTAAATCGATGATGTGACGATCATCCTATCGACTGGTACGTACGCCATTACTCAGTGTAGCGAATTGTTTCGATAAATAGATTAGATAGACGATGGAGTATTCGTTGAAACACCTCAGCTTTGTCTCGTCCTGCTGTTTGCTTCGCTTACGGCCACACTGCCTGTCCAGGCAACACAGTCACAGCAAAATCAGCAGCCCTGCTACTTCGGAGCTTTGGTCGACTACCCAAACAATGTAACGTATGAAGTTGGGGGTCGCGTGAAACCCGGTTGCGTTGTCGGTCAAACTGTTACATTTGAGGTGCGTGGGTTTGTTTCCGGATGACATGGGGATTACGCGGGCTCCCGCCGAAGTACAGATTTCGTTCTGGGCCAGACGACAGATCGGATTGCCATCATTTTTCGAACTCCACAATATGTTGCAGTGACGCTTGAAAACTTACCACTGCGCGGTGGTGAGATCACATTTGATACCGCGGTACGTCGCCCTGGGGATAACACGTCGATTCGCTATATTGAGGGCGGACGGCTAACCCAGACGCGACACCACCGAAATCAGCCTTTCAAAGGATGGCTCCATACTCTGGACGCAACAAGACACTCAGATGGGCTGCTTCGGATTCAAGCTACTCCTTCACCACATTGCGATACGACGTGGAAGCGCGAGTGGGTCGCGATGGCTTATGGAAGCCTTTGTATACCAACACGGGGAAAACTGAGGGCACCTACAGTGGCAAGAATGGACAGGAGGTGTACTTTCGTGTCCGCGCCACGGATGGATTCGGCAACGTCAACGCATGGCCTACCGAACCGGACCTGATCACCTTCGACACGCTGCCGCCGACAGGTATCGTCGATATCTCGTTCGTCGGCGCTGGCAGTGTTCAGGCGCTCGTGTCTGCCGACGACAATCTTTCGGGTGTGAGTCAGATGCGCGTCGGGCGGCGCGACACGATAGGATCGGCACTATGGCAGCCGTTCGCTCAGACCGTCACCGTCTCACGCAGTGGCGCGCCCGCCGACTGCCTGGAATTGCGGTCCAGCTCCGCGACGTAGTCAAACGCCAGCAAATCATCTACGTGCCCGTGCCTAAAACGGGGTGCGAGCCGGCGAACACGAATGCCTTGTACCTGCCGATGATACGGCGATGACCCCGTCGAGCGGTGCCGTGATCGCTCCTGAGTGCAGTAGCTCAGTCGTCGCGTCGGCAGGAGCAGGGACGGTTCGCTGTCCAGCAGGAGGGACAGACCAGCGCAAGGATTTCAGCACGCGGCAATCTGTTCGTCTGGAAGTGTATCACGCAGCTCGACGATGAGTGGATTCGCAAGCACGAAGGATGGCGGCTCGCCCAGCAGGTCCGCGCCAAATGTTCGGATACGTTCATCTGTCGTCATAAATTCCGTTGGGGTAAGCCGCTGAGACAATAAGCCATAAGGAATTCGCTACCATGATCGATCGATTGACAAGCACGACAACAGAAATGTCCGCACCCATGTTTGTCGCCGATACCCCGCTCGAAGCGGCAATCGTCACGCGTCGTACCGTCAAACAGTTCGCTTCGCGCACGGTCGAGCGCGAATTAATCGAGCATCTGATTCAAATGGCAGTATGGGCTCCAAACCACCGCATGACGGAGCCGTGGCGATTCTATGTTCTGGATGGGGCTTCACGCAACGACCTCGCCGCAATCGCTGCCGATATCACCCGTGAAAAGCTTGGCGCATCTGGTGTGGACACGGCAGTTGTCGAACGTAAAGCGCAGGAAGCAGCAGCAGGTTGGGCGAACGTGCCGGTGCTGCTGTACGTTACGATGGTGATGGACCCTCGTCCGGACGTTGACCTCGAAAACTACGGTGCTGTTTGTTGTGCGATCCAAAACCTCACACTCGCAGCCCACGGTCATGGTCTGGGTACATCCTGGAGCAGCGGTGCAGTCGCCGATGCGCCAGCGCTGCGCGTTCGTGCGGGGGCTGGCGAGAACGAGCGTATGGTTGGACTGCTTCGCCTGGGCTATCCCGATCCGAACGCGACGCCGCCGGTATCGCGCCGAGTTCCTGGCAAGGCGTTGACGACCTGGCTCGATGAAGCCACAGCCTAGAGGGTACCGGACATAACCGAATGTCGAGTTGCCAACACCCGGCCGTCGTTGTTGTATATGAATCTCCGATACCTCTTGATAGTGTGCAATCGGATGCCAGGGCTTGATATTCTCGACGACTGTTCCTATGGTGAATGTGCCACCGGGGGCGAAGGGGAACACGTTATCAGTTTGCTCTCACTGTCATATCTTGGACTACATGCGGGGTAGATGCGCCGGAAGCCGCCGGGTCTACATGTGATCATATAGCCCGTCGCTCAGGATTATTACCACAGTCCTATTGTTCTTCGTTGTACAGCGTTTTTTACGCTATCTGTGATAACACGAGCATGTAGGGCTATTAAACGAGTAGGCGAAAGAAGGGATATTGGAGGGGGGTATGGACAATCAGGGCATGTTTCGATAGCAAACATGCCCTGATTGTTCGTAAACTTAGAAGGTGGTCTTAAGGTCTTGCGCCTGGCCTGTTTCGGCGGCGCGATATCCGGCCTCGATAATCTCGATCACGTGGCGGGCATGCTCGGCGGTCGCGATTGACGGTGTGTCGTCGCGAATCCAGTCCACCAGTTGCATGATGTCCTCATACACATGCGCTTCGCCGATTTCGCGGTGTGGCTCCAACGACATGCGGCAGCGCGTTCTGTGGTCCGAGCTCACGTCCCGGCCACTCGATCGGTTGACCGTTGAGGTTTTGTCCAACGATCGAGCCGGATGTGCCGAAATAGGTCGCCACCGAATCCCTGGGTCACACCACCAGCGGCGGTGCCGTAGGCGACCGCGTACAGGTTGCTGCCGAAGTCGATCAGGATAATCGTGTTATCGTCGGCATCGGTCGTCACCATCTTGTCGCCGAACTCACGCTCTTTGATACGTGTGCCGGACATCGCTGTGACACGTTTGGCAGGTCCGAGGATGCCGGTCAGGCCGTGTAGGGCGTAGACAGTCATGTCATACAGCGGACCGCCACCGGGCTTGCGGAAATACCACGACGGGTCGATGTTGGTCAACACGTCGGTGCCACCACGAAACTCCTCGGTCTCATGATAGCGTCCGAACGCCGCGCCACAGATCGCCCAGGTCGGCATGCCAATCGCACCATCGGCGATCAGTTGTTTGATGACCTGGTTGTGCGGACGATTCATTTCGCCTGGCGATGCGACGATCTTCAATCCCTTGGAGCGTGCGAGTTCGATTAATTCGGTCGCTTCGTCCGCTGTCGTCGTCATCGTTTTGTTGAAGTGAATGTGCTTGCCCGCCTGCAGTGCAGCACGACCCTGCTCGAAGTGCAGGCCGATGGGCGATGCGAGGGTGACGGCGTCGATATCACCGTTGGCGAGCATATCGTCGTAGTCTGTGAAGGCACGATCGACGTTGTATTTCTTGGCGGCAGCTTCGGCGCGACCGGGAACTGTATCGACCACAGCCGCGAGGTGAACGCGATCTTGAACATCATCCTGGCTCAGATGGGGAAGAATTCCACGCTGCGACACATTTCCGGCTCCGACAACTCCCATGCGAACGACATCTGGCATGGATGATTCCTCCTAATAGTTCTTCTGTGAACAATCGGCAAAGCGCACCATTCGTGAGCGCTGCGCTGATGGAGCACACGTCTAACTGTGTGCATACTTTACCACTAGTGTCGAACAACGATCAATGAGACGGTTCTACCGTGGGCTCGAACATACTAACGCACAGGAAACATCGTGTCACCTGTCATTCCGGCACCTCTTGACGCTAGCTGCTCACCAGAACCAATGAAGGGCATGGCTGACGGGAAAAGCCCAAACTACTGACAGGTATTTCCCAGGAAATACCTGTCGGGAATCCGACGTTGTAGCCATGCCAAACGGGATTATTCCGTTTCACGCACCATGCAACTGGTACGTCCTGCTTCCTGTTCATCAATGGTCAGTGTTGCTCGTCCGCGGTCGGTCTTGGTGGTTGGTCGTCTGTAACCAGTGGTGTGATAATGAATGCGAGTTCGGTACTGAACTCGAAGCGTTGCAATGGCCAACCTTCGGTAGCGGCGAGCGCCTCGAATCGTTCGCCGTACGTCGTCACCATCTGCTTATTACGCCCACCAAGCGAGCGCGATGGAAACGACACGACAATCGCTCGCGCTCGCAATGTACGCAATAGTCGTATGCCAGCCTCACGGTCGAGTTGTTCCAACGTTGGCAGCGCCTTTAACACGAGCGCGAGATCCACATCCTGGGTAGGTGCTGCCGCCACGAGATCACATACCTCGGCGTGACCTGTGATGCCGGTGATGCCAAAGTATGCGTCGATGAATGTGGTCATATCATGGTAGATATCGCAGGCTGTGTACGTTGCGTCAGGCGCGAGCGGCATCCACGGGATCGCCAGTGGATTGAGGCCACAGGCGAGGTCAAGGACAGAACGAACGGGAGGCAAGGCGGCGAAGATCGTGGAGTAAAAGTGCTCGACGATGGGGATGCGTTCGCGTGTGGACGTGTGTGCTTCCATGATCGTCTTGCAAGCCGCCCGTATCTCATGCGGTCCTTCAGCAGCGGCGACTTCGAGCGTTTGCTGCCATTGGTCATATCGTGGACGGGCATCCAGGAACGCTCCTCCCACCTGATGCAACTTGTTCTTTGTCGCCTTTACCGCATCTTTGAACGAGCGTTGGTCACGCAATTCTCGTGCTCCAACACTTGCGATCAAGTCACGGCTGACTGCGCGATATTTGGCGCTGTCTGCTACCGCTGCAACGAGTTCGTCAAGTCGCACTGGATCGTTCACGCACATTCCGTTGGATGATGCCGATCAGCGTACTTAGTATCCGTAGGTTGTGTATGGTCGCAAGCCGCAGGAACAGCGTATCTTTGACATCCTGAAGATGATGCAAATAGCCGACCGAGTAGCGTGTACACGCGAGGCAATCGCATCCGGGCGAGATCTGGGTGTCGCGCTTGATATGCTTCTTGTCCTCCAGGTACATGTATGCGAACCAGTCACCCGCTAGTCGGAAGTTGGGGGTGTGGGGATCGGTACGAAATGTGTACAAACGTCCGGCGCGAGCATCACGGGTCGGCAAGGCGCTGTCAAAGATTTCGTAGCCCAATTTCTCGCCCGCCACGATCGAAAGCGGATGCCCGACGCCAAGCGCGTGCATCGGAAACTCCGCTGGAATGAGCGAGCGTGTGTAGCCCAGCATGTCTTCGAGCAGATTTCCGCGTGCGTCTAAAGGCCAACCACCGTAGCCGTAGCCATCGAAGCCGATCTCTAACAATGATTCTGCACATTGTTGGCGCAGCGCATAATCGCCGCCACCCTGTACGACCCCAAAAAGTTTGGGGCGCTGGGTCGCGTCAAGGTGGCGCTGCTCACATTGGAGTTCCCACTCGGCCTTACAGCGTCGTGCCCAGGCGACCGTGCGTGCCACGGACTTTTGCTGTTCGGCGGGGCTGTCGTCCACATGTGTCGGGTCGTCCAGACAGATCACCACATCCGAGCCGTAGGCGATTTGGAGTTGCACGCTTTTTTCCGGCGTGAGTTGAAACTTACGCTCGCCGCCTTCGGGCTGAAAGGCGATGCCCCGGTCGTTCAGGCTCCCCCACTTCGGATTCTGCCTGATCAACGAATAGGCTTGAAAGCCGCCCGAATCAGTGATGATCGGTCCTTGCCAATCCGCCATGCGGTGTAACCCGCCCAATGCATGGATAGTGGATGATCCAGGCTTTTGCATCAGGTGAAAGACGTTCATTACCAAAGCTTCAGTGCCAGCCTGGCGAAGGTCGTTGGCGTCGATTGAGCGTACTACGCCACGCGTGGCATCCGGCAAGTAGGCGGGGAGCTGCAAGGTGCCATGTGCTAGCGGCAGTTCAAGCATCGTCATCCTCGATGTCGTCATAGGTGGCATCCGTGTCGTCGCCTTCTTCATGCGTCGGTTTCTGTGCGCGGTCGGTCGTGACGACCGATACCGGCGATGACCACGATGTACTCACCCTTACGCTTGCTGGTCACCACCTCCTCGTACAGGCTTTGGAGGGTACCGCGGCTCACACGTTCGTAGAGCTTGGTCAGATCGTTGGCGATGGCGGCTTCACGATCGCCATACACCATGAGTGCATCCTTGAGGAACGCATCAATACGATAAGGGCTTTCATAAAAGATCAGCGTATGCGGGGCATCGCGGTCGATCTCCATAAAGCGGCGGCGCGGACCGGGCTTGCGCGGTGGAAAGCCGCGAAATGTAAAGCTATGTACAGGCAAGCCGGACAACACCAGTGCCATGACGAAGGCAGTGGGACCGGGGATCATCGTTACCGGCACATCTTCTTCCACGGCGCGCCGTACCAACGTGTAGCCGGGATCGGCGATGCCGGGTGTGCCGGCGTCGGTGACGACCGCCACCGACTTCCCCTGCGCCAGCAGGCCGAAGATGCGACCACCGGCGAGCTTTTCGTTGTGTTCGTGAAAGGCGATTTGGGGCTTCTTGATGTCGAAATGCTTGAGCAGGTTTCCGGTTTTACGAGTATCCTCGCTGGCGATCAGATCGACTTCCCGTAGGATGTCGAGTGCGCGTAAGGTGATATCACCTAAATTGCCGATGGGCGTGGCGACCAGATAGAGCATAGCACTTAAGGTACACCGGGAAGCATCGATCGTGCAAGTGGCCATGGCTCCGTCAAGTCCGATCCAGAGCACGATTTCCCGCGAGATTGTCACTGTGAGTGGAGCGCAGAGTCTGTCTCTGGTTCGGAAAGGTCCTTTACTGCGGTTCAGGATGACAGATTTCACGACGTTGACGGAACCCTGTTGCTGGGGGAGCGACTAAGTGATCTCACATCATGGTGGTCGTCCCCCGCTTTCATGGACACGTGGTTTATGCGGCCCTCGCCTGTTGAGCGAGGCGTGTTTCGTACTCAGCGGGACTGAGATAGCCTAACGTCGAGTGCCGCCGCTGCCGATTGTACCAAACCTCGATATACTCAAAGAGCGCACGACGAGCTTCCAGACGCGTCTGCCAGTCCGCACGCTCGATCACTTCCCATTCCAGTGTCGCAAAGAAACTCTCTGCAACCGCATTGTCATAGCAATCACCCTTCCGGCTCATGCTCGCCGTCATGCCAGAGCGTGCCAACACTGCTTGGTACTCACCGGCAGCATATTGCACGCCGCGATCCGTATGATGAATCACACCTCGCGCCGGTTGGCGACGTGCAATCGCCATTTCGAGCGCCGCCATTGTCAACGATTGCTTCAGCGTTGCCTCCATCGCCCAGCCCACCACGCTCCGTGAGGCCAGGTCAAGCAGCACCGCCAGATACAGCCATCCTTCACGCGTTGGTATGTATGTGATGTCGCCAACCCAAACCGTATTCAGCGTCGTCACATCGTCAACGCCAAAGCGGCGCTGAAGCAGGTTTGCGGCAAGCGGATGCGTGTGGTTAGAGTTCGTCGTCGAGCGTGGACGACGTCGAGGTTTGGCATGCATGTGCTCGATACGCATCAGACGTTCGACACGTTTACGCCCACAGCGCGTTCCCTGCGCTCGCAATTCAGCATGGATACGTGGGCTGCCATAGGTGCTTCGACTGCGGCGATGAATGGCACGAATCTCGAGGCGTAAGCGCTGCTCTGTGCGTTCACGTTGACTTGGTGCGCGCCGGTGAGCTGCGTAAAAGCCAGAGCGAGAGACACCGAGGACATGGCACATGAGCGCGATCGAGAATTGGTGACGATGCTGCTGAATGAAGGCATACTTCACCGCACATCCTTGGCGAAGTATGCCGTCGCTTTTTTTAACAGGTCACGCTCCTGGCGAAGACGCTCATTTTCGCGCCGGAGCCGGTGCAGTTCTTCCTCTTGACTTGGCAGGTGACCCGTGCCAGGGAAGACGTCGCGAGGAGCGAGGCCGGCACGTCCTTCTGCTTGACGTTTCCAGTTGCGCAACATATCAGGACGAATGCCAAGTTCGCGCGCAGCGTGTGCCCCAGAGCGTCCGCTTTCGGTGACGAGACGAACCGCTTCAATCTTGAAGTCGCTGGTAAACTGCCGTCGTGTGGTTGCCATGGTTCACCTCCACCCAATACTATAGGGTTTCTTGAGGTGTCCATCAA
>CAWAJS010000022.1:0-56312 GCA_963782315.1 uncultured Chloroflexia bacterium
CAGGTGCGGCGCAACCTAACCCAAGCTGGGATCAGCCTGTGCGCCCAGCCGGACGTGACGGCTTTGGTGTGTACTTCCGTGTACCACTTGCGCCGGGTGCGACCGTCTTGAACTACATTATTCATCAAGGTGACGAGAAAGACCAGCCTAATGATCAGGCGCTCGACCTTGCCACGTATGGCACGGAGGTGTGGATCGTGCAAAACGAGCCGGGGTATCTGCTCCCGACCGCTGGAGGTTGCTCGCAAGCCGGGAACATCGACGAAGCCAGCGCACACTGGCTGACACGCGATACGCTGGTGTGGAACATCGACGGCGATACTGCTGCTAACGACGTGATCACACTGCATTATGATGCTACAGGCGCGATGTATCTTGACTCTGAAGGCATCGTCGGCGGCGATTCGATTACCCTGACACGTGTCAATAGCGGGTTATCCAGCGCTTTGCGAGCGAAGTATCCGCATCTGGCATCCTGGACGGCCTATCGTGTCAACGCGGCTGACCTTGGCAAGATTCCGACGATCGTGAAGGGCGAAATCGCGGTCGCCGCAACCAACGCAGCCGGGCGGTTGCTTGACGCGACAGCGGTGCAAATCCCCGGCGTTCTCGACGATCTGTATACATTCGATGGACAACTTGGCCTATGGTTCCAGGGCGCGGCGCCGATGCTACAGCCTGTGGGCTCCCACAGCACAGAACGTGACGCTGCACGTCTTTGATACATCCACAAGCACGACCAGCACTGAGTACGCGATGACCTGGGATGGTTCGACTGGCACCTGGAATATCAGTGGGCAGCCTCATGGGTCGGCAAGTTCTTCCTTTACGAAGTACAGGTGTACGCGCCTTCGACCGGGCAGGTTGAACAGAATATGGTCACCGATCCATACTCAGTTCAGCCTTTCGATGAACAGTACGCGCTCGCAATTCGTCAACCTTGCCGATAACAGCCTTAAGCCATCGGGATGGAATACGTTTGCTAAACCAGCGCTGGCTAAGCCCGAAGACATCGTGCTGTATGAGTTGCATATCCGCGACTTCAGCATCACCGATCCGAGTGTTCCCGCTAACGAGCGGGGTACATACAAGGCCTTCACGCGCACCGAATCGAATGGTATGCAACACATCCGCGCCTTGGCTGACGCCGGATTGACGCATATTCACCTGTTGCCAACATTCGATATCGCATCGATTAACGAAAATGCTGCCGAACGGCAGGAAGCCAGATCCGGCTGAGTTAGCGACTTATGCGCCTGACTCCACTCAACAACAGGAAAAAGTTGGAGCGCTGGCGGAGCAGGATGGCTTCAATTGGGGCTACGATCCATTGCACTACACCGCACCTGAGGGTAGCTATTCGACCAACCCTGACGGCTCGACTCGCATCGAGGAGTTCAGGGAGATGGTCCAGTCGCTCAACACCAATGGTCTGCGTGTCGTCATGGATGTGGTGTACAACCATACCGCTGCCAGCGGGCAGGATGCAAAATCGGTCCTCGACCGCGTGGTACCAGGCTATTATCACCGCCTGAACGAAAATACAGGCGCGGTAGAAACCAGCACCTGCTGCCAGAACACGGCAACGGAACATGCCATGATGGAGAAATTGATGATCGATTCGGTCATCACGTGGGCGACGCAATACAAAGTCGATGCCTTCCGCTTCGATTTGATGGGTCACCACATGAAGGCCAATATGGTGAAGCTTCGCCAGCGCCTTAACGCGCTGACTATCGCCAATAGCGGCGTCGATGGCTCCAAGGTGTATCTCTATGGTGAAGGTTGGAACTTCGGCGACGACGTGCAGAACAACAAGCGCGGCGTGCAGGCGACCCAGCTTAACATGCCGGGAACGGGCATTGGTACGTTCAACGACCGGTTGCGTGACGCGGTACGAGGTGGTGGTCCGTTCGATTCGGGCCAGGACATCCAGCGTCAGGGCTTTATCAGCGGCCTGTCCTACGACCCCAACAGTTTTGCGCAAGGCACCGCCGAGGAACAGCGTGCGCGATTACTGCTGGCGCAGGATCAGATCAAAGTCGGCCTCGCGGGTAACTTGCGCGATTACACCTTCGTGGATCGCACTGGTAAGACCGTGACCGGTAAGGACGTGGATTACAATGGCTCGCCCACGGGCTACGCCGCCGATCCACAAGAAACGATCACATACATTGAGGCACATGATAACGAAACGTTGTTCGACATCCTGCAAGCGAAGGCCCCGGCAGCGACATCGATCGAGGATCGCGTCAGGATGCAAAACCTCGGGACGAGCATCGTGAGCCTCGGACAAGGTATTCCGTTCTTCCAGGCTGGTCAGGACCTGCTGCGTTCGAAGTCGGGAGATCGTAATAGCTACAACTCAGGAGACTGGTTCAACAAGGTCGATTGGACTGGTGCGACGAATAACTGGGGTGTGGGCTTGCCGATCATGGGAGAAAACCAGAACAACTGGTCGGTCTATCAGCCATTGCTCGCTAACCCTGCGCTCAAGCCATCGGAAACCAACATCATAGCGGCGACCGCCTACTTCCAGGAGATGCTCCGTATTCGCAAGAGTTCGCCGCTGTTCCGGCTGGGTAATGCGGACGATATCAACCAGCGCGTACACTTCCTGAACGCTGGTCCCGATCAGGTCGAAGGCTTGATCGTGATGAGCATTATGGATGGTATGCCCAATGATGCGACCCGTCCGGCGCAAATGCGCTTACAGGACCTCGACCCGTTCTACGATCAGATCGTGGTGGTGTTCAACGCCAACGACGAGGCACAGACGTTCCAGAACGACGATGCTTCTGAGACACGCTTCCGACTTCATCCGTATCAGGTTGGCTCGAACGATCCGGTTGTACGCACGGCAAAGTACGATGCCGCTACCAATACGTTCACCGTCCCGCCGCGCACCACTGCAGTGTTCGTGGCCGGCGAAGATAATCGCATTATTCTGCCAATGGTGTTCACCTCGCAGCCGTAGCTAGCCTACGCTGGCATAGTCGTGGCACCATGAGGGGTGCGACCGTCAAGGTTGCACCCCTCAACCTTTCATGATCCACTACTGTTTTACGGCATCAAGGCCGGATGCATCATTCGTATGTACCGTTGCCTGGGCTAATCATGTAACAATTCCTAACATTATTCCTATAAATTGGCATATTCGTCATGCCGTAGTTGCGGTATATATAGCTACGGTTGTTGCTGTTGTGTCTATAATGGTATATGCATGGCGTCCAGTGTAGAATGAACGTGGTTCGCCGCAACCGGGGAACCGATACCCTATGAGAGATATAACCATACTGTGGCGCGGATGTACCGTACTGCTGCTCGTCGGTATGACGGTCGGGACAGCATTCCTCAGCGTCGCCACTCCTACTATTACTCCGGCAGCCGTAGCGATTAGGGTGCCGCGGTTGCCGCTTGCGCACGTTGCGACTCCGGTGCGATCTGTCGCCCTCGTCCCAACCTCCGCGACTGCTACGCCAACACGTGCGGCGCAAGCGAGCAAGCCTGCTGCGGTCGACCATGTCCGGGCGGACGACGATCTCGTCATTCTCCGTTCCACGGACGATGACGATGCTGGGGTCGTCGCGACCACAAACGCAGTGATAACGTCCACGATGCCACTCACGATGACGGATGAACCGCCAATAATGACGCAGGCGGAGATTGCGGCGGCAGAGGCTGCGATGCGTGACGGGCAGGGACGCATGAGCAAAGCCCGAACGCAGTTTCGCCTGGCGGCAATCGCGACTGCTGAAAAAGAGGTGGCGATGGCGGCCAAGGAATTGGAAAAGATTCGCGCCGAACATATCAAGCAGGAAGATGTAACAGCAGCAGAAACCGAAATGGCGGCTGCACAGGCTGATTTCGATCGTGTGCGCCTGGAAAACATCTCGCTGCTCGATTCAGGCCAGGCTGAAGCCAACGTCCAGGCCGCAGAAACACAGTTACAGGCAGCACAATCGCAGACCGACCCAGACCCGACGCTGGCTGCAATCGCAGAGGAACGTCTTCAGGCCGCTCAACAGCAATATACCAGCATTGTGAACGAGGCATCGGCACGAACGGCGCAAGTAGAACTCGTGATGAATAATGCCGCAACGACGTTACAACAAGCGCAAGACACGGTTGTGACGACTACTCAATACAAAGAACTTGCACAGCAGGGCATCGACCCGGTATCAGGTAAGCGGTTTGAGGATACAGGACTCGATCCGGAGGCCCAAACACAGCACTATATGCTGCAACATGCGGCAGCACAAGCCAGTCTAGACGACGCCACGACAAAATTCAATGGTGCGGCAGGGGACTTCGAGTGGGTGAAACAGCAGCAAATAATAGATGTTGCAGCGGCACAGGTCGTAGTCGAGCAAGCCCAGGCCGAACTAAGCCAGATACCTCAGGGCTCAGACCCAGCGCGTATCATTCAGGCACAGCAGAATTTGGACACTGCGCGCACCCAACTGTCTCAGACTGAACAAGGAGCACCTGTCGTCGCGCAAGCTCAGCAGCGCATGCAGGATGCACAGGCGAAATTTGATGCGGTGAAGGCGGATTGGGCGGTGGCTGGTCCGCTGATCGCCGGCGCCCAGAAGCGCGTGGATGTGGCACAAACTGCGCTTAAACAGGCACGTCAGAACGCAGTCGGTAAAGGTGGCTGGACATGGCCCTCCTTTGGCACGTTGTCCTCCGGATTCGGCAAGCGCAATCTAAAGGTGAACTCGTATCATAATGGTATCGACATCGCGAACGTCAAGAACACACCAATCGGCGCAGCACGAGCAGGTGTCGTTACGGAAGCAGGTTGGTGTAAGGGCTATGGCTTCTGTGTCAAGATCGACCACGGTGGCGGTTTCACCGCAGAATACGGACACATGGCTTCTGCACCTCTCGTGAAGGCCGGCGACCCGATTGAAGCAGGGACCATCGTCGGCTTGATGGGCACGACATACGACGAAGAACATGGCGGATATTCGACAGGCGTTCATCTTCATCTGACGATACGCCGCAATGGTGTCAGTGTCGATCCTTTGTTATACCTCCCGTAAGACGGATATACCTATCACTATACCTTTCGCCCAGGCATCCGGTCGCCTTAAAAAACTGATAGGTTGTGAAGGTATATGGTCTGATATACTGGTATTACGCAACGAAATCTTGCTCCCTGCAACGTAGTATACGAGGGGCATGAACAAAACCGCCGCTAAAATCGGGGATTTTGCGAACAACATTTCCAGCACTGCCGCGTGGTGCTTGATGATAAAGCATAAAAGCGCGACTTCATTGTCATATATGTTCAGCGGCGTAGATTTTCGTGCTAACGACGAACCTATCGTCAGTAGGTCCGGAAACAACGACGTACGGAGGATTCTATGAGTGAAGAAACCGATTGGAATTTTGACGAGCATCATCATATGTATATCCGCTTGATCGGCACCTGCAAAGTGAAAGTATGGCAGCATCCCGACGGCCAGTGGATCACCACGATCGAAAGCGGACGACGCCAGGCGACGCGCGCTGGCTTTCTGTCATTCTTTGAGGCACATGCATGGGTCGAGCAGCAGATTTCCGAAGTCGCCACCGCTGATCGCCGACGCGCCCTGCGAGCATCGTAGCGTTTCTGTTTCGTCATGGTACAGGCGGACACGATTGTCTGCCTGTACCATCTTGTGTGTTCAGACTGTATCTTTCAGGATACGACGGTAGCAGTTACCTGATCCGAGGACCAATCTCAGGCGGGCACCGGCCCGACGGTCGCATTGAGGCGTGTTTCTTACGCGCAATCTGTAGCGTAGAGCAGGCAACGATGGTGTAAAGGTCGCTGTTTCGATTTGTCCGACGCGGCGGGTCTATCGTGTGTACCCTTGGAGCCACCTCTGCACGGCAACCTCGTCCGCAGCGTTTCGTGCCACCTCGTTCGCCCAGGCCAGTGCTTCGTCATCGGCAAGCAGTACGGTGGGTTTGTTGCGTTTGAGGAACAAGCGTAGCGCCTCGACCGCTATACGCTTGTTGCCGTCGACAAAAGGATGGTTTGAGATCAGACGTGTGAACAGGATCGCGGCTTTCGTTAGCACTCCCTCGTGAACTTCCTCTCCGAATACTTCCTGACGAGGAGCGGCTAACGCGGATTGCAGCGCGTTGGGATTCAAGAGGTCGAACGGCTTGCCCGCCGCTGCCTGTAGGCGGGTGCGGATTTGCAGTACATCGAAGTGGGATACATGTTTCACGGTGCTTCCAGGGGCTCCACATGCGCCGCGATCCAGGAGAATACGTCCTCACGCTCACGGTCGCTGGCGGTACTCATGACGAACTCATAAAGTTCTTGGTCAGTGGCGGCAAGCACCATGCCATGACGCGCCAATAATTCGATCAACGCTAGCAACGCCACACGCTTGTTGCCGTCGGTGAATGCGTGTGACCGAGCGATCAGATAAAATAGGATCGAGGCTTTTTCGACGATGGTTGGATACAGATCGTCGCCGAACATTGATAGGTCGGGCGCGGCGACCGCTGCTTCGAGCTTACCAAAGCCCGTTTCGGTGATGCCACTCATGCCGCCGAACCGATCCAGCAATAATTGGTGGATTACGAGCACCTCGCTGTAGGACAGCATGTTCGTGTCCATCAGGCAAGCCGCCGCAATACATCTTCATGTTGCGCCATGGTACGACGTACTCGCGCCACCATGCGTGGATCGGCTTCCGGCAGCGCACGCATAACCACGCTACCATCTGGCAACATTTCCAACGAAGCCAGTAGTGCTATGTTGCCGCCCGACAGCAACCATTCCCGCAATGATGAGGGTACATCTGTAGCGGCGAGCAAGAATTCTTCTTCCATATGTTCAACTCCTTCATCAGTAGAAACAACCAACGACGACCAGCAGGACGGTAGTAAGGGAACGTGTAACGTCTCGTTCTATACACTGTCGACGCCAGCGCGAACGATTTCAGCTAGACGCGACGGCATACCAGGAATCAGCGGAATCGCTCCCACGCCGCCTGCCTCGAAGCCTTCCAGTCCGGGGAATAGCACAAAGGTGCCGACGCTTGCGGGTATGCCCGCATATCCCAACCCACCATGATACGCATAGGCCGCTTCCAATACATCCTCGGAAAGATTCCCTGCGGTGGTTAAGCGGTACTTCGCATCGAAGATCAACAGGCGTGGCGCGGCATGCGGTCGGACGATTTCGATCACGATGTCGGGGACACGCACGAACGGATCAAGCGATCCTAGCTGTGCGCCCTGACCAACGTTGGGCGCGAAACGACGGTGATACCATAACCGCACTTCCGTATTGTTTGGACCGCGGCGACGCATGAGCGGGCAGTTTTCGTCGAATCGCACGTTCCAGACTGTCGGGCCAACGCCGTGGACTGCACCTGATTCGCCGACAAGCATCTGTTGTTCGGTTGGCTCGCCTAATCCTGACAACGCATGCGCGACTTCGAGTAAACACCAGCGTTCGTATAGCGCCGGGAGATCGTCCACCGGCAAATCGAAGGCTGGCGTGTTGAGCGCGATGAACGGGCGTTGCCACAATGTTTGCCATGCCTGCGCGACCGCACGGTAGCGACGGTCACGGCGCATGAGTTCGGTCGGACCCTTCCAGGCACGTATTGGCTCGACATCAGCAAGTAACCGGGTCGAACGCGCTCGCATCAAGTGAGCGGCGGCGACATTGACTTCACGCTGCCATTCCCTGAGCAACGCGAGGTGTGCGGTTCGGCTCGATTCCGCCGCGCTCCTCCCACGCCATGCAAGCTCGCTGCCGAGCGCCTCGCGTATCCATACACATCGGGCATGCAGTTCCAGCAGCACCCGTACTAGCACGGCATGTTCGTAGCGATGTACGGTCGATACCATCGAGCGAACGGGCAGCGTGCGCGGCAATCGTGGCTTCTGTGAAGCGCCACGGGGGAACCCCTGCAACAGCGCTGTGGACTGGACACCCTCGGTTTCCTCCAACGGACGCTCACCCATTCGAGCCACCATATTAGCCCGCATGTCGGCGATTTCGTGTAGCTCACGTTCCTGTTCGGTATGCTGCCAGGTGCCATAGGGATTGCGGTTAAGTCGCTCGGTCGCCTCGGTCGCCGCCGCTGCTTCGACGACCAGGCGCGTCCAGTACTCCTCGATGATACTGCGCGGTTTGTCCCCGCGATCCTCCCACGCGGCGGCTGTCCTGCCGCCGCTCAGATCGAGGACGAGCCCAACGGCGACGCGTTGGATTGCGTGCAGGATATGTTCGTAGGCGTCGCGGTCGAGTTTGCCCGGTTGTACCACCAGCGTCGATCGGAGCGCGAGGTCGTCGCCTCCATGGCGTTCGAACTCGTAGTACTGCTATGAAGCGGCCCACCCGTCCACGCGGTTGCCATAGCCATTCCCAGGCGGATTGTCCCAGCCGCAGAGTCGGTGAGCCCAGGTCATCGCCGCCAACTGTCAGATGTGCGGCCAGCGCCCCGGATACAGGAGCACACCGCAACACAACGGGCTGCGCGTCATCCTCGATCTGTGCAGGTGTGGTGGGCGATTCGTCCCATGTAAGGTCAAGCGATTGCACCACTGTATTGTAACCTTTTGGCCACTCGCTCACACGCGAGTCCGCACCTGCTTTTTATGCTAGGTGGCTCTCGTGCGCCAGCTTTGCGCTCCGCTTTGAACCCCCATCCCACTCATGATCCGAATTAAAACAGCTTAACCTGTATAAATTGACGTGGCCCGTTCCGTTTGCTACACTACATGTGGAGGAAATGTATATTTCTATGGAATCACGGACGCTTGGACATGGTGGTCCAGCATCTGAAATCTTGCAGCTTCTCCAGCGTCGGGGACCGCTCAGCGTTAAGGCGTTGGAGGAAGCGTTAGGCGTTAGCACGAACGCTGTACGCGAACAGCTTCAACATCTCTTGACGGCGGACCTGATTACAACGTCGAAAGTGCGTCACGGGACGGGACGACCGGCGCATGTGTACGCACTAAGCGACAAAGCACATGCCTTGTTTCCCCAATCGTATGGCGTCATGGTGCAGTTGCTGATCGAGGAGATCGTGAAAAGCTCGGGGGCGGCAGCGGCGCAACAGTTGCTTCGTACGGTGGGTGAGCGATTGGGTGAAGAACTCGCCCAACACGCCCAGGGCGAAGCGTTGCGAGAGCGTCTCGAAGGAGTTGTCGCCATACTGGAACAGCGTGGCACGCCCATTACGCTCAGTGAGGACGCGAACACGATTGCGCTGCAAGGATGGAGTTGCCCGTACTTCGAGTTGGCCCGTGAACATGATGGGCTGTGCGAGATGGAACGGCAGATGTTGGAACACGCTCTTGGCACGAACGTTACGATCGCCGAGCGACGCTTTGATGGTCATGCCGGTTGTCGGTTCGTGATCGAGAATAATCAATAAACAGACGGATTGCTGGTCTAGCAGCCACGTTCAAATAATGAGGAGCATCATAGAACATGTCGAATGGTAACGACGGAAATCTTGAAATCCGCGATCTTCACGTCAAGATCGAAGCCGAGGATCGCGAGATTCTTAAGGGCATCAACTTGACGATCCAGGCCGGAAAGATTCACGCGGTCATGGGACCGAATGGATCGGGCAAATCGACGCTTGCCTATACTCTGGCGGGACACCCGCGCTATGAAGTCACGAGCGGCGAAGTCTGGTATCGCGGACAAAATATCATCGAGCTTGATCCAGAAGAACGCTCGCGCCTCGGTATGTTCCTGGCGTTTCAGTACCCGGTGTCGGTCGCTGGCGTGACGGTCGCGAACTTCCTGCGTGCCTCGGTCAACGCGCACCGCCGCGAAGAAGGCCGCGATCCCAAATCGACCTCGATTCCGGTAGCGCAGTTCCGCAAGATGATGCAGGAACGTATGCAGATGCTGGAAATGTCGCCGGACTTTACACGCCGCTATCTCAACGAAGGTTTTTCGGGCGGCGAGAAGAAGCGCCTTGAGATTTTGCAGATGGCGATGTTGCAGCCCAGCATGGCGATCATGGATGAAACAGACTCCGGCCTCGACATCGACGCGCTGCGTATCGTGGCGAATGGTGTCAACACGGTCAAGGAACAAATCCCGGACATGGGCGTGCTGGTTATCACGCACTACCAGCGTCTGTTGAACTATATCAAGCCCGACTTCGTACATGTGTTGATGGACGGACGCATCGTGCGCGAGGGCGGTGCCGAAATTGCGCTCGAACTCGAAGAAAAGGGCTACGAGCATATTCGCGAAGAGGTGATGGGCAATGTTTCCTAACGTCGAAGCACGTGAATTGCCAGTAATTGGTGAACTGGCGAACGACATGCTTGGCCTGGACGGCGATCGTCTGGCGACCTTCGAGGCCGCCCGTACGCTCGACTTGCCCGCATGGAAGCGCACCAACCTTGGAGGGTTCGAACTAAAGAACATGCGACCAGTGTTCGGCAGCGTCGAAATCCTTTCAACTGCCGAGGGTGTGTACGTCGCTGACTTGCAGACTGCGCTCAACGAACGCCCTGAATTGCTAGCGCAGTATATGAACCATGCTGTCGAAGCGGAGTTCAGTGTGTACACCGCGTACAATGCGGCACTGGCACGTGACGGCATCGTCGTACATGTGCCGCGCAATGTCGAAACGACGACACCTGTGCAAGTACGCTACCGACTTCCCGAAGGTGGCACGGCGATCTTCCCGCGCACGATCATCGTCGCTGAAGATAATAGCAGTGTAACTGTGATCGAGGAGTTCGTTTCGGACGACCTCGAAACTGTAGGTATGGTCGTTCCCGTCGCCGAGATCGTCTTAAAACGTGGGGCACGGGTGCAGTTTATGAGTATGCAAACGCTTGGCAAAAAGGCATATTTGCTCGGCGCACAGGCCGCGCAGGTGCAGCAGGATGCTCGTGTCGAATGGCTAAGTGGTGCAATAGGTTCGGACGTGCACCATATGGATATGGATGTGCGTTTGCTCGGCGACGGGTCGGAACTGCACTGGTCAGGCTTTAGCTACGGCACTGATAAGCAGCAGTTGCTGTGGGCTCCGCGTGTGCATCACATCGGAAAGTCCACTACCGCCGAGATCGCCTGGAAGAGCGCTGTCGCCGGTTCCGCCTATGTGGTTTTTGATGGCATGATCAACATTGAGCGTGGCGCGAAATTCACAAACTCCGATTTGCGTGACCATGTGCTGCATCTGTCACATGAGGCGCGTTCGGACTCGATTCCAGGCTTGGAGATCAACTCGAACGAGGTCAAGGCTGGACACGGCGCGACCAGCGGACAGGTGGACGAGGAGCAGGTGTTCTATCTGCGCTCGCGTGGACTGACACAGGCAGAAGCAGTGCGCACAATCGTGATCGGCTTTCTGGCATCGGTCGTCGATCAGATTCCAAGCGATGTCGTGCGTGAGCATGCACTCGAACTGATCGAAGCAAAGATGTAGTGCAAGGTAAGCGGGGCGCAACGTGCGCCCCACGAAACCGGTATAGTTTAGCACCTTGCGGTATACTATATGGACGACTTCGCACAAGAAAACATTCTGGAACATTCGCGGTATCCACGGAATCAGGGGATGCTCGACGCGCCGACAGCAAGCCATGAGGAGCGGAATCCGCTTTGTGGCGATAAAGTGCGAATCGACCTGCTGATCGTCGACGAAACGCTCCAGGACATCCGTTTCAACGGGCGAGGATGTGCGATATCGCAGGCCGCCACGTCCATGCTGACTGAGTCGTTGATGGGCCAGTCCATCGCGGCGGCACAGGCATTCGGGCAGGACGATATCCTCGCTTTGTTGGGAATTCCAATTGGAGCGGCACGTATGAAATGTGCGATGTTGGGCCTCACGGCGCTCAAAGTCGCATTGGCTCGATTACACGACGGAACGTCCGTCGGGGAAGCATAGAACGCTTGATACATGGCGGCTCGGAAGGCATCAGCCGATGACCACCGCCAGTGTTATAGATAGGAGAGGCGAGACATGACAACAGCGCCAAATCAGGACATCGATTTTGACTATACGAAGTATGGCTTCCACGACGACGTAGTGTACAACTACAAGTCCGAAAAGGGCTTGAACGAGAACGTCGTTCGTACGTTATCGCAGATCAAGGGCGAGCCGGAGTGGATGCTCAAGCGCCGCTTGCGTGCGTTGGAAACCTACTTCAAGAAGCCTGTGCCGACCGAAGGCAACTGGGCGAATATGAAGCTGGAAGAGCTTGACGACCAGGATATCTATTACTATGTGCGCCCCGGCGAAAAGACCAGCCGAAGCTGGGACGATGTGCCGGAAACCATCCGTAATACCTTCGAGAAGCTGGGCATCCCTGAAGCAGAGCAGAAGTTCCTCGCGGGTGTTGGCGCACAGTACGAATCCGAGAGCGTCTATCACTCGTTGCGGGCGGAATGGGAAAAGCTGGGCGTCGTGTTCCTCGATATGGATACAGCGTTGCGCGAGCAGCCCGAAATCCTCAAGGAATACTTCGGCACGATTATCCCGGCAGCCGACAATAAGTATGCCGCGCTCAATACGGCTGTGTGGTCGGGTGGTTCGTTTGTATACGTTCCGGCGGGCGTGAAGGTGGACATTCCCCTTCAGGCGTACTTCCGTATCAACGCCGAAAACATGGGTCAGTTCGAGCGCACGCTGATCATCGTCGAGGAAGGTGCCGAAGCGCACTACATCGAAGGCTGTACAGCGCCGACCTATACCACCAACTCGCTTCACTCGGCGGTGGTGGAAGTGATCGTCAAGGAAGGCGGCAAGTTCCGCTACACCACGATCCAGAACTGGTCGAACAATATCTTCAACCTCGTGACCAAGCGTGCCGTGGCCTACAAGAACGCTCAGATGGAGTGGATCGACGGTAACATCGGCTCGCGCTTGACCATGAAGTACCCATCGGTGTATCTGATGGGCGAGGGAGCCAAGGGCGAAGTGCTGTCAGTGGCCTATGCTGGCGAAGGCCAGCATCAGGACGCCGGAGCCAAGATGGTTCACGCGGCACCCAACACCACCAGCCGTATCACCAACAAGTCGGTTTCCAAGGGTGGCGGTCGCACGACCTATCGTGGTCTTGCGAAGGTGTTGCCAGGAGCGACCGGAGCCAAGATCAACGTCGTGTGTGATGCGCTGATTCTGGATGATAAGTCGGCATCGGACACGATCCCGTTCATCGAGATCGAGGAAGATCGTGCGACCATGGCGCACGAGGCGACCGTCGGCAAGATCGGCGAGGAGCAGTTGTTCTATCTGCGTTCGCGTGGATTGAGCGAGGCCGAAGCACTGTCGATGATCGTGCTAGGCTTCATGGAGCCGTTCACTCGTGAACTGCCGATGGAATATGCGGTCGAACTCAACCGCTTGATCCAGATGGAGATGGAAGGTTCGGTCGGCTAAGCCCGCCTACGGAGAACCTGACGTAAACGCCACAATCGCCACGCATCGTGCGGCGATTGTGGCGTTATGCTATATACGACAGCAAAAGGATTCATGTATGGAGTATGTACGGCTTGCTGCCGCCGACGCAATCAAAGAAGGAGCCGTGCAGTCGTTCGAGCATGGCAGACACCGAGATAGCTGTGGCGCGATGCGATGGCGAAGTATATGCGTTCTCGAATATCTGCACGCACGCGCTTGCGTTTCTGTCGGAGGGCGACCTTGACACCGACGATTGCACAATCGAGTGTCCGTTGCACGGCGCGCGCTTCGACATTACGACGGGCAAAGTGCGGTCGCTTCCGGCGACGATCCCGCTGCCAACGTATGATGTGCGCATCGTTGATGGACAGATCGAGGTCGCGGTCGGCTAAGGTTGGGACGCCAAAGAGCGTCCGATCGAGGCCGTAGCCAACGGCAAGAATACGACGGGGATTCGGACAACTCACGGATAAAGTGATAGAACAGCCAAAGAAGGAATTAACGATGGCAGATATGGACCGCCAGGAACAGATCGAATACATTCTGGAACATTTTCAGCAGCCGCGCCACCACGGTACGCTCGATCCTGCTGACGTGACGATGCCGGGAGGCAACCCTGGTTGTGGCGATGTCATAACGATTTACCTCAATGTGGATCGCGATTCCAACACGATCAAGGATGTGACGTTCGAAGGTGAAGGATGTACCATTTCGCAAGCCGCTGCCTCGATCTTGCTCGAAGATATCGCCGGTAAATCGCTGAGCGCTGTCGATGAACTCGACTACAACGATATTATCGAGCGCCTCGGTCGCGAGGTAGTCAGCACCCGTCCGCGTTGCGCGACACTGGCGCTTGGCACCGTCAAGGCTGCCGTCAAGAAGTATCGTATCGACCGCCGACGCGAAAGTGGCGATCACAGCGAGATTGATTCGGCACCCGAACGCTTCGAGGTTTAGGGGAGGCACTGGTGGAGATCAAGTGGACCCCATGGCGCTCCAAATATATCAAGCGTGATGAGCAAGCGGAGAAGCCTGTGTGTGCATTGTGCCATGCATACCAGGCGGGGGATGACGAACAGTTCTTGGTCCTGCATCGTGGCACGTACATGTTCGTGATGATGAATCTGTACCCCTATAATCCAGGGCATCTGATGGTCGTGCCATATAACCATACCGCTGACTTCGCAGGGCTTGCGCCGGACGCGAGCGCCGAACTTATGCAGATCGCGCAGCGTTCGATTGGTGTCCTCACCGAGGAAATGAATCCGAAAGGCTTCAATATGGGGATGAATCTTGGTGAAGCAGGCGGTGCCGGTATCGCCGAACATCTGCACCTGCATGTGGTCCCACGATGGAACGGCGACACCAACTTTATGCCATTGATCGGTGGCGTGAAACTCGTACCCGAGGCCATTGACGATACCTACGCTGCCCTGCGCCCGCGCTTTGACGCACTCACGAACGTCGACCGTTAGGGTGCGAGCAGGTCATATCCCGGTATGAGTACGGCCCGTCTCGTGTGAGCCGTACTCATGCTCGACACTACACCGGCGTCCACACCCATTCCTAGCAACTCTGGCCGCGAACGCTCCTTCCTGGCATGTGCTTGCGCGAATCGACTCCAGCGGGCCACGGCTCGTAACATGCCACGCTGATACTGGTGGATTGCGAGCCCTTACCTACAACGTCGCACGCACATTTGGTCGTTCAACAAAAATGTCGTCGGATAGAGTTGCGTGAATGCAACCCTATCCGACGACATTTTATGTATCACGGTGTGAAGCACGGAGAGCGCTGCTCGCCATGCCCCTCGTATGCCTACTCTATCAACAGCATCTCGATCATTTGCACCAGGTAGTCGATATCAAACGGCTTTTGGATGATCACCGCTCCTTCGGCTTCCAGGTTGGCGAACCAGGCTTTGCGGCTCAGGGCAGTGACGATGATGATCGGGATGTTATCGAGCGCAAGCTGTTCTTTCAGCATTTCAAAAACTTGAACACCATCCAGGTTCGGCATCATCACGTCACTGATGACCAGATCGGGCGCGACTTTCGGCAGTTGCGCGACACCCTGCAAACCATCGGTGGCTGATGAAACGTCGTAGCCAGCATCACGTAACGCGATTCCCAACACCGTTTGTAGTCCCAGGTCGTCGTCAATGATGAATATCTTCTTTGGCATCCTTCTCTCCGGGATGGGGCAGTATAACGGATGCCATTATAGCAGAGGAACATGTCGCTTCGGTGCGAGCCATTCGCACGGTCGTTCGGGTTGTATGTGGCACCCAAAACTTGCATAATCCGCTAGGACGCGCTTATTGGTCCAGCTTGGTTGCTGGACGCACGTGGAGCGTGAGGAGCGCGGGCAGCTGTATACAACAGCCATGAAGCTTCGAACATGCAAACGAGGCTGGCAAGTGCAAAACTGCCGAAAATAATCCATTTGAACGATTGGGTGAGTGGTAGGAAACGAAGACATAGCGCACTTACCAATGCTAATCCACAACTAAAGATTCCTATGGTGAATGTCATATTTGACCAATACATCTGTTGTAGCTGCCCAGGAAATTGTTGATACCACATATTGCCAAAGAAGAACGCGCCGATAGAGGCTATTTTGAAAGAGAGGAGCATCACGAAACCTATGAAACTGAACGTGATCGCCATTGGAAAAACATTTAAAAATGAAGAGGCTACACTTCCATCAGGAGTATTCCGTATGAATGCCTGAAGCCCAGTTTCAATATTTGCATAAGATGCACTAACCGCTCGATCTGCTGATACGACAATCGGAACAAACGAGGAAACACTAACGGGTTGGTCAAGACTGAGCAAACGAATCTGGACGATGTATTGACCTGATCGTAACCATGCATACCAGACCTGGCAGGTAGATACTCCTCCTACAGCACAAAGAACCCGTTGTTCGTCGGCAGATGAGCTAATATAGGGTAGGCTAATGCTCTCAGTCTGCTTGTTTTGCAACGGATCGGATACAGGCAGGAAGGCATATCGGTATGCTGGCCCATCGTCCGTAGATTATAGGCAGCCGATAAAGGCGAGCGAAAGCAAATACATTTTGCGTAAGTTGGGGTGAATCTGCATGCCTGCCACCGTTCGTCCATGTTTGACCTGCCCTCAAACTGGAAAACGCATCTGAATCTTCCCCGAAGTAGGGATTGTAATTATCCTCTCGCCAATCGATCTGCTGCAATTCGTCTGTATAACCAAGTCTTGTTGGGATGTCGGCGGTGGCGACCAGCATATGGTCAGGCTCTACGCCGGGACGACGAGCAAGTTCGTTCGCGCCATGCCACAGCATAAGCATTATCATCGGCATCAAAGCTAACGTGCTTATAAAGAGCCGACGGGATGGTTGTTGCATCGGGTAAGGCTCGCTTTCTGAAATTCTCAGGGTTTCATCATTTAGTTGATAAGGAATAAGAGGGAACAAAATGGGATCTGCTACGTCTTTTCTACAATAGCACAAGAATTTTGTCAAGGACGTAATAATATGCTACTATCAATCATCCCCAAAGAAGTCAAAGGGATCATGTTACCAGTTTTTACTCCACCTTTAAAGCTCACGACTCTCCATGACGCTAGTGTTTCGATTGCGCGTTGCCGCACATTGCACGAAGTCGTCAGCATTATGGAGTCAGTTTTGGCTGGAGTGGCTGGCGGCGATGCCTTCGATATCGTGTGGATGGATGATGAGCCGCATTCCTTGCGCACACCCCCACACACCTTCGCGCGGCCCGACGATGCTCAACGGTTGCACCTTGCGGATGGCGCTTTCGTCATGCTGCCGGATGTATGCTTCATCCCATTCGTCGTTCAGGGACATTTGTGTGGCTGGCTCGCGCTGAATAGTCACATTCAATTCGATCAGAGTTTGCTGATCTGGACGGCACAATGCGCCATGACGTTGGCTTCGCTCGTTCCTCAAACGCGGCCTGAACTCGACAGTCGTGTACAACCGCAACCATTAGAGCAGACTCGTGCGACCCGACAGTCCGAACAAAGTGCAACCGCTCCTGTCGCGCCCGATTTGCGCTCGAGCTTTAGCATGCAGGAACTCGCAGACCAGATCATATCGGCCGTCCAGCATATCACTGGCTCGCCGCGCATCTTGCTTGCACAAATCGATGCTGAATATCGTAAAGTGGTTGCGGTTTCGGCGTTCGGATTGCCGCCAGTCGTGCGGCAGCGCCGTGACACTGGCATCGACTATGGCGATTGGCTGCGCATGCTCAAGCGTTCGCTGCCGCTTGGACTGCTGACGTTCCATGTGGGACAGCATCCACAACTGGGCTCATTTCGTTCGGCGGTGGTCGTTCAGATTCCGGGTTCCCACGAGACTTCCGGAAGGCGTCATCGTGATCGATGTAGGCGAACACAGCTTGCCGCTGGCACAGGATATTGTCGACAAGATGGAAACGGTGGCACGTCAGGCTAGTACTGCCCTCAGCAATGTACGACTGTATTCTGAGCAACAACAAACCGTCGACCGACTTACAGCACTTAATGCCTTCAGTTTGGCGATGAGTACAGCGCAGCTTTCAGTGAAGGACATGCTTTCCATGGCGCTCGCGGGCGCGGTCGGCACGACAGGCGGCGAGGGCGGCGGTGCGATCGTAACCTGGAAGAGCCGCCCAAGCGAAACGTTTGCTTCGCCCTTCGGCACACATGTCGATCCGGCGTGGATCGAGCGTTTCGTGCCGTTGGATCGTGACTATATCGAATTCGAGGCCGGCACGTTGCCCCAAACGTTAGTCGATGGTGGAGCGAAATACCTGCTCATCGCCCCATTACGGGGGACGAACCTGACCATGGGGGCGCTCTGGATCGAATACAGTTTGCCTTCTATTGACCAATCACAGCGCGAGATGATCGTACTCTACGCCAAGATGGCGGGCAGCGTTCTCGAAAACATGCATCTGGACGAACTTGTTGTCAATACCCGCGACCGTCTGGCCTCGATTCTCAGTTCAGCCCATGAAGGCATGGTGCTGATCGACGAGCACGGACGGGTGGGCGTGACGAATCGCGCCTTTGGGCAACTCCTCGATGTCGACGCAGCCCAATGGGAAGGCCGTCATATGGAGGAGTTTTGCCGCGACGAGGAAATCCTTAGTATCTCGCATGCGCTGCGCCTTGAGATCTGCGACGGTGTGCGCGACGTGTTGCAAGGACGCGAGGAAAGTGCCACCGGGGATGTGATGCTCGATACGCGTTCGTTGTCATGGCAAGTCTTGCCCGTGCGCGGCGCGACTTCCGAAAGCGTCGGCGCGTTGCTGGTGATCCATGATGTGACCGCCGAAAGGCGTATGGAAAGTCTGCGCCAGGATCTCTCGAACATGATAGTTCACGACCTGCGCTCGCCGTTGACTAATATCATGGTATCGGTCGATCTGCTGCTCAAGCAAAGCACCGGCACGCTGACCGACTCACAGCAGCGCATCTTGCAAATTGCCTCGACAAGTTGCCAGCAGATGCTCGATCTGGTTAACGCGCTGCTCGATATTCGACGCCTTCAGCAGCAAACAATCGAGTTGCATCGGCGGCCCATTGAGATCGTCGAGCTCGCAAATAATGTGTTGGAACGCCTCGAACAGCTTGCACAGGACAAGCGTATTCAAACGGATAACCAACTGGCGTCGCTGCCGCGTGTGATGGTGGACCCGGACATGATGCGGCGGGTGTTGCAAAATCTGGTCGATAATGCTCTCAAGTTCAGCCGTCCCGGTGAGCCAGTGCGTCTCACTGGAACGAGTGGAAGCGAAGCGTCGTTGCCGCAGGGTCATGCGCCGGGTCGTTGGGTTATCATCGCGGTTCAGGACTGCGGTGTCGGGATTCCGGAAGAATATCACCATATTATTTTCGAACTCTTTACACAGGCACCTGGCGGCTATGGGCGTGGCACGGGCGTGGGCTTGGCTTTCTGTAAATTGGCAGTCGAAGCGCACGGCGGTCAAATCTGGGTCGAAAGTGTTCCGGGCGAAGGTACAACCTTCTATTTCTCACTACCCGTTGCCTAACGCACCTCGCAATTATTAAGTGCCAGGGCGACGTCCCCGCTTCCAACGTACGTGCCACTAAAGCCAGAGGATGACGCACAAATGTATTCCCCTAAGTGCTAGACGAGAGCATGGTCCTTGCCGTCTTCTGCCTTCTGTCTGCCCGCGTGACAACATTTGTGCTACACGATCATGCGGGGTACAATATGGTACGTGCGGTGCGATAGTGCATCCCAGAGCCATCGAAAGCTATCATCACCATGTTTTCCCAACTAAACACTGGGAACGGTCGTTGGTAGGCGATCAATACCATGACAAACTTGGCAACAACCTCAATCGATAACCATGACACCTTTATGGAGCGCCTCAAACGTGTGCCGCTCACACCGGGTGTATATATCTGGAAAGATAACACCGGGCGTATTTTGTACGTGGGAAAATCGAAGGCGCTGCGCGACCGTATGCGATCCTATTTGGGCGCTCCACGTGGCCTGAGCAGTAAAACGCGGCGCATGGTGCAACTGATTGCGGACTTCGATTATATCCTTACGTCCAGCGAACTCGAAGCGCTCGTCCTTGAAATGAACCTGATCAAGCAGCATCGTCCGAAATATAACGTGCTGCTCAAGGACGATAAAAGCTATCCGTACATCAAAATTACGCTTGGTGAGAAGTGGCCGCGAATTTTTACGACGCGCAAAGTGTTGGAAGATGGCGCACGCTACTTTGGACCGTTTGCATCGGCAGGGTCGGTTCGTAATACGCTAAAATTGCTAAACAAATTGTTCAGCTTTCGCCCCCCCTACGATTGCTCGGACCAGAAATTCGAGTCGCATCGCCGCGCCGGACGCCCATGCATGTACCACGATATTAAGCGCTGCCTTGGTCCTTGTGTCCCCGAACTGACTTCGCCTGAAGAATATCGTGAGGCTATCAACGGAGCGAGTTTGTTCCTGCAGGGTCGCTCGGACCAGGTCCTGAACCAACTGCGTGAACGCATGCGTGAAGCCGCCGAAAGCATGGAATACGAACGGGCGGCCTATGTGCGCGATCAGATTCACGCTCTTGAAAGTGTCCTCGAAAAGCAGAAGGTACTCAAGACGGGCGCGGCGGACCAGGATGTAATCGCTTTCGCACGGGAAGATGGCTCTGCCGTCGTGCAGGTCTTTTTCGTGCGTGGTGGCAAATTGATCGGAGCCGAACCATTTACGCTGGAAAACGCCGAAGATACCAATGATAATGTGTTGCTGGCGCAGTTCCTGACACAATTCTACGAATCGGCGGCCTCGATCCCCGAAAACATTTTGCTGGCTGAACACCCTGAAGAAGCTGCGATCATCGAAAGCTACCTCGAACAAAAGGGTGGGCATCGTGTGTCGTTGTCGGTGCCACGGAAGGGCGAGAAACGCCAGTTGGTAGACCTGGCGACCAAGAACGCGACACAGAAACTTGAAGAACTGCGCTTGCAATGGCTCAGCACGAACTCAGCGTGCCATGGGCGGCTTGACTGAATTACGCGACTTGCTCGGCCTTGAATCGTTGCCCCGCCGCATCGAGTGCTACGACATTTCCAACACGCAGGGAACGAATTCAGTTGGCTCTATGGTTGTATTCGAAAACGGCGATCCGAAGAAAAGTGAGTATCGCCGCTTCAAGATCAAAACGGTCGAGGGAGCTAATGATGTAGCGTCGATGCAGGAAGTGCTACGACGACGATTTCCGACGCGCCCAGCAGGCACAGGGTGAAATCGTTGAGATCAACAGCGCCAGTGACCCCGATCAGCCACCGCCCGATCTGCCGCCCGAAACCAAACCGCCAGTGGGTCAGGAAGTGGATGAAAAATGGGCGATCCTGCCCGATCTGTTGCTGATCGATGGCGGCAAGCCGCAGGTTAACGGCGTAAGTGCGGTGTTGAACGAACTTGGCTTTGGTCATATTCCTGTCGCGGGTGTAGCGAAAGGGCCGGACCGTAACCGCTTCGATCTCCAGTTGCCGCACAACGGGCAATTGATCGTTCTGGGGCGTACGTCGCCCGCACTCAATCTGGTGCAGCGTGTTGATGAGGAAGCGCATCGCTTCGCGATCACCTATCACCGTAAACTGCGGACGCAATCGACCCTGCGCTCATCGCTCAGCGAAGTCAAGGGCATCGGTCCCAAACGTAAGAAAGCCCTGTTGCAACAATTTGGCTCACTCGACGGCATCAAGCATGCCTCGGTCGACGAACTGGCAGCCGTTCCGGGGATGACCCGCAAAGCCGCCGAGGAGTTGAAGGCGCTGCTCTGAATGCTCCACGCAGGTACGATTAACGTCGGGCTTGCATGGCTGACGAACATGGGGTGGTCGGACGAATCGAACGTCCACTGCTGTGTTGCTCGTGCTGCTTTTACTCCTGACCGCTGGACAGATATGCTCGTTTCTTAGTCGTCCTCGTCGCGCTCCTGTGTTGGTCGCTCGATCACGCGCACGAAATTGATATCGGGGTCGACGATAAGTGTCCCAATATCTGGGAACGACACCTGCACCTGTTCGCGGCCATCGACTGCCGTCGATGATTGCACGACACCCTCCCCATAGGGGACACAACGCACGTGTTGCCCTGCTCGAAAGCGCAGTACTACATCCTCGTCGGGTGTGGAAGTCGGCAGCGGTGGTGTGCTACTTGTGTGTTGGCGCTCACGTTCGGCACGTAGTTGGCGCATCCGTGCGATCATCGAGCCGACGTTAACAGGCTTCTCGGTTTCCTGTGGCTGGCGTACCGGAGGGCGCTCGGGTGGCTTGCGGTAGCGCTCGTCGTTCGTTGCTCGTGGCGGTGCGGTATTGGGCGCCGGACGCTCGGATCGCGTAGGCGCTGGTCGTTGGGGATTCGGTGGTTGTTGCCGCTGGCTTTGCTCGCCTCTGTTGTCGCGCCGCTCGTTACCAGGCGTTGATGGTGCTGAGCGCACCGGACGTGTAGGCGGCTGTTCTGGCCGTCGCGCAGCATCGCGATCACTGGCGGCATTCGTTGGTGGCGTCTGGTTTGATCGCTGTTCCGTGCCACGCGGTGCTGATTGTCGGTCGCGGCGGGCGTCGCGAGGTCCGTTGAGCGCGGGGAGTTCACGGCCTAGGGGCGGGATCAGATCGGCAGACTGGTCGAGCGGCAATTGCGCGGGGCGATTCGGCTCCCAGGTCACATCCTCGATCTCATCCCGCGCTGTCGCGGTGTCCCACCGCACCTCCTCGATTTCTGTAGATCGCTCGTCCGTGCGCGAAACCTGCTCATCGGTGGTGATCATGGCGGACGGTTGCACCGCATCTCTGGTTGGAGCCTCAATAGGAGTGACAGCATTCCAAGCATCCTCATCGTAGTCACTGCTTTCGATGGCTGTGTCCTGTTCGTCGGTCCCGGATGCTTCGATGGGAGCAGACTGAGCTTCCTCTGCATAGCGCTGCGATTGCATGGCGGCAGGTAGCTCATAGGTTCGTGAGCCTGGGTTCTCGTTCGTGGTAATTGCTACCCGCTCATCCTGTGCATGTGGTGGGTGCGGCTCACCTGAGGCATCGGGGTGAATCGCTACGTTTTCTCTCACACCATCCTGCGCCACTACGATAGACTGCTCGTTGGTTCTCTCCAGTTCTAGGCTTCGGTCAGATGGCTGCACAAGCGCTGGCTCGTCGTGCTCTGGGTCTGATCGATCGGCATCCGTCTGTTCCGCCGCCACGACCTGCTCGGTTGATTCGTTCGTGATCCCAGGCGTTTCTTCTGCGATTTCCTCGGTTGTTTCATTCTCCTGTGGCGTTAACAACTCCTCGAACTCGTGCGCCGTTGTGTCATCCGGTGTCACTCCCCGCTCATCAAGGGATTGCAGTTGTGTTGATCGTAGCTGTTGCTCGTTTGTCTGCTTCTGATCGACAAGGTTCGACGGCAGCGAAGTCTCATCGGATGCTTGTCGCGTTGACGTAATGTGCGCGTTCGCGGTATACACCCGCGAACGCGCGGGTGGGGCCGAATGAACGGATTCAGGGTGCTCGGTAGCAGCGGGTTGTGGCATATCCGACCGCTCAACCGTCGATTGCGGCTCCATGCTTCTGGGAGATGAAGCGGGTACTGGCGGTTGCTCAAAGCAAGGGTCGAACAACACCTCTAGCCAGGCGCGTTCGCGGAGAGCCAGCGTTCGTAGTCAGATCGTTTGCTTCGCAGACGCTTGCAATCGAGCGTGCCAGGTCAAGCACTTGTTCCAGGTGTTCCGCGATCCAGTTCGCGATGCCGGTGTCGCCAGGAGCAGTTTCGATCAACCACAACGAACGTGTGGGAGCATCATATGTGACGACGACATCTTCGGATGCGCAGCAGGTCCGCATATTCAACGCTTCCTTGAGCGTCCAACCCAGCGAAGTCGTAGTAGGGGGTACGGTGGCAAGCTCGATCGCACAGGCATGCGCGACCCAACGTGTATCCAACGGTTTGGCGATGCGCGGGGTGGCGGGCGGACGGTTGATGGTGTGTTCTTCCAAGCCCTCGACCCGCTGGCGTATTTCGGCGTTCCAATGGGTCGCGATTACGCTCTGGTCGCCGAGCATTGTTTCGCGTGTTTCGATCTTGGTGCGTGGGGTGATACGATAGGTCGCGACAGCAAGCGCCAATCTACGCCGCTCGTCGACCGCCAGATCGATCGTTGGAGGCTCGTCGCCACGATGCGCGACGACGAGATCACCCGCCCAGGTCGATCCCGGCAACCCACGCCAGTCGGCGACTGCCGGACGTAAGGACGCGAGCGTTACCCCTAGCGGATCACGGACTGGCACAAAGGTGTCGTTGCTTGTCGCGCCCCGTAGCAGTGATCCCAGTTCAGCGTTCGCGTCGCTCGGCTGCAAGCTGCCATCGTTGAGCACTCGCAGACGCTGCTTATTGACCAGTGTTTCCACGCGCTCGGCAACATGCCAGCGCTCGATTTCGGTCGGGTCAAGTGGCTGTTCGGCAGCAGCGGCTTGGAGATGGAAACTTGTGACAAACAAATTGTCGTCCGGTACGATCAGGGCGGGCGGGTGTGTGACAAGCTGTTCGATGTCGTCGCTATAGAGCATTTCGTGGGGATCGTCGGCGGCGAGCATCACCACCATGCGGTAGCCGCAACGCAACAAGGCTTCGCGTGCGCCGGGATCAGCAGGTACGCCGCTCACCAGTGCGATCGCCGCTTTCGCCTCGCTGCCCAGCGTGGCGATGCCCATTTCGCCGAAGCGTGCGCGGAGTACCTGGTCGTCGCGTTCGTCGCGACCGACGACGGCGATGGATAAGCCTCGCCCGCGCAGCGTTCGCGCCAATTGGTCGAGAGTCTTATAGCGTTCGTCGCAGCGCCACAACATGACGAGTGTTGGTTCGGGCGGTCCGAGCGTTGAATCGATGATTCGACATGCCCGCCCCCATAGCGACTGTATCGTGACGCTACCTTCTGCGAGCGGTGCGCTCGCGCCTACCAATGCTGGTTTGTGGGCGGTCAGGCGGGTCGCTCGGCGCAGGAGCCAACGAAGGTGGATGCCCTGCAATCCGCTGGCATGATGGATGTCGGGCATCGCGATCGTGCGTAATCCGCGCCAGAACCAGCGCCATGCCCGTTCGGCAAAGGGCAGCAAGCGTGCGTGCAATTCATCGTAGGTCGCAACGATGACTTGCACGAACGGCGGTCGTGTTGGCGCATCCTCCAATAACAGCCACGTGAGCATGGTACGTTGTTCTAGCTGGTGCAGGAGCTTGGCGGCGCGTTGTCCGCTAGCACGGTCGGGGACTAACCAGAGTGCGGTCGCGCCGGAGCCGCGCAGTTGCGCGAGTACGAGTAGCAGCAGATCTTGTTCGGGCAGTCCATCGCCACCGACGAACGCCACCGTTTCCCCCGCTCGCAATGCCGCAAGTGCCAGAGCGTGCTGTGCGGTTGTCGGACGCCCAAACGCTGTCGACCAGTGTGCGCCCAGGCTATCAGGGAGATCGAGGGCAAACGCGGATATCTGACGCGGAGGCAGCACCAGCGGACCTCGAAGTATCTCGCTATCTGGTGCGAGATCATGTGCAAGCTGGCGTAGCAGATCGACGACGGTCGCCATTCAATACCTTCGCTCGGACGGGCGAGCGTGTCGTGCAAAGCAGCATTGGTTGTTCAAATGCACCAACATCATTACATTATCCCATGCACCTGCCTTCATTCGGGCAGTATAGCCTATCAGCAAAGCGTGCGCCGCCGCGGCTTAGGCGGCTGTTATATACACCATTCCCACATGAAGTTGCGTGGTACTAACCGACGATGCTTATGCTTATAAGAAAATGGCAGCGATACGTGCGTATGGGTAGGCGACGAAAATCCACGAACGTCATCGAGGAGTGTGCAAATGACACTCCAATACGATAGGTATGCAGAAGTTTACCGATTTGCGTGATGCGATAGCATGCTAGAAGCCGGTCGTAGGCTATCGGACGTATATTACATACCTGGTAGAGCTTGATACCGTTCAGGAGGATGAGGCGTTCATGATACACATTCTTATCGCGGTGGATGAATTACGAGACGAGCATATTGCACGAGTTCGTGAGGCGGTCGCGGAATGGGCGACGGTAGAACGTATCATGCAATCGACGCCGCCTGATGAGTATGCAGCCAAACTACGTGGGACGGAAATTTTATTTGGGTGGCCCACGGCGGATGCGGTCCTTCAAAGTGACCTCAAATTCCTGCAATTGCCGAGCGTTGGCTACGACAACTATGTGGGCCAGGGACTCGACCGTAAAACGTGTTTGACTATCTGCAATGCTCGCGGAACCATGGGCCCCGGTATCGCCGAACATATCCTGGCGATGATGCTGGCGTTCGTGCGCCATCTGCCGCGGCACATTCGTGACGCTGAAGAACGGCGCTGGGAGCGTGCGCCGCGGTATGGCGAATTGTTTGGCGCGACCGCATGCATTGTCGGCATGGGCGACCTCGGTGGAGCTATTGCGGAACGTTGTGCCGCCCTCGGCATGCGAATTATTGGCGTGCGACGTGATGCGACGAAGGAACATCCGTTGGTCGAGCAGATGTTCCCGATGGAACAGTTAGCTGAAGCTGTAGCTCGCGCCGATCATGTTGTCGTGGTCATTCCAGCATCACCTGAAACCGATCATATCTTTGACGAAGGCATCTTTGGGGCGATGAAGCAGGGCGCGTACTTCTACAACATCGGGCGCGGTAGCACAGTTAACGAGGACGCGCTGATCGCGGCATTACAGTCGGGTCATCTTGCCGGGGCGGGCCTGGATGTGTTCGAACGCGAACCCCTCCCTGCCGATAGTCCGTTGTGGCCGATGCCCAACGTGTTGGTGCTGCCGCATGTGGGCGGTCGCAGCGCCCACGAATACGACCGACATTGCGAGTTGCTTATCGAGAATCTGCGGCGCTATGGCCTCGGGAAGCCGCTGCTTAATGTCGTCAATATTTCGTAAGGACGCTTGCGGGCGGCATCTGTGCCTACGGCAAGGGAGTGGTACGCGGACACGGTTGAAAACGTTTGGCTTCCATCTCCCTCGCCGATATTGCTTCGAGGCCCAGAGAATGCAGTCCTAAGGCAACTTGAACTAAAACGCGCTGATCTGTAGAACATCAATGTCGACATATGGCTCGAAGTGTGCGGTGACGTTGTTCACGATGGTACGTAGCCTGCCATTCATGCTCGGAGAGCGTCCCACGCATGCCGGACGCCATCGACGCCGCTCCGAGCAGACCTGTCCCGACCTACCGCTCCGCGGCTGCACCTGCTGGTCAGGAACATACTGCCGCTCCTGATGCGACCGCAACATACGCACGATTTTGGCGCATGTGAGGCGTGTTCACGTGTTCGGACAGCGCGGCAAGAACGCTCGCCGGGTGTGTGCTCGTTCTTTTTACAATGTCGTACCCCAGTAACTTTGACACTCGGATAGAACCGCGCTATAGTAGCGCGAAGCCGCGCATGGTGTTCGTCGGTGCGGATTCGTGTCGACCATGCGCCATTTGTGTGCATTAACCTCACCGCGAAGGTAGGAGGATCAATAAGTGACCAAGTACGTATATTTGTTCCGGGACGGAGATGGTTCGAAACGTGATCTTTTGGGTGGTAAGGGCGCTGGTCTAGCTGAAATGACCAAATCCGGCGCTCCGGTGCCTCCCGGATTCACCATCACCACGGAAGCATGTAACTATTATTCGGCGAATGGCGATTTTCCCGAAGGCTTCATGGACCAGGTTCGCGAAGCACTGGCTGATGTCGAAAAGGCCACAGGCAAGAAGTTCGGTGATCCGTCTAACCCATTACTGCTGTCGGTACGTTCGGGCGCGAAGTTCTCCATGCCAGGCATGATGGACACTGTGCTGAACCTGGGACTTAACCAGGAAACACGCGACGGTTTGGGCAAGCTGACTGAGAACCCGCGCTTCGCCGCCGACGCATATCGCCGCTTCGTGCAGTTGTTCGGCAAGATCGTGTTGGGCGTCGATGGCGAAAACTTCGAGCATGTCATGGATGACGCCAAGGGCCACGGAAAGCGCCAGGATACTGACCTTTCGGCCGAAGAACTGCTGAAGATCGCCGAGCGATTCAAGACGATCATCAAAGAAAAGCAGGGTGTTGATTTCCCTGAGGACCCACAAGAGCAACTTGCCGAATCGATCAAGGCCGTGTTCCGCTCGTGGAACGGTCGCCGTGCCGTCGACTATCGCCGCCTAAACAGAATTGCCGACGACCTGGGAACGGGCGTGAACGTCCAGACGATGGTGTTCGGCAACATGGGCAACGATTCCGCGACGGGTGTGGCGTTCTCGCGCAACCCATCGACGGGCGAAGGCAAGCTCTACGGCGAATACCTTGTCAACGCTCAAGGCGAAGACGTGGTTGCTGGTGTTCGTACACCGCGCCCGATCGAAGAGATGGAACGCGATATGCCAGAGGTATACGCGCAGTTCGCCGAGATCGCCCGTGGCCTGGAAGCACATTACAGAGATGTGCAGGACATGGAGTTTACCGTCGAGCGCGGCAAACTGTACATGCTTCAGACACGTAATGGCAAGCGCACCGGTGCAGCGGCCGTAAAGATCGCTGTTGACCTGGCAAACGAAGGTGTAATCGACCAGAACACGGCCGTGCAGCGCGTCGAACCGCAACAACTCGACCAGTTGTTGCACCCGACGATCACTCCTGCTGCCAAGGTAAAGGCCTCATTGCTGACCAAGGGACTCCCGGCATCGCCTGGCGCTGCGACTGGTAAGGTCGTCTTCAATCCAGATGAGGCCGAAGAACTGGGTCAGGCAGGCGAGCAGGTGATCCTGGTTCGTACGGAAACAGCGCCAGAAGACTTCCACGGTATGGTCGCGGCACAAGCAGTGTTAACTGCTCGCGGCGGTATGACCAGCCACGCAGCCGTTGTTGCACGCGGTATGGGCAAGCCCTGTGTAGCCGGTGCGGGCGCGCTTAGCGTCAATTACGCCAGTGGTAGTGTTACCGTTGCTGTTGGTGACACGACCACGACTATCAACAAGGGCGATTACATCACGCTCGACGGATCGACTGGTGAAGTGTTCCTTGGCCAACTTGAAACACAGGACCCTGAACTGAGCGACGACTTCCAGACGTTGATGACGTGGGCTGATAAAGCACGGAAGATCGGTGTTCGCACCAATGCCGATACCCCACATGACGCGGAAATAGCACGTGGGTTCGGTGCAGAAGGCATCGGCCTGTGCCGCACCGAGCATATGTTCTTTGAGGGTGATCGAATCGACGCTGTGCGCGAAATGATCGTCTCCGATACCGTCGAACAACGCCGCGCCGCACTCGCGAAGGTCGAACCGTATCAGCGCGAGGACTTCGTTGGTATCTTCCGCGCGATGGCTGGGTTGCCGGTGACGATTCGTACCCTTGACCCGCCTTTGCACGAATTCCTGCCCCACGAGGACGAGGAAATCAAGGCGCTGGCGGTGAAGATGGGCGTCGACTATGCCAAGCTGAAGGGCAAGGTCGAAAGTCTGCGCGAAGCGAACCCGATGCTTGGCTTCCGCGGCTGCCGGTTGGGTATCGTATATCCAGAGATCACCGAGATGCAAGCACGCGCCATCTTCACGGCTGCGAAGCAGGTCAGCGAGGAAGGTGTCGAGGTTCATCCTGAAGTGATGATCCCGCTGGTCAACACGCTTGAAGAACTCAAGCGTCAGGCTGAGATCGTCAACCGTGTTGCCAAAGAAGTCGGATATACCGATTATATGATCGGAACGATGATCGAACTGCCTCGTGCAGCCCTCGTCGCCGACAAGATCGCCGAAGTCGCCGAGTTCTTCTCGTTCGGTACCAACGACTTGACTCAGACGACGATGGGTATTTCGCGCGACGATAGCTCGCGCTTCATCCCGCGTTACGTCGAAGATAAAATCCTCACTGACGACCCCTTCCAGGTCCTTGACCAGGAAGGCGTTGGACAGTTGGTGCAGATCGGGACCGAGCGCGGTCGTAAGACCCGCAGCGATCTCAAGGTTGGTATCTGTGGCGAGCATGGCGGTGAGCCGACCAGCGTTGGCTTCTTTGCCCGCACTGGCCTCAACTATGTGTCGTGCAGCCCCTACCGTGTGCCGATTGCTCGTCTTGCTGCTGCCCAGGCAGCGTTGGCCGAGACGACCCGCGATAAGTAAGCGACGACAGACAATTCACCCCAAGTAGAGAGCGGCTAGCGCACACGCGCTAGCCGCTCTTCTATGTCGCCCACCGAGGACGACTGGCTCACGTAAGGAATATCGCATACACGACAGGGGTCGGAAACGAAAGCAGCCGCAAGGTTGTCTGGAAGCACTATGCTAGAATAGCTGTGCGTGGGCCTTCGTATAGTCCAGGGACGATGGCAACACACGTTCCCTATACGGTGCTCAACTGCTGGGGAGCGATGATAATAAACCTATGGGTGAAATGAGGACGGCTTGTACGTATTGAAGCCGAAGGGCGATAGGCTGAAGCACAGAGCGCCGAACTCGAAGCTAACATTGCCCGTAAGATGTCGGCTAGGGCACTTGGGCCGAAGTATCGCCACCGTTTGTCATTCTGAGCCGCGGCGAAGAATCTCTTCGGAACGACTGGCAGCTCCTTCGGCTGCGGCCTCAGCATGACAATAAAAAATTACCGTCCTATGTGCTCAAAGCTGTACTAGCCTGATCAATTCCACGAAGGAACCATTCCATGTCTGTGAACGATGACCTGTTCGATGTCGCGACGAACGCGGCTGGTCCGCAAGGTACTTTGCCGCTGACTGAGGAAATGCTGCTCCATTCACCTAGCGGTGATATCTTCGCGTTCAGCCAGAATGCCGGTATGGGTTGGGACCCTTCGCAGTTATTCCGGCCACAATATCTGATGCTGAGTACGCAAGGTGGTATCCGTGCGCCCGATGGCACGCCAATCGCGTTGGGTTACCACACTGGACACTGGGAGGTTGGGTTGCTGATGCAAGCCGCCGCCGAAGCGATCCGCGAGGGTGGTGGCATCCCATTCGCTGGTTACGTCACCGATCCGTGCGATGGACGCTCCCAGGGTACGACAGGTATGCTCGATAGCCTACCATATCGCAACGACGCCGCGATCGTGTTGCGGCGGCTGATTCGTTCGCTGCCGACGCGCAAAGGGGTGCTGGGCGTGGCAACCTGTGACAAAGGTCTGCCCGCGATGCTCATCGCGCTCGCGTCGATGCACGATCTGCCGTGCGTGCTGGTGCCAGGTGGTGTGACGCTGCCGCCAGCGCACGGCGAGGACGCTGGAAAGATTCAGACGGTTGGGGCGCGTTTCGCCTACGGTGAAATCACGTTACAGGAAGCCGCAGAGATGGGCTGTCGGGCGTGTGCATCGCCTGGTGGTGGTTGCCAGTTTTTGGGAACAGCGGCGACGGCGCAAGTGGTCGCGGAAGCGCTAGGGTTAGCGCTGACACATAGCGCCCTGGCACCGTCGGGACAAGCGATCTGGCTTGAAGGGGCGCGGGAATCGGCGCGAGCGCTGCTGCGCCTCGAACAGAACGGCACGCGCACCCGCGATATTCTAACGCCGGGAGCGTTACACAATGCCATGGCGGTGCATGCTGCTTTTGGCGGCTCGACGAATTTAGTGCTGCATATTCCGGCGATCGCGCATGCTGCCGGATTACCGCGCCCGTCCGTTAATGATTGGATCGAGATCAACCGCGCTGTTCCGCGTATCGTAAGCGTGTTGCCAAATGGACCCGAACATCATCCTACCGTGCGTGTGTTCCTGGCAGGCGGCGTGCCGGAAGTGATGTTGCACCTGCGCGAACGCGGATTGCTCGATACAACCGCGCTCACGGTGTCGGGCGAGACGGTGGATCAGGCACTTGACCGCTGGAAAGATTCGGAACGACGAGCGCGATTACGTGCCGTCTTGAAGGATCGCGACGGTGTTGATCCCGATGACGTGATCATGAGCCCCAGTCGCGCTCACGAGCGTGGCCTGACCAGCACCGTGACATTCCCGCGTGGCAATATCGCGCCGGAAGGCTCGATTATCAAGAGTACATCGATCGATCCATCCGTCGTCGGTCCCGATGGCGTGTATCGCCACACCGGACCTGCGCGCGTGTTCACATCCGAGCGTGCGGCGATCGCGGCGATCAAGACGCACCAGATCAAGCAGGGCGATGTAATGGTGTTGATCTGCCGGGGTCCGTTGGGCGCGGGTATGGAAGAAATTTACCAGATTACGTCGGCGCTCAAATACCTGGCGTTTGGAAAGCACGTTTCGGTCGTAACAGACGCACGCTTTTCGGGTGTTTCGACGGGTGCGTGTATCGGGCATGTCGGTCCCGAAGCCCTTGCGGGCGGTCCGATCGGCAAGGTACGCGATGGTGACCTGATCGAAATTATCGTTGATCGCATCCATCTCGACGGTACTGTCAACTTCATCGGTACGACCTGATGAGCCGTGTGACGCCGCGACGGGAGCAGCGGTCCTGGCTGCGCGACCCCCTCGCGACGACCTGCGTGCCGACCCGAATCTGCCTGATGATACCCGGCTATGGGCGGCGTTGCAGCAAGCGAGTGGCGGTACCTGGGGCGGCTGTGTGTACGATACGGATGCGATCCTGCAGGCGTTGGGTAGTTCGGTATAGAGTATGCTGATAAGGCATGGAAGATGGTTCGTAGGGACCGTCTTCCATGTCGCAGAGCGAGGATAACATGCACGCGATACAGGTTAAGCGGTTTGGAGGACCAGAGGTTCTTGAATACGTCGAAGTGGCGAAGCCTGAACCGGGAAAGGGCGAAGTGCTCGTGCGGATCGAGGCCGCCGGTGTGAATTTCATCGACGTATATCAGCGAACGGGCGCGTACCAAAATGCTACGCCGTTCACGCTGGGACAAGAGGCCGCCGGTGTGGTAGACGCGGTGGGCGAAGGGCGTGGCGGATCTTAAGGTTGGCGACCGCGTGGGGTATGCCAGCGTGCTAGGCGCGTATGCCGAGTTCGCCGTCGTTCCAGCGGCGCGGCTCGTTCCCGTACCGGACGGCGTGTCGTCTGAAGTCGCCGCTGCGGCGTTCTTGCAGGGCATGACTGCACATTACCTTGTGCATAGCACGTATCCGGTCAAGCGCGGCGATACGATTCTGGTACATGCGGCGGCGGGTGGCGTGGGTCTCCTGCTGTGCCAAATGGCAAAGCGCCTGGGCGCAACTGTCATCGGCACGGTGTCCACTGAGGAAAAGGCCGCGCTGGCACGCGGCGCGGGCGCCGACCATATCATCCGCTACACCGAGCAGGATTTCGTCGCCGAAACAAAACGCCTGACGGAGGGCCGCGGTGTTGCAGCCGTATACGATTCGGTGGGTAAGACGACGTTCGACGGCAGCCTGGATGTGCTGCGACCACGCGGCTATATGGTGTTGTTCGGGCAGTCGAGCGGCGCTGTTGCACCCGTGAATCCGCAAACGCTCAATGCCAAGGGCTCGCTGTTTCTAACACGCCCGACGCTCGCCAATTATGCGGCTGAACGTGATGAACTGTTACAGCGCGCAGGTGATGTACTCGGCTGGATCGCGTCCGGCGAACTGAACATACGCATCGACCGGAAGGTAGCGCTGCAAGACGTGGCGGAAGCACACCGTGCGCTTGAAAGCCGCGAAACGTCGGGCAAAGTGCTCTTGATTCCATAGGGTCTTCCAACGGAGCGGAGCATATCATCTGCGATGTCATCGGTACAGGGATGAGTTGCTGCAACAAATACGCAACTTGTCCCTTTTTACGGCGCGAGGCGTTCGATGATCCAGGTACCGTCGTCCGTGAGGTGATAGCGCAGACGGTCGTGGAGACGACTTGGACGGCCCTGCCAGAACTCGATGGCGTGTGGAATGACGCGGAAACCGCCCCAATGCGGTGGGCGCGGCACACTGCCCGTGCCGTACGTCTCCACCAGCGATTGCATTCGTTCCTCCAACACAGCGCGGTCAGGGATAACGCGGCTCTGCTCGGACGCCCACGCCCCTAAGCGACTGCCAATCGGACGGCTTGCGAAGTAGGCGTCCGATTCGGTGGCCGAAATCTGCTCCACATGGCCTTCGATCCGCACCTGTCGTTCGAGATCCACCCAGAAAAACACCAGTGCTGCATAGGGGTTTGCTCGTAGTTCCTGACCTTTGCGACTTTCGTAGTTTGTGAAGAACACAAAGCCATGGTCTAGTTCTTTGAGCAATACAATGCGCGCGGACGGACGACCATCATTGTGTGGTCGCGAGGGTCATCGCGTTCGGTTCGTGGACACCAGCGGATACGGCTTGATCGAACCAGAGGCGAAATTGCTCAAAAGGGTTAGCAGATGCTGCCTCACGGCTGAGCCCGGCCTGAGTATATTCTTTCCGCAAGTCAGCGATCGTAGGTGGTCGTTGTGTGGTGTCGGCGCTCCCTGCTCGGTCGGTCATGTGCCATTCGTCCTTGTTCTAGAAAGTGAGCCGCATATCGTACGATTCCGCGATGACCGGAACTTCGTTTGTACGCAGTTGCCGTGCCAGGGTGCTATCTGTCGGGCTCTAAGGCGAAGCGGATCGCAATCTCATTGACATGTCCGAAGGCTGCATGGGCAGTTGAAGCTAATAGGGGCATGAGTACGTCGTCAGCGCCCGGCGCGAGTGCGATAAACAACGGACGGAGGCGATCGGGATCGTGACCATGCGCAGGACGTGCCAGATAGTGCATGATGCCAAGTTCCTGGTCACCGTCGACCAAGCGGCTGATGTACCCATCGGGATAGGTCAGCAGCGAAGCGAGCGAACGGTCCCAGCACGGATCCGGCTCGTCCTTCTGCGTCCGACCATAGGCATCGATCAAATGCATGTATGTTCCTGCAACGATCTCCCAACCTGCGGGCAGTTCGATCTGGTCGAAGCCGAGTTCGGTGCTGGTGGCGGCCAGGTTGAGAAACGTCCGGCTAAGTTGAAAGCCAAGCCTGGTGTAGAAACCGATAGCATCCGTACGCATGGCGGCAACGTCGAGTTCGACCTCACGAATGCCACCCTGCTGCATTGACCGAAACACTGTTTGCAACATGCGCGTTGCCAGTCCGCTACGACGATGATCTGGCGCAACCGCGATGTCATGTATCCACCCTCGGTCGATGCGGCGTCCAACCAGCGCGACACCGACGGGCAGCAAGCCGTCGAAAGCGACGATGCTCCGTCCCATGTCGATGCTTTGCACCCTACAGGTCTGGGCGAGTTTCGGTACGGACGAACTCCATCCACCACCATAGGCGGCGGTTTGTGCTTCCGCCAGGTCGTTAATGCTGAGATGCAGCGCACTTCGTAAGGCAATCGACATACGTACCTCACCGAACAGTATATCGGCCTGCGCGTGACAACCAAGGCTGATGCGTCCTGATTGTCCGTGCGCTCCGATGCATGGTTATGCTAGCGTTTCGACAAGTCGCTCGAATTGCTCGACTTCGCCGCGCACAATATCCAGACTGGCGCGCCAGAAGTCGGGCGTGCGGATGTCGATACCGAAGCGTTGCGTAAGCTCACTTGCATAGTCCAACCCGGTCGACGATAGCAAGTCGTCATAACGTTCGACGAACGAATCACCCTCGGCCTGATACCGTGCGTAGAGACCAAGCGAGAACAACAGGCCAAATGCATATGGGAAGTTATAGAACGTCGGACCGTAGTAGTGCCCTTTGACGGCCCACATGTAGGGATGGAGGACGTTCATGTCCAAGCCATCACCATACGTTTCGCGTTGCGCCTCCAGCATGAGGGAGGTGAATTCCTCGGGTGAAAGTTCACGCTCGGCGCGACGTTCAAAGACGCGACTTTCAAACAGGAAGCGGCTCATGATATCGACGACGACCTGACACGCGCCTTCTAGCGATGCATCGAGCAGCGCAAGTTGTTCCGCAGGTGTAGCAGTCTTGAAGGCAGCCTGCCGTACAATCGTTTCGCAAAAGATGCTGGCGGTTTCTGCTAGCCCCATCGGCGTATCTCGCTGAAATACCGTGCGTCCCGCGAGATTGAAGTTGTGGTATGCGTGTCCGAGTTCGTGTGCCAGCGTGCTAACTTCACCAAAGGATGGTTGGTAGTTCGCCAGAATGCGTGATTCCCCGGCCCGTGCAGACGAGCAATACGCACCGCCGACCTTGCCGGGGCGTGGCTCAGCGTCGATCCAGCGTTCGCCAAACGCGCGTTCGGCGAGATGACGTAGTTTAGGCGAGAACGTACCGAACTGTTCGGTGATAAATGCCGCGCCTTCATCGAAAGGCCATTCCTTACTCGATTCTCCCACGGGTGCGAACATGTCGTACCATGTCAGCGACGGCACGCCCAAGCGCTTTCGCTTTGGCACGCAGATAGCGCCGGAAGTCGGGAAATGATTCGCGCATCGCCGTCATCATGGCGTCGAGGGTTTGTTGATCGATATGGTTGTTGAAGAGCGCGATATCGAGCGGGCTTTCCCAGCGACGGCGTTCTGCCAACGTCAACAATTCGCCTTTGATGCTGTTCAGCGCAGTAGAGATAGGCAGTTCCGCACGCTTCCAGGCCGCGAGTTCGGCTTCGTAGGCTCGTCTTCGCACATTGCGGTCGCGGTCAGAAGCGAGGTTACGAATGGTGCTCATTGGCAACATGCGTTCTTCGCCGTCGATCTCGATCGGGACCTCGATCTGGGATGTGTAGTTATCGTACAGCTTGATCCAGGATGAACCACCCGTCACCGACAACTCGGCGGCGAGGGCTTCCTCGGCGGGAGTCATCAGGTGTTTCGCTCGTTCCTGAGATTTGCGCAGCATGAAGGTATGCTCCTGGGCGAGCGACGACCGGGCAAGCAGCGCGTCGATATCCAGTGAACCGATCCAGGCGGTAAATCGGGTGTCGAGGGCGGTTAAACGCACAAATTGCGGATCGAGCGAACTGAGAGCGGCCTGCGCTTGTTCGTCGCGAGTGTCGGCGGCGACAATGTTGGAAACGTAGCTCCAAAGAATTACGCGTTGCTCCAACAGATCGTTGAAGCGTACCAGCGTGTCCTCGAATGCCGCCACGGTCGCGTCGTCCAGCGCTGTACGGGGCTGTTCGCCGATTCCATAGCGGTCGAACAATGTGTTCAAGTCGTCTATAGCTGCGATGAGATTGCGGACCGCTTCGGAATATTCCGGCGATCCGATCCCCGGTAAGATGATATCCATGTCCCAGTGTGGGAGTGTATGTGTCTCAGACATATGTATAATCGCTCCAATCCTACTCGTTTCTATTTTATCCCAAATATCCAACTGAATGATGTACTGAGTTCTATCGTTTGGTGCGTTAAGATAGAAGCGACCGCGTACGCTGGTCGAGTATCGCAGAATGAAAGTCATCTGCGGCGTTTGGCATTCGGTTGTCAATGTGCAAGGAAACATCATGCGCGACATCATGGCATTACTGGACGAATTACGCACCATCGCCCGTAATGGGCTAACGTATACACAAGACCCGTACGATCGTGAGCGCTACGAACGTTTATTAGCCATCACCAGCGAGGAATACAGCACGGTGTTAGATCTGCCATCGGATGCGGTTCGGGCGCGTCTTGTCGCCGAACTCGGTTACATCACGCCCAAGGTCGGTGCCGATGCCGCCATCTTCGACGAGCAGGGTCGTATGCTCCTGGAACTCCGTGCCGATAATCAACGCTGGTGTATTCCCTGCGGTTGGATCGAACCCAACGAAACGCCTGCCGCTGCCGCCGTGCGCGAGGTGCGTGAGGAAACCGGCCTTGACGTGCGAGTCGTGCAGTTGATCGACGCCTTTACACGGATGCCAAGCCTCGAATACGGTCCACATACTGTCATCGGTATCACGTATCTGTGTGAAGTCGTCGGTGGAACGCTCTTGCCATCGCACGAAAGCGTCGATCTACGCTTCTGTCACATCGAGGATGTTGATCCCTGGCATGCTCATCACCGTGAACATGCGCTTGTTGCGCGGCGACTATGGCAAGCCAGGGAAGGACGGATGCATTAGAGTCGATAGAACTCAGTCGCGGTGCCGCCGAGAATCGCGGCGAGATCATCCGATTCGATCGGGCTAAGCGCCGTTAATAGCGCATCTTTGACTTCGACATATTCGGCGGCGAGACGGCACACGGGCCAATCACTGCCGAACATCAGTCGTTGCGCACCGAACAGTTCGAGCATGGTTTGAACGTATGGGCGCAGATCGTCCGGCGACCAGTGTTCGGTGTCAGCTTCCGTCACCATGCCGGATAGCTTCCCATAGACATTGGGATATGCCGCTATCCGTGCCATATCTTCAGCCCATGACGCTATGTCGCCGCTTTTGATCGGCGGTTTCGCAAGATGATCGATGACGAATCGCCCCTGCGGATGCTGTTCCAGGAACGCTGGCACAAATGGCAGGTGACGCGGGAACACCAGTAGATCGTAAGCGAGGCCGCGCTTGACGATTTCGGCAATGCCACGGTTCACATCGGGGCGCAACATCCACTGGTCGTCCGGCTCGTCCTGCACGAGATGCCGTACACCCTTGAACTTCGGGTCGCGCATCAAGTCGTCGAGTGTTGCTCCCACCTCAGTGGCTGTAATGTCAACCCAACCGACAATACCTGCGATGAATGGGTACGTGTGCGCCAGTTCCAGCACCCACTTTGCTTCTGCCGGGTCCTGTGTTGCCTGCACGAACACACAGGCATCTACCGCTGCCGCGTCCATGAGGGGCTTGAGGTCTTGCGGCAAATAGTTGCGATATAGCACCGTGTTGTCCGGCGACATCCAATCGTACCTGAAGCGGTCCAGGTTCCAGAAATGTTGATGTGCATCGACGACCTTCATATAGCTCCTTTAAGCTGCGGGTTGAGCCTGATGGCGATACAAACGGGCATAGTGTCCGCCACGACGTAGAAGTTCCTCATGAGTGCCGTCCTCTACGATACGTCCACGTTCCAGCACGATAATTCTGTCGGCCTTACGGATCGTCGTCAAGCGATGGGCGATCACGATACTGGTACGCGAGTGTAGCACACGCTCCAGAGCATCCTGAATTAAGGCTTCTGTGGTGGTGTCGATACTTGACGTGGCTTCGTCCAGCACCAACACGCCGCGTGGACTAAGTGCGATGGCACGTGCGAGGGAAAGCAACTGGCGCTGCCCAACCGAGAGGTTCGACCCACCTGTTCGAACGATCGTGTTGTAGCCATCTGGCAGTTGTTCGATGAAGGCGTGGGCGTTAGCAAGTTCTGCTGCGTTTCGCACCTGCTCATCGGTGATCGTCGTGTCGTACAGGCGAATGTTGCTGCGAATTGTTCCTGCCAGACAGATCGGATCCTGTGGCACGACCGCCACGGAATGCCGTAGATCGAACAGCGATAGGTTACGAATGTTATGACCGTCCAGTGTAACCGTGCCGGATTGTGGATCGTAGAAACGTGCGATCAGACCTGCCAGGGAACTCTTGCCCGCGCCAGTCGGACCCACCACCGCGACGCTCTGCCCTGGTGGAATCGTGAGCGAAATCCCGCGTAGCACTGGCTCGTCGGGTAGATAGGAGAAATGTACGTCCTTGAACTCAACCTCTCCCTGCGCTTGTTCGATCATTTCGGGTTGCTCGGGGTTGCGTACAGTTGGCTCGGTATTGAGCAGGTTTGCGACGCGCTCAGCGGATGCAAGGGCGATCTGTACATTGTTGTATTGCTCAGACAGCCGCAGGATCGGCTGAAAGGCACGTTCACTATATTGCACAAACGCGACCAATGTTCCGAGTGTCGCCCATCCAGACAGTACGCCACGCCCACCCCAATAGAGCAAAATGGCGAGCGCAACCGCCGACAACATTTCGAGCACCGACAAAAAGAGCGCGCTGGCCTGACGTAGTTTTATCAGGGCTTCGCGGTAATTTCGGTTGTTGTAGTCGTATTCCTTCGCGCTTTGTGCGCCACGTTCGAATAACTGGATCAAGAGCATTCCCAGCAATTGTTCGTTGAGAAAGCCACTGACTGCGGAGATCATCGAACGCTCTGAATCCGACGAACGCCGGATGCGCTTTCGGAAGAAGCGCGTGACCAGAAACAGAAGAGGAAGAATCGCCAGCGACAGCAACGCCAGTCGCCAGTTGACGGCGAACATCACCGCGACGACCGTGATCAGCGTAACACTTTCGGTCAAGATCGTCACGACTGAGGCTGAGAGGAGCGCGTTGAGCGAATCGATGTCGCCGGTAATGCGCTGAATAAGTTCGCCGACTGAGTAGCGCCCGTGGAAATCGGTGCTTTGCCGCAGCATATGGTCGAACAACCGACGTCGTAGGTCCTGCAATGCACGTTGACCGCTATATTGGAGGAAGTAGTTCTGACCGATCTGGAAGGCAAAGCCGAGCAGGATCGCGCCAGCGTACAGCGCGGCCAGCCCCCACAACCCGCTGGGATTGCCACTGGCTATTGGTCCGTCGATCGCGCGTTGAAGCAAGAAGGGCGGTACGACTGTTAGCATCGCCATGCCGATCAGGAACACCACGGAAATAGCGACTGGACGCCAGTACGGTTTGAGTGTGGTGACGATCAACCAGACCAGTGCTGCGTCCTGCCCTCGATGCTGGGTTGTCGCTGCTGGGTTCGCTGCACTCATCGTCCGGCCTCCACACGAGTTCGCTGCGGCATGGCGGCTACACGCGAAGCGTGAGCCGATTCTTCGACTGGCTTAATTACTTCATCAACTGGTGATTCATCTAAGGTATCGGCCTCACGGCGATGCTCGCGGTCATACATCGCAGCGTATCGCCCACCGAGCGCCACCAGTTCGGCATGTGTGCCACGTTCGACGATCGTGCCGTCGTGCATCACCAGGATCATGTCGGCACGTTGCACGGCGAGCAAATGCTGCGTGACGATAAAGGATGTACGGGTACGATCGCCGCCGGCCAGGTTCGCGATGATCTGGGATGCGGTTTCGGCGTCAACGCTTGCAAGCGCGTCGTCGAGCATCAGAATACGCGGATCACGCACGAGCGCCCTTGCGATGGCGGTGCGTTGCTTCTGACCACCGGACAATGTCGCACCGCGCTCGCCTACGGGTGTTTGCAGGCCTTGCGGTAACTGGGGTAGATCGTTGCTAAGCCGCGCACGACTGATCGCGTCGTCGACCACATCATCCGGCACGTCTTTCATGCCAAGTGTGATATTGTCACGCAGCGACATACCGAACAACAGCGTTTCCTGCGGCACCATGCCGAGTGAGTGACGGATAGAATGAAGCGTGAGTTCCCGCAGATCGTGTCCGTCGATCTCGACGCTACCACGGTGCGGGTCCTGTACGCGGGCGATCAAGGAAAGCAAGGTCGATTTACCTGCACCTGTCGCGCCGACGATGCCGACCGTGCTTCCGGCAGGAACTTCAAAGTTGATGTCGTGCAGAATCCATCGTCCGCTCGCCTTGATGCCAACGTCGGTCATCCGAACTGCACCTTGCAGGTCGATGTCGTGGGCGTCGGGCGCGTCTACTATGCGCGGTTCGCGTAGCAGAACTTCGGCGATGCGCCCGGTGGCGGCGGCGCCCTGTTGGAGGCGCTCGTAGGCTGCACTGATCTGCACGGCGGCGTTGCTGAGCAAGCCAAGGTAGACAATGAATTGCACGAACTGCCCGAGCGTGAGTGAGCCACCGATGACCAATGCCCCACCGACCGCCAGTACGATCGCGGCGGTCAGTTTGACGACGACGCCAGGAATTGGCGAGATAGAGCCGCTGAGGAGTACGAACTTGAGGTTCTTGGTAGTGTAATCGCTCAGTTTACGGTCGAAGGCAGCCACAACCTGCGGTTCCTGGGCGTAGGCTTTGATCATACGCACGGTCGTAAGGTGTTCCTGCGCGAAGGCCGACATGTTCGCCATTTCGCTTTGCACCTGCGAAAACGATGACTCCAACAAGCGACCAAAACGCACCTGGGTTATGATCGTGACTGTCAGAAAACCAAAGACTATAGCAGCGAGCAGGGGGCTGGCGTAGGCCATCAGCGCACAGCCGATCACCATCAGCACGAATGAGTGCAACATCATCTGAAAGCCTGCGCTGAAGAAGCGCCACACATAAATGAAGTCGATCGTCGCACGCGAAAGCATGTCGCCGCTGCCATAATCGTGGTAGGTTTGCTGGTCCAATACGAGGAACTTCGCGAACAGGTCGCCGCTCATCTCATAGGAGACGGTCGCCGCCATCTCGCCAGTAAGCATACGGAGCAGGTAACGAAAAACAGCGAGCGTGGCTGAGAGCCCGAGCAAACCACCCGCATACAGAAGTAGTGTTTGTAGTTGAACGCCTTGTTTCAGCGAGTCAATGGCTGAGCCGAGCAAAAATGGACTAAATGCGCTCGCGCTCGCACCAAAGGTCGCGTAGACCAGACAGCCGATCAGCCACCATGGGCGACCGCGCATGTAAGGCCACAAATACCTGATACTTGATCCTCTCACGTGCATCCTCCCTTGATACAGCGGTTTGGGGTTACCCTTTATATCCCCACCGAGCGACCCTGACGCCATATCTGGGCTTTCTTCGCAATACGAAGTATATCACTCCGAAATTGTAGTATACGCACCCGCGCAAATCGAACGAGCCGCCATGCTATAATCGCGATACTACGTTTGGTCAGTGTGATGTACGGAGCCACAGATTGGTATGTATTTAAAGCGGCTCGACGTCCACGGATTCAAAACATTTCCCCAGCGCGTATCGTTTACGTTTCCTCCCGGGATCACCGCCGTCGTCGGCCCCAACGGATCGGGTAAGAGTAACGTCGCCGACGCCGTGCGCTGGGTGCTTGGCGAGCAGAGTTTCGCTAATCTGCGTTCCAAGCGCACCGAGGACCTGGTGTTCGGTGGCGGCAAGGGACGTGCGCCGATGGGTTTCGCCGAAGTCGCGCTCACCATCGACAATTCCGACCGCCTGCTGCCGCTCGATTTCGACGAAGTCACACTGGGCCGCCGAGCATACCGCACGGGCGAGAACGAATACTACATCAACCGCTCGCGCGTGCGCCTCCGTGATCTACTGGACGCTATCGCTCCGCTTGGGTCATCCTTCACACTGATTAACCAGGGCTATGTTGATGCCGCGCTCGCGTTGCATCCCGAGGACCGCCAGCGGTTGATCGAGGATGCTGCTGGAATTGGTCCTTACCAGACGCGCAAAGCGGAATCCGAGCGGCGACTGCGCGAAACAGAAACCAATCTCGTACGCCTTCATGACCTGGTAGAAGAACAGGAACCGCAATTACGTGCTCTCAAGCGGCAGGCTCGCGACGCCGAGGCGGTTGGTGAGGTTGAGGCCGAACTGCGTGGCCTGCTGCGCCGCCAGTATGCCATGCTGATAGTCGCAGCCGATCAAGCATTACAAAGTGCCACGGAAGCGGAACAATCGTTGCGCCTACGGTTGGAGCAAGCCCGAACCGAGCAACAGGCAGCAGCAGAGACGCTGGTGGCCGCACGCGGAGCATTGCGCGAAAAACGCGAGGCGCTGGCGACGATCCGCGAAGCCGAAGCCGACCTCGACCGGCGTATTGCCGCGCAGATGCGCGAACAGGCGGTTGTAGACGAGCGCCGTGCCGGACTGGTGCGGCGGCAGGACGAACTCGTGGCACGCGAACGAGCGCTCGATCAAGCGCGGGAAGTCGGTGAAACTGATCTGGTGACGCTGGGTGCGGAGATCGAACGTGCCGCTGCAACACTGGATGAGCAGCGTCTGGTGCTGCAAGAGCGTATTCATGCTACCGAACAGTTGTTTGGCGCACGGCGAGAGGCTGAGGATGCCCTTGCGTCGGTACGCACGGAATTTACCCGGGTGTCGTCGGCGGTGTCGGTGCTCGAAAGCCGCGTCGCGCAACTTGAACGCCAGCATCAGGCGAGCGAGGCCGATCTTATTTCTGTCGAAACGGATCTGCAACGCGCCGTGGAGCGTGCCGAACAGGCCCGTATTCGTGTGGAATCGGGCGAGGCGACACTGCACGAATCTGAAACGCGATGGCGCACCGCCGAAAAGACACTCGACGACGCCCAGCATACCTTGCGTGCGGCGCGTGAAGCCCGCGAAGGAGCAAACGAGGCACTCGCCGTCGCTCGCCGGACGCAGGGCGACCTGGAAGCACGCCTGGAATCTCTGACCCGGTTGCGCAATACCGCCGAAGGCGCGTATCCCGGCGTGCGTGCGGCTATGCGTTGGGCGACCAAGGAAGGACGCGACAACTTCGCACTCGTTTCGTCGATCGTCGAAACGCCCGCCGAACTTGAAACCGCTGTCGAAACGGCGCTCGGCTCACGCTTGCAGAACATCGTCGTTGAGCGCTGGGAGGACGCCGAAGCAGCGATCGCAACGTTGAAGCGCGACAGTGCAGGGCGGGCGACGTTTCTGCCATTGGACACAATTAGAGAATCGCGGGTCGGGACGCGCTACGAACGTGTCCTGCAACAACCGGGTGTGTTGGGACGTGCGGCGGATATGATCGGGTTCGACCCACGCTACCGCGCCGTGGTCGAATTGCTGCTCGGGAGAACCCTGATCGCACAGGATTTGCGTGCGGCGCGTCAGGCGCTTGGAATGCTCGAAGGTGGCACGACGCTTGTAACGCTGGCGGGAGAACAGGTCGCCGCCAGCGGTGCGCTCACAGGCGGTACGACCCGCGGCGAAAGTGGCACCCTCAGGCGTGAGCGCGAGTTCCGCGAGTTACCCGCACGGCTTGCTGAAGTACAGGCGGCAACTACTACCCGGGCGGTACGACTTTCCGCAGCCGAAACCGAGGTCGCGGTGCGACAGACGGCAACGCGAACGGCAGAAACGGCATTGCGCGAGCGCCGCAGCGAGCGGGACCGTCAACAGATCGCGCTCGAAGGCATGCGCCGCGATGTCCACCGCATCGCCGATGAACTTGTAACCTTACGCAAACGCCGCGAACGGGCCGAAGCACAGCGCGCCACCGCACGCCGCGAAGCTGATCATGCCGTGGTGGAACTGAGAAACCTTGGTTCGCAACGCGATATGCTTGCGGAAACCATGGCGTCGGCTGAGACGCTCTATATGCAACGTCGTACGGAGGCACAGGATGAGGAAACAGCGCTGCGAGCGTTGCGTGATATCCTGACCGTCGCCGAAGCCGAACAACGCGCACGCCAGGACCTGCTAGCACGCCGACGCCGTGCCGAAGCGACAACACGTGAAGAAAGCGTGACGCTCGCCACACAAATTGCGACAAACGCGACGGAACTTGCGGCGTCCGAAACGGCCCTCGCGGCGATCCGGGCGCGGAACGAGCAACTCGCGGGCGAGGCGGATCTAATACGTAACGAGCGGATGCCGTTGCAGACAGCGTTGGGCGCGGCTGAAACCGAACTTGCAGCACTCGAAAGCGTCGAGCGCACGACAATGGCCGCAGCCGTAGCGCACGATCGCCGTCATAGCGAAGCGTCGATGATGTTGGATCGCGCACGGTTGGCCCGCGAAGCGTTGGAAGAACGAGCGCGTGCTGATGGTGTCGAGTTGGATATGTTGCAGCGGGTGGAGCAAGGTGCCGCCGACGAGACGCTGCCCGACCGTATTGCGACGTTGCAAAATCGTTTGCGCCGTATGGGTCCGGTCAACGCCCTCGCGCCATCGGAATATGTTGCCCTACAGGAGCGTCACACGTTTTTGAGTGAGCAACTCGCGGATGTACGGGCGGCCTCGGCGACGTTACGCGAGGCCATACGCGAACTCGACGAGATGATGGATTCGCAGTTCGACCATACCTTCAGCGCGGTCGCGGAGGAGTTTAGCGCGTCGTTCACGCAACTCTTTGGCGGCGGGACGGCCAAGATGCTGCTGGTCGGTGGGGAATCCGATGGTCAGCCGACGCGGCGAGGTATCGAGATCGTGGCACAACCTCCTGGCAAGCGCCAACTCAACCTGCAACTGCTTTCCGGCGGCGAGCGGGCGCTCACGGCAGGCGCGTTGCTGTTCGCGATCCTGAAACACCAGCCGCGCCCATTCTGCATCCTGGACGAGGTTGACGCCGCGCTGGACGAATCGAACGTCGTGCGCTTTCGCGATGCGATTAAAGAGTTATCGCAGGGGACGCAATTCATCATCATCACACATAATCGTGGTACCGTTGAAGCTGCCGATACGCTTTACGGCATCACAATGGGCGAAGATAGTGGCTCGCGTGTACTGTCGCTGCGCTTCGTGCCGGGAGAGGACGAACTGGTCGTCGCCAAAGATGGGGATTAGAAGGTCCGTCTTCGTCAATCGTCGGTCGATCTAAAGGAGTTCGGGTGCTACATTTCGGCATTTTTGAGGACGAACGTATCGTTCATGCGATAACAACACGGGCGGGCGGTGTTTCACCAGCGCCCATGGACGAGCTTAACCTATCCTGGACTCGACCAGATGAGCCTGCGTGTGTGCTGGAAAACCGGCGACGCGTGTGCGCTGCGCTAGCAGTTCCGCTGGAACGGGTAGTTCAAGCCGGGCAGATCCACGGTGTCGATGTACGTGCGGTGGGCCATGCCGAGGCTGGATGCGGGGCACTCGAACGGCGCACGGTGCTGCCGCCCGCCGATGCTCTTATCACCAATACTCCTGATGTGTACTTGCTGGCATGCTTCGCTGATTGCGTGCCCTTGATGCTATTCGATCCAGTGCGGCTTGCTGTCGGCGTCGCCCACGCTGGGTGGCGCGGCACGGTGAGCGGCATGGGGCTTGCGACCGTTCGGGCAATGAGCGAACAATATGGTTCGCGTCCCGCGGACATTCGTGTCGTCATCGGACCATCCGCCGGTCCCTGTTGCTATGAGGTGGGCGCTGAGGTGATCGCTGCGGTACGCACAAGCGACCTCGACGCCGATGAATTGCTCGCACCTTCCACGCCTGGTCATGCGTATTTTGACATGTGGGCTGCCAATCGTCATTCGTTGGTCAGGGCCGGAATCTCACCCGACAACATCGAAACCAGTGGGGTATGTACGATCGAACATCCTGACCGGTTTTTCTCGCACCGTGCGAGCGGTGGCAGCACAGGACGGTTCGCGGCATTGATCGGTATTCGTCCCGCGACCATCGGCGACCGTATACGGGGTGCCGTATGAACACGTCAGTCCCTCGCTTGGATGAGAATATTCGTGCCATTCGTGGGCGTATCGTGGCCGCCGCAGAACGTGCCGGACGCGATCCAGGCGAGGTGACGTTGGTGGCGGTCAGCAAGACCCATCCGGCGGCAACTGTGCGGGCGGCATCTGTGGCTAGCATCGTCGATTTCGGCGAGAACCGTGTGATGGAGGCCGCGGAAAAGGCTGCTGAACTTGCGGACCTTGGCTTGCGCTGGCACCTGATCGGGCACTTACAGCGCAATAAGGCGCGGCGTGCGGTCGAAACCTTTGCTCTGATTCATTCTGTGGATAGCCTACGTCTGGCTCAGACTCTCGACCGACTTGTTGCCGAAGTGCTGGGACCCGATGCATACCTGAAAGTGCTGCTGCAGATCAACATCGCGGGCGAAACACAAAAAGAGGGTTTCGATCTGCTTGGTGGTGTAGCGAACGAACATGTGGAAGCATTTTATGCTGAGGTAGAGCAGATGGTGGCGCTGCCACGCCTTCGGGTGTGCGGGTTGATGACGGTTGCACCCTATACCGCTGATGCCGAGGATGTGCGTGGCGTGTTTCGGGCGTTGCGCGAACTGCGGGACGCACTCCAAGGACGATTCCCTGAGACTTCGTGGCACGAACTTTCGATGGGAATGACCAACGATTTCGAGGTCGCCGTCGAAGAAGGTGCGACGCTGGTACGCGTCGGGCGGGCGATCTTCGGGGAGCGCTAACCCGACGAGCCGGTGCAGATACCGGCTCGTCGATACACGCGTTTAGTCGCGTCCCACCCACTGCCGGAACAGCGGACCGAGGTTTCGTCCGCTCGCCTGTTCCATCGCTGCACGTACTTCCGAGGTCGTGCCGATGCCATAGATGTTATCGGCGAAATAGCGGCGTAATCCGGCGAAGAACGCCTCGTCGCCGATCTCGCGCCGAAGCGTGTACAGGAATTGTGCGCCGCGTCCATACACCGCCGCGTAATAGGTGTTCCACGATCCATAGCGATAGACCGATAAGCCGCAGGGTAGCGCTGTGCGCTGTGCCAGCCGCGCCACCTGCGCCTGATACACCCGTTCTCCGGCGGCGCGACCGCCCCAGTATTCCTCCACCAGCACGCCGCTCCATTGGGCGAAAGCTTCGTCGATCCATGGTTCGTTGTAGATATCGTTGCCGACCAGCCCATACCACCATTGGTGCCCAACTTCATGCGCCGTGACATAACGGGTGTTGTCGGTGTATCTGCCATTGATCAGCAGATAAATCAGCCCGGGATATTCCACCCCGATATCGTAGCCGCGACGTGCGTTGATCAGGTGGAAATCGAGTTCGGCGTAGGGATAGGTGCCAAAGCGGTCGTTGAAAACGAGCAACGAAGCCGCTGCATGGAGCGCGACCTGGCGAGCGGCGTTGTCCAGGCCATCGCCCGGTTTATGATAGACGTTGACGGTGATTCCGGCATGCGATGCCTGGGTGCTGACGAACTTGCCCACCGAGAACGCGAACTCGCGCACTTGCCCCGTGATGACATCGAACGTGGTCTTATTGCTGGCTGTGCGCGATCCGGTGGTCGTGCCGGAGGCGATGACCTTCAAACTCGACGGAACAGTAATGCTGGCGCGGTAGACCGATGCCCGTGCGAACACACGGTCGGCAAAGCGCGTAACATCCGTGCGCCATTCGCCCGTCCACGCTGCTAGCATCGGGTAGTATGATGGCAGTGGTAATGTGCCATCGGCGTCATCCCATGGCTTGACCGTAGCGTTCCAATCGAGAGCGAGTGTAATCGTATCGCCGGGTGCGGCTGGCGCTGGCAGACGTACGCGCACCGCGGTGCGTTGGGCTTCGATCGACGGCTCGACTGCTACTCCGTTTGCGCGCACATTTGCAACGTCCATTCGCACGTCGCCGCCGTCGCCGAACACATCGGGTGGGAAGTTGGGATACAACCGCAACACCGCGTCAGATAGGGTTGTACCAGTCTGGTTGCGCCATTCAAGCTTCATCGAGCCACCCATGCGACCACGACCTGGATCAACCTCGATGGTCAAGTCGTAGTGTGGAACATCGGGAGCCTGGGTTGTGACGTCGAAAGCTTGAGTGGCAACTGGATCGATTGCCGTTCGTACTGCGGTCACGCTGGTGCGCTGGTCGTCCGACGTTCGTGCGAGCGAGGAGCGGGGAAACGTGGCGGCGAGCGTCAGTAACAGGCATACAATCAGCAAGCGTTGGTGGGCCATGGGGAACATCCTTACCTATGCGTCCGGCGTTCGTGGACGGAGCGGGTACCTACTTGGTTGGCTCGGTCATTATACGCCCAGAGGTAGGTGCGATTGAACCAGCACTGTTATCGTTTATCGTCTGCCGTCGTGCAGGTGGCGCGATGAACCCGGATCGCCGCCACTGGGACGAACGTTATCGCTATGCCCGTGCTAGCGCTCCTCCTGCACCGTGGATGCTTGAATGGAGCGAACGGCTCGCACCAGGGCGTGTGCTCGATCTCGCCTGTGGGACGGGAGGGAACCTGCTGGCATTCGCCGAGCGCGGTTGGCGGGTGATTGGTGTCGATGTGTCGCCCGTGGCCCTGCGGATTGTCCGTGCCACGGCTGATAGGCGAGGGCTCGACGTTGCACTCGTGGCGGCGAGCCTTGAACATTTCCCGTTGCCACATGCACACTTCGACCTCGTGAGTGTATGTTCCTTCCTCGATCGCTCACTGGTGGGTGTGATGACGGCGGCCCTGCGCCCGGGCGGGTATCTGCTGTACGAGACGTTCACAACAGCCCAACTTGAGCTCGAAAGTGGGCCACGTTCACCGGCGTTTATGCTCGAATCGGGTGAGCTGCCACGGCTGTTTCCTGCCCTCGAAGTCGTCGCATACGAGGAAGGCATCTATCAGCACGGCGAAAGCTCGCGGGCGCTGGCGCGTCTGGTAGCTCGTCGACCAGCATAAGGATGGAAGCATATGCAGGATTGGGTCGTCGGATTTGATTGTGGGGGTTCGTCCACTCGCGCCGTCGTCCTGGCGCTCGATGGGCGTGTACTGGGGCGCGGCGATGCGGGACCGTCCAACTACCTCGTGGTGGGCATTGAAGCCGCTGTTACGGCAGTCGGCGCGGCGTTTGCCCAGGCCATGCGGCAGGCTGGGGTGGAGGAACGTCGGTGTCAGGTCGCATTCGTGGCGATGGCGGGAGCCGCAAACAGCATCGCTCCAGCGTTGGTACAGGCGCTACGAAGCGTATTTCCGGCTGGCGAATGTGCAGGTCGACGGCGACATCATGGCAGCGTTTACCGGAGCGTTCCCGCTCGGCAACGGGCTTGTGATGATCGCGGGAACGGGATCAGTGGCATTCGGTCTTGCTGCTGGTGGCGAACGGGTGCAGGTAGGCGGTTGGGGCTACCTGTTGGGCGATGAGGGGAGCGGCTACGCCATCGGCCTCGACGCGCTCCGCACGGTGTTGCGGTTCTACGATGGTCGCGAAGCAGCGACGACACTCGCGCCCGCGCTGCTCGATCATCTGGCTCTGAGCAGTCCGGCGGCGTTGGTGCGACGGGTATATACCGACCGTATGAACCGCGACGAGATCGCCGCCATCGCGCCATTCGTCGCCGCACATGCTGCCGCCGGGGACACCGCATCCGTGCGAATCCTCTGGAACGCGGGTGGAGCGCTTGCCGATCTCGCGTGTGCTGGTGTGGAGCGGATCATACAGTCTGGTATCGGCGCGAACGTCGCGCTGCTGGGCGGCTTATTCGCCCACATACCGATGTTGACGGATGCGTTCCAGCGTCATCTGCGTGCTTGCCTACCCGACACGATGATCGTCGCGCCACGCTTCGACGCGGTCGGCGGTGCTGCGATTCTGGCGCTGCGCGAGGCTGGCGTGGCTCTGACCGAGCCAGTACTCGCGCGGCTCGCCGAATCCCTCTAAAGCATATCAGGTGCTTTTTTCGCGCATAATGGTTTTATCAGGCGCGTTGCCTTGTATTTCAGCACGCGCACTGTACGATAGGAGGGCGAAGAAAGGACTTCTACGATGCGCCGCTGTGTTCTCACCCTCCTGAGTATCCTGGTCGTAACGATGCTGATTGCGCAGCCTTCACATTCCCAGAACCTTGCCCCCAGGGATGTTGGTTTCACGGGAATGGTGGTGCGTGATCCCCACTACGAATGGAAAACGAACCCGAACTCTTAACGGCTCGAATCAAACCTTTTATGACGAGATGGGTCGGAACCTTGAAACGCTCGGGGTGCGTTGGGTACGGTTCGAGATGCGTGCTGAAGATGGTATTGCCTATGATGCCGCCAAACCCGAGCAAGGACTGCGGCTGGCGCAATATGATTACTTTATCGATGTCGTCGCACCTCGTCACCGTATCAAGGTGATTGTCCTGCTTGCGACCAACCTCGCACGCGATACAAGTTATATCGATCCCGAAGAGCTCGATAGGAACGAAAAGGAGCTCAACGACTGTTCGCAGTATAAGTACGGTTGTGGCACGAACCGCTACATGCGGATCTGGCTCGATCGCGCTTTTGCCATCGCCAAGCGCTACGAAGGCCGTGTCGCGGCGTACGAAGTGATGAACGAGGAAAACCGTTACATTGCAGGTGGTGGAAAAGGTATCTCGCCCCTCAAGATGGCAACGTTGCTGACGAAGTTTTATCGCGTCTTCAAAACGGGTGGACCAGATAAATCCTTTGGCAGTTGGCGCAATGATGTCAAGATTGTGCTGGGTGGCATCCATCCGGGTCGTTGCGATGATTGTGGTGTCGGCGGATTGAACGACCGCCAATATCTGGATGCGATATACAAATCCGTGCCGTTCCAGGATTATCGCAACGGCAACGGTGTATATCCACTCCAGGGCGTCGCGTATCATCCTTATCCCATGGAGATGCGAAGCGGTTTGCGACCGGAACTTACCGCCGTTCAGGACTTATTCCGTGTTCCGGTACGCATGGAAGCGATACGAAAGGTTATGCTCGATAATGGCGATAGCAACAACAAGATCTGGGTGACTGAGATCGGCGACCGTGGCGATCCCCTGGACTCGGATAACCAGGCGCGTCAGGCTGATTTCATGCGCTCGATCTACTTCATGTTGTGGCAACGCCGCGAGTATATCGAGAATGTGTTGTGGTTCAAGTACGAGGATTTCGCGGTCAACCCAACCACCGGGGACGGCACCGAGAACTGGGGCGTCGTTCGGTTAGTGCCGCGTACCCCGACGAAGCAGTGTATGGTATGTGAGTATGCACCTGACGGCTCGATTCAGATCATGAAGGAATCGTTCGTCACACTCACCGAGATATCACGCTTCGATTACAATATTCACAAGGTCTACGTGCCGGTGGTCAGGCGCTAAGCGACGGACGACTGACCACGGATCGGCCACTGAGAGGTTGTTTACGAAGTTCGGTACAAGTATCACTACTGTCATTCCGAGGCCGCAGCCGAGGAATCTTTCCTCCGTTGGCGGTCTGGAAAGATGCTTTGCCCACAGGGCACCCGCGGCCTCAGCATGACAAACCGGGACGACATGGTGCTTTGTAAACAGTCACTGAAGACGAATCATGAGGCGGCTCCCAAAGGGGAGCCGCCTCATGATTGTTTTTAGGGTTGGAAATGAACCTGTTAACTGCCGGTTAGCACCTGCCCATGATCGACGCGAATGCGGGTGATACGTGCCAGGAACGAAGGATCGAAGTCGGCGAGGTCGGCGGCGGTGATCAGGGTTTGTTGATCGGGTCGGTCGATGAATTGCAGCAGGTGAGCGCGACGTACAGCGTCGAGCTCCGACAGAATGTCGTCCAGCAGCAGGACGGGTGCATCCTGCGTGCGGGTTCGCATCAGTTCGGCTTCGGCGAGCTTAATCGCCAGCGTGAGGCTGCGTTGTTGTCCGCGGGACCCATATATGCCCAGGTCTACATCGTTCAAACCCCATTGCACGTCGTCGCGGTGTGGTCCGATCAACGTCTGCCCGCGATCGATTTCATCACGCAATGTGTGTTCCAGTTGCTGGCTGAATCCTGCGAGCAAGGCCGCCCGATCTGTAAGTGGTGCGTCTACGGTCGAGACATAGCTGACGCGCAACGGTGCAGGATCGCCTGATATTTCTGCGTGGATCGGCGAAGCATGTTCATTGATGTCGTGCAGCGCCCTCGAGCGTTCGGCCAGAATGTAGGTTCCTGCTGTGACCAGTTGCTTGTCCCAGAATTGAATCTGGCGTTGGGCTTCGTCGAGCCGCGGACGCCGCCCTTCGCGCCATGACCGTAGCAAGGCATTGCGTTGTACAACGACTTTGGAATATTCGGACAAGGCACGAACATAACGACCATCGAGTTGCGATAGCATCACGTCGATCCACCGTCGTCGCACGCTGGGCGAGCCCGTTACGAGATCGATATCAAGTGGGGTGAAAAGCACGACACGTAGTTGCCCAACCAGATCGAGCGACCGCCGTGCGGTTTTGTTGACCCGAATCGTTTTGCGAGGTTGTCGGTAGGGGGTTCCCGTCGGCGTCCTGTTTACGCTGCACGGCAAGTTCGATGAGGATGCGCTCGTTCGCACGCAGGATTGCGGCGACAAGGCGCGTAAATGGTGCCAGTCCGAGAGTGCCTTGCTCGTCCCAACTGATGAATTCGCGTTCGAACGAAGTGCGTGGCGAGCGTGTCGTCGCGAGAAAATACACCGCTTCCAGCAGCGTGGTCTTTCCGGCTGCATTAGGCCCATAGAACAATGTCGTCCCAGGTTGCAGCGGCAACTCAAGTTCGCGGTAATTGCGGAAATTCCGCATGCTGAGGTGTGATACGTGCATTGTCGGCAGTTAGTGGTGGTCGCGGTGATGCATGGCTTAGCCTGCTCGTTCAAGCGGCGTGGCGCGTAACGCCTGAAGGTTCGCGAGCGCCAACGCAAAACATCGTGATCCGCAGTTCGTCGATAAACGCCGTAAGCCTGTGACGACGGCATCAGTTCCTTCCGCCATCTACGGCGGCGAAAAGGTGGGGCGCAGCCGAGCCGCCCAGATCGGCACCGAGCGCGATCGCTTTGGCGACATCTAGGCCCGAGCGTATGACCACCCGATCCGATTACGATTGCGTCCGGTAGCGCCGCCCGCACTTCCGACGATCGCCTGGGTCGTAGGAATCCCCCATCCGGCGAAGATCGCGGCAACGCGCGACCGATCGTGGATCGGTCTGACGATAGCGCTCGACTTCACTCCACGATGTCCCGCCTGCTCCAGCAACATCGATCGCCTGCACGCCAACATCGACCAGACGGCGAGCGGTGTTGGCCCCAATACCGTTGCCGACTTCTTTAACTACGACAGGAACATCGATCGTGCGGCATACCTGTTCGATCTTGCTCAACAGTCCGGCGAAGTTCGTGTTACCTTCAGGCTGAACCGCTTCCTGAAGTGCGTTGAGATGCAGAATCAGCGCGTCGGCTTCGACCATATCCACGGCACGTCGGCATTCGTCGACGCCAAAGCCATAATTGAGCTGAACCGCGCCGATGTTGGCCATGATCAGGGCATGGGTGCGACGTGACGGACTTGGTAGGTGCGGGCGAACGCGTTGTTGGCGATGGCGGCGCGTTGCGAACCAACACCCATGGCTACGCCTAACATTTCAGCAGCTTCGGCGAGGTTGAGGTTGATTTGCTCGGCTCCCGACGCACCGCCGGTCATCGATGAAATCAGCAGTGGGGCACTGAGACGTTTGCCAAACAGCGAGACGCTCGTATCAATCGCCTCGAGGTCGAGTTCGGGAAGAGCATCGTGCCGAAATCGGAAAGCTGCGAAACCGGATGTCACACCTTTGGCGTTGACATCTTCTTCCAGCACGATCCTGATATGATCGAGTTTACGCTCTTCTGTGCCATCACGAACTGCCATAGCCCTCATATCCACTCACTAGGCATGATAGCAATGTGGGGGGATACAGTCAAACGGCGTAATGGATGATGAGAGCTAGGAAATAAAACCCAACACCATCATCCAGTACAGCGCGGTATAATGATCGATGGTGAGCTTAGGAGTCCATTTAATGGGTAGTCGCACTATGCACCATGAAGACCTGCTCCGTTGGTTCGAGTGCCCTCTTGGCGTCGTTGGTTGTCGGTCGATGTTCGTAGGAGGCGTCTGATGTGGAGCGATCACCCAAACGAGGAATGTGGCGTTATCGGGATTTACGCCCCAGGTGAAGACGTCGCACGATTAGCATTTTTCGGCTTATACGCTTTGCAGCATCGTGGCCAGGAAAGCGCCGGAATCGCTGTTTCGGATGGCCGCACGATGCGGGCACACAAGGAAATGGGTCTTGTGTCGCAGGTTTTTGACGAAGCGAAGCTTGCACCGTTGCAGGGTTACATGGCGATCGGCCATACACGATATTCTACTACTGGCTCCTCCAAAGTGATGAACGCACAGCCGTTCACCCTCGAATCATATCTCGGTCCACTGGCACTCGCGCACAACGGGAATCTGACGAACGCGGCTCAATTACGTCTTGAGTTACTTAAGCGTGGCGCGGGCTTGTCTTCGACATCGGATAGCGAAGTCGCGACATTGATGCTGCTGGCTCCCGAGGGCCCGACCTGGCAGGAACGCATCGAGCACTTCATGCAGGTGGTCGAAGGTGCCTATAGCTTGGCGCTGCTCACACGCGATGCGATGTACGCAGTGCGCGATCCGCTGGGACTGCGACCGTTGTGTCTTGGTCGTATCGGCGACAATGGCTGGGTGGTCGCGTCTGAATCTTGTGCGCTCAATACGATCGGTGCGACCTATGTGCGCGAGATCCGGCCGGGCGAAGCTTTGATGATCGACGAGAATGGCCCACGAACGATCGTCGATCGTCCGGCACCGCATAGTGCCCTGTGCTTGTTCGAATATATCTATTTCGCCCGTCCAGACTCGATCTTACAGGATCGCTTGATCCACCAGGTACGTATGGAACTTGGTCGCGAGTTGGCGCGTGAATCCCCTGCTGACGCCGACCTGGTAATGGGTATTCCCGACTCCGCAACGCCCGCCGCGATTGGGTTCGCGCAGGAAGCCAACTTGCCGTATGCCGAAGGATTGATCAAGAATCGTTACATTGGCCGTACATTCATTCAACCTGATGCCCGATTGCGAGAACAAGGTGTTGCGCTGAAGTTCACACCGCTCCGTTCGACGCTCGAAGGCAAGCGAGTGGTCGTGGTCGACGATTCGATCGTGCGTGGCACGACCAGTGGACCGATCGTTCAGTTGCTACGGGATGCTGGTGCGACCGAAGTGCATATGCGC